>JANQMC010000020.1 GCA_028280305.1 Pelagibius sp. | reverse complement strand
GCAGGGCAACACCGTGGTGGTGATCGAGCACAATCTGGAGGTCATCAAGACCGCCGACTGGATCCTCGACCTGGGGCCGGAGGGCGGCGACCGCGGCGGGCGCATCGTCGCCACCGGCACGCCGGAGGACGTCGCCCGGGTGCGGGGGAGTTTTACCGGCCAGTACCTTGCCCCCTACCTCGGCATCACCCACAAGCCGAAGAAAAAGCGGGCATGAGCGGCGGGAACGGCGCCGTCGTCTGCCGCTTCGCGGGCAAGGCCGACGCGGCGGCGGTCGGCGAGCTATTCTACCGCTGCGACCTGCACTATTGGGGCGAGAAGGCCCCGACGGCGGAAGCGATGGCCGCGCATGTGCGCGACATCGTTTTGGCCGACGATGCGGCGGTGGAAATCGTGCTCGCCGAAGAGGACGGCGAGGCCCTGGGCTTCGCCACCTTCACCATCATGTATCCGGCCCCTGATCTCGGCGGCCAGCTCTACCTGAAGGACCTCTTCACACTGGACGCGGCGCGCGGCCGGGGCATCGGCCTGATCCTCATGCGCTTTCTCGCCAGAACGGCGCTGGAGCGCGGCTGCGTGCGCTTCGACTGGACCGCCGAAGACAACAACCCCCGGGCTATGGCCTTCTATGACCGTATCGGTGCCCGCCGGGTGACCGACAAGGTCTACTTCCGCTTCGACGGCGATGCCTTGCGGCGCTTCGCCCACAATAGCTAGCCCGACCAGCCAGGATTGCCGCTGCACCCGCATCTGCGTGCGGTTGCCGCGTTCTGGAATTGGAAGCTGCTAGCGCCATCGTTTGAGCCCCCGCTCTTTGGTAAGCTAGAGAGATCGAGTCCTCTAGGAATCCTGAGAGTGGCCTATGCGTGAAGATCCATCGTCCCAGAAATCAGCAAGCGACGTTTTGTTGCTGCCATTGCGAACCGCCGCCAGCCTTGTTCGTCAAGACAAGATCGCTGAGGCAAAGCGTTGCCTGTCGATCTCCAATGAATTGATTTCCGATGAACATTTTTGCGCCGATCTGATTGAGTTAGAAAGTGCGCTAATCACAACCCTGAACCAAGGGATTGGGGATGCCGTCGACCATTTCTTCAAGGCCAACAAGCTGATTGATTGTATCGGTACACAAACAAAATCCGGGCAAATACTGCATTTTCTCCGTAGCGCAGCAAACGGATATCATGCGCTGTACAATAGCGACCCCTCAACAGCCATCGCCAATCTCAAGATCGCAGACTCCCACATAAAACCGCTCTTACGGCACCATCCAGAACTGGCGCTGACTAAAACAAGTATTGAAAATGCAATCCTGACTTCTACAGCACAACATTACTTCGCAAAGGGCGATTACCTAAATGCTGAAAGAGTATATGGCCAACTGCATGTCAATTTCACCGAAACCATAAAGGTCCTTGAGCAAAGCGACATTGATAATCCTATCGCATTCTCCGAAATATTTGGAACTATACTCGAATTCAACTTAACACTCACACACCAGGATATTTGCACCCTCAAGTTTAGCGATGGAAGTATTCGCCTCAAATCATCGAAGGAGAACGTCGAAAAATTTCGAAAGTATATAAAAGAAATTCAAGATACACCTTTCAAATCAATTTGTATATCAATGAGCTTACTTTATGATGTCGCAGTTATTATTTGCGACGCTTCAGTACATTTAATTGATAACAAAAAAGAACCTACAGAAAACCTTCTTGGCTCACTGAGAGAACTCCCACGCATGATATTTGAAGCCCGAGAAGCAGGTATAAAGGCAGGACAGAGAGGCGAACGGCTGACTAACTTCGTAACTTCAGTTCAGAGATACTCAGATAGCCTTCTCAAGCTAGCAAAGCCGCGAAAGGAGTCCCCTCTACACGTTGGGTCCGTCATTTTTCTTTCAGTTTTTCTTCTTCTGTTCGTGCCTACTGTTCTTATCTTGAAACCAACGGATCCATTTATGACCTTCTATACTGTATCTTACTTCACTGTAGCGTTGATTAGTGGGTTCGGATACGGTGCCCTTAGGTTTCTGCCGCTTATTCGCCAGTATCAGAAACTCTTAGCATCTGCCAAGGAACGAGAAGGCTGAGCGCTCGATCACCTTCATTTGCAGCGAAATCGGCGAAGACGAGCATCAACAACGATCGCAGTTCCTTGTTCCTGGGTGCGCTTCAACAGAACCCCCTGAGGACTTCAATCCGCGAGCCATGACCGTACGCGACCACATTGCCGACGATAAGGAGCTGCGGCGCCTGGCGCGGCTCGAAGCCCAGCCGGTCATCGACTGGCTGACCGCCATGGGCATGCGGCGCAGCCGCATCACCATGCTGCACGATGGCTTCATCCGGCAGCTCATCAATATCGGCATTCCGGTGGACCGCTCCACGCTGCACATGCCGCAGCTTCACCCGCAGCTCCGCGCGGTAACGGTCCTCTGGGAGGCGGAGGCCGGCGGCGCCATGGAGATTCCGCGGGTCCACGGCGTCGAGCGGTCGGAGTTCTTCCAGCAGAGCCCCGTGCGCCTCATCTATGGGGGCAGTCCGCCGATCCGGCGGCGGATCGCCGACCCCGACTGCCCCGTCGACTTCCCCATCGTGAAGGACCTGAAAGAGGGCGGCTTCACCGACTACACCGCGCGGCCCCTGCCGTTCAGCAACAAGCAGATCAACACCCTGACCCTGGCGAGCAAGCGCGAGGGCGGCTTCAGCGATCTCGATATCGCCACCGTCGACGCCTGTCTGCCCGCTTTCGCCACGGTGCTGGAACTGCGCCACGTCTACCGCACGGCGCAGACCCTTCTGCAGACCTACATCGGCCCGCGCACCAGCGACCGGGTGCTGAGCGGCACCATCACGCGGGGCGATCTGGAGCGCATCAACGCCGTGCTCTGGACCTGCGATCTGCGCGACTTCACCGCGCTCTCGGAGGCCCTGCCCAAGGAAGCGGTGATTGAGCTGCTGGACGATTACTTCGAGATCATGGCCCAGCCGGTGGCGGCCCACGGCGGCGAGATCCTGAAGTTCATCGGCGATGCCATCCTCGCGATCTTCCCCATCGAGGAACAGAAGGAGGGCGACGCCTGCCGCGCCTGCCAGGAGGCCATGGCCGCCGCCCGGGCGGCTCTCGCCGCGGCGGAGGCCGCGCAACGCGAACGCCAGGAGGCCGGAAAACCGGGGTTCCGCTGCGGCGTGGCGCTGCATGTCGGCGACGTGATGTACGGCAACATCGGCGCCGCCGACCGCCTCGACTTCACGGTCATCGGCCCGGCGGTCAATCTGGTCTGCCGCATCGAGGCGCTGAACCGAGACCTCGCCCTGCCCCTGGTCTACTCCGCCGCCTTCGCCCGCCTCTGGACCGGTGAAAGCCGCAGCCTGGGCGTCCATGCGCTGAAAGGCATCGCCGAACCGCAGGAGGTCTTCACCCCGGCCAATCCGGACCAATCCCTGGAGTAGCAGCGGGGAGAATTGCGCCTGTCGGCCCGGGGCCGGGTGATCTAGAATTGACGCTATGAACGATCCGAACACCAGACCTGTGCACGTGATCGGCGGCGGGCTGGCCGGTAGCGAGGCGGCTTGGCAGATCGCGCGGGCCGGGGTGCCGGTGGTGCTGCACGAGATGCGCCCGGTCCGGGAGACCGACGCCCACCTGACCGACGGCCTGGCGGAGCTGGTCTGCTCCAACTCCTTCCGCAGCGACGATGCCGAAAACAATGCCGTGGGCCTGCTG
>JANQMC010000071.1 GCA_028280305.1 Pelagibius sp. | reverse complement strand
GTGCTCGTCTACTATCTGCAGGCTGAGCTCTACATGATCGACGCCGCGGTGATGGACCTGACGCCCTGGACGGCGGTGGCGATCTCCGTCGCCGGTCTGGTGCTGGGCTGGATCGTTTACGACCTGCTCTGCAAGTCGCCGCTGGGAAACAACGACACCGTTCTCGCGCTGATCGGTTTCGTCTTTCTGGTCGCAATCAGCTACGGCTTCACGCTGCTGTTCTTCGGGCGCGGCGTCTACATGCAGATGGGCGCCCCTATCGGCACCATGATGGTGGCCAATGTCTTCGTCATCATCATCCCCAACCAGCGCAAGGTGGTGGCCGATCTGATCGCCGGGAAGCAGCCCGACCCCAAACTGGGGATGCAGGCCAAGCAGCGCTCGCTGCACAACAACTACCTGACCTTGCCGGTCATCTTCGTGATGATCTCCAACCACTATCCTCTGTCCTTCGCCAGCAAATGGAACTGGCTGATCCTCGCCATCGTACTGGTGATGGGCGCGCTGATCCGCCACTTCTTCAACACCAAGCACAAGGGCGGCAAGGAGCCCTGGTGGACCTGGGGCGCGGCGGCCCTCGGCCTCGCTGCCATCGTCTGGCTCAGCGCCCAGCCGGCGACGCCGCTGGAAGAGGCGGCGTTGCCCGAGGGTTACGAGATGGCCGAGGTGGAAAACGTCGTGCTGTCGCGCTGCTCCATGTGTCACGCGGCCGAGCCGCTGTGGGAAGGGATTGCGGTAGCGCCAAAGGGCGTGCTGCTGGAAACCCCGGAACAGATCCGCGCCCATGCCCGCGCCATCGAAACGCAGGTGGTGCGGACCCACGCCATGCCGCCGGGCAACATCACCGAACTCGAAGCGGCGGAGCGTCAACTGCTCGCCGCCTGGCTCGCCGCCGGCGCTCCCGCGTGGTAGCCCGCGGGAAGTAGGTCGTCTTTACATGATCAAGCCGAGCCCTGTCGCTTCACCCCCCTCCCTAACCCTCCCCCGCAAGGGGGGAGGGAAAAGCTGTGGATGGCGTTGTAACATCCCCCTCCCCCTTCGATGGGGGAGGGCCGGGGTGGGGGTGACAACGCCGGCAGGCGGGGGCTGTTGCAGGGCTTCACCGATGGGACTTTGGCGATGACCGTTCCAAACCGTGCCATCCGGGGCCGTGTTCTCACTTTCAGCGACGATCCACAGACCGCCGGCGCCAAGGCCCATGACTTTATCGAGGACGGCTTGGTCGTCATCGCCGAGGATCGTATCGCTGCGGTGGGGGAGGCGTCGGCATTGCTGGGAACGCTGCCCGACGGCGTGATCGTCGACAGCTATCCCGGCGGGCTGATCCTGCCGGGTTTCATCGATACCCACATCCACTATCCCCAGACCCAGGTCATCGCTTCCTACGGTGCGCAGCTTCTCGACTGGCTGGAGCGCTATGCGCTGGTGGAAGAGCAGCGCTTCGGCGACAGCGGCCATGCGGCGGCGGTCGCCGCCTTCTTCCTCGACGAATTGGCCCGCAACGGCACCACCACGGCGGCGGTCTACTGCACGGTACATCCTGAATCCGCCGAAGCCTTCTTTGCCGAGTCCGCGCGCCGCAACACCCGGATGATCGCCGGCAAAGTGCTGATGGACCGCAACGCCCCGGCGGCCCTGCAGGACACGGCGGAGCGCGGCTATGCCGAGTCCAAGGCGCTGATTGAAGGCTGGCACGGCAAGGGTCGGCAGCTTTATGCCGTAACGCCGCGTTTCGCCATCACCTCGACGGAGGCGCAGCTCGAAGCCGCCGGGGCGCTGTTGAAGGAGCATCCCGGCTGCCACATGCAGACCCATCTGAGCGAGAACCGGCGTGAAATCGAAACCGTGCGGACGCTCTTTCCCTGGGCGGAAAACTACACCGCCGTCTACGACCGCTTCGGGCTGCTGGGTCCCCGCGCGCTCTTTGGTCACTGCATCCACCTGGAGGATGCAGAGCGCCGCCTGCTGAGCGAAAGCGCATCGGTCGCCGCCTTCTGTCCGACCTCCAACCTCTTCATCGGCTCCGGTCTTTTCGATCGGGCCAAGGCCCAAGACCCGGCCTTTCCGCTGCGCGTCGGTCTGGCGACCGATGTTGGCGGCGGCACCAGCTATTCCCTGCTGCGGACGCTGGCCGAGGCCTACAAGGTGCTGCAGTTGCAGGACCAGAATCTGCCGGCACTGGAAGCTTTCTATGCCATCACCCTGGGCAACGCCCGGGCGCTGGGACTGGAAGACAAGATCGGTTCCCTTGCGCCGGGCCGGGAGGCAGACATCGTTGTCCTGGATGCAACGGCGACGCCCGCCATGGCCCACCGCCGAGAGAGGGTCGAAACGCTGGAAGAGGAACTCTTCCTGCTTATGACGCTTGGCGATGACCGCGCGGTGCAGGCGACCTACATCTCAGGCCAACGCCAGCACTTCCAGGCCGGCGATCATTGACCCCGTGATTACATCACAACCTTTTGTAGATATTAGGATTTCCTGCGTCTTGAAGCGCAGAGTCCGTTCTCCCAACTGCTAGGGCAACCCGCGCCCCGCCCCGTTGTGGGAAGAGGGCGCGCCAACACCTAGAGGATGGACGAAATGGACAGCAACCTGCCGCCGACCCTGGAAGTAAAGACAGACCGCCGCCGCTTCGGCCGCCTTCTGGCTGGATTCGGCCTCGGTGTCGCCACCCTGGGCCTTGCCGCCTGTTCGGGCGTGCAAAGCCAGCCGCGCGATCCCAACCGCAGGCCCTTTTGGCAACGCAACGAGCAGCGCGACGACTGAGCCGTAGCCGGCGCCCCCAGCGTTCAGGCCGGCCTTTCGGGCATCCCCGGAAAGGCTTTGCACGCCGGGTCCACCGGATCCCAGGATACGGCGCGGCTGGCATAGACAGCCAGCTGCGGCTTGGCGATTTCCGGATCGTCAAGACTGGATGCGCGCACCGCGACCATATCGCCCATCGCCGAGTTCTTTGAGTAGACTGGGGACCCGCAGGTGGGGCAGAAGCCGCGGCTCGCGATGTTTCCGCTATCGGCGGTGCTGTCATAGAACCTGACTTCACCAGAAACCGTGAAGCTGTCCTTTGCCAGGCCGACATGGGTGCCGTGGCAGGTGCCGCTGGTCTTGCGGCAATCGAGGCAATGACAGTTCACCACGATTTTGGGGGCTTCCGAAGCTTCATAGCGCACGGCGCCGCAAAGGCATCCGCCGGTGATCTTCTCTGGCATCGCATTCTCCCTGGAGCGTTGTTGTCTTTCCGCGTGACGATGATCTAGTAACTTGTATATTGCAAGTGACAAGCTACTGACTTGGGATGAAGTCTCGTGAAGCACGATTTGCGCTCCGCCTGCCCGATTGCCACGACGCTCGATATTGTCGGCGACCGCTGGACCCTGGTGATCCTGAGGGACATGATCGGCGGCAAAAGCCGCTTCTCCGAGTTCCTCGAGTCGCCCGAGCGGATCACGACCAACGTCCTGACCGACCGGCTGGCGCTGATGCAGGCCGCCGGTCTGGTGAGCAAAGAGCCCTATCAATTGCGCCCCAGGCGGTTCCGCTATGTCCTGACGGAGAAGGGCGACGCCCTGCTGCCGGTCTTGCAGGAGATGTGCCGCTGGGCCAACCGCTTCATGCCGGAGACCTGGACGGCGCCTGAGAGTTTCATGGCGCGCCGCGTGAAGTAGCCGCGCGACGGCGACCCGAGCGGGCAAGTCTGGCATACCATCGCTGGACATCGCGCCCGGATCAGGGAAAAATCTCCCAACGAAGAACAACGAGCCGGCCCTGGGCAGCGCCCGGGGCCGGCATTTCTTGGGAGGAAACCATGAAAAAGTCTCTTGTTGGGGCGGCGGCGGCCGTGGCCCTGCTGGCATCGGGTGCGGCTGCGCAGGCGGACACGACCATCCGGGTGACCCTGCAGCTGCCGGAAACCCACCCGCTGGGCGTCAATCTGACGGCCTGGAAAACCTGCGTTGAGGGACAGGCCGAGGATTTGGAGATCCAGATCTTTCCCGCCGCACAGCTCTATAAGGACAATCAGGTGCCGGAGGCCGTGGGTTCCGGCGCGATCGAGATGGGCACCGCCTCGCTGACCCGCTTTGCCGGCTCAGTGCCGGCGGTCGATGCGGTCTATGTGCCCTTCCTGCTGGATTCCGAGGAAAAGGTCGGCAAGTTCACCGCCCCCGGTTCTGCCGCGCGGGCGGCCATCGACGAGGCGGTGCTGCGCGAAACCGGTGCCCGCATCCTCTGGTGGCAGGCTTTCGGCCGCACGATCTACTTGTCCAAAGATCCGATTCGCGTGCCCGACGATATCAAGGGCAAGAAGGTCCGCACCTTCGGCAAGCTGCTCGGTTGGACCGCGGAAGCACTGGGCGCGGCGCCGACTTTGATGTCCGGCTCAAAGCAGTTCCTGGCCTATCAGCAGGGTGCGGTTGACGTCGGCATCACCGGCGTCACGGCGGTGAAGTCGCGCAAGCTCTATGAAGTGATGGATCATCTCACCCTGTCCTACGACTCGACCATCGAGTTCGTTGCCGTGATGAACAACGACTTCTACGAAGGTCTTTCCGAAGCCAACCGCAAGATCGTCGACGATTGCGGTTTGACGGTGGAAAAAGAACTGCGCGACAGCATTTTCCAGCTTGAGGAAGAGGCCATCGCCTACGTGAAGGACAAGATCAACATCATCGAGCTGACCGATGCGGAGCGCGCCCAGTGGCGTGAAGCGACGACCTCGGTCGTCGACCGTTTCGTCAGCGAAGGCGGACCGACGGCGGCCAAGGTGGTGGAAGAGGCTCAGAAGTTCTGAGCGGCCGGGTCCGCCACAGCGCCGCGCCGCAGTTGTCATGATCAGGCTTATCGACACGACGTCGGAGCTGACCGGGAAGCTCGCCGCCTGGATGTTCTTTGCCATCGGCCTCTTCGTTACCTACGAAGTGGTGATGCGCTACGTCTTTACCCTGCCGACCATCTGGGTCGACGAGGTATCGCGCGTACTCCAGATCTGGGCGACCTTCCTGGCGGCGGGCTTCGTTCTGAAGCATCGCGACATGATCACCATCGAGGTGGCTTTCAAGGACCCGACCACGCTGGCGCGCAAACTTGTGGAGACCTTTGCCCTGGTCGCCATCCTGCTGTTCTCTGCGGTGACCTGCTGGTACGGCTTCGAACTCTGGTTCAAGGCGACCCGCCTCGGCCATACCAGCGACAGTTTTCTGGCGACACCCAAGTGGCTGACCCACGCATCGGTCTGGATCGGTTTCGGTTTGCTCTTTGTTCAGGCACTGGCCGAGGGCGTGCGGATCTGGACCCGCGGCATCCCGGAAAAGGACCGGGAAGTGCCTTTGGAAGACCTGCAGTGACAGGATTGTTCTAGTTCATGGAAGCCGCGCTCATCCTGCTGGCCCTGGTCGCGTTGCTCGTGCTGCGCGTACCGGTGGCTTTTGCGCTGGGAACCCTGGGTATCGCGCTGCTGTACTTCAAAGGCCTGCCGATGATCGGCGTGCCGCAGCGGCTCTACGGCACCATGGACAGCTTCGAACTGCTGGCTGTCCCTCTGTTTCTCCTGATGTCCAATGTCCTGCTCCGCGGCGGCGTGGGAAAAGATCTCTTCGCCGCGGTGCAGTCCTGGGTCGGACACTGGCCGGGCGGCCTGGGGGCCGCCACCATCATATCCTGTGCGCTCTTCTCGGCGATCTCCGGGTCTTCGGTGGCAACCGCGGCGACCATCGGCACCGTCGCCATCCCGGAAATGACCCGGCGCGGCTACGACCGGCCCTTCGTGCTCGGCATGCTGGCCGCCGGGGGAACCCTGGGCATCCTGATCCCGCCGTCGATCCCGCTGATCATCTATGGCGTGATCACCGAGGAATCGATCCCGACCCTGTTTCTTGCCGGTGTTGGGCCCGGTCTCTTCCTGGCCTCGGTCTTTCTCGTCTACGGCATCATCTACGCCAAGCTGGGTGGCGGTTACACGCCGCTGGAGAAGGCCGGCTGGGCCGAGCGGCGCGCGGCCAGCCTCATGGCCCTGCCGACCATCCTGCTGGCGGTGGTCGTCATCGGGTCGATCTATGCCGGAATCGCCACACCCTCCGAAAGCGCCGGTGTCGGCTTTGTCATGGCGCTGATCATCACCGTCGCCATGCGGCGCATGACCCTGGAGAAGTTGCGGGAAGCAACCTACGGCGCGATGAAAACCACGGTGATGATCTTTCTTATCGTGGCGGGTGCCAAGGTGTTCTCCTACGCCATCACCCTCTATCTGATTCCCCAGTCGATCAGCCAGGCTTTGACGTCGTCGATTTCCGATCCCGGCATCTTCATGCTGGCAGTGGGTGGGGTCCTGCTGTTGATCGGCTTCTTCCTGGAAGCGCTCTCCATGCTGCTGATCATGGTGCCGGTACTGTTTCCGGCGCTGGAGGCCATGGGGATCAGTCCGATCTGGTTCGGCATCTTTTTCGTTGTTCTCATTGAAACCGCGCTGATCACCCCGCCGGTGGGCCTCAATCTCTTCGTCATACAGGCGGTGGGCCGGGCGCGGATCGAAGAGGTGGTAAAGGGGGCCTGGCCCTTTGCCGTGATGATGCTGGCAACCGCCATCCTGCTGTGGTTCTGGCAGGACTTGGCGCTTTTCATTCCCTTCCGCCTCTAGCTTTATATCCCTCGCGTTGGATTGCGCCACACCAGCCGATAGGCCAGAATTGACGTGATTTATTGAACTATTGATCCTCTGATTCAGACTTACGGCCGCGGCTATCGCGGGCTCTCCCAAGCGTTGATGACGATTTCCGTCAGAGACCATCCAATGTCGCCGAACAATGTCAGGGTCGCCGCTGTCCCCGGCGCTGCAACGTCTTAGCGGAACCAAGCAAGGAAGACAGTGATGGACGAAGGTATCTACATTCTGCTTGGACTTGCGGTCGGCTTTTACCTGCTTGTCGGACCGGGCTTGGGCATCGCCGCGTTTTTTCGCAGCAACGACGCCGCCGCGACGGAACTTACGGATCTGCGCAAGCGCGTGCAGGCCCTGAGCGCCGAGCTTGCGCAACTGAAGGGCCAGATCCAGGGCCTTGCCGGCGGCGCCATGCCCGCGCCGGCACCGGAAGAAACCAAGCCGGAAGAGGAGCAGCGGGAGGCTGACGAAACACCGAGCCCGCCGGCACCCGAGCCCGCTCAGTCTTCCGAACTCTGGCCGGTGAAGCCGAGTAATCCCGGAACGCCTTCCGAACCCGCAAGAGAAGATGCCGCTGCTGCGCCTGCTCCGCCGCCGCCAAAACCAAGCCGCAATATCGAACAGTGGCTGACCTCGCGCGGTTTGATCTGGCTGGGCGGCATCACCCTGGCGCTGGCCGGCCTGTTTCTTGCCAAATACACCTACGACCGGGGCTGGCTCGCCCTGGGCCCGGGGGCAAGGGTGACAGCCGGTTTTCTCTTCGGCCTCGCCCTGGCAGCCGGCGGAGAATGGCTGCGCCGCCGCCCGCTTCAGCGGGCCATCGCCGCCATCGGCCCCAACTACCTGCCGCCGGCCTTGACCGCCGCCGGTCTGTTCTCCGCCTTCGGCAGCATCTACGCCGCCTACGGGCTCTATGCACTGCTGAGCCCCCTGGTGGCCTTTGCTCTGCTGGCGCTGGTTGCTTTCGCGGCCTTCGGTCTGGCGGTCATCCAGGGGCCCTTCATCGCGGTCCTCGCCTTGCTCGGCGGTTTCGTCACTCCGCTGCTGGTCACCAGCCCCGATCCTTCGGCTTGGGGGCTCTTTGCCTATCTGCTGGTCCTGACCGCCACCGCCATGGCGCTGGTGCGCTATCTGGGTTGCTGGTGGCTCGCCTGGGGCGCCCTCGCCGGGGCGCTGCTCTGGCCGCTGTTCTGGCTCACCGCCGTCTGGTCTGCAGGCGATGCGGCCGCCCTCGGCAGTTACACCGTGTTGCTGGCCGCCGTCTTCCTCGGCCTGCGTTACGGCGTGGGCCGGGAGGCTGGAGAGCCAAGGGAAATCGGATGGGTTCTGACGGAACCCGACCGCATCGCCTGGGCCGGCGCTCTGGGCGCTGCCTCGCTGGGCTTCGTTCTCCTGCGCATGGATGACTACGGCACGGTTTCTCTGGCGGCGGTTTTCCTGCTGGTTTGTCTCTATTTCTTCGCCGGTTTGCGTGAAGCCGTATTCGAGGGCCTGGCCGTCGTCGCTGCCGTCCTGGTGACCGCCTTTATGGCACTCTGGCACTTGCCCACGATCGTCGATTGGCCGCAGCGCGCCCACACCTATCTGGGGGAGGACTACGGCAGCGACCTGGGGCCGGTAATCCCGCCGGAACTGACGGCCTTCGTAATGGTGTCGCTGGTGTTCGGCGCGCTCTTTGCGGTGGTCGGGTTTTTCGCCCTGGCCCGGGCCCGGCGTTTTGAGATATGGGCCGGCACCTCTGCAGCAGTGCCGGTTCTGCTGCTGGCGATTGCCTATTGGCGGATCACGGACCTGGGTGTCGACCTGACCTGGTCGATCGCGGCTGCAGGTGTTGCGCTGCTTGGTCTCGCAGCTGCGGCTTGGTTGCAGAAGCGGCCGCTTCGTCCCACCGCGGACAACAACCTGCTGATCGGGATCTACGCCTTGGGCGCTGTGGCGGCGCTTTCCCTGGCGATGGCCATGCTATTGGAACAGGCTTGGCTGACTGTTGCCCTGTCTCTGCAACTGCCCGCTATCGCCTGGATCAGCGAACGCTTGAAGCTGACGGCGCTGCGACCGGTCGCCCTGGTGGTCGCCGCCGTGGTGCTGATCCGCCTGGTGGTCAATTACAACGTCCTTTCCTATCCTTTGGGCGGACTGCCGGGCTTCAACTGGATTCTCTACGGTTATGGCGTCCCGCTGCTGGCGTTCTGGTGGTCGGCGCGCAGCTTCCGCAAGGCAGCCGATGACCGGCTGGTTTTGGTTTTGGAAACCGGTACGCTGGTGCTTCTCTGGCTGCTGATCACCTTTCAGATCCGCAGCCTTATTGCCGGTGATCTGGCCAACCCGTCTTATGAACTGGCCGAGCAGTCGCTGCAGACCGTGGCCTGGCTGGGTACCGCCTACGGCTGGCTGCGGGCCTATCGGCGCAGCGGCCGGGCAGTGCTGCTCTGGGGCTGGCGTCTGCTTGCCGGGCTTGCCGCGCTGCATTCGCCGTTGTTCCAGGTCCTGCTCTTCAACCCGGTCTGGTCGCCGGCGGCTGTGGGCGACTGGCCGCTGTTCAACCTGCTGGCCCTGGCCTATCTGGTGCCGGCGGCCTTCGCCCTGGCATTTGCCTGGGAACTGCGCGCCGATGGCCACAGAAAGTCGGCCCTCGCCGCTGCCGTCTATGCCCTGTTCCTGGTGTTCTTCTACCTGTCGCTGGAGGTGCGCCGCGCCTTTCACGGGTCCATGCTGGATGCCGGCGTCACCAGCGACGGTGAACTCCTGACCTATTCCCTGGTGTGGCTTGCCTATGCCTGGGTGTTGCTGGGCCTAGGCCTGAAGACCGGCCTGGCCAGCCTGCGCTACGCTTCCCTCGCGGTGCTGACTCTGGCGACGGCGAAGGTGCTGCTCTTCGACTGGGGGACTTTATCGGGCCTGCCGCGTTTTACCTCCTTTGCCGCGCTCGGCTTCAGTCTTCTGGGCATCCCCTTCCTCTATCAGAAGCTTGTGTTTCCGCCTTCAAGCCCCGAGGAGCCCCGAGAGGAACTGGGAGAGGAACTGGGAGAGGAACTGGGAGAGGAGCCAGGGGAAGAGCCGTCAGGCGGACCGGCCTCCTGACCCGGATGCGGTGTCTCAGCGGCTGCATTGCGCCGGCTCCGCCGATGGGCTAAAACCCGCGCCCGAAAGGTTTTTTCGCCTCTTCGCTTCAACAGCTCTTCAGCGCCGGAGTACCCATGGCTTCCTATCAGTATGTCTATCAGATGGATGGGGTTTCCAAGACCTATCCGGGCGGCAAGCAGGTTCTCAAGGATATCCGTCTGTTCTTCCTGCCGGGCGCGAAGATCGGCGTTCTCGGCCTCAACGGCGCCGGCAAGTCGACCCTCATGAAGGTCATGGCGGGCATCGATCAGGAGATCAATGGCGAGGCGCGGGCTGCCGACGGCATCAGGGTCGGCTACCTGCCACAGGAACCGCAACTCGATGCCGACAAGGACGTCGCCGGCAATGTCTTTGTGGGTGTCGGCGAGACCAAGGCGCTGCTCGACCGCTTCGAGGAAGTCAGCAATGCCTTCGCCGAGGCCGATCCCGATGAGATGGAAAAGCTGATCGAGGAGCAGGCGGAGCTGCAGGAGAAGATCGATGCCCAGGATGCCTGGGATCTGGACCGCAAGGTGGAGATCGCCATGGATGCCCTGCGCTGCCCGCCGGGCGAGGCCGATGTCACCAAGCTCTCCGGTGGTGAGCGCCGCCGCGTGGCGCTCTGCCAACTGCTGCTGCAGAAGCCCGACATGCTGCTGCTGGACGAACCGACCAACCACCTGGATGCGGAGTCGGTTGCCTGGCTGGAGCGCTATCTGGAGGAGTATCCCGGCTGCGTGGTGGCAGTGACCCATGACCGCTACTTTCTGGACAATGTCGCCGGCTGGATTCTGGAACTGGACCGCGGCCGCGGCCTGCCTTTCGAGGGCAACTATTCTTCCTGGCTGGAGCAGAAGGAAAAGCGTCTGGCCCAGGAGGAAAAGACCGAGTCCGGCCGTCAGCGCGTGCTGAAACAGGAACTGGAATGGATCCGCCAGAGCCCCCGAGCGCGCCAGGCTAAGTCCAAGGCCCGTGTCCAGGCCTACGAAACGTTGTTGGCCGAAGCCGCCGACAAGGCGCCGGAGCCGGGCAGCATCACCGTGCCCGCGGGTCCGCGCCTGGGCGACCTCGTGATCGAGGCACAGAACATTTCCAAGGCTTTCGGCGACAAGCTGCTGATCGACGACCTCAGCTTCAAGATCCCGCCGGGCGCCATCGTCGGTATCATCGGCCCCAACGGCGCTGGCAAGACCACGCTGTTCCGCATGATCACCGGCCAGGAGCAACCCGACAGCGGCAGCCTGAAGGTCGGCGAGACGGTGAAGCTGGGCTATGTCGACCAAAGCCGTGATGCCCTGGCCGCAGAAAAAAATGTCTGGGAAGAGATTTCCGACGGCCTGGACGTCATTCAACTGGGCAAGCACGAAACGTCGTCGCGGGCCTACGTCGGCGCTTTCAACTTCCGGGGCAGCGACCAGCAGAAAAAGGTCGGGCAGTTGTCGGGCGGTGAGCGCAACCGGGTGCATCTCGCCAAGATGCTGAAGGAAGCCGCCAACGTGCTGATGCTGGACGAACCGACCAACGATCTGGATGTCGACACCCTGCGGGCGCTGGAGGAGGCGATCTCAGGTTTCGCCGGCTGTGTGCTGGTGACCTCGCACGACCGCTGGTTCCTCGACCGCATTGCCACCCATATCCTGGCCTTCGAGGGCGACAGCCGCGTGGTCTGGTTCGAGGGCAACTATCAGGACTATGAGGAAGATCGGCATCGCCGCCTGGGCGCTGCCGCCGACCAGCCTCATCGCATCAAGTACAAGCCCCTTACGCGTTAGCAATGGTGCTTAGGTGGTAAAATTCTGATTAGCTCGCCATTGTAGGCTTAGGGTTTCTTAGAGCATGGCATTAACTGACGAGGAACTGGAGAAGATTGAGGTCGTCTACGAGGACCTAGCTTACATCAGGGATGTAGCGGGGCCAGAATGCGACGATCATCAGCTGCGCAGAATAAGCGTGCAGTTGCGGCATCTCATGAATGATGATCGCCTGATCCAAACGTGGAAGCTCCTTGGCATGGAGCCCAAACAACCCGTGATTATCGCCCCTCGGCTGCGCCACAAAGACCTGGCTATCAATGCCATTGCAGTTGCAGGCGGAGGGCAGATTGGTGGCGTTAGTATCGGAATCGCCAAAATTATGCCTGGAAAGGCTATGACGGCGAAGGAGCTAAAGGAACTTCATGAGCAGGAGCGTGGAGACATCGAGTTCCCATGGAAGCTTTCAGATTACAAACAATCCTGTAGTGTATTCGTACAAGGGAAGGCCATTCAAAGGCGACAAGTCATTGCATTTGTCGCCAATAAGAAAGGCGGTGCCCATCTGGACACTTCGCGAAAAAAGGATGAAGAAGCATACCGGTGTCTGGATGAGGCGATCGAATCGGGCTTGTTGTTCGGCGGACAGGAAGCTTCAGGACAGCGCCTCGTAAAAGGGAAGGATCCTGTCTACATGGAGCTTCTTTCAATTGCCCAGCAAGTAACATCAAGCCCCGACATCGGGCGCTTGATGGACGCATCTAAGGCTGCCTTAGAGCCCAAACGATAGAAGGCTCTTTACCGCCCCCTGGATCGGAAAGCGATACCGCTACTGCGGCGGGGCGAAGGCGCCGCCGGAGACTTTTTCGCGCAGGGCCGCGGTCAGCTCGGAGATCTTGCCGCCGGAGCGTTTCAAGACGGTGGCGTATTCCGAGCGCAGTGTAATGACCATGCTGACCCCCTCGGCGACGATGTCGAGGATCCGGTACTGATCGCCCTTTTCCCTGATGCGCCAGCCGACCTTGTAGGGCTCACCCTCGGCACGCGGTATCTGCGAAGCGATGATCGCCATGTCCGGGTTCCGGCTGTCCGGGGTGACGGTGCCGATCTGGAAACGTTCGTCGCTGTTTTCGGTCAGCAGCGGCAAAAAACGTTGCACCATGACGTCCTCGAAGACCTCGAGGAAAGCCGCACGGTCTGGTTCCGAGGCGCCGCGCCAGTAGCGTCCGACGACGAAGCGGCCGATGGCCGGCACGTCGAAGCTCTCGTTGAAGAGCTTGCGGAAGCGCTCTTCTTTTTGCTGGTCGCTCGCTGAGGTATCGCCCAGTTCGGCTGCGGCGGTTTCTTGCAGGTTGCTGAGGAAATTGGCCGCCTGCTGGTTGTTGAAAGCTTCGACCTCTGCCGGTGCCGCCAAGCCTGCGGTGGCCGCTACGGCGATCACCATCAGGGGTCTGATCAGGCGTCCGGGAAGCAAGCGAGACATCAGGGTCATTCCACCACCAGGCTGTTCTGATCGGCGGAAAGCGGATCGCGAGTCTCGGCGTTGGGGCCCTCGGCATCCGGAAGGTCGGAGAAGTTGGGGACTTCCTGCGGCGGCGCGCCGTTGTTGATTTCGCTCACCCTGTTCTGTCGGTAGAGCGAGCGGATGCGCGCGTAGAAATCCAGGGAGTCGCTCTTCAGCGCATCCAGTTCGTCGAGGTTGCGTGATCGCAGGTCGACACCGGTCGCGGCGGCGCGCGCAAGGTTGGCGCCATCCGGCGCGATGTAGGTCAGCGGATCCAACAGCGTATCGACCACCCGGCCGCCAGCGTCGCGGAGCGAGGAGGGGCCGAAAATCGGCAACACCAGATAGATACCTTCCCCGGCGCCATAGGTGCCCAGGGTCTGGCCGAAGTCTTCACTGTGATAGGGATAGCCCGAGTCGGCGGCGATATCGAAGACACCGAGCAGACCGATCGTCGAATTGATGAAGAAACGCGCTGCGGTGGTTTCCGCGCGCTCCAGGTCGCCCTGCAGCAGATCGTTCGCCAGGGTTACCGGACTGCGCAGATTGCGCAGAAAGTTTCTGACCGAGTTGCGCACACCCGTGGGCACGACAAAACGGTAGGTCGCAGCGATCGGTCGGATCACCGCAAAGTCCAGCGCCTCGTTGAAGGCGAAGAACATGCGGTTGGGAATCTCCAGGGGATCGTTGTCGCCCTCATCGGCCCCGAAATCATCGCTCTCGCTCTGCGCCCATTCGTCTGAGCCGCTCTGCGCCAGCTGCTCCGCCCGGGGGTCGGCGCCGGTTTGAAGCGCGTCGGTGCTGGCAGACGCTGGCAGGGTTCCGGAGCCCGCCGTGGAATCCACCTCGACGGGGGCTGTTGCACAGGCCCCCAAGGCGATCGTAACGGCAAGACTGGCTAGAAAGGGTCGCAGACGCTGCGGAACAGAAGAAATCACCTTACCCCCGGCAAAAAACCAAACGCGAAAATGGAACTTTTCAAGCAGATACGAAGCGGCATCCTGTTGATCCCGTATCCAAGACCATTGGAACAACGCGATTCTATCAGGCCTCGAACGTATCCGGCTGCAAAATACGATTCCCGGCGAACGTGACAAATGTACGTTAACGAATCCTTATGGAACCGCGGCCCTGACCACCTTCAAAACCTTTGTTTCCCCTATCATAGAGTGGTGGCAATGACTAGGGGCCTGCGTCGGCGGTCTGTCGTCGCTTTGCATCACTGTTGCAGAAATGCCGCATCACCCCTAAGCGTTTCTGCCTAACCGCTTCTGATAGAGCGACTTTCCGGTTCTTCCGGCTGTCGGACCAGGCGGCGGTAGATCGGCAGCAGGACGGCCGGCAGCATGTACATCGGCAACTGCGCGACCGCAAAGTAGAGCACGACATCGAGGTCGGTTCCGGCCGGAAAAGCGGCGAGCAGCAAGCCCATGTTGCAATTGCCCGATACCAGACCAACCGTCAGGGCGCGACGGCGCCCGAGCCAGAAGAAGACCAGGGCGCCGGCAAGTTGCAGCGCCGGGTTGGCGATAAAAGCTGTCAACAGCCAAAGCCCGACCTTTGCGGGCTGGGTCAGCAGCGTCGCCGTCACCCCGTCCATGATGGCGACGGCGAAGATCAGCATGACCACCACCACGCTGCCGTCAATGTGCGCGGCCACCCTCGGCAGGCGTTCGCGGCCGATGATCCGTCTGATGACGAAGGCCAGCAGGAACGATGCAGCGACTATGACAGACAGCCGAAGCATGAAGTCGATGACTCCGATGTCCAGTTCCAGGCCTAGAAGGGCCAAAGCCAGCGGCGGCACGGTGAAGGGTGTCAGCAGGGTGGCCGCCAGGGCCACCACCAGGGCCAGGGCGCCGTCGAGCCCCAGGGTGATCG
>JANQMC010000159.1 GCA_028280305.1 Pelagibius sp. | reverse complement strand
GAGATCATGATCGGCGGCAGCATCATCATGCCCATGGACATGAGGATCGAGGCCACGACCATGTCGATGATCAGGAACGGCAGGAACAGCAGGAAGCCGATCTCGAAGGCCCGCCGCAGTTCGCTGATCATGAAGGCGGGAATGAGCGCCCGCATCGGCGTCTCCTCCGGGTTTTCCACGGCCTCTGTTTCAGTCAGGTCGAGAAACAGCCTGAGATCGGATTCGCGAACATGGCTCAGCATGAAATCGCGCACCGGGGCCTGGGCCCGGTCCAGGGCCTCGAATTCGTCGATGTCCTCGGCGATCAGCGGCTCCAGGGCTTCGTCGTAGACGGCCTCCAGGGTCGGCATCATCACGAAGGCGGTGAGGAAGAGCGCAAGGCTGACGATCACCGAATTCGGCGGTGTCTGCTGAAGACCCATGGCCGTACGCAGGAACGACAGCACCACCACGATGCGGGTGAAGGAGGTCATCATCACCAGGATCGAAGGCGCCAGGGACAGCACGGTGATGAGGGCGATCAACTGGATGATCCGCCCGGTGGTCGTGCCGGCGGTCTCGGCGCCGAGATCGAAGGTCAGCGCCTGTGCCCAGGCGGTGTCAGGGGCGACCAGCAGCAGGGCTGCCGGTAAGGCCGCCAGGCAGAAGGCCAGGGGAAGGGGGCGTCTGCTCATGAAGGGGCTCCCCGCAGCTTGGCCATCATCCGGTTGGCAAAAGTCGTGGGTTCGCCATCGTTCTGGACCATGGTTGCGGCCTCGACTGCCGGCCGCGGTGCGGCAGGGATGTCGCTTTCGATAAGCAGATCGCTGCTGCTGCCCAGCAGGACCAGGTGTTCCCGGTCGTCGCGGCGCAGCAGGACCAGTTTGCGTTTGGCATCCAGCGGCCGCACTTCGATGAGGTCGAGCCGCCGCCCCGCCGTGGTTTTGGCCACGGCCAGCCGGTCGCCAAGACCGGACCGGCGCACCAGCGCGGCCAGAATCGCGATCAGGATCAGGACAAAGCCCAGAGCCAGAAAGAAGCGAAGATACTCTGCGAGATCCATCGAAGCGCCCCCGGTTGCTCTGTCTAGGGCTTGTTGGGCTTTTGCGAGGCGTAGGCGGAAAGCGCCCGCCTGCGTTCGCCGGCGGCGCCCAGCAGTTGCGCCAACTCGCCCAAGCCGGCCCGCAGGTTCTCACCCAGATAGTTGATCTCTTCCAGGAGCCCCATGAGACGCGGATGCAACTGACGCTTTTCGCCGCCGGGCAGGGCGTCGATGGAACTGCAAAGCCAGCGCACATCCTGCTCTATGGGCGTCAGATCAACGATGGTTCCGCTGGCCAGTGTCTGGCGTGCGGCGCGCAGGCGGCTGGCCAGGGCGCCCATCTCCGCTTCGATGGTGCCGCGCAGGCTGTTGTCTTGCGCCGTCATGGTCTTTTCTCCTCGTCAATCCTGGTCGTGAATTCGTCCGTACTGGCAGTGTCTCCGGCCGCAGTGCGTGCTGGACCATCCGCCACACCGGCGTCGGTCTGGTAGAGGTAGCGTAGAATCTCAGCAACGCCGGCCAGAGCGGCCAGGGGGATTTCGCTTTCGACCTCGACGACGGAAAGGATCTCCGCCAGGTCACGGTCTTTGCGCACCTTGATGCCGCGCTCGAAGGCAATCTGCAGAATCTGTTCCGCAACGGCGCCGCGTCCCGAGGCGGTGATCCTGGGGCCACCCGGGTTTCGCGCCTCAGGTGATCCGCTTTTGTCGGTGCTATCGGTGCCGGCGATTCGCTCGAGAGATTCGGCGTTCACATTTTCCAGGGCAATGGCCAGGCTGGCCGCCGCGCGCCCGCCGGCGGGCGCACCGGACCCCTTGTCCTGAGGGACTGTCTGCGCTGGAGTGTCTTTCCTGGTCACACCGGGTTCCGTCGGGCTGCAGATTCACTCGGCCGACCGCTGTGCCTTTCCGGCGACAGCAGGACGGGTCAACGAAGTGACCTCCGTTGGTTTCCCGATGGTGACCCATCATGCTTAATGAATGGTTAGAGTTGCCCCGGGCAGGACCAAAAAAAGCAAAGATCTAGAATGCGTTAGGAGCCGGTCTCGGTCTTGGGAGGGGCGGCCGGCGCGGGCGGAGACGCAGGGGCGCTTCCGGCATCGCGAATCGCATCGGCCAGAGCCTCGTCGCCGACAGCAGCGGCGGCCCGGTTTTCTTCCTGTATGCGTTCGAAAATCTCACGCCGCAGAACCGTGGCATCGCTTGGAAAGGTAAACCCAAGCTTTATCGATTTCCCGCGGATATCCACCACGGTGACCTCGATATCATCATTGATGATCACGGACTCGCCGATCTTACGCGTCAAATAAAGCATCGACCTCTTCGGCTCCCCGGCCCCCCGACCATGGTTAATAGATACAATTTAGCCCGTTTTACGGATTCTTAACAAGGCAGGCTTGATCATAGAGCCTACAGACCTGTGGAACCGGGGGTTTCCAGGGGTCCTGAGACTTGTCGATGCTTGATCAGGAACGTCATGGACGGGAAACCGGGAATCTTCAGTTTGCTTGCCAAACGGATGGATTGGCTTGGCCAACGCCAGAAGGTTCTGGCGCAGAACATCGCCAATGCCGATACCCCGGACTTCGTTCCGCATGATCTGAAACCTCAGCAATTCCGCCGCATGGTGGAGCGCCAGGCGATGCCTCTGATGGGGCCGGAGACGACACAACCCGGGCATATCCAGACGTCCTCCAGCCGGGGTGTCGATCTTCGCAGTGCCGAACAGAAGAACGGTTACGAGATGGCGCCTTCCGGAAATGCCGTGATCATCGAGGAACAGCTGGTCAAGGTCGCGCAGACGCAGAACGATTACAACGCCATCACCAACCTTTATCGCAAGCAGGTTGCGATGATGAAGATGGCGCTGCGTGGGCGTCAGTAGCGGCCCGTCGGTCGCGCAAGAGCAGGAGACTTGATCACCTATGGATCTTGAAAAGTCACTGAATATCTCGGCCGCCGGCATGCGTTCCCAGGGGACGCGTCTGCGGGTGATTGCCGAGAACATTGCGAATGCCAATTCGACCGCCCAGACCCCCGGCGGCGAGCCCTATCGCCGCAAGCTGGTCACCTTCGAAAACGTGCTCGACCACGCAAACGGTGTTGAAACCGTCCGGGTCGATTCCATCGTCGCCGACCGCGGCGCCTTCGGCCGGCGTTATGAGCCCGGCCATCCGGCCGCTGACGAGAACGGTTACGTGCTGACCCCGAATGTGAATTCGCTGATGGAAATGTCGGATATGCGTGAGGCGCAGCGTAGCTACGAGGCCAACCTTAAGGTCATCGAGTCCTCTCGTTCCATGCTGCAGAAGACCATCGATATCCTGCGCTAGCCGCGCAGCCCCTTTTACATCGCCAGGATGGCGGTGTTGATCGCCAGGACGGCTCCCAGAGGCATCGTTGAAGCCTCAAGGAGTGTGCAATGATTACCAATCCCAGCGGCGCCGTTCAGGCCTATGACAAAATGCTGCGTGAGGGCGGGTCGCCCGGTCTGGCAGCCCGCGACCAGGGCGGCGCCGATTTCTCGACCATGCTGCGCAACGCCGCCGAGCGCGCCGCCGACACCATGCTGGAAGGTGAGAGCCAGACCCTGAAGGCTGCCGCCGGTACGGCCGATATGACCGAAGTGGTGATGGCGGTGTCCAACGCGGAGATGACCCTGCAGACGGTGGTAACGCTGCGCGACAGGGTCGTGCAGGCCTACCAGGAAATCCTGCGCATGCCGATCTAGAGGCGCGCAATGACGGGGGTTGGACGTTTTTTTGAGAGTTGGGAGCAGATCTCTTGAACGGCACGGAAGCCATTGAGATCGGCCGCGAGACGATCTATGTGATGCTCAAGGTCGGTGCTCCCGTTATGCTGATGGCGCTGGCCGTCGGCTTGGCGATCGCCCTTTTCCAGGCGCTGACCTCGATCCAGGAAATGACTCTGACCTTTGTTCCCAAGATCATCGTCATTTTCGTCGGCGTGATGATGCTGTTGCCGTTCATGCTGACCAGCCTCACGTCTTTCTCACAGACGCTTTTCGACCGCATGATCGCCCTCGGGTAGCGGGTCATGCTTGCCGAGCTGCTTCCCGCTCAGATTTTCGCCCTGCTGCTGATTTTCGTACGCATGGGCACGGCCCTCATGCTGATGCCGGGTTTCGGCGAAAGCTACATCTCCTCGCGTGTCCGCTTGCTGCTCGCCCTCATGGTTTCCCTGGTGATCCACCCGGCGGTTGCGCCCTCCCTGCCGGCTCTGCCGGCCAGCCCGATGGCTCTGATACTGCTGATCTTTGGCGAGGCCTTCATCGGGCTTTTCCTGGGTTCTCTGGCGCGCATCCTGATGTCTGCGCTTTCCATCGGCGGCATGATGATCGCCACGGTCACCGGCCTGGCCAACGCCCTGACCAGCGATCCGACGGCCGCGCAGCAGGGCTCTATCGCCGGCTCTTTCCTCTCGACCCTGGCGCTTCTGATCATTCTGGTGCTCGATCTGCACCACCTGCTTTTGCGCGGCGTGATCGACAGCTATCAGCTTTTCGTGCCCGGGCAGCCCCTGTTGACGGGGGATCTGTCGCAGATGATCACCCGGGTGGTGGCCAAGGCTTTTCTGCTCGGTTTCCAGATTGCTTCGCCCTTCATCGCGATCGGTCTGATCTTCAACCTCGGGCTCGGCCTGCTGGCGCGGCTGATGCCGCAGATGCAGGTCTTCTTTATTGCCATCCCGCTGCAGATCCTGATCGGCCTCGCGGTTTTGATGATTGCCCTGCCGGCCATCATGGGCTGGTTCATCTCGGGCTTTCAGGACGTCATGCTGCCCTTCGTCGGTCCTCTGTGAGGAGCCTGGACGATGGCGGGTGAAGACGACGACTCACAAAAAACAGAAGAACCGACATCAAAGCGCCTTTCGGATGCGCGCGAGAAGGGGCAGGTCGCCCGCTCTCAGGAAGTCTCCCACTGGTTCATGATCCTGGCACTGGCCATTCTGGTCGGTATCTTTTCCGAATCCCTGATGTCCGACTTCGGCGGGCTGATGGTGCCTTTCGTCGAGCAGCCGCATCTGATTTCGCTGGACAACGGTATGCTCCAGCAGATGCTGATCGGGACGGCGGTGGATATTCTCAAAGTCTCCGCCATTCCCCTGGCGATCATTCTGCTTGCCGGTCTGCTTGCCGGCACCATCCAGAACGGCATCATCGTCACTAACGAACAGATCAAGCCGAAGCTCTCCAATATCGGGTTCAAGCGCGGTTTCAAGAAGATGTTTTCGAGCCGGGCCCTGGCCGACTTTGCGAAGGGTCTGTTGAAACTGGCGATCGTGGCCACCGTCGTCGCCGTCATAATCTGGCCGGACCGCTACATGGTTCTCGACATGCCCAGCATGAGCGTCGAGGCGGTGCTGGCTTTGGTCCGCTGGGAAGCGGTGAAGGTCATCATCGGGGTTCTCTCGGTGATGAGCATCATCACCCTGATCGACATTCTCTATCAGCGCTACCAGCACCACAAAGAGCTGCGCATGACCAAGCAGCAGATCAAGGACGAGAACAAGCAGACCGAGGGCGATCCGATGATCAAGGGGCGCCTGCGCCAGATCCGCGCGGAGCGGGCCCGCAAGCGGATGATGGCGGCGGTGCCCGAAGCCGACGTCGTGATCACCAACCCGACCCACTATGCCGTTGCCCTGAAATACGATCAGGCCACCATGGCGGCGCCGAAGCTGCTGGCCAAGGGTGTCGACAACATCGCCTTCCGGATTCGTGAAATCGCGGAGGAGTACGACATCACCGTGGTGGAGAACCCGCCGGTTGCCCGGGCACTCCATGCCGCTGTGGAGATCGATCAGGAAATACCGCCGGAGCACTACAAGGCGGTGGCGGAGATCATCAGCTTCGTGATGAACCTGCGACGCAACATGCCGGGCCGCAAACGGCGCTAGGGTACCGACCCCAATTCGCCCGAAATCCCAGCTCTGTTGTCAATCTCCTTGCTTTGGTTAATCTTGGTTAACCATTCGACGTTAGGATCGCCCGGATGATCCAAGGATACCTGTCTATGCCCGCCCCGGCCGCTTCGGGCCGTCGTTGCCCGCCTTGGGAGCCTCGCTAGTGCTGGAACTGCTGTGCTTTGCCCTGGGGGGGCTCGCAGGGGCGTTGGCGGGTGCCGCCGCGGCCCGCTACTGGTTTCAGCGCCACAGCCTCTGCCGGGCGGTCTTTGCCGCGGTCCCGAAGCCTTGGCAGGTGGTCTCCGGAAAGGGCCGCATCCTGCTCGCCAACCCGGCCCTGGAGGCTTTCTTCGCCGGTGATGCACGGTCGATCCCCGACATGTTGGCGGAACAGGTTCAGGGAGATGTGGAGGCTTCCGGACAGCTCCGCCAACTCGCCGAGCAGGCTCGCGAGGGAGTTGCCGGTTCGGTTGAGATCCGCGTGCCTTCGGGTAGCGCCATCGCCACCGCCGGCGGCCGTGCGCCGGCTGAGGGATATGACTGGCGCTTCGTTGCCGCCTATCCCCTGGCCGATCATCCCGGCTGCGTCTATTGGGTGGTCGACGACATCACCCCGCGCCGCCAGATGGAGCAGATCATGCGCGAGGAGCAGGAGCGCTTCGTCGATCTGTTGGAGAACGCGCCCGTCGGCTTCTACTCCTGCGACGCGGAGGGGCGCTTTCTGTTTGCCAACCATACGCTCTGCGAGTGGCTCGGGCTGGCCCAGAACGATCTCGAGCAGGGCCGGACCAGACTGCATGACGTTGTGCAGGATGCCTTGCCCGAGGGGACCTGCGCTTTCGACCCCTTCGGCGATCAGGAAAGGTCTCAGGGCGAGGTGCGCTTGAAGGGCGCCAAGGGTGAGGGTTTTCGGGCGTCGATCCGCCAGGACGTCGTCCTGGATGAGATTGGCGCGGTGGCGCGCACCCGCTCCGTGGTTCGCGACCTATCCCGCGAGGCCGCTATGGCAACGGCCTTGGAGGAGTCGGAACAGCGTTTCGAACAGCTCTTTGCCAAGGCGCCGGCGGGCATTCTGTTGATCGACCCGAAGGGGATGGTTCAGGAGTGTAACGAGGCATTCAGCCGGCTGATCGGCAAGCCTGCGCAAGAGGTTCGCGCGGTTTCGGTCTTCGACCTTTTGTCGCAAGACGATGTCGCGCCGCTGCGTCAGGTTCTGCAGCCCGGTGACAGCGGCGTCGAGGCCGGTCCCGCCGCCCCGCTTGAAGCCAAACTGGCGGGCGGGGAGGGGCAGGTCTGCACGCTCTACGTCAATCGCACCCAGGGGGCGGACGGATCCCTTGCCGGCTTTGTGGTGCATTTCATCGACAGTACCGAGCAGAAGAACCTGGAGCAGCAATTCGCCCAGTCCCAGAAGATGCAGGCGGTGGGCCAACTGGCCGGCGGCATTGCCCATGACTTCAACAATCTGTTGACCGCGATGATCGGCTTTTCCGACCTGCTGCTGCTGCGCCACCGGCCCGGCGACCAGTCTTTTGCCGATATCATGCAGGTCAAGCAGAACGCCAACCGGGCCGCCAACCTGGTGCGCCAGCTCCTGGCCTTCTCGCGACAGCAGACACTGCAGCCGCGTTTGCTCAACATCACCGATATTCTCGCCGAACTTTCACATCTTCTGCGCCGCCTGATCGGTGAGAACATCGAGCTGAAGATGAATCACGGCCGCGATCTGGGCATGATCAAAGCCGATCAGGGCCAACTGGAGCAGGTGATCATCAACCTGGCCGTGAACGCCCGCGACGCAATGCAGGGCGGTGGCGTGCTGACCATCCGCACCGCCAGTGTGCAGGTGGAAAAGGAACGCAAGTCCAAGGACGAGACGATGCCGCCGGGCAGCTACGCCTTGATCGAGGTGGAAGACAACGGCAGCGGCATCCCCGCGGACATTCTGGACCGGATCTTCGATCCCTTCTTTTCCACCAAAGAGGTGGGGGCGGGCACCGGGCTGGGGCTTTCGACGGTCTATGGCATCGTCAAGCAGACCGGCGGCTATGTTTTCGTTGAGAGCAACCTGGATCACGGCACGGTGTTTTCCATCTTTCTGCCGCAGGCGGCCGAAGAGGACGTGGTCGAGAGCATCGCCGATGCCGAGGCCCAGGACCGGCGTGACCTCACCGGCGCCGGCACGCTGATGCTGGTCGAGGACGAGGACGCGGTCCGTGCCTTCAGCGCCCGGGCGCTGCGCAACAAGGGCTACAATGTCCTGGAAGCGAACTCCGGCGAGACGGCCTTGGAGATGCTCAACGGCGAGCAGGAGCCGATCGACCTGCTGGTCACCGACGTGGTGATGCCGCGCCTGGACGGGCCCAGCCTGGTGAAAGAGGTGCGTGCGCAGCGACCGGATCTGAAGGTGATCTTCATATCAGGCTATGCCGAAGACAGCTTCCGCAAGCGCCTGGACGAGGACGCCGGCATTCACTTCCTGCCCAAGCCCTTCAGCCTCAAGCAGCTCGCGGGCAAGGTGAAAGAAGTTCTCGGCGAGTAGTACCCGTGCGAATGCGCCGGCTGGGGACGCGCCGAGCGCGCTGCCGTCGTCGCTAAGGCGCCCGTTCCAGGGCGATACCGATATCTAAAAATTTAGGCATATTTGTCCTAAAATTTTCGGAATGTTCTCATTTTGATCCTGTTTTCGCTTGGCAAAAAAGAACAAAGTTGGTACACAATGGCGCATTGCAGTTGCCCGAACCCTATGTGATAAGGATCAAAATCATGGTGAACAGTGCTTTGCGGGTGGTGGAGACAGGCTCGGTGGATAAGAAAAAAGCCTTGGATTCAGCGCTCGGCCAGATTGAGCGGGCCTTCGGTAAGGGTTCGATCATGCGGCTGGGCGAGAACGATGTCGTGGAAACCGAGGTGGTTTCGACGGGATCGCTGGGCCTCGATATCGGTTTGGGCATCGGCGGCCTGCCGCGCGGCCGGGTCGTCGAGATTTATGGGCCGGAGAGTTCCGGCAAAACCACCCTGGCGCTGCATGTGGTGGCCGAAGCACAGAAGACCGGCGGGACCTGCGCCTTTATCGATGCAGAGCATGCGATGGACCCGGTCTACGCCGCGAAACTCGGTGTGAACGTCGAGGAACTGCTGGTGTCTCAGCCGGACGCCGGCGAGCAGGCGCTGGAGATTGCTGACACCCTGGTGCGTTCCGGCGCGGTCGACGTTCTCGTCGTCGACTCGGTGGCGGCTTTGGTGCCGCGTGCCGAGTTGGAAGGCGACATGGGCGATTCGCTCCCAGGGCTGCAGGCGCGGCTGATGAGCCAGGCTTTGCGCAAACTGACCAGCTCGATTTCCAAGTCTCAGACCCTGGTAATCTTCATCAACCAGATCCGCATGAAGATCGGCGTTATGTTCGGCAACCCGGAGACCACCACCGGCGGCCATGCGCTGAAGTTCTACTCCTCCGTGCGTCTTGATATCCGGCGCATTGGGGCGATCAAGGACAAGGATCTGGTGGTCGGCAACCAGACGAGGGTCAAGGTGGTGAAGAACAAGATGGCGCCGCCGTTTCGGGTCGTGGAGTTCGACATTACCTACGGCGAGGGAATCTCCAAGACCGGGGAGCTTCTCGACCTTGGCGTCCAGGCCGGTATCGTCGATAAGGCCGGCGCCTGGTTTTCCTGTCAGGGACAGCGTATCGGCCAGGGCCGGGAGAACGCCAAGACCTTCCTGAAAGAGAATCCGGAGATTGCGGCCCAGATTGAGCACAAGGTTCGCGAGAATGCCGGTCTCGTTTCCGCCGCGATGCTGGAAGGCGTTCCGGAGAGTGGCGATGGGGAAGCCGGCGAGGAGGGCGCAGCCTCTTCCTGAAGCCCGGGCCCAAGAGAGCTGCGCGGACCCAGTAAAACAAAAAAGCGGGCCCTTCTTGAGGGGCCCGCTTTTGCGTTTCGTCCTTTGTTTGACCGGTTCCGCTATTTGATCCGGGCAAAGCCTGCGGTAAAGCCGCTGAGCGAGAAGGGCATGTTGATGGTTTCGTTCTCACCCGACCGGACCGTGGTGGCGCCCTGGTTTCCGGCCTTGAAGGCGTTCACGATGGTGTCGTTCATCTCCACAAACGCCTGGCAACCGTCGCGCCGGCAAAACTGAAACGGCACCGTCGATACCGGCCGTCCGTCAACGCCGATCTGTACACCACGGGACAAAGGGATACCGAGGGGCATGGCGATCACGGCCCCTGCCGTACTCCGGTTGTTGCCGAAGTAGCCGATGGTGATTTTCAGGATCGGCTGGCCGGAGTTCGGCTCCAGGAACTGCTGGGTGATGAAGCAGGCCTCCGGCTGGGTTCCGGCTGCTGCGGCGTTGGGGACGGTGCAGACCAGGTCCCAATCGCCGATCTTCTCGCCGGTCGGCTGCAGCGTCGGCCGGGGATTGATGACCGGAGCCTGGTTGGGTGCCTGATTAGGTGCCTGATTCTGGGCCAGGCTCTCCGTCGGGCTGCCCGCCAGAGCCGCCAGAATGCCGAGGACGAAGAGAAAGCCGAGATTTCCCCCGCGCGCGGGCGGGGTCTGGTGGGTGGTCTCGCTACGGTCGCCCATGTCGCGGCCTTTGGTGCTGTCGTTTGAAGCTGCTGCTTGCAATGCCATAAGGGGAGCCTGTCTCCTGCAGATCGAATGCGCCGACGCGGTCTTTGGCCGGCAAAGTTCCCCTTCACATAGTCGGAAGGGGGGGAAAATGCCAGGGCAAAGCCTGGGTCGAGGCTCCGGGCCCAGGCCTCCGGACCCGATTCGACGCCCTGGCTTTCGGTGGACAGGCCCGGAGGGGCGCGCTACAACCCCCTGCTTCGGAACGGCGGCAAGGCTTGCGCCCGACGCTTTCTGGAACAATTCCAACTTGAGGCGCAAGCCGCTGGCCAATAAATATAGATCATGACAACTGGCAACGAAATTCGGACCGCGTTTCTGGACTACTTCGGGCGCAATGGGCACGAGATCGTCGACTCGTCCTCGCTGGTTCCCCACAACGATCCGACGCTGCTTTTCACCGCGGCGGGGATGGTGCAGTTCAAGAACGTTTTCACCGGTAACGAGACCCGTCCCTACAACCGGGCGGTCACCTCCCAGAAGTGCCTGCGGGCTGGCGGGAAGCACAACGACCTTGAAAACGTCGGGTACACCTCGCGTCACCACACCTTCTTCGAGATGTTGGGGAACTTTTCCTTCGGCGACTATTTCAAGGATCTGGCTATTGAACTGGCCTGGAACCTGGTGACCAAGGAATTCGGTCTGCCGCCGGAGAAGCTGCTGGTCACGGTCTATTCCGAAGACGACGATGCGGCAGCGCTTTGGAAGAAGATCGCCGGGCTGCCGGACGAACGCATTATCCGCATTTCGACTTCCGACAATTTCTGGGCCATGGGCGATACCGGTCCCTGCGGCCCCTGTTCCGAGATCTTTTTCGATCACGGCGATCACATCCCCGGCGGGCCGCCGGGCAGTCCCGACGAAGATGGCGACCGCTTCGTCGAGATCTGGAACCTCGTCTTCATGCAGTACGAGCAGATCGATGCGGCGACCCGCAACGATCTGCCGAAGCCCTCCATCGACACCGGCATGGGGCTGGAGCGCATTGCCGCCGTCCTGCAGGGCAAGCACGACAACTACGACACAGACTTGCTGCGCGCGATCATCGAGGCTTCGGCGGAGCATTCCGGCCAGGCCGCCGATGGCGAGCATGCCGTCTCGCATCGGGTGATCGCCGACCACCTGCGGGCCAGCGCCTTCCTGATCGCCGACGGCGTGCTGCCGTCGAACGAGGGGCGCGGCTATGTTCTGCGGCGTATCATGCGCCGCGGGATGCGCCATGCCCACAAGCTGGGCTGCAAGGACCCCTTGGTCTGGCGTCTCGTGCCCTCCTTGGTATCGATGATGGGGGTGGCCTTTCCGGAACTCACCCGGGCCGACGCGCTGATCACCGAGACCCTGAAGCTGGAGGAAACCCGCTTCAAGGACACCCTGGACCGCGGCCTGAAGTTGCTGGAGGAAGAGACCGACAAACTGGGCGGCAGCGAGGCGCTCGCCGGCGAGGTCGCCTTCAAACTCTACGACACCTACGGTTTTCCGCTGGACCTGACCCAGGACATCCTGCGCGGCCAGGGCCGTAGCGTCGATACCGAGGGTTTCGATGTAGCGATGGAGCGTCAGCGCGCCGCTGCCCGCAAGGCCTGGGCCGGTTCCGGCGACGCGGCCACCGAAACCCTGTGGTTCGAGCTGCGCGACCGCCTGGGGGCGACGGAGTTTCTGGGCTACGGCACCGAGACGGCGGAAGGGCAGATCACCGCTCTGCTGGTCGACGGCGCGGAGGTATCCGAGGTTTCGGCCGGTCAGGACGTCCAACTGCTGGTGAACCAGACCCCGTTCTACGGCGAATCCGGCGGTCAGGAAGGGGACAAAGGCGCGATCTTCAGTGCCGAGGGCGGCGAACTTCAGGTTGGGGATACGCAGAAGAAGCTCGGCGACCTCTACGTTCACCAAGGCAAGATGGCGCACGGCACCCTTAAGGTCGGCGATGCGGTCGAACTGAGGGTCGACGGCCGCCGCCGCACGGCGCTGCGCGCCCATCACTCCGCCACTCATCTTTTGAACGAGGCTCTGCGGCGGCGTCTGGGCGAGCATGTGACCCAGAAAGGCTCCCTGGTCGCAGAGGATCGCCTGCGTTTCGATATCAGCCATCCCAAGCCGCTGACGGCGGAAGACATAGCGGTGGTCGAGGCCGAGGTGAACCGCCGGATCCGCGCCAACGCGGCAGTGGAGACCCGCTTCATGACGCCCGATGAGGCCATTGAAGAGGGCGCGCTGGCGCTCTTCGGCGAAAAGTACGGCGACGAGGTGCGGGTGCTTTCCATGGGCGGCGAAGATCCGGTGAAGGGCGGACGGCAGTTCTCGACCGAGCTCTGCGGCGGCACCCACGTCAGGCGTACCGGCGACATCGGTTTCTTCAAGATCACCGGGGAGGCTGCGCTGGCCTCCGGCGTGCGCCGTATCGAGGCGGTGGCCGGCGAGGCGGCGGGCGGTCATGTGGCTCAGCAAGGCAGCGCCTTGACTGAGGCTGCCGCGTTGATGAAAACGACGCCGGAGGATCTGCCCGACCGTATCGCCGCCCTGCTGGAAGAGCGCAAACGTCTCGACCGCGAAGTCGGCGATCTGCGGCGCAAACTGGCGACCGGCGGCAGCGGCGCGGCCTCCGACGATACCCGCGAGGTCGCGGGCTTGAAGTTCGCGGCCCGGGTTCTGGAGGATATTCCGCCGCGCGAGTTGAAACCGATGGCGGACGATCTGAAAAAGCAGATCGGCAGCGGCGTGGTCGTCCTGGTGGCGGTCAACGAGGGCAAGGCCTCCTTGGTGGTGGGCGTCACCGAAGACGCAACCGGCAAGGCTTCGGCGCTCGATCTGGTGAAGGTCGGCTCGCAGGCGCTGGGCGGCAAGGGTGGCGGCGGGCGGCCTGACATGGCCCAGGCCGGCGGCCCGGACGGCGCTTCGGCGGCAAAGGCCGTGTCGGCCATTGAGGCGGCGCTCGCCGCCGGTTAGGGGTCAGGGCGAAGCGGCTGGTTAGTCGCGTGCTTTGCCCGTCTCGGGCGCATCGGCAGCATTGCTGACGACATGAACTTCCCGCTGCGGGAAGGGAATGCTGAATCCGTTTTCATCGAGTTCGAGCTTCACTGTCTTGGTGAGGTCGAACAGCAGATCCCAATAGTCGTCCTTGCCGCACCAGCAGCGCAGGTTCAG
>JANQMC010000174.1 GCA_028280305.1 Pelagibius sp. | reverse complement strand
CGACTATGGCGTGCTGCGGCGGACGGAGCGGATCTGGACCAGCGACAACAACGACGCCCTGGCGCGCCAGACGATCCAGCGCGGCGCCAGTCTGTTCTTCCCGCCGGAGATCCTGGGCGCCCATGTCGGGCCCGCCGCCAGCCACACCGCCGGCCGCCGCTTCAGCATAGACTTCCGTGCCGGCACCGCGCTTTTTGGGCATTTCGGCCTGGAATTCGATCTGGCAGAGTTGAGCGCGGATGAAACCGCTTCCCTGAAGAACTGGATCGACACCTACAAGCGCTTCCGCCCCCTGCTGCACGGCGGCAGGCTGTACCGCCTGCCGTTCATGAGCAGCAAGGGGCAGGCCTGGCTGAGCGTCGCGCCGGACCGTTCCGCCGCCCTGGCTGCACTGGTCTGTGTCGACCCGCCGCTGCCGCCGCGTCCTTCGCCGCTTTCCCTGCCCGGCCTCGACCCCGAAGCCGACTACCGCGTCACCCTGCTGCCGCCGCTGGCCGAGCGTCTGGCCGACCATCTGGCCAACCTCGATGCCTGGCTCGGCGGGAAGATCGTTCTGTCCGGCCGCCTGCTGGCGGCGGGCGGCATGACCTTCGGCCTGCCGAGGCCGCAGTCCGTCGCCCTTCTGCATCTGGAAAAGGTCTGAACCCCTCATGCTTGGCGTTTGCTACTACCCCGAACACTGGCCGGAGAAAAACTGGGCGGAGGATGCTGCAGCCATGGCCGCCCTCGGCATCACCTATGTGCGCATCGGCGAGTTTGCCTGGAGCCAGATGGAGCCGCGCCGCGATGCTTTCGACTGGGGCTGGCTCGACCGCGCCATCGACACCCTGGCGGCGGCCGGCCTGAAGGTCGTGCTGGGCACGCCGACGGCGACGCCGCCGAAATGGCTGATCAACGAGCGCCCGGAAATCCTGCCCGCCGACGAGCGCGGCCGGGTGCTGCGCTTCGGTGCGCGGCGCCACTATTGCTTTTCCAGCCCGGCCTGGTGGGAAGAAACGCAGCGCATCGTCGAGGCCATGGGCAGCCGCTACGGCGAACATCCTGCGGTTGCCGGCTGGCAGATCGACAACGAATACGGCTGCCACAACACAGTGCTATCTTATGTCCCGCACTGCCTGCCGGCCTTTCGCAACTGGCTGCACAAGCGATATCAGACGATCGAATCCCTGAACGAGGCCTGGGGCACCGCCTTCTGGAGCCAGACTTACGGCGGCTTTCACGAAGTGGATCTGCCCAACCTGACGGTCACCGAGGCCAATCCTTCGCACCTCATGGACTATCGCCGCTTCGCGTCGGATCAGGTCGCCGTCTACAACCGGCTGCAGGTGGACATCCTGCGCCGCCTCTCGCCCGGGCGGTTCCTGGCGCACAACTTCATGGGCTTCTTCACGGAGTTCGATCACTACCCGGTGGCCCGCGATATCGATGTCGTTTCCTGGGACAGCTATCCGCTGGGTCACACGGACCAGCGCCTGCCGATGCCGGCCGAAGACAAGACCCGCTGGGCGCGTTCCGGCCATCCCGATGTCGCCGCCTTCCACCACGACCTTTGCCGCGGCATGGGCAGCGGGCGCTGGTGGGTGATGGAACAACAGCCGGGTCCGGTGAACTGGGCCGACTTCAACCCGGCACCGGCCAAGGGCATGGTGCGGCTCTGGACCTGGGAGGCTTTTGCCCACGGCGCCGAGGTGGTGTCCTACTTCCGCTGGCGTCAGGCGCCCTTCGCCCAGGAGCAAATGCATGCCGGGCTCAACCGGCCCGACGGCGTGCTGGACCAGGGCGGCGAGGAGGCTACCCAGGTCGGCCGGGAGATGACAGCCTTTGCCGAAGCCCTCGGTGCAAGGCGTCAGGCGCCGGCGGCTCTGATCTTCGACTACGAAGCGGTCTGGACCTTTCAGATCCAGCCCCAGGGTCTCGGCTTCAACTACAAGGCCCTGGCGCACCAGTTCTACCGCTGTCTCCGGCGTCTCGGCCTGGATGTCGACATCCTGCCGCCGGGTGCACCCCTCGACGGCTACGCCCTGGTGGTGGCGCCCAGCCTGCCGATGATCGACGGCGCCGCCGTCGCCGCGTTGGAGAGTTCCGGCGCCACCATCGTGCTGGGCCCGCGCAGCGGCGCCAAGACCAAGACCTTTCAGATCCCCGAAGGGCTGCCGCCGGGCGGGCTGCGCGCGCTCGTCGACCTGCAGGTCACCCGGGTCGAGAGCCTGCCGCCCTCTGTTCAGGACCAGTTGACCTGGGCCAACAAAACCTATCCGGTCGGTTTGTGGCGCGAACGCCTGGAGAGCGATAGCGCCGAGAGCATCGCCACCTTTCAGGATGGTGAAACGGCGATCATGACGCAGGGCGACCGCCACTATCTCGGTTTCTGGCCGGAGGAAGCCTTCCTCACCGACTTCATCGCCGCTCTGGCCGAAGCACGCGGGCTGACGATCCAGCGCCTCGACGAGGCCCTGCGCCTGCGCCGCCTCGGCGACCTCACCTTCGCCTTCAACTACGGCGATCAGTCCCTGCCGGCCCCGGCGCCGGAGGGCGCGAACTACCTGCTCGGCGGTCCGGAAATTCCCGCCCACGACCTGGCGGTCTGGAAAACGCAGTAGCGGGGCGGGCCAGCAAGGCCCGCCCCATACTCTGCTGCTGCGCTACTGCAAGGCGCGCCGCAGCGCCGGAGCGTTCGACAGGATCAGAACGTCGAAGGCCAGCACCGCCAGCAGGGTGAGCCCCACCAGGGGAAAGGCGAGGGACAGCAGCAGCATGATGAAGACCGCCCCCTTCCACAGCGGCAGGTTGGCGGGCAGGGGCGGCGCCGCGAGACGCAGGGCGCCGCTGGGCCGGCGTTTCCACCACATGACCACCCCGCTGATGCAGATGAAGATCACGGTGAGGCAGAACAGCGTGTTCAGCGCCGTATTCCACAACCCCATGTCACCCTGATGCAGGGCGGTGCCCACGGCCATGGCCTTGGCCGCCAGGGAATAGTCCGCGAAACCGACCTCAGCCAGGACCTTGCCGGTGTATTGGTCGATATGCACGGTGCGGTCGCCGGTCGGGGTTTCGGTATCGCCGTCCATGGAATCGGCTGAGATCGTGTAGACCCCGGTGGCATCCCCCGGCAGGCCGATACGGAACTGCTGGTCGAAACCGATGGCCCGCGCCAGATCCTCGATGCTGTTCAGATTGACCGCCACGCCTTCAGGGACACCAGCCGTCCCGACGTCGGATCCGGAGAGCGGCAACGGCGTCTGCTCCAGCCCCCAGGGCACCTCTTTCAGGGCGCCGTGGTTCATGGCCGCATGGGTCTCGTCCGACAGCGGCACGTTGTCCCACTTCTCGGCCGGGAAAGTGCTCCAGGCCTGAACGAACTGGCCGCCCCAGATCCCGGCCCAGGCAAGGCCCGAGATCAGGAAAAAGACCATCACGATGGAAGTGTAAAAACCCGCAGTGACGTGGAGTTCTTTCCAGAGCGCACGGCCTCGCGTGTTCAGCCGCGGGATGAGAACGCGGGCAAAGCCGGTGCCGTCGCGCGGCCACCAGAGATAGAGGCCGGTCACGACCAGCACGATGGCGAGACCGGCAGCGATTTCGATCAGCCGGTCACCGAGATCGCCGATCAACAGAGTGCCGTGGATATCGCTGGCAAAGTAAAACCAGGTCGAATCCTTTTCGACCGCGTTCAGCACCGCGTTGGTGTAGGGATCGACCGCAACGATCATGCTCACGCCGTCGACCCCAACCGTCACCAGCGCCGTGCGGTCTGCTGCCGGAGGCGGCATGTACTGTGTGACGCTTCCTGTCGGATACAACGCCGCCGCGGCCTGGGCCTGGGCGATGGGCGAGCTCATCTCCCCCTGCGGCGTCACGTAGAGGCGCTCGCCGAAACGTGTCTCCACCGAGTTGAAATAGACCATGATGAGACCGGTGATCGACAGCATCAGAAGAAAGGGTACGACGTAGAGACCGGCATAGAAGTGCCAGCGCCAGGCAGCGACGTAGAACTTTCTTGCGAAGGTGTTGGTTTCACCGCGGGTTTCATCGGGCGTGTCCGCGGCCAGCGGCCGGCCCGATGCAGTAGCTGCATTGTCCATGAGAGAGCTTTCCTTTGACGGCAGCCCGATGCGCAAAAAGCGCGGCTACCGAAGCCGATGTGTTTTTAGGTGTGAAGAATCAGCCGGGGAAAGTCGGAGGAGCCCGCGCGGCGAGGTCGTAACGCCGTTCGAAGCTTGGCAGGATGTCGCCGTCGCGAACTGCGAGACGTTGCAGGTCTGCCAGAAGCGGTGGCGCGGCAAAAGCCGGCGCCGCGGCCATCAAGGGAACGGAAAGGCCACAAAACCCGGAACACTTCTGGAAGACGTTGCCATCGGCCGGGCTGGGTTGCTGGCGGTCTTCCCCGGTCTGTGATGCAAAGCCGTCTTCCTGCGGATAGAGGCTGCGCAGGTCGACAAGGCCGTTCGGCGTACAGATGATGTAAAAGGCGTCGTCGCCCGTGCTCGCCTGTACGGGAAAGCAGGGCAGCAGCAAACGCGCCATCAGCACCAGCGCGACAACGGCCACCGCACGGCGTCTGACGAGCGCCGGCCGCCGTGGCCGGGCAGGTGCTGTCGCTGACATCATGTGCTACCCAAGGGATCCCAAGATCCGTCGGATGGCTTTACGCCACCCAGTCCTCTCTGTTCTCACGACAGTGTAGAGAGGACAGTGCGCCAGTGCACCGGGACAAGGTGTCGCGGTCTGCAAGCCGGATCAGCCGCTATGGGTCTTTACTTTGCGGCCTCATTGATTTGATCATGCCGTGCCTGAATGGCCGCCGGCCAGCGGCTCTTGATGTGAGACAGCACGGCCCAGATCTCATCGTCGCTCAAGACGCCCTCGTAGGCCGGCATATCGCTTTGATAGTTGCCGCCGGCGATCGCGGCGGGACCGTACTTCGTGAGGGCAAAGAGCTGTGCGTCGGGATGGTGCCAGGTATGGCCCGTTTCATCATGCGGCGGCGCAGGCAGGCGCCCGTCAGAACGGCGTTGCCGCCAGTCGGGCTGGCCTTCGAGGCCAGCCCCATGACAGGCGGCGCAGTGATCATCATAGACCTGCCGGCCCAGAGCCAGCCTGTCACGGTCTGATGGATCTATGCCGGAAGCCTGATCGCCCCAATTCAAAGCATAGCTCGCCAACACACCCAGACCGAGGGTGGCGACCACAGCCAAAACGGTCCAGCGGTCTTTCCGCCACATGACCAAACCTGTCCCCTACCAACTGCCGACGGCAAAAGCCTGCACTTTCCAGCAAGGGTAAGGTCAAGGCGCCTTTTGCCTGTACCTCAGAGCTGCAGAGAAGGAATCAAACCAGGGCCTTCAGCACCGCCTCGCCGCAGGTTTTGGTGTCCGCCGTGCCGCCGAGGTCGCGGGTACGGGTCGCCGGGTCCTCCAGCGCCGTTTCGATGGCCGCTTCCAATTCGGCAGCGGCTTCGGCTTCGCCCAGATGGTCCAGCATCATGGCGGCGGTCCAGACCGCGGCGATGGGGTTGGCGATGCCCTGGCCGGCAATGTCCGGGGCCGAGCCGTGCACCGGCTCAAAGAGGGAGGGGAATTCCCGGGTCGGGTTCAGGTTGGCCGCCGGGGCGATGCCGATGGAGCCGGCCACCGCCGGGCCGAGGTCGGAGAGGATGTCGCCGAAAAGGTTGGAGGCGACCACCACGTCGAACCAGTCCGGGTGCTGCACGAAGTGGGCCGTCAGAATATCGATGTGATACTGCGCGGTGTCGATGCCCGGGTGGCGTGCCGAGGCTGCGGCGAAGCGTTCATCCCAGTAAGGCATGGTGTGGACGATACCGTTGGACTTGGTGGCCGAGGTCACGTGCTTGCGTTTGCGCTTGGCCGCCAGTTCGAAGGCGTAGTCGAGAATGCGGTCGGTGCCGCGGCGGGTGAAGATCGAGAGTTGCGAGACCATCTCGTGATCGGTGCCGCCGTAGAGCCGCCCACCGACTTCCGAATACTCGCCTTCGACATTCTCGCGCACCACGATGAAGTCGATGTCTTCCGGGCCGCGCCCGGCCAGGGGCGAGGTCATGCCGCGCAGCAGGCGCACCGGCCGTACGTTGGCGTAGAGGTCGAGTTCGCGGCGCAGCGGAATCAACAGACCCCAGAGCGAGACGTGATCGGCCACCCCGGGCCAACCGACGGCGCCGAGATAGATCGCATCAAAGGCCTTGATCTGTTCGATGCCGTCCTCCGGCATCATGCGCCCGGTCTCGGCATAGCGCTGGCAGGACCAGTCGAAGTCCTGCCAGTCGATGGTAAAGCCGTGCTTGGCCGCCACCACCTCCGCGGCCCGCTGGCCGACCGGAATCACTTCCCCGCCGATCCCGTCGCCCGGGATCACCGCTATGCTGTGCTTACGCGTAGTCATCGTTCCGCCTCACTGAAAAAACCATGAAATTCCTGATAGATCAGATCCGGGTTCTCTTCGGCCAGATAGTGACCGCCCGGCACCGCCCGCCCCCGCACGTCCTCGGCACGCGCGCGCCACAGGGCCAGCACATCGAAACAACGATCGACGGCACCGCCCGCCCCCCAGAGTGCCAAGAGGGGACAGGCGATCTTGCGCCCGCCGTCTTCATCGTCGTGGCGAATATCGATGCCGGCCGACGCACGGTAGTCTTCGCAGGTGGCGGTGATCGTCGCCGGATCGCGAAAGGCGGCGAGATAGTCTTCAAGCGCGTCAGCGCTGAAGGGTGTCATGCCCGCCGGCCCGGCGCCGCAGCGCCAGCGCCAGAAAGCCTCCGGGTCGGCGGCCATCATCTGCTCGGGCAGCGGCGCCTTCTGAATCATGAAGAACCAGTGCCAATAGGCACGGGCAAAAGCCTCGTCGGTGAGGCGATACATCTCGCGCGTCGGGGCGATGTCGAGCAGGGCCAGCCGCTGGACACGCGCCGGCCAGTCGAGCGCCAAGCGGTGCGCGACCCTGGCGCCGCGGTCATGGGCGCCGACAAAAAAGCGGTCATGACCCAGTTGCGCCATCACCTTCACCATGTCGGCGGCCATGGCGCGCTTGGAATAGGGCGTATGCTCGGCATCGCTCGGCGGCTTGGAGGAGCGGCCGTAGCCGCGCAGATCGGCGGCGACGACGGTGAAGTCCTGCGCCAAGCGCGGCGCGATCTTGTGCCACATGGCGTGGGTCTGGGGATTGCCGTGCAGCAACAGCAGCGCCGGGCCCGAACCGCCGGTCACACCGTGAATGGTCGCGCCCGCGCCGGAAAGGTCGAATTCTTTGAAACCTTCGAACATGCTCACCCCTTCAACATGCTCTCTGGGTAACGAAGCGCCGGGCCACTGTCCAATCGCCGCAATTGATCGCAGATCGCGATCAATCAGCTTCTGCTCTGCCGGCCCTCTGATTCAGTTGGCGGGCTCGCCCGGCAGGTAATCGAGAAACGCCAGCGCGCTCTGCATCACCTCCCGGTCGCGCCAGACGACATAGACCTCAACCAGCGGACCGCCGTCCTGCAGCGGGCGATAAGCCACGTCGTCGCGCTGGAACTGGGTGACCCAGGCCGGCACCAGCGACAGGCCGAGACCGGCGGCCACCATGGAGATGATCACATGGCGTTCGTTGGCTTCCTGCAGAATGCGCGGCTCGTGCCCGCGGCTGCGGAAATAGTCGTGGATGACATCGAAGAGAATCGGCCGGTTGGAGCGGGCCGGAATCACCAGCGGTTCCTTGGCAATCTCCGCCACCGGCACCGTCTTGCGCCGCGCCAGCCGGTGATCCGCCGGTAGCGCCGCGACGATGGGTTCGGTCAGGACATGACGGGCCTTCAGGTGATCGTCCTTCGGCAGAATCCGCACGAAGGCAATGTCCAGGTGCCGGTTTGAGAGGGCATGGAGCGCCGGGGCCGAAAGCAGCTCGTTGACCTTGATTTCGACATCCGGATAGTCGCGGCGGAAACGCCGGACCACCTGCGGCAGCAGACCTGCGGTGGCCGAATCGACCCCGCCGACCTTCAGCAACTCGGCCCCTTCGCCGGCCACGGCGCGGGCCGCTGCGGCCGCGGCTTCGGCTTGGGCCAGGGTCGCCTGCGCCTCCGGCAGAAAGCTCTCCCCTGCCCGGGTCAGGCTGACCCGCCGGGTCGTGCGCAGAAACAGGCGCACCCCCAGTTCGTCTTCCAGGCCGCGCACCTGGGCGGAAAGGGCCGGCTGCGCCATGTGCAGGCGCTCCGCCGCGCGGCCGAAGTGCAGTTCTTCGGCCACCGACAGGAATATGCGCAATTGCTTAAGTTCCATGGATGAATAGGCCTGCAAAGGATCGGAATGACTTATTTTCTTCCAGGCGATTGTTCAATAAATTCATCTCAATCCGCAAGCGGCTGCCGACTAGCATCCGCCACAGCAAACAACGGTAAAGACAACAGTTGTAAATCGGGAGGTAATGCAATGAAGAGATTAGTCACTCTGGCGGCGTCCGCCGCCGTTATCCTTGGTGCGGCGCAGATCAGCCAGGCCGCGGACTATCCGACCAAGGCGATCACCTACATCGTGCCCTACAACCCGGGCGGCGAGTCCGACGTGACCGCCCGCTTCCAGGAGTCCTATTTCAAGGACGTCGCCGGGCAGGACGTGGTCATCCAGTACAAGCCCGGCGCGGGCGGCGCCACGGCCTGGGCACAGTTGAACGGTTTCGAGCCCGACGGCTACACCGTCATGAACGTGAACTTCCCTCATGCCATCCTGCAGCCCTCGATGAAGGATGTCGGCTATCAGACCGAGGACGTGAAACCGGCCTTCGTCTTTCACTACACCCCGGACGCGATCCTGGTGCGTGCCGACAGCCCCTACCAGACCCTGCAGGACCTGATCGACGACGCCAAGGCGAACCCCGGCGCCACCACCTTCTCCGGCTCCGGCACCAATTCCGCCAACCATCTGGCGACCGTGCGTTTCGACCAGATGGCGGGCACCAAGTCGACCTACATCCCCTTCAAGGGCTCGGCCCCCTCCATGGCGGCGCTGCTCGGCGGCCAGGTGAAGGCGGCGATGAGCTACACCACCCAGGGCATCAAGGCTGGTGACCAGGTGCGGGTTCTGGCGATCGCCACCGAAGAGCGGGTGGCGGCCTATCCCGACGTCCCGACCTTCAAGGAACTCGGCTTTGACTATGTGGCCGGCGCCTATCGCGGCGTGACCCTGCCGAAGGACGCGCCCGCGGAGGTGCGCCAGAAGCTTTCCGACATCATCGGCGCGATCAACGCCAAGCCGGAGTTCCGGCAGAAGATGGAGGAGAACGGCTACGTCGTTACCGACATTCCCCACGACAAGGTCGACCAGTTCATTGCCGACCGCCGTGCGGAATACGCTTCTGCGATTGAGGCCCTGAAGGCAGCCAACTAAGCTTCAGGTCCAAGTTTCCCAGGCAGTACCGGAAGCGCGTCGATGCTCGAATCCCTGGTGGCGGCCCTGTCGCCGCTGAACCTTGCCCTCGCCCTTTGCGGCGTTCTGGCGGGAACGGTCATCGGCGCGCTGCCCGGCCTCTCGGCGACCATGGCGGTCGCCGTTCTGGTTCCCTTCACCTTCACCATGGACCCGGCCTCGGGCCTCATCGCCCTGGGGGCGGTCTATACCGGGGCCATCTACGGCGGCGCCTATGCCGCCATCCTGGTGAACACCCCCGGCACCCCGGCGGCCATCGCCACCGCCATGGATGGCTTTCCCATGGCCAAGCGCGGCGACGGCGACCTGGCGGTGACGCTTTCCTGCCTAGCCTCTGTGGTCGGCGGGCTGGTCGGCGCCCTGGCGCTGTTGTTCCTGGCGCCCCCGCTGTCGCAGATCGCGCTCGCCTTCGGGCCGGTCGAGTATTTCTGGCTGGCGATCTTCGGGCTCTCGCTGATCGCCACCCTCTCGGCGGGCCACACCCTGATGGGCATCATCGGCGGCTGCATCGGCCTGCTGCTCTCCACCGTCGGCTCGGCAGTGGTCGGCGGCGACGTGCGCTACACCTTCGGCCAGACCCAGTTGCTCGGCGGCATCCCGATCATTCCCGCCATGATCGGGCTCTATTGCATTCCCGTGCTCATTGATCTGGTGATCCGCCCGGAAGCGCATCTGGAGCGCCGCAGCGAGCAGATGGCCGGATTCCGCCTCATCGAGGCGCTGGGCAAGGTCTGGTGCGCCAAGTTCAACCTCGTGCGCTCCGCCGTCATCGGCACCGCCGTGGGAATTCTGCCGGCAGCCGGCGGCTCGGTCGCCGGGCTGGTCGCCTATACCGAGGCCAAGCGCACCTCCAAGGAATCCGACAACTTCGGCAAGGGCGCCACCGACGGCGTCATCGCCTCTGAGGCTGCGAATTCGGCCACCGTCGGCGGCGGCTTCATTCCGACCCTGGTGCTCGGCATTCCCGGCACGCCGCCCGACGCCATCATCCTCGGCGCATTGCTGGTCCAGGGCATCCGCACCGGCCCGCAGCTCTTCACCCAGCAGGGCGACATCGTCTACACCTTCGTCATTGGCCTGATCATCGCCACCATGCTGATGCTGCCCACCGGGCTGGTGGTCGGGCGCTACGCCTTCCGCCTCATCATCTCGGTGCCCAAGACCGCCCTGGCGCCGGGGATCGCCCTGCTGACCGTCATCGGTTCCTATGCCATCGAGGTCAACACCGTGCATGTGCTGATGATGGTCGGCCTCGGCCTCGTCGGCTGGGTGCTGGCCCGCATCGGCCTGCAGGCCTCACCCATCGTGCTCGGTCTGATCCTCGGCCCCATCGCCGAAGCCGGTTTCGTCCAAGCCTGGCTGATCGGCGGCGCCCAGGGCAACATCCCGGCCATGTTCTTCGGCCGGCCGATCTCTCTCGCCATCATCGCCCTCACCCTGCTGACCCTCGGCTGGCCCTTCATCGCCGCCTGGCGGGCCAAACGCAAAGCAGCGGGGGCCGCCTGACATGGAACTCGGCAGCAGAACCGGCGACCTGATCGCCGCCGCCCTGGCCCTGGCGCTCGGCGGCTACGCGCTTTCCCAGACCGGGGAGATGTCGGAGCTTGGGGCCGTCTTCCCCACCACCGCGGCCATCGTGCTGATCCTCGCCGCGCTTGGCCTCGCCCTGCGGGTCGTGCTGCGCCGCGGCGACGGCGCCGAGCAGCAAAGTTTCTGGAGCGGCCTGGAATGGCCCCGCCTCATCGGCCTTTCCATCACCCTGCTGGCCTGGGCCCTGCTGCTGAAGCCCATCGGTTTTCTGCCGGTCGCCGCCCTCGGCCTGCTCGCCGTGGGAATCACCGCCTATCGCGAGCGCATGAGTCTCAAAGCGTTCGCCCTGCACCTGCTCGCCGCCACCGCCCTGCTGGCCGGTTTCTACGGCCTCTTCGCCCTGGTGCTGCGGGTGCCGCTGCCTTAGATTCCTTAATGTCTTGACGGCACCGGCCCACTCCCCCTCCCGGCCACCCCCCGAGTTTTTTGGGCCAGTATCCTATGAGTGGCCGGGAGGGGGAGTGAGCTGGAACCGCTTCGACGTAAGTCGAAAACGCTCTAAGGCCGCCCAAAAAGCAAAACCCCCGGTTTTGACCGGGGGTTTTGGAAACTGGTGGAGCCGGACGGAATCGAACCGACGACCTCTACAATGCCATTGTAGCGCTCTCCCAACTGAGCTACGGCCCCACAGGGAACCCCGGTCCTGGCCGGTAAAACCGGCGCCGGCGGGGTGATCGGCGGGAAATTAGGTATCCCGCCCCGGCAAGGCAAGGAAAAAGTCGCAGGCGCGGCCCACGCCGCGCCCGCCTTCAAACATGTGCCTCAGGTGTCGTCTTTCTCACCCTCGACCACCACATCGGCCATATCGTCGTCGTCGCCAAGGTCCGAGGTGTCTTCGATGACGTTGTCGTCGTCATCGTCGCCGGCCGCCTCCTTCAGCAGGGCATCGGCCTCCTCGTCCTCAACATCGATGGCCTCTTCCTCGTCGTCGGCCGCCTCATCTTCCGCCGGCGCCGGCTTGGCGGCCGCCTTGGGCTTCGGATCGGGTTTGGCCGCCGCGCGCGGACGGCGCGACTTCAACAGCGCTTCGGGATCAAACTGCGTCTCGCAGGACGGGCAGATGATCGGCGTTTTCTTCAGGTCGTAGAACTTGGTTCCACAATTCTGACAAATGCGCTTGGTTCCCCACTTCGGATTAGCCACCAGCGCGTCCTCCAAACGATCTTAATGGTCACGGCCCCTGGCTTGGCAATTGCCATGATCGTGCATCGCTGTCAAAAGGTAATTCGGGGCCGCGCACGATCGCGAGGCCGGAAACGGCGGCAGCCGCTCAAGCAACCGCCGAAGAAACCTCCGCAAGCAAGGAAGCAACCCTTTGAGACCCATGACCGCCCAGCCGACAGAGGCACTGTCCGGTACGGTGAAGCTGCCCGGCGACAAATCGATTTCGCATCGCGCCCTGATGCTGGGCGGGCTGGCGGTCGGCGAGACCACCATCGACGGCCTGCTGGAAGGCGAAGACGTGCTCTGCACCGCCGCGGCGATGCGCGCCCTGGGGGCGGAGATCACCCGCGACGACGTTGGGCGCTGGCATGTCTGGGGCCGCGGCATCGGCGGGCTGGTCGAGCCGGACAACGTGATCGACATGGGCAACTCCGGCACCGGCGCGCGGCTGCTGCTGGGCATCCTTGCAAGCCATCCGCTGACCGCCGTGCTGACCGGCGATGCCTCGCTGCGGGGCCGGCCCATGGCGCGGGTCACCGATCCGCTGTCGGCCTGCGGCGCGGAATTCATCGCCCGCGAAGGCGGACGCCTGCCGCTCACGGTGGTCGGCAGCCGCCAGCCTCTGCCGCTCGACTATGAACTGCCGGTGCCCTCCGCCCAGGTGAAGTCGGCGGTGCTGCTGGCCGGGCTGAACGCCCCGGGCGACACCCGGGTGGTGGAACGCGAGGCGACGCGCGACCACAGCGAACGGATGCTGGCTTACTTCGGCGCTACCCTGCGGCGCAACGAGATCGCGGTGGAGGGCGGCCGGGCCGAGGAGATTATCCTCAGCGGCCAGCCCGAACTGACCGGCCGTCCCGTCCAGGTACCGGCGGACCCCTCGTCCGCCGCCTTTCCTCTGGTCGCGGCGCTGCTGCTGCCGGGATCGGAGGTCCGCCTGATCGGCGTCGGCATGAACCCGCAGCGCAGCGGCCTGCTGACCACCCTGCAGGAAATGGGCGGCGATATCGAGATCACCGCGGCGCGCGAGGAAGGCGGCGAGCCGGTGGCCGACCTGCTGGTGCGCGGCGGACCGCTGCAGGGCGTGGAAGTACCCGCCGAGCGCGCACCCTCGATGATCGACGAGTATCCGGTTCTGGCCATGGCGGCCGCAGCAGCGGAGGGCCGCACGGTGATGAACGGCCTGGGCGAACTGCGGGTGAAGGAAAGCGACCGCCTGGCCGCCGTCGCCCGCGGACTCTCCCTCTGCGGCCTGAAGGTCGAGGAAGGCCCGGACAGCCTGGCCGTCGAGGGCGTGAAGGGCCGCCCGCCGGGCGGCAACAACCAGCCGGTCGAAACCGAACTCGACCACCGCATTGCCATGAGCTTCCTGGTCCTCGGCATGGCCAGCGAACGGCCGGTCCAGATCGACGACGCAACCCCCATCGCCACCTCCTTTCCGGATTTCACCCGGCTGATGCAGGACCTGGGGGCAGAACTGAGCGATGCGTAATGCCGCTGCGGCCGGACAGCAGCCGGCGCCATGATCATCGCCGTCGACGGACCGGTCGCCGCCGGCAAGGGCACCCTGGCCAGACGTCTGGCCGCGGCCCTGGATTACGGTTATCTGGACACCGGGTCCATCTACCGCGCCGTGGCGGCCAGGATCCTGGCCGGCGGAGGGGACCCGGAAGATCACGATCTGGCCGCGCAGACCGCCGAGAATCTGCAGCCCGGCGACCTGGAACGCGACGATCTGCGCCGTGAGGCGGTCGGGCAAGCAGCCTCAAAAGTGGCGGCGAATCAAGCGGTTCGCGAGGCCTTGCTGGCCTTTCAGCGGCGCTTTGCCGTCCAGCCCCCCGGCGGCAAGACGGGGGCGGTTCTGGACGGCCGCGACATCGGAACGGTGGTCTGCCCCGACGCTCACGTGAAATTATTCCTAACAGCCTCCATGGAGGCCCGCGCCCGGCGACGCCATAAAGAGTTGCTAGAACGGGGTGAGGAGAGTATATACGCGCGCGTTTTGCAGGATTTGCGCGAACGGGATGCGCGCGACAGCGGGCGGGAAACCGCCCCACTGAAGGCCGCTGAAGATGCTTTGCGGCTCGATACCAGCGAGATGGATGCCGATCAGGTTTTCGCTGCCGCGATTGCCGAGATTACCAAGCGGCAGCGCCCGTAGAAGCGGGCGGGACGGGGTTTGCCGGCTGGCGCCCCCGATCACAAAGAAAACCCTGCCGCTTCGATCCGGTTCTGGCAGGTTCTGCGAGATTGCTTTGAGTGCCCGGGATGGTCCCGGGAAGACCGGCGGAACAACCGCCCGGCCTGGATAGTGCAGAAATAGAGAAAGGACGACCCGAATGGCTGATGTGGCCAGCGAGACCGCCGCGGCACCTACCGAAAGCTTTGCCGCCCTCCTAGATGAATCCCTTGGCACTGACGACGCTCTTGAAGGCAAGGTCCTTCGGGGCACCATCATCGCGATCGAAGGCGACACCGCCGTCGTCGATGTGGGCCTGAAGTCGGAAGGGCGCGTCGCCCTGAAAGAATTCGCCGAGGCCGGCCAGATGCCGGAACTGAAAGCCGGCGACGAGGTCGAGGTTTACCTCGAGCGCATGGAAAACAAGAACGGCGAAGCCATGCTGAGCCGTGAAAAGGCAAAGCGCGAAGAAGCCTGGACGCAGCTTGCCAAATCCTTCGACAGCAACGAGCGGGTCACCGGCACCATCTTCGGCCGGGTCAAGGGCGGTTTCACCGTCGATCTCTCCGGCGCCGTGGCCTTCCTGCCCGGCAGTCAGGTCGATATCCGCCCGGTGCGCGACGTCAGCCCGCTGATGGGCACGCCGCAGCCGTTCCAGATCCTCAAGATGGACCGCTCGCGCGGCAACATCGTGGTCTCCCGCCGCGCGGTGCTGGAGGAGACCCGCGCCAAGCAGCGCTCCGAACTGGTCGCCAACCTGAAGGAAGGCCAGGTGCTGCAGGGCGTGG
>JANQMC010000110.1 GCA_028280305.1 Pelagibius sp. | reverse complement strand
ATGTTCCAGGCCAAGGTGACCATGGAGTCGGCGGCCAACCGCACCGAAAGCCGCGGCGCCCACGCCCGCGAGGATTATCCCGACCGCGACGACGTGAACTGGATGAAGCACACGCTGGTCTGGTGCGACGAAGACGGCAAGGTCAGCTTCGGCGACCGCCCGGTGAGCCTCAACACCCTGACCAACGAAGTGCAGACCTTCCCGCCCAAGGCGCGGGTCTACTGACAAGCCCCCGGAAGCTCAGCGCGAGAGAAAGGTTTCGATGGTCGAGTTCGTCCTTCCCGCCAATTCAAAGATCGGCAGCGGCAAGTCCTGGCCGAAGCCGGCCGGCGCCGCCAAGACCAAGGCCTTCAAGGTCTATCGCTGGAACCCCGATGACGGCGAGAACCCCAAGGTCGACACTTTCGAGGTCGACCTGGAGGACTGCGGGCCGATGGTTCTCGATGCGCTGATCAAGATCAAGAACGAGATCGATCCGACCCTGACCTTCCGGCGCTCCTGCCGCGAGGGGGTCTGCGGCTCCTGCGCCATGAACATCGACGGCACCAACACCCTGGCCTGCACCAAGTACCTCAGCGAAATCGGCGGCGACGTGAAGGTCTATCCGCTGCCGCATATGCCGGTGGTGAAGGACCTGGTGCCCGACCTCACCCAGGTCTACGCGCAGTACGCCTCCATCGAGCCCTGGCTGAAGACCGAGACCCCGGCGCCGGAGCGCGAGCGCGCCCAAAGTCCGGAAGAGCGCGCCAAGCTTGACGGCCTCTGGGAGTGCATTCTCTGCTTCTCCTGCTCGACCTCCTGCCCCAGCTACTGGTGGAACGGCGACCGCTACCTCGGCCCCGCCATTCTGCTGCTGGCCTACCGCTGGATCGCCGACAGCCGCGACGAGGCCACCGGCGAGCGCCTCGACCAGCTGGAAGATCCCTTCCGGCTCTACCGCTGCCACACCATCATGAACTGCACCAAGACCTGCCCCAAGGGCCTGAACCCGGCCAAAGCCATCGCCGAGATCAAGAAGCTGATGATCGAGCGCAAGGGCTGAGCGGGTTTAGCGCCAGACCAAATCCCCTGGCGGCAGGGGGCAGGGCGTCCTATCTCTAAGGGATGCTGATCAGGATCATTCTGGGCGTTGTGGCTGCCGGTGTCGCCGGAACCCTTGCCAATGCGGCGGCGGCCGGTCTGTTCCTGCGGCCCGATCTCTTCGAGCGCCTTGCCGTGGTGCCCAACCGCTACTTCATCGGTGTCGCGCTTGCCCTTGCCATTCCCCTGATCTACCGCCTGCTGCGCGGTCCCGCCGGCGCCCTGGTGGCGCTGGCCTTTCTCACCGTCGCCCCATCGCTGCTGGCCAAGCTCGGTCTCGGCGCCATGACCGCCTGGACCACGGTGCTGGCCTTGAACTTCGTCTACGCCCTGGCCGCTCTGGTCGCCTACCGTCTGGTGGTGCGCTAAAGCCGCGTTCAACGCCAAAGTGGTCCGGCACATTCGGTCCCTAGTGGCTCTTTTGCAGATCCGGATGGCTGCTTAGTCTGCGCCGCCGCTACGCAGTCAGACCGGACCTGTCCCATGTTCGTTCCCAAGGCTTTTCGCCTCGACGACCGCCAGCAGATCGCGGCGGTGATAGAGGCCAACAACTTCGGCCTTCTCGTGACCGCTGCGGCGGGTGCGCCCGAGGCCAGCCACCTGCCGTTTCTTTACGACCCGGCTGCCACAGCGGCGGGGCCGCAAGGCACCTTGCGGGCCCATTTGGCGCGCGCCAACCCTCAGTGGCGCGACTTCGCCAAGCTGGCTGAAGAAGGGGTCGAGGCGTTGGTGATCTTTCAGGGGCCGCACAGCTACATCTCGCCGACCTGGTACGGCGGCGGGCCGCCGACCGTGCCGACCTGGAACTACGTCGCCGTGCATGCCTATGGCAGGCCGCGCATGATCGACGATGCCGCCGAACTGCGTGACATGCTTGATCGTATGGTCGCCCTCCATGAAGCCGAGGAGGCGCGCCCCTGGTCGACAGCCGGTCTCGAAGAGGGATACATGCAAGCGATGATGCGCGGCGTAGTCGCCTTCGAAATACCGGTGACGCGTCTGGAGGCCAAAGCCAAGTTGAGCCAGAATAAGAAGTCCGCGCAGCTTGCCGCCGCAACGGCGGTGCTGGAGGCCGCAACGGACCCTCTGGCGCGGCAGACCGGCGCCTGGATGCGCGCGGCTGTGAACAACCTGGAAACCAAGACTTGCGCCGACCATGAACAAGGGAACCCAGACAAGCGGGAACGATAGGGGCGGGTTGTCGCGCGGCTCGCGCTTCTGGCTGATGGCCACCGCCGTCCTGATCGTTGTCGCGCTCCTGGGTGTCATTGCCCCCGGCGAGACGCCGGTTGCCGTCGACCGCTCGGCCCTGGCGCCTCTCGATCTTCAGGGCCACCGCGGCGCCTGCGGCCTGATGCCGGAAAACTCCCTGCCGGCTTTCGAGACGGCGCTGGCCTTGGGGGTCACCACCTTGGAACTGGATACGGTGATGACCGCCGATGGCGTGGTGGTGGTGCATCATGACCGCCGCCTCGCGCCGGAGCGCACCCGCGACGGCGATGGCAACTGGCTGACGGAGGAGACGGCCGCGCCGCTGATCGATCTCACCCTTGCGGATCTTGCAGCCTATGACGTCGGCCGCGCCAAACCCGGCAGCCGCACCGCCCGGCGCTATCCCGAACAGGCCGGACTGGACGGCGTTGCGATTCCCAGTCTGGCGGCGGTCATCGCGCGGGCGGAGAGCCTCAGCGGCGGAACGGTCCGCTACAACATCGAAACAAAGATCTCGCCGCTCTCGCCAGAGGATTCAGCCGAGCCGCTGGCCTTTGCCACCGCTCTAATTGCGGTGGTCCGCGAAGCCGGTGTCGCCGAACGGGCCGCGGTGCAGTCCTTCGACTGGCGCACGCTTTTGCTGGTACAGGAACAGGCGCCGGAGATCGAAACCGTTTATCTGACGGCGGAGCAATCCTGGCTCGACAACCTCGGGCGCGGTGCGCGCGAGCCCTCACCCTGGATCGGCGGTCTCGCGATCAACTGGGCCGAGGTGACGCCCCCGGCGGCGGTGAAAGCGGCCGGCGGCGCGGTCTGGTCGCCCTATTACCGCGACCTGAAGGAACAGGACCTGCGGGAGGCGCAACGCCTGGGCCTGCGCGTCGTCGTCTGGACGGTGAACGATGCGGGCGACATGGCATCCCTCATCGATCTCGGGGTCGACGGCATCATCACCGACTATCCCGACCGCGCCCGGGCGGTGATGCGGGAAAAGGGCCTGCCCCTCCCGCCGGCATTTCCCGGATCGTGATTGGTCCGAACAGCTCAGCCGAGCGAGATGTCGCCGGTGATCTCCTGGTTCAGGTCAAGACCTTCCACGGAAAGAACGACCTTGGCTTTCAGGGTTTCGGAACCGGTCAGCTTGCCGCCGTCGATGGCGCCGCGCACGGCGGTCTCGATCTCGCGCTGCGAGGTGACGCCGACTTTCTTCAGAAACTTGCGCAGTTCCATGTTGAAGGTTTCTTCGTTCATGACCGGGCTCCGGAATTGGTTGTGATAGCATTGGCTTTTAGATAGCCCTCCGGCCGCGCCGCGACAATCATTCTGGTGCAAACGAAGGCGCCCGGCGAAAGAGAAGACCTTCTTTGACGGTGAACGGCAGCGATTCGGCGCAGTGGCGCGACATTCTGAACCGCGAGCATGGGGCCTCCCTTGCCGTGGTCTGCCTCGGCGTCTGGCTGCATGCCGCCGATGCCCTGCTGGTTTCCACCATGATGCCGGCCATCGTCGCGGAGATCGGCGGCATCAACCTGATGCCCTGGACCGTGGCGCTCTATGAGATCGGCTCCATCGTTGCCGGGGCGGCCAGCGGTC
>JANQMC010000096.1 GCA_028280305.1 Pelagibius sp. | reverse complement strand
GGCGACGGCGTTGAAGTCCTCCGGGCTGATCTGCTTCAGGGTCTGGCGCATGTTTTCCATCGCCGCATCGGCGAAGCGGTTCAGGATGTGGGTGTCCGGGGCGCCCTCGGCCCAGCGGTCGTGCTTGGCGATGGGATTGGAGATGGTCGCCTCGACCTCGGCCCGCAGCGCGGCCTGCAGTTCCGGGAAGCCGGCGAAGCCGAGCTTCTTGGCCATGCGGACCACCGTAGGGGAAGAGACGCCGGCGCTTTCCGAAACCGCGGTGATGCTGCCCAGGCCGGAGACCGGATAGTTGGCCAGCATGGCGTTGGCAAGCTGCCGTTCGGCCCGCGTGAGGGACTCGAACCTGCCGCGGATCGTTTCGGCCACTGTCAGATCCTGACGCTTGCTCATGCCGCCGGCTTATCTGTCCTCTCGTCGTTCTGAAGAAGATACGCCAGAAACGATCACGGTGAAGAGAAATTTTCAGAATCCGCCTTGACAGGAAATCCGGGTCTGAAAGGATGGGGTCCAAAGAAAAGCAGATGGGGGCGTTCTTGGCGGCGAGCGTGCAGGCGGCAGGAGAGGCTTCGCACCGTCCGTTGGTCGAAGGCGGGGTCGTCGACGACATCAACCCCGCGGGCCAGGGCCGCGTTCTGCTGGTCTGCGAACACGCCTCCAACGCCATTCCTCCCGTGTTCGCCGATCTGGGTCTCAGCCCGGACCTCCGGGAGAGTCACATCGCCTGGGATCCGGGTGCGCTGGCGGTGGCCAAGGCGCTCTCGGCGGCTCTGGACGCGCACCTGATCGCCCAGCGCGTCTCGCGCCTGGTGTACGACTGTAACCGGCCACCGCAGGCGGACTCGGCGATCCCCGAAATCAGCGAGGTTTACGAGATCCCGGGCAACCGCGGGCTCACGGCGGCCGACCGCAGGGCGCGGGTCGAACAGGTCTACGAACCCTTCCGCCGGGCCGTGGCCGAGGCGCTCGAAGCGCGTCTGGAGAGCGACAGCGTCCCGGTCCTGGTGACGGTGCACTCCTTCACGCCGGTCTATGAGGGCCGGCGGCGCGACGTCGATGTCGGCATTCTCTGCGATGCCGACAGCCGGCTGGCCGAGGCGCTGTTGCCGGTGGCGGCGCGGCGGGCGGACCTGGCTGTTCGCCTGAACGAGCCTTACGGTCCCGCCGACGGCGTGACCCACACGCTGGTAGAGCAGGCCCTGCCGCGCGGCCTGCTGAACGTCATGATCGAGATCAGGAACGACCTGATCGCCGAGGCCCCCATCCAGAAGGCGATGGGCGACTGGCTGGCGGATTGCATCAGGCAAGCTCTTGACGAACTCGGCGCTCCGGCCGCCGATGCCGGCCCCCAGCGGAGCATCGGATGATGCCGAACGCGCTGAAGGCCTACGTCCGCTATGTCGACTCGATGAACCGCGTGATCGGCAGGATCACGATGTACGTGATCTTTGTCATGATCGGGGTGCTGCTGTGGTCTTCGGTTTCGAAGACCTTCTTCCTGCCCTCGCTGTGGACGCTGGAAGTGGCCCAGTTCCTCATGGTCGCCTACTACATGTTGGGCGGACCCTATTCGATCCAGCTCGGCTCCAACGTCAGGATGGATCTTTTCTACGGCAGCTGGTCGGATCGGAGGAAGGCCTGGTTCGATGCCTTCACGGTGTTCCTGTTGATCTTCTATCTTGGGGTTCTGCTCTATGGGGGCTGGGAGAGCACCTCCTATTCGCTGCTCTACGGCGAACGCAGCAGCACCGCATGGCGGCCGGTGCTGTGGCCGATCAAGGTCACCATGTGCTTCAGCATTTGCCTGATGATCCTTCAGGCGCTGTCCGAGTTCTTCAAGGACGTGGCGCGCATTCGCGGGGTATCGATCTGATGTCCCATGAGGTGATCGCCATCGTCATGTTCTCGACGATGATGCTGATGCTGATGACCGGTCAGCGGGTGTTCGGTGCCATCGGTTTCGTCGGCACGGCGGCTGCGCTGCTGCTCTGGGGCACCGGTGGCGGCGACATCGCCTTCTCCTCGGCCATGAAGCTGATGAAGTGGTACCCGCTGCTGAC
>JANQMC010000041.1 GCA_028280305.1 Pelagibius sp. | reverse complement strand
CGTCGCCCACTGCGCGGTCCCGGACCGCCCCGTCGGCGCATGGGCGCTGAGCCACTCCAGCCCCCGCGCCCCGGCCAGCAGCGCGGCGACGGCCAGGCGCAGCCCGCCCACCACGGCGAACCCCGCCAACAGCGCCGGCAGCGCCTGCACCTGGTCGCCGACCAGGATCGGCCCGATCCGCAGCGCGCCCCAGACACACAGGCCGCTGAGGATCGCCAGGCCCGGCAGGCTCGAGCGTGCCGAAGGTGTGGCCATCGCGGTTAGTCCTCGATCAGGCCGTGGCGGATGCGGATGAAGCGCACGTCCTGCTCGCTTATGCCGTTGGCGGTCAGGTAGTCGCGCCAGAAGGACCTGAGCTCATCCTCGTTCTTGCAGTACCGAAGATCGTCCTGGCCATAGCCGAAGCGCTGGAGCATCAGCATCTCGACCCGCACGCCGTCCAGCGGCTCGGGCTTGAGGCGCTGATAGACCGGGCGGTCCTCAAAGACCGAGAAGCGCGGCATGTCCCCCTTGGCCCGGCAGAAGCGGGCACTGTCGGAGTTCTGCAGCAGGTCGCTGATGACGATCAGGCGGCTGCCGGCCTTGAGGTCCCGGTTCCGCGACAGGTCGGCGATCAGCTCCATGACCGGCGACTGATAGAACTGCGCCCTGGAGGGATCGGGGATCATCGCCAGAATCGCCTCCAGCTCCGGGGCCAGCACCCGCTCATACAGGCGTTGGCGCTGCTTTCTCAGATACCCGGCCTGCGCGCCCTGGGCGTTGACGGCCTCCAGTTGCTCGGGGCGCGAGGCCTGGCCGCACACGTGAAAGCGCGGCCGAGCGACGGATGCCACCTGATCGCCCTCGCTGGTGTAGATGCTCAGGCGCTCGTTGAACTCCAGGTCCTGGTAGAGCTGGTCGAAATAGCGGCGCAGGCTGCGGGCCTGCTCGTCGTTCCAGCGCGGCTCGCTGGCATCCACCAGCACCAGGGTCTGGGGCTGCTCGAGGTCGGCGAAGCAGCCGAAGGCATCGGCGGTGGGCCGGCCCAGGGCCTGCAAGGCCGCATAGCCGAAGCCCGCACCGCAGGTGGCCAGGACACCGGCAGCGGTGGCAAGCTTGATCAACTTCTGGCGTGTTCGGCGTCGCATCCGGGGTCTCCACAGTGAGGGGCCAACTCGGCCCGATCGAACAGCTGCTGCAGGCGCGCCAGCGCCGCGGCCAGCCGGGCCTGGGCATCGCCGGGCGGCGGCAGGCCCAGAAAGGCCGGCAGCTCGGTCTTGAGCAGGTGGGCAAAGGACACCAGCTGCTCGGGGATCGGCGCGGCGGGTGGGCGGTCCTGGCCGCGCACCGCTCGGTGATAGCCGGCGAGCTGGGCGATCTGTGCCCGGAGGCCGGACTCGGCGGCGCGCACCTCCCGCTCCAGGACCCGGCGGGCCGCGAGGCAGGCGTGGACCCGGCGGTTGTAGCGCTGGATCTGCTGCCGACGGCGCTTGGCGGCCTGCGCCAGTGTCGCCTCGGCATCGTCGAAGCGATCGGCGATCTCCGCGGACAGGTCCTCGAACAGGTCGCTCAGCGCCTCGCGCTGGGCGATGACGGCGCGATGGCACGCGCCATAGCCGGGATAGGGATCATCGAAACCGTGCGCGCCCTTGTGGAAGGCGAGCCAGGACAGGCACAGCCCGGTCAGGACCAGGAACAGGGCCTCCGGTGTATGCAGCAGCTGCAGGTAGGCCGCCGGGGCGTGCACGACCCGCTCCAGCGATTCCTGGGCGCGGACCAGGCCGACGGTGGCATGAAACAGCGCAATGACGATCAGATAGACCGGCAACAGGTCGCGCGCCAGCGCGCGGCGCCCGGCGAACGCGGGCGCATCGGCGTCGGCAGCCTGGCCGCCATAGTCGATCCAGCACCCGATGAAGTAGCCGGCGCAGGTGCTCACGGTGATATTGGTGAGCGAGATCAGCAGGCTCACCAGCAGCGCCGCGAACGGCGTCGCGACCATGTGGGCGTTGTGGAAGAAGCTGGCGTTGATACCGGCCTCGACGAACACCAGGACGCCCAGGATCAACCCGGTCATCAGCGGGTCCGGCACCTGGGGCTCCCGGGTCAAGGCGTGGCGCAGCCGGAAGGCCGCAAGCGCCTGCTCGGCGCGTTGGACGGCGATCTTGAGGCTGGGCACCAGGGTCGTGGCCAACGCCAGCTGGGCGCTGATGTCGACCGCGGGCGCGGTGTCGCGGTCCTCGTCGAGCGCGGCCCGCAGGCCCTGCGCCTCGACACAGGCCTGCGCGAGCCGGTTGCAGGCCGGGGCCAGCCCGTCCTCGAGCCGGCTGCGCTGGCGATGGTATTCGCCATCGAGCGGTGCGCCGGCCTGTCCGTCCGCCAGCGCGCGGTCAATCGTGCTCATCTGCATTCCCTCCATCGCAACATCGGATAAGGTCGTGCGCGACCGGCACACGCGTTGACAGCGTGCGCAGCGCGTGCTAAAGCCGCAGCCACTGGTGGACGGCGGCCGTGCCGATCCTCTGAGCATCAAGGTAGGGCGTGGCCCCAAGCCCAACCTCGGCGAAACCTCGTTGGGCCCGGGCCAGCGGCGGCACCGACGACGCGGGCGAGGCGACCCAGACGGGCGGTGGGGGACGGATGTGCAAACGGACGAGGACCTCAAGCGACATGAGCGGCTGATCAAAGCCCGCTTCTACCGCTGGACCATGGACACCTATGGCGGGCTGTGGGAGCAGGCCGCCGCCGCGCTGGAGGCCCGCACCGGCGTGGCGATTCCGGCGGAGTCGCTGCGCCAGAACATCGCGCCGGTGAGCCGCAAAGCCGGCCAACCGCCGCGGCGGTTCAAGGATCCGGCGCGGCTGCGGGCGCTGAAGGACTTTCTGCTCAGTGTGAACTACCTGTATGCACAGGAGCTGACCGACCCGGGCCCCTCCGGCCTGGTGGCGCAGGTGCTGGCGGAGTTCGTCAACGCTGGCACAGGCACACCGGACAGCGCGCCGCTGCGCCGCCTGCAGGGCCGCTTCACCGGCGAGCGATCGGCATCGGCGGGCTACACCGAGGCGCTCGAGCTGCAGGTCCACTACGCGGGTCCAGACCAACCGGTCCGGCTCACGGCGCTGAGCACCCTGCGCGATGACGCCCAGGATGCGCCCGCGGACCGCGTCGAGTCCCAGGGCTGGGCGGTGTGCAACGACCAGGGGTTCTATGCCTTCCTGCTGCGTGATGCCTATACCGCCCGATGCCTGTTGCTGCTGCAGGCCGCGCCGGCCCTGTCCGGCGCCGCGGTGCTCAACGACCTGGCGCTGCTGTGCTATGAATCGGCCTTCGCCGGGACCCTGAGCAAGACCGTGACCGCGCTGGGCGACGACCTCGAGCGGGTCGACTACCGCCTGCCGGCCCGCACCGAGCAGCTGTTTCTGTTCTTGACACGGAGCTGATGCGGATGCTAACGGACATCCATCGGGTGACCGATGCCTAAGAAACGGAAATTCTTTGCCGGCGCGCCGCCGGAGAAAGGAACGCCGGTACCGGATGCCATCGCGGATGCCGACCTGGCCTTTATCGACCGGGTCAGGCAGCGCCGCTACCAGGAGGCGCTGGGCCTGATCGCTCAGGTCCGGGACATCAATGTCGTGGATCCACAGACCGGGGCGACGGCACTGCATTATGCGGCGCACCGCTCCTGCATGGTGCTGATCGAGGCACTGGCGCAGCGGGCGGATCTGAATTACCTGGTCCGGGACCGGGACGGCCGGCTGCCGTCGGAATTGGCCTGGGAGCTCTCGGGCAACGCCAGCCTGGGCGCGCGGTTGATTGCGCAGGAGCAGGCGCAGGCAACCCGCGACGGGGTGCAACTGTGGCCGAAGCCGCCGCCGGCAAGCGAGCCTAGCTGACCCGGGTATCCAGCCAGCCCGGCGCCGGCGTCTCCCACACCGGGCTGAGGTCGATGCCGAAGTCCGCCAGGACGCGGTTGCTCTGCTTCAAAATGTCGAGACAGCCGGCTCTGGATGTGTGGATCAAGGCATTGTCGGGCTCGTGCGCATGGCGTTGCGTGGCCCGGTAGCGCGCGGCCAGGGTGTCGAAGAACGCCCGACGCGGGTGCACGTCGAGGTCTTTGCCCATCTGCGCGCGCAATGCATCGGCATGGAAGGCGCGATCGATCGCGGCCGGATGATCGGTGCCGCTGAGCTGCCCCGAGACCAGTTCCAGCTGCATGAAGAAATTGACGGCGTTCTGGTGCCAGAAGGTGCCAATCGCCTGGGCGGGCTCGATGAGGCTGTCCAGCGCGAACTGATCGGCCTCCAGTTCCTGCTGTTGGTCGATGGACAGGGCATCGCCGACGATCAAGCGATAGCGCAGCGGGCGAATCCGGTCACTGTCGAGATGGCCGAGGCGGTGATGGCCGAGCTCGTGCAGAACAATGAACAGCAGTGCGCCGTCGATCGCGTCCTGGCTTTGCCGGAGCAGCTGGGGCGACAGCAGGGCCTGGCAATTGGGCAGCGGCGCACAGCCGCGAAACGCATGCAGCTGCAGGAACAGCGCATTGGCCACCAGGTCGCTGGCCGGCATGTCATGGCGGGCCTGCAGCAGGTAATAGGTCTCGAGTGCTTGCGGCAGCAACGATTGCAGCTGCGAGGCGAAGATGGCGTTGGCGATCAGGTCGATCAGGCCCGTCGACAGGACGATCAGTGGGCGACCGGCAAGCTCGTGCGCATAGGACACGCAGAGCGGGAATGGCAACACGAAGACGTCGCAGTCGGCCAGTGCGGCGCGTCGCTGCGGGGACACGAAGGTGAGCGGCGCCTCGAGGTGCTCGAACAGCTGTCGCGTCTCCGTCGATGCCGTGCTCAACGCCAGCTTCTCGGCCAGGGCGCGCTCGACATAGGCGTCGAGGACGTCGAGGTCGACCGGCACCGACGACGCGAGCCGGCCTTGTTGGATACCCCGAATGACGTGATTGACCGACAGGGTGGGCATGGGCGGCGCACCAGCGACTTGTGGGGTGATGGGTGTGTGCGGGAATGGGTCCATGACTGCCGAAGCCTGACCCAGCATCGTTGCCTGTTGCGGGAGCCCTCGGTGTCCCGGCACGCGGGCACATGATCCCAACTGTAGTACGAACCTGCATGTGTACGACAGGCGACAGACAGCGGGCGATCCGCTACGCGCAAGCTGTGCGCTGTACTACATTCGTTCCTCATTCCGTGCAGCGCCATCTTGGGAAGGGGCGTTCCCCCGCCCCGTTCCATCCCCTAGGGGGAGCCCTAACCGCAGCGGGCAGGCTTTCCAGCCAGACCCGCTGCGCCAAGGGCTCCGCAGCGCTTCACCGACATCGAGCCGGATGCAGCGCCTGGCAACGTCTGGCCGTTGCATCACCACTCAGGGGAGCCTCCAGGCTCCCCCAAGACCCCTATGGACAAGGGGAGACTTCGCGCTCCCCCTGCACCCCCATCGAGTCCGGGGTTCTCGAGCCGTCGTTTTTTCTGGCATGTGCTCCGGATTCTATGCCATACTAAACTTGTAAGTTTGTAAAATACGAAATTCGGAAATTGCTATGGACGGCCTCGATACTCATGATTCAAGGGAGCAACCTATGGCGCTTGTCAAAGTCCGGCGGGCGGCACAAATTACCCTGCCGCGCGAGATCAGAGACGCCGCGCATCTAGCAGAAGGCGACTATCTGGAAGCCGAGCTCACGCGCGACGGCATCCTGTTGCGCCCGGTGAGTATCGGCAACCGCGAGCCTTCCCCGGAACAGGAAGCGGAAATCCTGGCGGTCGTCGATCAGGAACGGAAAGCCTATGCCGAGGAGCGCCATCGTTGATACCTCCGTGCTGGTCAGCGCGTTTCTGTTCCCGGACAGTGCGCCGGGACGGGTTGTGGCGCTGGCCGACCAAGGCGCTTATGCGCTGTATTTCTCGCCAATCATTCTTGAAGAGCTCAAACGCTCCCTGCGCAATCCGCGCCTGAGAAAGGCCTATCCTTACAAGGAGACGGAAATCGACGCCTGGTGCGCCGAGCTGCACGAGATCGGCAGCCTAATTCTCCGCCCGCTACCGGACATCGATGCTGTCTGTCGTGATCCTGACGACGACCACGTCATCGCTGCCGCCCTGGCCGTCCAGGCCGACACCATCGTAACCGGTGACAAGGACCTCTTGGTCCTGGGTGAGTATCAGGACATCCGCATCCTTGCGGCCAGGGACTTTCTCGATGAGTGTGCGTAAAACAGGTCTGACCGGTCCTGGATTGATATTCTCCTTTCCTCTTTCCCTGATCCTTCATTCAAGTGTTCTCTGCCCTGATTGCTGCACATAACCAGCCCGCGCTCTACCTTATCGTTCCTGATCCTCCCGAAGACTCTGCCGCGTTCCTGGCGTCGGTCGCCTTGCCGTCAATGGCCTGCCCGCACCACCCCCTGCCGGGGCCGTGTTGTCCATGACGGCTGCGGCCTGGTCCCGCCGCCTTTCGTTCCGCGTCCTTCGGGACGATCAACATCAACGAAAGGAGAATAACGATGGGACTCGATATGTATGCAACGACGGCGAAGGAGGCCGCAAACGAACGGAATCAAGAAACGACGCAAATGATGGAAGGGAAGTCCGGCCTCCTGGACGACAGAGGCGAAGCTGCGAAACGTCTAGCGGTCAACCGCATCCTGGCGGGGGACTGCATCCCGGTCATGCAGGGCTTTCCCGATGCCTGCATTGATCTCGTGGTTACCGATCCTCCGTATCTGGTCCGATACCGCGACCGTAAGGGCTGCAATGTCCACAATGACGATCGCGCCGATTGGGTCGGTCCGGCATTCCGCCAAATCCACCGCGTGCTTAAACCCGATGCCTTCTGCGTGTCCTTCTATGGCTGGCCCCATGTCGAGACCTTCATGACCGCCTGGAAGCAAGCGGGTTTCCGTCCTGTCGGCCACATGGTCTGGCACAAGGAGTACGCGTCGCGAACCGGGTTCCTGCAGGCGCGCCATGAGCAAGCTTATCTGCTCACAAAAGGGTCTCCGTCACGTCCTGACAGGCCGCTCTCCGATGTCCAGCCCTGCACCTACACCGGCAACCGGCACCATCCAACCCAGAAGGCCATCAAGGTCATCCAGCCCTTGATTACTGCGTTCTCAAAGCCCGGCGATCTGGTGCTTGACCCTTTTCTCGGTTCTGGCACCAGTGCCGTTGCGGCGCAGCGCTGCAGGCGTCGCTATCTCGGCATCGAGAAGGACAAGAACTTCTGCGCCATTGCTGAAAGCCGGTTGGCTGTGGCTGATCCGGATGCGGGATGAGGCCCGAAGCGATCAGAGGGTTGGCGTCATCCAACCCTCTTTTCCTTCCCAGAGATGAGTAAAGAAAAGGAGCGTTTTCTTTACCGCTTCTCCCGCCTGCTGTTTTTCCTTGTTTTCCGGCGCAAAACAGGGCAAGTTATCCGGTAAAGAAAACAACGAAAACCTTCGCGCATTCGTGTCGGGTTTCTTTACCGGAAAGGAAGACCCCATGAAAATCGGATACGCACGGGTTTTCATCCTCGACCAGAACCCGGACATGCAACGCGACGAGCTGGAGAAAGCCGGTTGCGAGGAAGTGATCGTGGACCGGGTGAGCGGGACCGTGGCCAGTCGTCCCGGCCTGGAGAAGGTCAAGGGACTCTTGCGTAAAAGAGATACGCTTGTCGTTTGGCGTCTCGACCGTCTGGGCCGATCTTTGCGAGATCTGAGCGAGTGGGTGCAATGGCTTGAAGGGAGAGACGTTGCTCTGCAAAGCCTGAAAGAGGCTATCGACACGACCACGCCGACCGGCAAGCTCACATTCCATCTTTTTGGGGCGCTGGCGCAGTTCGAACGCGATCTGATCCGGGAGCGTACCCAGGCCGGTCTGGAAGCTGCACGGGCGAGGGGAAGAAGCGGAGGTCGTCGCAAGGCCCTTGATCCAGACAAGCGCACCCTGGCCCTCGATCTCTACCGGAAAAAGGAAATGTCGGTCAGCAAAATCTGCGAAGTCATGGGGATTTCCAAGCCGACGCTCTATAGCTACGTCCGGGAAAGTCAGAAAACGGCTGACTAAGGAATGGTTCACTAATAAGTGGTGCATACGTATAAATGAGCCCGCTCAAAATCCATTGGCATCGACGACATAGTTCCAAGCCCCGAGTGCCTCATCATGGCGAATAAATTGGTCTTTGATGGCGCGAAAGGTCTCGGAGCACTTGCGCCCGGCCTCATACACGCGATCAAGGAAGCAGGCGCTCACGCGCAGTCCGGTGTCGGTGGTCGTGCGCTGCACCGCCTTGAGCGCCGTCTCATGGGTATCGAGGATCTGTCCGCGCAAGCGGCGCTCGACCTGACTGAACAGGCGATGCTCGATGGGATGCCATTTCGAGGTGTAGGGCGGGTAGTGGGCGATGCGCAGGCGCACGCCGAGGCGTCGACTGAGCGCAACCAGGGTCTTCCTTGAAGCGCCAGGAGCGTGCGGCATTGGCGCCGCCGGCATCGAAGGTCAAGAGGGCGCGGCCTTGCCATGATGTTGCCTGATGAGTATGTTACAACCTTCTGATAAGTCTGGAGGGTTGGTGGTCATGGCTCAGGTGGTGAGGCGTTCCGGTGACGAAGTGACGGTGGAGGTGACGGTGCGCCTGAGCGGCAGCCTGCTGGAGATGGAGGACGCCATCCTGGAAGCGACCAACGCGGTGGGGCGTTGCGCGACCGAAGCGGCGCTGATGCGCTTCGACACCGATGGCAGTCCGATTCGCGTCGGGGAGACCAAACTGACCGCGCGCGAGCGCAACCCCAAGGAGTACCAGAGCCCGTATGGTGCGCTGCAGGTCGAGCGCTACGTCTACCAGAGCTCGCGCGGCGGGCGCGTCTACTGTCCTCTGGAGCATCAGGCGCGCATTGTGCGCGGCGCGACGCCGCGCTTCGCCAGCCAGCTCAGCCACAAGTATTCCCAGCTCAACGTGCGCGCGGTGCAGCGCGACCTGGCGCAGAATCACGGTCGCACGGTGGCGACCTCCTACATTCAGAACGTTGCCGACTGGGTGGGCAGCATCGCCACGGCCCAGGAAGAGACCTGGGAGTACGCGCTGCCGCCGCTCGACGACCCCCTCGCCACCGTTGTGCTCAGTCTCGACGGGGCCATGATCCCGATGGCCGACAGCGCCGGCTACCGTGAAGCCATGGCCGGGGCGCTGTCGTTCTACGACCACGAGGGCGAGCGCCGGCACACCGTCTACCTGGCTGCGGCGCCCGAGTACGGCAAGCAGACATTCCTCGAGCGCATGGAGCGCGAGATCGTCCGTGCCAAGCAGCACTATCCAAACGCCCTGTATCTGGGCATCGCCGATGGCGCGCACACCAACTGGACGTTCCTCGAACAGCACACCGAGCGACAACTCATCGACTTCTTCCATGCCACGGAATACGTGGCCAAGATCGCCCAGGCGCAGTATCCGCAACACCGCGACGCGCCGCGGCGCGCCGACTGGCAGTACACCCACTGCTCCAAGCTCAAGCACGACCCCAACGCCTTGGACCTGCTCATCGCCGAGGCCGGGCGTCTCGCCCATCGAGCCGGACTCTCGCAGAAGGTCCGCGATGACGTCGGCAGTGCGCGCACCTATTTCGACAACCACCGCCATCAAATGGACTATCCCGCCTTCGTCGCCGACGGGCTCCCCATCGGCTCGGGTGTCACCGAAGCCGCCTGAAAGACCCTCGTCAAGCAGCGCCTGTGCGCCTCGGGCATGCGCTGGAAAACCAAAGGGGCCGGCATCGTGCTCAGTCTGCGCGCACTCGTGCAGACCGCCGGACGCTGGACGCAGTTCTGGGAAAAGATCGATCAGTTCGGGGCGGAATACTGTTGTTGAG
>JANQMC010000021.1 GCA_028280305.1 Pelagibius sp. | reverse complement strand
GCGAGCTCTGAAACCAACTTGATATGCCTCAGCGTGTCCAAGGTCTGTGCGTTTGTTTCTTGGAAAAACCAAGACTGGTGTGAGGTACCCTTGCGTCTCTTGTACCGGGCACCGCCCGTTCCACCAGCCGTTCAGCATCGGCCCGCCGTTCATGGCGATGGCCGGCATGTCCACTGTCGCGGCGGCCATCAGACAGGCCGGGGTGGTCTTGTCGCAGCCGGTGGTGAGGATCACCCCGTCCAGCGGGTAGCCATGCAGGATCTCCACCAGCCCGAGGTAGGCGAGGTTGCGGTCCAGGGCCGCCGTCGGCCGGCGCCCGGTTTCTTGAATCGGGTGGACCGGAAACTCGAAGGCCACACCGCCGGCATCGCGAATGCCGTCGCGCATGCGCCGCGCCAGATCCATGTGGATGCGGTTGCAGGGGGACAGGTCACTGCCGGTCTGGGCGATGCCGATGATCGGCCTGCCACCGGTCAGCTCTTCCTTGGTGATACCGAAGTTGAGATAGCGCTCCAGGTAGAGCGCGGTCATGCTCGCATTATCCCGGTTATCGAACCAGTTCTGGCTGCGCAGACGCCGGTCCATCTTTGCGATTTTCACGGGGCAAGGTCCTCCTGAATCTTCCTTGGCACAAAGCTAGCAGCCTGCCGTCCCCGCTGCATCGTCTTTGCGGCTTGATTGCCGAACGCAGACTTTCCGGCGAACCTCTACGCCGGAGCGCCAGGGTCTGCTCCTATTCCAGATCGCGCGGGCGGATGAAGTGCTTCAAGGTGGCCCGTTCCTGACCCAGCGCCTGCCATGACGGCACCTTGAAGTGGGCCAAGGCCGCGGTCGGGAACTTCTCCGCCATCGACTGTGAGGCTGCCGAGGACTCGCCGGCAGCCAGTTGCAGGGAGAGGTTTTCCATCCCGGGATTGTGGCCCACCACCATGATGCTGGCGGTCTCCGCCGGCTGGCGCTGCAGTAGAGCCGTTATGCGGCTGGGCGAGGCCAGATAGAGCGTCTTCAGGTAGCGGACCTGCGGCGCCTCCGGCAATTCCGCCGCCACCAGCGCCAGAGTCTCCCGGGCCCGCTGGGCAGTGGAACAGAGCACGAGGGTCGGAGACCACCTCTTCTTTGCGATCCAACGGCCCACGAGGGGCGCGGCCCGCGCGCCGCGGGGCGCCAAGGGCCTGTCGAAATCGTCCAACTGAGGGCGGTCCCAACTCGACTTGGCGTGCCGCAGCAGGATCAGATGTGGCATTTGGTCACCTTCGGTTGACACCGCTCGGATGCACCGCATTTAGGAAGTGGCGCTTTGTCTTTACCTTCGCAGGCATTTCCACTTGCGCCGGTGGATGAATTGCCGCAATTGTATAGTTTCATAAAAACGAAACGGAGCGCTGCAAATGTGCTGGGTGTTGCAGCGTTGCCGAAATCAAGGGCTGGCATCCATAACACGGTAAGCCGAGAAAGCAAGAAAGCGTAAGCTCTGCAGAGGCGGTGAACAGCCCTGCAAACAACCCAGTGGTCTTCCCATAGAACCAAGAACCACGGTCACTTCTTGCGCCAGCCCGGTCATGCAATGGTACACAAGGAGTGCGACGATACCGATGGCGGCCGATCCTTCGATGGGAACCGAAGTCGAACTGAAACTGAGAGCAGATCCGGAAACCCTTGAGCGGCTATGGCAGGCTCCCCAGCTCCGCGGGCCCGATGGCGCGGCCCCCAAGGTGAAGGAACTGGAGAACGTCTACTACGACACCGCGGACCTGCGTCTGCGCAAGCGTGGCCTGGCGTTCCGCATCCGCCGCGATGGCACCCGTTTCATACAAACCGTCAAGACCGGTGATACCGAGGCCGCCGGGCTGTTCAGCCGGGGGGAATGGGAAGGGCCGGTGCCCTCCCTCGAGCCGCGGCTCGACGTGATCAGCGATCCGGATATCCGCGCCGCTCTGGGCCTCATTCTGCCGGGCGAGTTGCGGCCGGTCTTCACCACCCGGGTCCACCGCGAGGTGCAGCAGGTCAACGGCACCGATTCCCTCGGGCAACTGAAGATGACCAACAGCAGCAACCAAGACCCTGCCCCTCTGATGCTGCGCTATGAATGTGGCTACGTTCCTGTCGGAGTGTTTCCAGCGATGATCACTAACCTGGTCTCTCAGCGACTTGAAGGCTGGAGGCTGATTGAAAAGGAGCTGTACAAAAATAGGGTCCAGTTTCATATTGGAGATGAGTTTGACACTCTAACCCTTATTTCTCGTCCTCGATACTTTGAAATTCGACTTACACGAAATGAAGATTTCGAGTCACCAATTGCAGC
>JANQMC010000014.1 GCA_028280305.1 Pelagibius sp. | reverse complement strand
TCAGCGACCAGTCATCGATAAAGGCTTCAAAGGGCGACGCAGTCACGCCCGCCTGGCCGATGCCGCCGCGCGCCAGCCGTTCGGCATGGAAATGCCGGTCCGACGCCGTCAGTCCGGCATGGCCCATCCATAGCTGCGGGCTTTGCCAGCCCTCGCGCTTCTCGGGCACGAGCGCGGAGCGAAACAGGGTCCACTGGACACCATATTCGCGGCCGTCCTCACCGGTTAGATTGGCGGTCAGATACCACCACTCAATCCGATAGGCCGGATGCGGGCCATGGTCATCGGGAAAACGCAGCACGCGGTTCGGCGTTGGAACGGCGAAGCCCTCGGCCTCGGTGCCGAGACCCGCAAAGCCCTGGGTTTGGGCGGGCGTGGTCAGGGCAAGCAACACGGCGACGGCGCAAAGAAGTTTAGCGTTCATCGGCAAACACTTTCAGAAAGTCGGCCGGCGCGGTCTTGGCCAAACGCCGCGCCGGAATGGCGGCGGCAATGGCGGCTGCGGCGAGCGCAAGCGCCAGAAGCACCAGCCATTGCGCCGGGAAGACATACATGGGCAGGCGCCAGCCAAAGGCTTCGACATTGACCACGGCCAGCAGCGCCCAAGCCAGCGCCAGCCCGACCGGAACGGCGGCGACAAAGGTGAGCGCGGCGAGCGCCAGGCTGCGCATCAGTTCGAGCCTTGCGAGTCGTTTGCGGGTGATCCCTAATGCCCAGGCCGGGGCCAATTGCGGCAGGCGCAGGCTGGCCAGCGTTAGGAGCGCTGTCAGGATCGCAAAGCCAGCAACAAACAAGGTGAGCACGTTCAGCGCGCCGGTCACGGTGAAAGTACGCTCGAAGATCTGCAGCGAGAGATTCTTGATGGTAGCCTGGTCGACAATATTGGCTCCGTCGAGCCCGAACTCGTCGCGCAGGGCGACCGACAAGGTCTCCGGATCATCGGTGCGCAGCCCGAAATTGAGGCGCGGCCGTTCCGGATAACGCGCCTCAAGCAGATCGAGTGCAACGATCGCCTGTCCCATCGGATTGCCGTAGTCGGAATAGATACCCGCGACCGGCATGGTCCATCCCGGTGCAAGGCTGACCGGATCGCCGGGCGCAAGTCCTTCGCGGCGGGCAAGCTGTTCGTTGATCAGGGCAGCCTTTCCGCTCGCCAGACGGTCCCAGACATCGGGCGCAGCGGAAAGAAGCGGCCAGTTGTCACGATACGTGGCATGGTCGGCGGCGCCGAGCACTTCGCCCGGCGCGCCCTCGATCGGACTGTCGATGGTGATGATCGGCAAGACCGCATCGGCCCGTCCTTCGAGCCAGGTTTCAAGCCGGGCGCTTTCGGTGGCATCGGACACGGTGACATAAAGCTCGGAGGCGAGGCGCTGATCGAGCCAGCCGATGAAGGTCAGCCGGAACGAGCCGACCATGGTCGAAACGCCGATATTGGCGGCGAGCGCCAGAAGCAAGGCCATCAGCGCCAGTGAGAGGCCGGGCAGTTGCTGGCGTGTATCGGCCCAGAACCATTGGGTTTCGGCGTCGCGCGCCGTGCGCGCGCCAATCGCCAAGACGGCGGCCAGCAGAGCCGGCAACAGCAATGCCGCACCCAACAGCAACGCGCCAAGCAGAGCAAAGCCGACGATCAAGCCATCAGCAATAAAAGCTGTCACGATGCCCGCCGCAATCAGCACGATCCCTACGACCGCCTGCCAGCGTAGCGACACCGCCGAAACCGTTGCCCAGGCTCGCGGCTGCGCGCTGGCAAGCAATGGCATGGTCCAGACCCGCCACAGCCCGTGACCCGCTGCAACGAGCGCGCCGGCAACCGCGATTCCAAGGCCCGCCAACGCCCAGTCCAAGTCAAAGCCGAGCGTGCCTGGCACGCTCGCCCCATAAAGCCCGCGCAACGTGGCCGCCACATCGGGCAACAACGCCCCGGCGATCAGGTAACCGAGCGCGATGCCGATGGCGCCCGCGACCAGCGCCAGAACCATCAGTTCGACAAGCAGCAGGACCATCAGATCGCGTACCGGCAGTCCGAGCGCGCGCAGCGTGCGAAACGTGCCGCGCCGCTGTTCAAAGGCTAGACCGATCGCGCCATGAACAATGAATACGCCGACCGCAAAAGACAGAAAGCCGAATGCCGTCAGATTGAGATGAAAACTGTTGGTCAGCCGCGCCATCTCGCCCTGCTGTTCAGCAGGGTTAAGAACGAGATTCGGCGCAATCTCGGAAAGCGGGATTTGCGCGCGCGGCTGGCCAGGCAAAACCGTTAGCCGGGTGATATCGCCCGGGCGGTTGAGCAGCCTTTCGGCGGTGCCGATATCGGTTAGAATTCGCCCCGGCGGGACGAGCGCGCTGGGGCGCAGCGGCGGCAGGCCGTCGGTGCCTTGGAGCCGGGCGATGGTTTCTGACGCGGCAAAGCCGAGGCCGGGCGGTGTGATCAGATCGAGCGGATTGACCTCCTCCCCGCCAGAAGGCGTGACCGGCAAGGTGCCCGTTGGCGCGGTCAAGATTTCCAAACCGGTCACCAGCAGCCGCATCTCGCCCGCCAACATGCGGCCCTCCAGAACCGGCGACACCAGCCAGCCCGCGCGCCTGAGTGCAACATAGGTTTCAATGGTGATGGGACCGGCCGGATCGGTCAGCGTTTCATAGGCGCCCTGTCCGAGCGTGCCGGAAGCACGTTCGTAGCTGGCGCGCGCTTCGGCATTGATGGCCTGGACCGCCGACCACAAAGCTGTCGCTAGCGCCAGTCCGATTAGAAGCGTCGCCAGCTGGCCCGGCCGCCTCCACCAATGCGCCAGGAGGGCAGATAAAGCCGTGCGTCTCATACGAGTCGCCCGGCGCTCAGATGCACCTGGCGTGACAGCCGATCGGCCAGCATGACCGAATGGGTCACCATCAGAAGTCCCGCGCCTGTTTCAGCGACCAGATCGAGCATCAGGCCCATCACCGCGTCGGCGCTGGTTTCATCGAGATTGCCGGTCGGTTCATCGGCCATCAGCACGCGCGGGCGCGCCGCCAGTGCCCGGCCGATGGCCACCCGCTGCTGTTGGCCGCCGGACAATTGCTCGGGATAACGATCTAGACACGACGTCAGTCCGAGACGGTCGGCCAAGTGCGCCTGCCAAGCCGGGTCATGGCACCCTGCCAGCCGCGCCTGAAACGCCAGATTGGCGGCCACGTCCAGCGCGGGGATCAAGTTGAACTGCTGAAAGACAAGCCCCACGGTCTTCCGTCTTTGTGCTGCCCGACCAGAATCGTCGAGCCCGCCAAGCGCCGTGCCGTCAAGCGTGATCGTACCGTCATCGGGCGTGTCGAGCGCGGCCAGCAAATGCAAGAGCGTTGATTTGCCGCTGCCGCTCTCGCCCGTGAGCGCCAATGTCTCGCCCTCGGCGAGATCGAGCGACACCCCATCCAGAACGGTCAGCACGCCATCCCCGGTCGGGTAGCTCTTGCGGATGCCGCGCGCTTCGATGAGCATGAAATCTCCAAAATCGACATCGCTGAATTAGGCACGCGCCCCCCGCCAGGCAAGGCGCCGCCCGCTCGCCGCGTTTTGGTTGACTCCGACAGCCCGCAAATGTGTTTTGAGCAGAAGCAATCCGAGCATAAGACGCGTCGAGTGCCGGACCCGCTCCCCCTCGGCACAAAGCGGCGCGATCTCACCATCAAGCCAATCCCAGTCGATGCGCTCGACAATGTGCACCAGCTAGAGCATGATCCCGAAAAGTTGCAGACTTTTCGGACAAGATCATGCGGCAAAACAAAGAGAAACAGAGTGCGATCGATTCAATCTGAATGGATCG
>JANQMC010000112.1 GCA_028280305.1 Pelagibius sp. | reverse complement strand
AGACTTCCCAGCCCATGGAGGTCTTCTCCAGCGGCCCCTCGACCGCCTTCAGCGCCGGGAAGAAAGTGCCGCCGTCGGGAGCGATCAGCTTGCGGGTGTAGTAGTTGATGCCCAGCCAGTCGACCGGCGCCCCGATGATCTCGAAATCATCCGCGAAGGCCTTGGGCATATGGGGTTCCAGGCCGGCCAGCACGTCCGCTGGATAAGCTTTGTCGAAGACGCCGCCGGCGAACCAGCGATTGTAGATGCCGTCATAAAGCTTTGCGGCGGCCCGCGCCTCGGGGCTTTCGTCGGCGGGCTGCGCGTATTCGAAATTCATCACAACGCCGACGTTCTTCACGCCGAGACCGCGCATCACCTCGACCGAGCGGCCATGCGCCAGGAGAACGAAATGCATGGCATGGGCCGCAGCCCGGATATCGCGCAGGCCCGGGGCGTGCTGGCCCAGGAAGTGGCTGAGCCAGGCGATACACCAGGGTTCGTTGAAGGTCGCCGAGGCGGCCAAACGGTCGCCGAGGCGGCGCATCACCACCTCGGTATAGTCGGCGAAGCGATCGGCGATGCTTCGGTTCTGCCAGCCCCCCAGGCTGGCCAGGGGCGACGGCAGGTCCCAGTGATAGAGCGTGGCGAAAGGTTCGAGGCCGCGCGCCAGCATGCCGTCGACCAGCCTGTCGTAGAAATCCAGGCCGGCCTCGTTGACGCTTCCCCATCCCTCCGGCAGCACCCGCGCCCAGGAGATCGAGAAGCGGTAGCAATCGAGGTTGGCATCACGGACAAGATCGAGATCTTGCGGCCAGCGGTGGAAGTGATCGCAGGCGGTCGCCCCGTTCTCGCCGCGCACGACGTTGCCCGGTGTCGCCGCGAAACTGTCCCAGTGGGAAGCCCCGCAGCCGCCAAAGGCGCTGCCCTCGATCTGATAGCTGGAGGTCGCGGTACCGAACTTGAAGCCCGGCGGAAAGTCGGCCCTTCCGAAAAGCAGCCTGGAGCCTTCCCTCTTGGCGGACGTCAAGAGACTTCCTTGGCGAGCGAGCGGCTCAATTCCTTGCAGGGCGCTGTGCTTCTGCCGACCACAAGTTCGGCCTCCCAAAGCTCCTGGACTGTATCTTCGCTTTTGGACTCGATCTGGTGGATCAGCATCTCGGCCACCCGCTGCCCCGCCTGCCAGATCGACGAGCGCATGGCTGTCAGAAACGGAATGTCGGCGGACTGAGATGCGGCGCCCGACTGCAGGAACGACAAACGGTCGTCAAAGGTGAGCAAGGAGACGTCGCTTCCCGGCCGCAGGCCCATCTCGCTCAAGGCCCGTACGGCGCCCATGGCCGGCAGGACACTCGAAAAAAGAATGGCCGTCGGCGGCTGCGGCAGCGCCAGGAACTGAAGGGTCGCGCGATAACCATAAGGCTCGACCATGTCTTCGCTTGTAATCAGCGCCGGATCGAGATCGATGCCTCTGGCGGCCAGCCCGGTTTCATAACCCTGACGCCGCCTATGAGCGAAGTTCATGGTCTCCAGACCGTTCACCAGGGCGATGCGGCGATGGCCGAGGTCGGCGAGAAACTCCGTCGCCCGCAGGAAGGCGCCCCGGCTGTTCACATCCAGCCAGGAGTAGTCGAGGGCTTCGCCACCGCCACGCCCATGCACGACGAAAGGCAGGCCGATCGACTTCAAAAGCGGAATGCGCGGCTCATCGACCAGGGGGCCGTGCACCACCACGCCGTCAACCCGGTTGCGGCGGGCAAAGTCGCGGTAGACGCTTTCCTCTTCCTCTTCTCTGACCACGCGGATCAGCATGTCATAGCCGGCGCGCGCATAGGCTTCGCTGGCGCCCCCCATAAAGTCCGAGAAGTGAGGATTGATCATGCGGTGGAAGGACAGCGGCACCACATGGCCAATCACCCGGGTCCGGCCGGTCGCCAGACTCGTCGCGCTGGGGCTTGGCCGGTAGTTGAACTCGGCGGCCGCGGCCAGGACCCGCTGCCGGGTTTTCTCGCTGACCTCGGGAAAGCCGTTCAGCGCCCGGCTGACCGTCGTTTGCGACAGGCCAAGGCACTCCGAGAGTTGCTTCAGATTGACGAATTTCTCAGGCAAGAGGCGTAGCTCGCACTTAAAAGCGCTTTGGATTGATGAGATTCCAGAGGCGCTGGTAAAACGTGAGTAACTACCGATGATGGCAGATCGCTTCGCGATCCGTCAAGGAGGCACAGAATAACCAATTGAAAATCGTGACATTTATAGGCTTTGGCAGGAATGTCGCTCGCGTGGCGCTTGACTATTTATAGATTACAGGTAGAAAGTGTGTTGTTCAAAGCGCTTTGAATTTCGGGAATTCCCGGCCAAAGCACACGGGTGACATGGGACATCCCGGCAAAGCCGGCCAAGCTGTCGCATCGTCCAAAAAAGTGTGCGCCAAGAAAGCCTTGAGGGAGGTAACTCATGAGAAACTCAGTCACTGCCGGTGCGGTTGTGCTGATCTTTTCCACCGGCGTCGCCTTTGCCGATGACAGCCTGAAGTTCATCCCCGGCGAAGACGCCCGCTTCAATTGGGCCAGCTACGAGGATTTCAAGAGCAAGCACGACCTTAGCGGCCAGGAACTGAGTATCTTCGGGCCCTGGCGCGGCGAGGACCAGGACTTGGTCGAAAGCATGCTGGCCTACTTCAAGGCGGCAACCGGCGCGACGATCAAGTACTCCTCTTCGGAAAACTACGAACAGCAGATCGTCATCGATACCCAGGCCGGCAGCCCCCCCAACATTGCGATTCTGCCGCAGCCGGGCCTGATCGCGAACCTCGCCTCCAAAGGCTTCCTGACGCCGCTGGGCGATCCGGCCGCCGATTGGATCAAGGAAAACTACGCCGCCGGCGCCGACTGGGCCGACCTCGGCTCGTTCAAAGGCAAGGATGGTGAGCCGGCTTTCTACGCATTCCCCTATAAAGCCGACGTGAAGTCACTGGTCTGGTACCTGCCGGAGAACTTCGAGGATGCGGGCTACGAGGTACCGACCACGATGGAAGAGCTTAAAGAGCTCACCGACCTGATCGTTGAGGAGGGCGAGACGCCCTGGTGCATCGGTCTGGGCTCCGGCGGCGCCACCGGCTGGCCGGCGACCGACTGGGTCGAGGAGATGCTGCTGCGGACCCAGACTCCTGATGTCTACGACCAGTGGGTCACCAACCAGATCGCCTTCGACGACCCGCGCATCGTCGCCAGCATCGAGGAGTTCGGCGCCTTCGCCCGCAACGACAGCTATGTGGACGGCGGCGCGGCGGCAGTGGCCTCCACGGATTTCCGCGACAGCCCAAAGGGTCTCTTCGCCTCACCGCCGAAATGCTATCTGCACCGCCAGGCTTCTTTCATTCCCAGCTTCTTCCCCGAGGGAACGGTACTGGGCGAGGACGTCGATTTCTTCTACTTCCCTGCCTATGCCGAAAAAGACCTCGGCAGCCCGGTGCTCGGCGCCGGCACTCTGGCGGTCATCACCAAAGACAGCCCCGCGGCCCATGTCTTCATCGAATGGCTGCAGACCCCCATTGCCCATGAGGTCTGGATGGCGCAGTCCGGTTTCCTCACCCCCTTCAAGGGTGCCAACACCGAGGCCTATGCCAACGAACCTCTCAGAAAACAGGGCGAGATTCTGTTGGGGGCGACCACTTTCCGCTTCGACGGATCGGACCTGATGCCCGGCAAAATCGGGGCCGGCGTGTTCTGGACGGCGATGATCGACTACGCCGGCGGAAAACCGGCCGCCGAGGTCGCATCGGAAATCCAGACGACCTGGGAATCGTTGAAGTAGCAACCAAGCCGGCGGTCGCGCGGCAAGCCAAAAGCTCTCGGCGGCGTTCCGCCCGGTGAAGACGGCAAGGGGGAGATCAGCGAGATGGGGCAGCTCCTATCGGCTCTAGTCATCATGATCCTGGGGGTCGGGGGCTGTGCGCTCTACTTCCTCGGGTCCAATGTTCTTCTGGACAAGCTCTATCCCGCCAAGGGCCAGGACACGGAAGTCGCCAGCCGCAACATCAACCGGGTGAACAGCATTCGCCCCTGGCTGTTCCTGGGGCCGGCCGTCCTGTTCCTGACCGCCTACCTGATCTACCCGGTTTTCGACTCCCTGCGCCTGTCGTTCCATGACCGCAGCGGCGATACCTTCGTCGGCCTCGGCAACTACATCTGGATGGTCAACGACCCGCTGTTTCGCGAGTCGATGTTCAACAACATGCTGTGGCTGATCGTCGTCCCGACGGCGGCGACCTTTTTCGGCCTCGTCATCGCCGCGGTGACCGACCGCATATGGTGGGGCAACATCGCCAAGAGCCTGATCTTCATGCCCATGGCGATCTCCTTCGTCGGCGCCTCGGTGATCTGGAAGTTCGTCTACGACTATCGCGGCGAAGGCTCGGAGCAGATCGGCATTCTCAATGCCGTCGTCACCGCCTTCGGCGGCGCGCCCCAGGCCTGGATCACCCTGCCGTTCTGGAACAACTTTTTCCTGATGGTCATCCTGATCTGGATTCAGACCGGCTTTGCCATGGTCATCCTCTCGGCGGCTCTGCGCGGCATCTCGGAAGAGACCATCGAGGCCGCGGTGATCGACGGCGCCAATCCGGTGCAGATCTTCTTCAAGATCATGATTCCGCAGATCTGGGGCACCATCGCCGTGGTCTGGACCACCATCACCATCCTGGTGCTGAAGGTCTTCGACATCGTCCTCGCCATGACCAACGGCCAGTGGAACTCTCAGGTGCTGGCCAACCTGATGTTCGACTGGATGTTCCGCGGCGGTGGCGATTTCGGCCGCGGTGCGGCCATCGCCATCGTCATCATGGTGCTGGTGATCCCGATCATGGTCTGGAACATCCGCCGGGCCAACGCAGAGATGGAGGGCCGCTGACATGGCCGTCGCCGCAAGCTCTCGCGCGCCGCTGACCTGGGCGGTCCACATCGCCGCCCTGCTGCTGGTCGCCCTCTGGGTTTTTCCCACCTTCGGGCTTTTCGTTTCCTCCGTCAGAGACAAGGACCAGATCGCCGTCTCCGGCTGGTGGACCGCGCTGACAAGCTCGACGCAGAACCAGGTCACCCGCGCACCGGGGGCCGACGGTCAGATCGAGCGCGATGGAGTCTTCGTGATCGCCGGCAATGTCCTGGAAGGCGGCTCCGGCAGTGTCTCCCACTTCGGATTCTCCAGCCGTGCGCCCACGGATTTCGAAGCCGGAGAAGTCGCGACTTTGCGCGACGGCTCCGAGCTGACGGTTCAGGAGGACGGCAGCTTCGAGATCACCGCAAACGAGGCTTTCACCAAGTCCAGAGGACAGCGCATCTTCTATACCGCCACGGCACCGCCGCGCTTCACCCTCGACAACTACGCCACGGTGATCGGCGCCGAGAACCTGGGCCAGTCCTTCATCAATTCGATGACCGTGACCATTCCGGCGACGGTGATTCCGATCCTCATCGCCGCCTTCGCGGCCTATGCGCTGGCGTGGATGCGCTTTCCCGGGCGCGCCCTGCTCATCGCCGGGGTCGTCGGGCTGCTGGTCGTCCCCTTGCAGATGTCGTTGATCCCGCTGCTCTCGGCCTACAACACCATCGGCGCTTTCTTCGGGGTGCCGGCCAAGACCTATCTCGGCATCTGGCTGGCCCATACCGGCTTCGGCCTGCCCCTGGCCATCTATCTGCTGCGCAACTACATCGCCGGGCTGCCGAGCGAGATCATGGAATCGGCAAGGGTCGACGGCGCCAACGACTTCCTGATCTTCGTGAAGATCGTCCTGCCGCTCTCCTTTCCGGCCCTCGCCTCCTTCGCGATCTTCCAGTTCCTCTGGGTGTGGAACGATTTGCTGGTCGCCATGGTGTTTCTCGGCGCCCAGGACGACGAGCTGGTGCTCACCGGGCGCCTCGTGAACCTGCTGGGCTCGCGCGGCGGCGACTGGGAGATCCTCACCGCCTCCGCCTTCATCACCATCATCGTGCCCCTGCTCGTCTTCTTCAGCCTGCAGCGCTATCTCGTGCGCGGCCTTCTGGCGGGTTCGGTGAAGGGAGGCTGATCCGATGACAGACAAGAATCGCGCTGCAATCCCGCGGACTGACAAGGGAGAAACAGAATGAGCGGACTGCTGCTGACCGACGTTCGCAAGGCCTATGGCCCGACGGAGGTCATCCACGGCGTCGATCTGGAGATCGACCAGGGCGAGTTCGTCGTCTTCGTCGGCCCCTCGGGCTGCGGCAAATCCACCTTGCTGCGGATGATCGCCGGCCTGGAGACCATCACCGACGGCGATCTTCAGATCGACGGCACAAGGGTCAACGACATCCCGCCGTCGCTGCGCGGCATCGCCATGGTGTTCCAGTCCTACGCGCTTTATCCGCACATGACTGTGTTTGACAACATGGCCTTCAGCATGCGTATCGCCAAGGCGTCGAAAGCGGAGATCCAGAAGCGGGTCACCGAGGCGGCGGAGATCCTGCAACTGACGCCTTACCTCAACCGCCTGCCCAAGGCGATGTCCGGCGGCCAACGCCAGCGTGTGGCCATCGGGCGGGCCATTGTCCGCGACCCCAAGGTCTTCCTTTTCGACGAGCCCCTCTCCAACCTCGATGCCGCCCTGCGTGTGGCCACCCGCATCGAGATCGCAAAACTGAAGGAGAGTCTGCCCAACTCCACCATGATCTACGTGACCCACGACCAGGTGGAAGCGATGACCCTGGCCGACCGCATCGTGGTTCTTTCCGCCGGCTACATCGAACAGGTCGGCGCGCCGATCGATCTTTATGAAAAACCGGCCAACCTCTTCGTTGCGAAATTCATCGGCTCTCCGGCGATGAACATCGTACCGGCAACGGCAACGGAAACCGGCACGGCGACCGGGGTCACCCTTTCCGGCGGCAACGGGGTAACGGTGCCGATCGCATCGCCGGCGACCCTTTCAGGCCATGCCGTGCATCTTGGCTTCCGGCCGGAGGATCTCTCTCTTAGCACAAACGGCAGCGCCCTGGTCAGCGGCGAGATAACCCTGGTTGAGTCTCTCGGTGAAGTGACCAATCTCTACGTCGATGTCGCCGGCTGCGAAGAACCGGTGGTTGCCAAAATCGCCGGCATACATCTCTTCAGGCGGGGCGAGTCCGTCAGCTTGACGGCCGATCCCGGCAAGATGCATCTCTTCAACGAGGAGGGCCGCTCACTGCTTTATCTCTGATGGTTCACCGCTGCGGAAACACCTGAATTCCGCCCTTTCCGCAGATTCTCCGCGGGTTTCTCACCCGCCCGGTCTCGCGACCCATCCCCCGCCCGGCCTGCAGTCGGCGCGGCGCCTTTGCTGTTTGGTGAAACAAGTGACTTGTGAGCGACCGTATTCTGGGGCACGGTTTGTAATGAGAAATAAAAAATGTAACTGGAGGTTCCCTAGTACGGGCACTGCACAACGGGCATTGGGCTAAGAAAACAGGGAGATAACCATGAGTGTTTCGAAATGGATTGGAGGGGCCGTCGTCGCGGTCGGCTTGTTGGCCGGCGGGCAAACCGCAACCGCGCAGGAAGCCGGCGGCACGTTTGTGTACATTGTTCAACCCGAGCCGCCGTCGCTCGCATCCTATTTGTCTACCTCCGGTCCCATCGGCCTTGTGGCGCCGAAGATCTACGACGGCCTCTTCGACTACGACAACGACCTGAACATCGTTCCGGCGCTTGCAGAAAGCTATGAGGTGAGCAACGACGGCAAGACCGTCACCTTCAACCTGCGCCAGGGCGTTAGCTGGCACGATGGAGAGCCCTTCACCTCGGCCGACGTTCAGTTCACCGTTATGGAGGTGCTGAAAAAGGTTCACCCGCGTGGGCCCAACTCCTTTCGTGAGGTGACTTCGATCGATACGCCGGACGCGCATACCGCGATCTTCAATCTTGAGAACCCGGCTCCCTATATGCTGCGCGCCTTGTCGGGCTATGAAAGCCCCATCGTGCCGAAGCATCTGCTGGAAGGGCAGGACCCGCGCAGCGCGCCGCTCGCCAACAACCCGGTCGGCACCGGCGCCTACAAGTTCGTCGAATGGAAAAAGGGCCAATACGTCCGCCTCGACAAGAACGAGAACTACTGGCGGCCGGGCCTGCCCTATCTCGACCGCATTGTCGGGCGCTTCATTCCCGACGCCTCCACCCGCACCGCGGCGATGGAGAACGGCGAGGTGATGTACGGAGCCTACGGCGCCATCCCCAACATCGACGCCGTGCGTTTGCGGGACATGGACGGCATTTCGGTCACCACCGACGGCTATTCGATGATCAACCCGATGTCGCTGATCGAGTTCGATACGACGGAAGCACCCTTCGACAACCCGGCAATCCGTCAGGCGATCTCCATGGCGCTGGATCGGGAATTCCTGATCGAGAACATCTGGTTCGGCTACGGCAAGCCGGCGACGTCAGCGCTTTCCACCAACTTCTCGGCCACCGGTCTCTATAAGGAAGGCCTGCCGAACTACCCCGCCAACGCCGACATCGAAGCGGCCAAAGCCCTGCTCGACGAGGCCGGCTTCAAGCCCGATTCCGACGGCGTCCGCGCCAAGGCGGTGCTGGACCTGATCCCTTACGGTGAGGACTGGCGCCGGGCCGGAGAGTACATGAAGCAGGCCCTTGGCGACGTCGGCATCGAACTCGAGCTGCGCTACGAGGACGTGCCGACCTGGCTGAAGCGGGTCTATGCCGACTACGACTTTGCGATGAACGTGAACTACTTCTACCAGTTGCCGGACCCGGTGCTGGGCGTGCATCGCCACTACGGCACCGACCAGATCCGCCAGGGCACGCACTTCGTCAACTCCACGCGCTATTCCAATCCCAAGCTGGACAGCCTTCTGGCAGCCGGTGCGATGGAGGCCGATGCGGCGAAGCGCAGCGAGATCTACGGCGATATCCAGAAGATCCTCGCCGAAGACATGCCGGTCGTGAATCTTTTCGAGATGCAGTTCCTCACTGTCTATAACGACAAGCTGAAGGATCATGCGACCTCGGCGCTGGGGGCTTACGGACCTTTCGAGCGCGCTTGGCTCGCTCAGTAGAACTGAGTGTGAAGGCGCGGGGCGGTCCCCCCCCCGGCGCCTCTTCTTCTGACCTGACCGCCCGGCCTTGAGTCCGGTTATTGCTTGAGTCAGGATCTGTTCCGACAGGATCGAGGGCGGTCGCCCTCTAGTGGCGTGGGGGCCCATGGACCACTTTACCAAACGCTTCCGTTACGTTCTGAAACGACTGCTGCAGGCGATTCCCATCGTTCTTGCCATCATCGTCGTGAACTTTTTCCTGCTGCAACTGGCCGAGGGCGACGCGGTCGACGTGCTGGCCGGTGAAGCCGGTTCCGCCACGCCGGAATACATGGCAGAGCTGAGAGCGAAGTTCGGCCTGGACAAGCCCCTACCCGTACAGCTCTTCCTCTATCTGAAGAACGTCGCGAGCTTCGATCTCGGCTATTCCTTCCGCCACGAAATGCCGGTGCTCGATCTGGTGCTGGATCGCTTTTTCGCCACGCTTCTGCTGATGGTCTCCACCATCCTGCTCGCCGTCGGTTTCGGCATTCTGCTCGGCCTCGTGGCGGCGACCGGCCTCAACACCTGGCGCGACAGCGCCATCTCGATCTTCGCGCTGATCACCTACGCGACCCCGCTGTTCTGGGTCGGGCTGATGCTGATCGTGGTCTTCGCGCTCAATCTGCGCTGGTTCCCGACCTCCGGCATGGAGAACATTGCCGCCTTCCATGAAGGCTGGGACCGGGTTGTCGATATCGCCCACCATCTGGTGCTGCCGACCATCACCCTCTCGCTTTTCTACCTCGCGCTCTACACCCGCCTGATGCGCGCTTCGATGCTGGAGCAGTCGGGGCAGGACTATGTGACCACGGCCCGCGCCAAGGGCCTGACGGAGCGGCGGATCGTCTTCGTTCATGTCCTGCGCAACGCTCTGCTGCCGGTCGTCACCATGGCCGGCGTCCAGGTCGGCGCCCTGATCGGCGGCTCGGTCATCGTCGAGAGCGTCTTTGCCTGGCCGGGCCTGGGCATGCTGGCTTTCGAGGCGCTTTTCGCCCGCGACCTCAACCTGCTGCTCGGCATCTTCCTGCTCTCCGCGCTTCTCGTGGTTGCGGTCAACCTGGTGGTCGACATCATCTATTCGGTGCTCGACCCCCGTATCGAGGTGTCCTGAGATGGCGTCTTTCTGGAAGCTCTACCGCCGCAACTACTCCGCCGTCCTCGGCCTCGTCATCCTGGCCCTGGTCATCGTTGTCGCCTTTGCAGCGCCATTGATGTATCCCGACGACCCCTTCCGCCTCGCCGGCAAGTCCATGTCACCGCCGGGCGAAGCCGGGTTCCTGCTCGGCTCTGACAGCCTGGGGCGCGATGTGGCCGCCGGGATTGCCCATGGCGCCAAGACCTCACTCCTTATTGGTCTGCTGGCCACCCTCGTTGCCGTGGTCGCCGGGGTCTTCATGGGCGCCCTGGCCGGATACTACGGCGGCTGGGTCGACGACCTGCTGATGCGCACGACGGAGATGTTCCAGACCATCCCCTCCTTCATCTTCGCCATCCTGCTGGTCGCCATCATGAAGCCCTCGATCGAGAGCATCGTGATTGCCATCGCCGTCGTCTCCTGGCCCGCAGTTGCGCGGCTGGTGCGCGGCGAGTTCCTCTCTCTCAAGAACCGCGAGTTCGTCCAGGCCGGGCACACCCTTGGCATGAGCGATGCGCGGATCATCCTGGCTGAGATCCTGCCGAACTGCCTCAGCCCGATCATCGTCATCGGCTCGCTGATGGTCGCCACCGCGATCCTGATCGAAAGCGGCCTCGCCTTCCTCGGCCTCGGCGACCCCAACATCATGAGCTGGGGCTTCCAGATCGGCGCCGGGCGCACGCTGCTGCGCTCCGCCTGGTGGGTCTGCACCTTCCCCGGCATCGCCATCCTGATCACCGTGCTGGCGATCAACCTGGTGGGCGAAGGCTTGAATGACGCGTTGAATCCGCGTCTGAGGGAACGCTCATGACCGCGCTGCTCGACATTCGCGACCTGCATATCGCCCTGCCCGAGGGCTCGCAGCGGCCCTATGCAGTGGAAGCGGCGGACTTGCAGCTCGCACCGAACGAGATCCTCTGCGTCGTCGGCGAAAGCGGTTCGGGCAAGTCCCTCACCGCCCGCGCCGTCATGGGCCTGCTGCCCAAGCCCCACGTCAGGATCGCCCAGGGCAGCGTCGACTTTCTCGGCGAAGATCTGACCAGCGCCAGCGACGCCCGCCTGCGCCAGATCCGCGGCTCCGAGATTTCAATGATCTTCCAGGAGCCGATGACGGCACTGAACCCGGTGATGACCATCGGCAACCAGATCGACGAAGTGTTTCGCTTCCACGCCAAGATGCCGGGCAGCGAACGCCGCGAGCGCGCCGTCGCCCTGCTCGCCGATGTCCACTTGCCGGACCCGGCGCAGATCGTCCGCGCCTATCCGCACGAGCTTTCGGGCGGCCAGCGCCAACGCGCCATGATCGCCATGGCCCTGGCCCTCGACCCCAAGATCCTGATCGCCGACGAACCGACCACCGCCCTCGACGTCACGACCCAGGCGCAGATCCTGAAGCTGATCAAGGAAATGCAGGCGGCGCACAACACCGGCGTGCTCTTCATCACCCACGACTTCGGCGTGGTCGCCGACATCGCCGACCGGGTCGCGGTGATGCAAAACGGCCTGGTGGTGGAAACCGGCCCGGCGGACCAGGTGCTGAAGGCACCGCAGCATCCCTATACCAAGTCGCTGATGGCCGCGGTGCCGAGCCTGACCCCGCGCCCGGCCCGGCAGCGCTCCGACGAGACGGTGCTGCAGATCAAGGACCTCAACAAGACCTACCGCAGCGGCGGCGGGTTTTTCGGCCTCGGCGGCAAGGCCCGCAACGTGAAAGCGGCCTCCGAAGTGACGCTGGATCTACGGCGCGGCGAGACCCTGGGGATCGTCGGGGAAAGCGGCTCCGGCAAGTCCACCGTCGCCCGCTGCATCGTCCGCCTGAACGATGCGGACAGCGGTGAGATCCTGCTCGACGGCGTCGACCTGCGCCCGCTGGGGCGTGCCGCCATGCGGCCCTACCGCGCCAAGATCCAGATGGTGTTCCAGGACCCCTATGCCTCCCTCAACCCGCGCACCCGGGTCGGCAAGGTGATCGCCCAGGGCCCGATGATCCAGGGCATGGGCGCCGCCGAGGCCGAGGCCAAGGCGCGGGAGTTGCTGGGGATCGTCGGCCTGGACGAGCGCGCCTTCGACCGCTTTCCGCATGAGTTCTCCGGCGGCCAGCGCCAGCGCATCGGCGTCGCCCGGGCCTTGGCGCTGGAGCCCGAGGTGCTGGTGGCGGACGAGCCGGTCTCTGCTCTCGACGTTTCCATCCAGGACCAGATCCTGAAGCTGCTCGATGAAATCCGCGAGCGGATGAACCTCTCCATGGTCTTCATCACCCACGACCTCAGGGTCGCCGCCCAGGTCTGCGACCGTCTGGCGGTGATGCGTTACGGCGAGGTGGTGGAAGAAGGCCCGACGGCCGCGGTCTTCGCCGACCCGCAGGACGACTACACCAAGGCCCTGCTGGACGCCGTGCCCGGCAAGTCCTGGCTGCCCGGCGAAACCGTGGCGGCGCAATAAAGCTCATCGGAGAGTAAGGCCGCTCAAGCGAAGATTCGATCCTGCGGGTGGATCACACGACCTTAACGGTCAACGACCCCACGCCCTCGATAGTCGCCTCCATTGTGTCACCCCGCTGCACGGCGTTCACGCCCGACGGCGTGCCGGCCATTATCACGTCGCCGGCACGAAGCTCAAAGTACTCCGACAGGTACGAAATCATCTCGGGAACCTTCCAGATCATCTGATTCAGGTCACCCTCTTGGCGTAAATCGCCGTTCACAACCAAAGCAATGCGCCCATGATCGGGGTGACCGATCTCGGAGACAGGCAGCAGCGGCCCCACCGGTCCCGAGCGTTCGAATGCCTTGCCGATCTCCCAGGGGCGGCCCATCTTCTTCGCCTCGCCCTGCAGGTCGCGACGGGTCATGTCGAGCGAAACGCCATAACCCCAGACATGGTCGAGTGCCTTGTCCACCGGAATGTTCGTGCCACCGGATTTCAGTCCGACGAGGAGCTCCACTTCGTGGTGCACGTCCGTGGAATGCGGCGGGTAGGGAAACTCGCCCGAAGCATCGAGGTTATCGGGATTCTTCTGAAAGAAGAACGGCGGCTCACGGTTGGGATCGTGGCCCATCTCCACGGCGTGAGCCGCGAAGTTGCGGCCGATGCAATAGACCCGCCGAACCGGGAATGTACCGCCACTACTGGTCGGGCCGCCACTGGTGGGAATGACATGCACCTGCGGCGCGGGAACGACATGATCGGACATTGCTCTTCTCCTGAGCGCTTGACTGCCAAGGGTTTGTTTCGGAACGGTCGGACTCGATACGACCTACGCCGCGCCCCTCATGGCCAGACGCGGCCGCCGTGAGAGAAATCGCGATGTTTTCTCTTGATTTGCAAGAGTTTCGGTCTCATCCGACCCCAACCATTTCTCGAATTGGTTGGGGTCCAAGGCGGCGTCAGACATCGGCCGGAATGCTTTCCGGCAAGTGACGCGAATAGACCGATTTCAAGTGACGGGTCATCGCGCGCGCGGCGAGATCGCCGTCTCCCGCGGCGATAGCCGCTACGACGGCATCGTGTTCGCTGAAGCTGGAGTAATCGGTCGCCGGCTTGCGGGTCTCACGCGGCTGCCCCCAAACGATGGATCGCCGGACCGAGTTCAGCGTCTCGAAAAAATACAGGAAAAGCTGGTTGCGCGTGGCGCGGGCGATGGCGTGATGCAGGTTGTTGTCCCATGCCTCATAGGTACGCCAGTCTTCGGCAGACCGGCAGCGGCCGGCGCAGAGCTTCATCTGCTCGCGGTCCGAACGGGACGCGTGGCGCGCAGCCAGACGGCACAGTTCCGGTTCGATGGTGAAGCGGACCGCCACCACTTGCGCGGGCTTGATCTGGTCCCGCAGGTAGGTGACGTCCTTCAGGTTCAGCACCGGACGCGCGCCCACAAAAGTGCCGCGGCCGACATGGCGCCAAATACGCCCCTGCGCCTCAAGCTCGGCCAAGGCCCCGCGCAACTGGTTGCGCGTGGTGCCGAGCGATTTGCACAATTCGCGTTCCGGCGGCACACGGTCATTGTGCCGGTATCCGGTGTTGTCGATCAGATCGCGCAGTCTTTGCGCAAGGTCGCTTGTCTCGCCCATGGGTTCGCCCAATTCGGTGATTGGTTGATTGATCGAAGCAATAACTCGGCAAAAAATCAATGAAAAGGAAGAGGTCGCAACGAAGCGACTGGCGGGAACGCCACGACCGCCGCGAAACACGAGGGAGGAGCGCCGGGTGCAACTGGCAACGATTTCCATGGACGGCAGCGCCGTTTGCGTCGCAATCCTGAACGACGGCCGTATGTTGAATTTTGCGCAGGCCGCACAGGATCTGCATGGCCCCGATGGCGATGCGCTGCGCGCCGGTTCTATGCAGCATCTGATTGAGGGCGGCGCGGGTTCACTGGCAGCACTGCGCGGCCTCGTGGCGGAGGCCGAGGCAGGCAAACATGCCGACGCGATGGTCTCCGCGAACGCGCCGCTGCTGGCACCGATACCCGTGCCGCGCAAAAACGTGTTCTGCGTGGGACGCAACTATGCCGAACATATCGCAGAGGGTGACCGGGCGCAGAAACAGAAAGTCGGCGTGAGCGAGCACCCGGTTTTCTTCACCAAGCCGCCAACCTCAATCGTGCCGCCTGCAGATGCGCGGCGTCGCCGGCGTGGTAACGGACGGGGGCTTCCGCGATGCCATGAGGATCGCAGAGCTGGATATCCCGGCCTATCACAACCGGCCCTCCTCACCGACAAACCTGACGCACCACCAGGCAATCGACCTCAACGTGCCGATCGGCTGCGGCGATGCCCCTGTCTTTCCCGGC
>JANQMC010000111.1 GCA_028280305.1 Pelagibius sp. | reverse complement strand
CCTGGCCTTACCGGCCCCCGGCATCAGTCTGGAGGAAAAGCAGGCGGTCAACCGCACCCTGCTGAAGTCCGGCGCCGCCATCGACGAGATGAACTGTGTGCGCAAACACCTCTCCGCCATCAAGGGGGGCCGGCTGGCCGCCGCCGCCGCGCCGGCAAAAGTCGTTAGCCTGCTGATATCCGACGTACCGGGCGACGACCCGGCGGTTATTGCTTCGGGGCCCACGATTGCCGATCCGACAACCTTTGCCGATGCCCGCGCCATTCTTGAGAAGTATGGGATCAGCGCGCCGCCTTCCATATCGACACTGCTGTGGGAAGCATCGGAAGAGACGCCAAAGCCCGGTGACCCGCGTCTGGAACGGGCCGAAGCGGTGGTTGTCGCAAAGCCTCAAGCCTCCCTGGAAGCCGCTGCCGCCCTTGCCCGGGAGGCCGGCATAACCCCCGTGATCCTGGGCGATTCGATCGAAGGCGAAGCCCGCGAGGTTGCCCAGGTAATGGCGGGCATCGCCCGGCAGGTCGTCCAGTATGGCCAACCATTGCCGGCGCCCTGCGTGCTGCTGTCCGGCGGGGAGACGACCGTCACGGTGCGCGGCGCGGGCCGCGGCGGACGCAACGCCGAGTTCCTGCTGGCACTGACCGTTGCCCTGGACGGCCTGCCCGGCGTTTTCAGTCTGGCCTGCGACACCGACGGCATTGACGGCAGCGAAGACAATGCCGGCGCGGTCGCAACCCCCGATACGCTGAGCCGCGCGACAGCGCTCGGCCTGGACGCAAAGGCTATGCTGGCGAACAACGACGGTTACAGTTTCTTTGCAAAGTTGGACGATCTGATCGAAACCGGTCCGACGCGCACCAACGTGAATGACTTTCGCGCAATCCTGATCCGGCCTATACAGTAGACCCTTGCGAAAAGCGCCGTTCCGGCGCCGTGCAACTGGGCCGTCTTTTAATCTCTGGGTAAGATCCGCGTTATGCGCCGCAGCAGAAAAGCCAAAATCGTCGCCACCCTCGGACCCGCGAGCTCCGACAAAGAAGCGATCCGCAACCTGTTCAAATGCGGCGCCGACGTATTCCGCCTGAATTTCAGCCACGGCAGCCACGACGATCACAAGGCCCGCTACGATACCATTCGGGAAGTCGAACGCGAGTTGGAGCGGCCGATCGGCGTCATGGCCGACATGCAGGGCCCAAAGCTGCGCATCGGTACGGTCAGGGATGGGGCGGTCGAGTTGGAGGCGGGCCAGAGTTTCAGGCTCGATCTCGACCCCGCGACCGGCGACGAGAAGCGGGCGCCGCTGCTGCATCCGGAAATCTTTGCGGCGATCACCGCCGGCACCGCCCTCCTAATCGACGACGGCAAGCTGCGCCTGGAGGTCCAGGAATGTACGCCGGACTATGCCGAGACCAAGGTCATCACTGGCGGTCCTCTGCGCGACCGCAAGGGGGTGAACCTGCCCGGTGTCATCCTGCCGATCTCGCCGCTTACCGAGAAGGACCGGGCCGATCTGGAGTTTGCGCTCGGCCTGGGCGTCGATTGGGTGGCCCTCTCATTCGTGCAGCGCCCGGAGGACCTGACAGAAGCGCGCCGCTTGATTGGAGACCGCGCCGCGATCATGACCAAGGTCGAGAAGCCGGCGGCGATCGACTGTCTGCCGCAGTTGGTGGCGCTGTCGGATGCCATCATGGTCGCCCGCGGCGACCTGGGTGTGGAGATGCCGCCGGAAACCATTCCCGCCCGTCAGAAACAGATCATTCACGCCAGTCGTCTTTCCGGCGTGCCTGTGGTCGTCGCCACGCAGATGCTTGAATCGATGATCACCGCGCCGACCCCGACCCGCGCCGAGGCCTCGGACGTGGCCACCGCGATCTACGACGGCGCCGATGCCGTGATGCTCTCTGCCGAGACCGCCGCCGGCGATTACCCGAACGAGGCGGTTTCCATCATGGACCGCATCATTCAAAGCACCGAGACCGATCCCTCCTACCTCGGCATCATCCATGCCCGCGACGGCAATACGGAGGCGACCGGCGCCGATGCCATATCGACTGCCGCCGCACAGGTCGCCGCCACCATCTCCACCGCCGCCATCGTGAACTACACGATGTCCGGTTCGACTGCCCTGCGTGCTGCCCGCCAGCGGCCGAAGGTGCCGATCCTGGTGTTGACCAACGAACTGCGCACGGCCCGGCGGCTCGCCGTTCTCTGGGGCGCTCACTGCGTGCATACTGAAGACGTCTCCAACACTCAGGAGATGGTCGACAAGGCAAGCCGCATAGCGGTGCGCGAGGGCTTCGCCAACCTCGGCGACAACCTGGCGATCACCGCGGGTGTGCCCTTTAAGACGCCGGGCACCACCAACATGCTGCGCATCGCCAAAATCGAGCAATAGGCCCCGGCGCCACAGGGAAGACCATGCTGAGAACCGGCGCGCGACGATTGACGCAAACCTACCTGGAACTCGGCGATGACGGCGAAGTCACCGAGATCGCGCTGACGCCCGAGTTCTGGCCTCAGATAATGTCCGGCGAGCGCCGGCTGTCCGGTCGCCTGATGATGGCTGCCGCCATGACCGAAGACATGGGCCATTGGGAAATGCATCCGGCCGGTGACGAAGTTCTGGCGCTGCTGTCGGGACGGGTTACCGTCGTCCTGGAACAAGACGGGGACGATCAGGAGATCGATCTCGACGCCGGCGAAGTCTGTGTCGTACCGCGCGGCTGCTGGCATCGCGTCAAGGTTCGCGAGGCCGGTGAAATGATGTTCATAACAGCCGGCGAAGGCACCGCGCACAAGCCGGTGAAAGCGGACGGGGACTAAATCTCCCGCTCGCGGATGCGCTTGCGCAGCGCCGCCGCGTTGACCGCCGCCGAGGCCAGGTGCGGATGGATCGCCAAGGCCTCCTCGAAGGCCTCCAAAGCGCGCTTTTCGTCTTCCAGGGCCACGTAGATCAGTCCGCGCCCCGAGAGCGCGCCGAAGTGACGCGGCTCCAGGCTCAGGGTCTTGGCAACATCAGCCAGGGATTGCTCGAAGTTGCCCATCAGATAGTGAACCGTCGCCCGCTTGTTCCAGCCTTCGGCGAAGTCGGGCGCAATGGCGACCATCTGCTCGAACTTTGCCAGCGCACGGCGATAGTCACGCCGCGACATGGCCGCCACCCCGTCCTGCATAAGCGCACGAACGGCGCCGTCGTCCGACTGCCCCCAGATCGACCAGATTGCCCCTTCCAGAGCCTGCGCCTCGGCTGCTCCCGGTGCTTGAAGAAGGCTGGAAAACAGTTCATCCAGCCGCGCATCGTTCTGATCCGCCGCCGCGGGAAGCGCAGCGAACAGGCTAAACAACACAGCAATCGCTTTTGACCAGAAAAGCCTCATATTCTGGAGTATGACTGAAAGTCCGGGGCGGCCATAGGGCCGGATCGCCGATTTGTATTCACGATTGCATGAAGGAACAGAGACCGATGACCGCGGCGCGGTATTTCTCCAGCGACTATTCCCAGGCACGCCGGCGTTTCGCCGAGGCCGCAGCCGCAGCAAATGCATCGATCACCAGCTACCAACATCCCGGAACCGGGCCCCAAGGCGAGAGCCTGTCGACCGAAGTCGCCTGGCTGGGCCCGGAGGACGCTGAGCGGGTTCTGCTTACCGTCTCGGGCACCCACGGCGCTGAGGGATTCTGCGGCTCCGGCGTCCAGACCGGCTGGTTCGAAAGCGGCTTGGCGGGCGAAATGCGGGATGACTTCGCCTATGTCGCCATTCATGCCATTAACCCTCATGGATTTGCCTGGCTGCGCCGGGTGACCGAAGACAACGTCGACCTCAACCGCAATTTCGTCGACTTCTCGACGCCGCTGCCGACCAACGACGGCTATGACGAACTGGCCGCTGCGCTCTGCCCGCCCACCTGGGACGATGCGACCATCGCCGAGACCCGTGAAGTCATCTATGCCTATAGCGATGCCCATGGCGCCGATGCCTTGCAGGCCGCCGTCTCCGCCGGCCAGTACAGCCATCCGGACGGGATTTTTTACGGCGGGAAGACCGCCACCTGGTCACACCGCACGCTTAAAGAGATCTTCTTCCGCCATCTCTCCAGCGCCAAGGCCATCGCCGTGGTCGACTACCACACCGGGCTCGGCCCGCGCGGCCATGGCGAGCGCATCTGTCCCGCTTTTCCCGACTCACCCGGCCTCGCCCGGGTGCAGGAGTGGTATGGCGACGATCATACCTGCCCGGCCCTCGGCACCTCTTCCTCTGCCGACATACGCGGCTTCAACATGATCGGGATGGAGCAGGCCGCCCCCCATGCCGCGATCACGCCGCTCGCCTTGGAATACGGCACCCTGCCGATGGAAGAGGTGAAACTCGCCCTGCGCGCCGACAACTGGCTGCACCTGCACGGCGACCTGGAGTCAGCCAAGGGCCGCAGCATCAAGGCGCAGGTGCGCGAGGCCTTCTATCAGGATGCCGACGACTGGAAACAGATGGTCTGGGACCGGGCCATCGAAACCCAACGCCTCGCCCTGGCCGGCCTGAACGGCGGCTAAGGACAGCTACTCGCCGGCGGCTAAAGCCCGCGGCTTCGGACCGCCGGTCGCCCAATCCAGCAGCTCGACGGTATGCACCACCGGGATCCCGGTGCCGCTGCCGATCTGGGTCATGCAACCGATGTTTCCGGTAGCAATGATATCCGGCTTTGTGCTTTCGATATTGCTGATCTTGCGCGCCTTGAGCTGGCCGGCGATTTCCGGCTGCATCAGGTTGTAGGTTCCCGCTGAACCGCAACAGAGATGCCCCTCGGGAACGTCTTTCACGGCAAAACCGGCAGCGGTCAGCAGCGCCTTGGGTTCGCGCCGGATCTGTTGGCCGTGCTGCATGGAACAGGCTGAATGATAGGCCACGGTCAGCTCCGCAGGCTCTTCGGCCGGCGGCAGCTTGAGACCGTCGAGAAACTCCGTCACGTCTTTGGTCAGCGCCGCTATCGTCTCTGCCGGTTCACGCCAGTCCGACTCCTCGCGCAGCATGAAGCCGTAGTCCTTGACGGTGGTACCGCAGCCCGAGGCGTTGATGATCACCGCGTCCAGCCCCTCGCCTTCCAGCTCGCGCTTCCAGGCGGCGATGTTGGCCTTGGCGCTTTCGAGCGCCGGCGACTCCTTGCCCATGTGATGCACCAGGGCGCCGCAGCATCCGGCCCCCTTTGCCACCACGACCTCCACCCCATGGCGGGTGAGCAACCGTACCGTCGACTCGTTGATTTCCGGCGCCAGCACCTTTTGCGCGCAGCCGGTCATCAGGGCGACCCTGGCACGACGCTGCCCCTGGGCGGCAAAAACCTGAGGCCGGTCGACCTTGCTGGGCGGGCGCACCTCCGACGGGGCCATGGCCACCAGCCCTTTCAGGCGGCCCGGCATGATCCCGGCGAAGGGTTTGGCGAAATAGGCACCGAGCAAGGCGAGACGGAAGCGCCAGGGGCTCGGCAGAACAAAGGCGAGTATCCAGCGCAGCATCCGCTCCGGCAGCGGACGGCGGTAGGTTTCCTCGATGTACTTACGCCCGTGATCGACCAGATGCATGTAGTGCACGCCGGAGGGACAGGTCGTCATGCAGGAAAGACAGGAAAGACAGCGGTCGATGTGTTTCACCACCTTCGCGGTTGCTGGACGCCCCTTCTCCAGCATGTCCTTCAGCAGGTAGATCCGCCCGCGCGGCGAATCGAGTTCGTCGCCCAACAAGGTGTAGGTCGGACAGGTCGCCGTGCAAAAGCCGCAGTGCACGCAGTTGCGCAGGATCTTTTCGGACTCCGCCGTATCCGGATCGGCGAGTTGGGCCAGGGTGAAATTCGTCTGCATCGCCTAGAGCCCCGCGTACATGCGGCCGGGATTCAAAACGCGGTTGGGATCGAAGCCGTCCTTCACCCGCGCCGTAAGCGCCGCCATGGCAGGCGCTTGCGGCTGGAACACGGCTTCGGCCGCCCGCACCTTTTGCGGCGCGCGAATCAGCGTCGCATAGCCGCCGTATTGCCCGAGAACGTCGCGGATGCGCTGTGCCCCGGCATCGCCCTCCGACGAAAGCGCCAGCCAGACCAGTCCGCCGCCCCAATCGTAGTAGGCCGCGCCCTGGCCGATGGCGGCGACCACCTCCGGGCCCGCGCTGGGCGCGACCGAGAGACGCCAGACCGCCCGCTCATCTTCTTGCCAAAGCGGCTGGACGTCCCGCAGTTCCCGCCAGAGGGTCAGGGAGTTCCGACTGTGCAGCTCTTCGGTCTGGCCGAGGTCTGCCAGTTCCCGGCGCAGGGCAGCGCAGCGGTATTCGACCGAGGGCCCCGGGCCTTCGACCCTAATGGCCGTCACCGCACCGCCGGCTTCGGCGACGTAGGAAACCGCCGAGCCCGGCGACAGCGCCGCTGGCAGATGAGCGGCAGCGGAGACCTCATGCGGCGAGCCCAGGGCGCGGCTCATGGCCTTCATCGCCGTGGCGTCATCCAGACCGAGCAGCAGAACCGTGTAGGTCTTTTGCGGCCTCGGCAAAACCTTCAGGGTTACGTCGGTCATCACCGCCAAGGTGCCGTAGGACCCGCAGAGCAGCTTGCAGAGATCGTAGCCGGTCACGTTCTTCACCACGCGGCCGCCGGACTTGAAGATCTCGCCGCGCCCGGAAGCGGACTCGACGCCAAGAAAGTGATCGCGCGCGGCCCCCGCCTTGATGCGCCGCGGCCCGGAGAGGTTGCAGGCCAGCACGCCGCCGACGGAACCGCTGCCCGCCGTGCCCCCCAAAAGCGGCGACAGATCGGCGGGTTCGAAGGCAAGCATCTGGTTCTTCTCGTCTACGGCCGCCTCGATCTCGGCGATACTGGTGCCCGCCCGTGCCGAGAGCACAAGCTCTTCCGGCTCGTAAAGCGTGATTCCGGTGAGCTTTGAAAGATCCAGGCTGTGGGCGGCCTGGACCGGTCTTCCCAGGGCGCGCTTGCTGCCCCGGCCGATGACTTCCAGCGGCTGTTCTTCCGCGGCGGCCCAGGTAACCGCCTCAACCAGCTGGTCGCGGTTTTCGATGCTGAAGGTCGATCCCATCGGCTGCGGTTCCCTCTAGAAGCGCGGCAGGTCGGGAAACGGCAGCTTGCCACCGCTGATATGCATCCGCCCCAATTCCGCGCAGCGGTGAAGCTGAGGAAAGACCTTGCCGGGATTGAGCAAGGCCTCAGGATCGAAAGCGCACTTCACCCGCTGTTGCTGCTTCATGTCGGTCTCGCTGAACATCGCGCCCATGAGGTCGCGCTTCTCGACCCCCACGCCGTGCTCGCCGGTCAGTACGCCACCGACCTCGACGCAGAGTTTCAGGATGTCGGAGCCGAAATCCTCCGCCGCCTCCAGTTCTCCGGGCTTGTTGGCATCGTAGAGGATGAGGGGATGCAGGTTGCCGTCGCCGGCATGGAAGACGTTGGCGACCCTCAGGCCGTACTTCTCGCTCATCTCTCGCATGCGACGGAGAACCAGCGGCAACTGGGCCCGCGGGATGGTGCCGTCCATGCAGTAATAGTCCGGCGAGATCCGGCCGACCGCCGGGAAGGCCGCCTTGCGCCCGGCCCAAAAGGAAAGGCGTTCCTCTTCGCTTTCGCTGATCCGGCTGGTGACCGCACCGTGCCGTTCGGCGATGTCGGAAACCTCGGTGATCAGATGATCGACCTCCGCCTGAGGGCCATCCAGTTCGACGATCAGCAAGGCATCGACATCCAGGGGATAGCCGGCGTGAACGAAGTCTTCGGCGGCATGGATCGCGGGCTTGTCCATCATCTCCATACCGCCCGGAATGATGCCGCCGGCAATGATCGCCGCAACGCAGTCGCCGGCCTGCTCCGCCGTCGGAAATCCGAGCAGCAACGCCTGGGCCGTCTCCGGCTTTTTCAACAGGCGTACCGTCACCTCGGTCACCACCCCCAGGAGTCCTTCGGAACCGGTCATAAGGCCGAGAAGATCATAACCCTCGGCATCCAGGTGCTTGCCGCCGATACGCAAGACGGTGCCGTCCATCAGCACCATTTCCAGACCCAGCAGATTGTTTGTGGTGAGGCCGTACTTGAGGCAGTGCACGCCGCCGGAGTTCTCGGCGACGTTGCCGCCGATGGTGCAGGCGATCTGGCTGGAGGGGTCCGGCGCGTAGTAGAAACCTTCGGACTCCACCGCCTTGGTGATCCCGAGGTTGGTGACGCCCGGCTGCACCACGGCGCAGCGGTTCTCGAAGTCGATCTCCAGAACACGGTTGAACTTGCCGAGCCCCAGAATGATGCCGTCGGCCAGCGGCAAGGCCCCCCCGGAGAGCGAGGTGCCTGCCCCCCGCGGCACCACCTTGACGCCGCGTTCCTGGCAGCATTTGAGAACCTGGCTGACCTGATCCGTGGTCTCCGGCAGCACCACGATCAAAGGAAGCTGCTTATAGGCGGTGAGGCCGTCGGACTCGTAGACCCGGAGTTCATCCTCGTCGACGATGACCCCCTCGCCCGGCACGATCGCCCGCAGAGCGGTCACGATGTCGGCCTTGGCCTCAATGATCGTCTGATCGGGGTCGGGCATCTTCATCGCATCGCTCTCCCAGGGTGGCGTCCGACCTTACCGGCGGACGGCGTTTATTTCCTCGTCTTCACATTCCCAGGGGTCTTTGCCGCCCCGGCTTATGAAGAAGCGCTTCGGGGCCGGGCGGAAAGGGCCGGGATGCCCGCGAAACACTTAAATTGGTAATACCAATTTCAGAAATATGGCCCGGTCGAATGGATCGGTCAATGCTTCTGCACCCTGTAAAGAGCCCGAATCCCAAGAATTCCGCCAAATTGGCATCACTGACAGACCAAAATTGAGTGGACAAACGAAAGGCCGCGCCCCCAAAGGGAAGCGCGGCCTTTCAAATTCAATCGCTCGATTCGCCCCGGAACCTGTCCCCGAACGGCAGGTCCCGGCCGGTCAGCTCTCGCCGATCAGCCCTGGCGGGCCTTGAATCGCGGGTTCTTTTTGTTGATCACGTAGACGCGACCCCGGCGCCGAACCACCCGGCAGCCCTTTTCCCGCAGTTTCGCGGTCTTCAGTGAGTTAACGACCTTCATTTCTCTATCCTCTTGAGCCGCGCCGCTATGGCCCGGACGCGGAAAGCCGGGAACATAAGGACCGGCGAGGGGGCTGTCAAGCACGCGGAATCCGCTGAAAACCGAAGCAAAACGGGGCGGATGACGATCAGGCCTTACCAGTCGGAGAGCATCTTCTCCGCATCTTTTTTCAGTGCATGAAAACGGCAGATCCGAAGGGCGCCGCTGTCGATCGCCTTGGTGCGCCGGGTCCAGAGCTCAACGGCCTGTTCAACCGCATCCGCGGTCGACTTGTCCATTGTGTGCCCTTTGATGCTGTTCAGAAAGCCCGCCCAGGCGCTGGTGATGATCTTATGGACGTCTTCAGTGATGTCTTCCTTGATGCGTATATCCAGCCGTGCCTCGGTCAAGGCGGCCTCATAATCCTTCATCGTCCAGGGATGGGGTGCCACCGGCTCCCCCTTCTTCCAGTCTCCAACCGCCTTGGTGTCGGCGTTTTCGGCAAGCACGTAATCCGTGAAGAGCAACTGGCCGCGCGGCTTGATCATGTTGATGATCTCAGCCAGCAGGCGCTCCTTGTCCTCAACCAGATACAGGGCCTCTTTGGAAAAAACACAGTCGATGGACGACTCGCGGAACTCATAATGGTCCACGTCGAAGTAGTGGATGGGCGCCCGCTTGGCGAGCCCGGCCATGGTGGAAAGCTCCATACCGGCATCCGCCACTTCGCGGTCGGCCTCCAAACCCGTCATCCAGATGTCGAAATGCTCGGCGATGATCCGGGTGGCACCACCGAGCCCGGCACCGACTTCGATCACCGTATGTTTGGGATCCAGCGCGAAGGGCTTGACCAGCTTCAGGATATAGTTTTTGTCGCCGGGGCCGGACATGCCCTCGCCCCAGATCTCCTGCATCACTTCAAGCCGCTTGGACATCCACTCCGGCGAACCAGGCTCCGGCGCGTCCTCGTCCAGTTCTCCGGACTCGAAGGGCACCAGCTTCTTTTGGTGGACCGTCAGGTCATAGCCTTCCCACCACGCTTTCAACCGCATCCAAAATGGAATCTGGGTCTTCAGCGTTGCTTGCTGGGACGAGTTGGCACCTTGAGCCATGGTATTCCTTCACTCATCAGACGGGCACCCGGCCGAACCACGGCGATAATTACGGCCGGATTTCTTCCCTCCATTAACCTTAGATAGCGAGAAATCCTTTAATCACCCTTAAGCCACTGGCCGGCCATGGTTTACTCAAACTGGCGGTTACACAGCCGTATGCGCAACCGGGACGGGCATTCATCTGGCGTTGCACAAGAAGCCGGTGATACGGCGGCCATAGCCGCGCTGTATGGCCAAACCCGATCCAATGACTGCGAAGAGCTGCTATCGCGAAAAGCTCAGGCTGCAGACCGGGGCGTGAGCGCCGCCGGGGAAACCTTCAGATCCAGGATGGCGGGTACGCCGGCGGCTTGGGCACGAGCCAGGGCGGCCGGGAAATCCTCATGGCTGGCCACCGTTTCCCCGTAGCCACCATAGGCCTGGGCCAGCGCGGCAAAGTCCGGATTCACCATGTCGGTGCCTGAGGGACGGCCCGGATAGTCACGCTCCTGGTGCATGCGGATCGTGCCGTAGAGGCCGTTGTTGGAAATCAGCACGATGATGTTGGCGCCGTATTGGACCGCGGTACCGAACTCCTGCATGGTCATCTGAAAGCAGCCGTCACCGGCCAAGCAGATTACATCACGGTCGGGATGCTCAAGCTTCGCGGCAACCGAGGCCGGCAGACCGTAGCCCATGGACCCGCTGGTCGGGGCAAGTTGGGTCCGCCAGGACTTGTATCGAAAGTAGCGATGCAGCCAGGCCGAATAGTTGCCGGCGCCGTTTGTGAGGATGGCGTTTTCGGGCAGGGTCCGGGAAAGGTGCAGAATGAGCTGCTCCATCTTCAGCGCGCCGGGGGTTTCCTGCGGCACCTGCCAGGCCTCGTAGTCCGCCCGCCCCGCTTCCAGCCAGTCGCTTCGCGCCGCGTCGCTCGCTGCTTCCACTGCAGCCGCCAATTGCTGGACGAAGGCCCCGGCGGAGGCAGCGATGGCGCGGGCCGGTCGGTAGACCCGCCCCGGTTCGCTGGGATCGGCATGAACGTGGACCAGCCGCTGCCGCGGTTCGGGGATATCCACCAGGCTGTAGCCGCTGGTGGTAATCTCTCCTAGCCGCGCGCCCAGGACCAGCAGCAGGTCAGCCGAGCGCACCCGCTCGGCCAAGTTCGGATTGATGCCGATGCCGACATCGCCGATGTAACAAGGATGCCGATTGTCGAGGTAGTCCTGGCAGCGGAAGGAAACGCCCACCGGAAGCGACAGCTTTCCCGCCAACTGTTCAAGGGCCGCGCCGGCAGCAGCCGACCAGCCGCCGCCGCCGACAATGGCGAGCGGTTTCTCGGCCGCTTCGATCAGCGCCAGAACCGAGCCGACGTCCTCCTGCGATGCCAGCCCGGAGGCGAGCACAGCCGGCGCAGCGTCGGCAACATCGGCAGAGGCCGAAAGCATGTCCTCCGGCAACGCCAAGACCACCGGCCCGGGCCGCCCGGAGGCCGCCACGTGAAAGGCCGCGCTGACGTATTCCGGAATGCGCTCGGTCACCTCGATCTCGGCAACCCACTTGGCGAGGGGGCCGAACATCTGCCGGTAGTCGACTTCCTGAAAGGCCTCGCGATCCCGCTGCCCGCGGGCGACCTGGCCGACGAAAAGCACCATCGGCGTCGAATCCTGAAAGGCGACATGGACGCCGGCCGAAGCATTGGTGGCGCCCGGCCCCCGGGTCACAAAGGCCACGCCGGGCCGGCCGGTCAACTTGCCATGGGCCTCGGCCATCATCGCCGCGCCGCCTTCCTGACGGCAGACGATCGTCTGAATCGGACTCTGGTGTAGCCCGTCCAAAGCCGCCAGGTAGCTTTCACCGGGAATGCAGAAAACCCTGTCGACACCCTGGATACGCAGTTGGTCTACAAGGATCTGGCCGCCGTGGCGTTCGGACATTTCGCACTCCCAAGAAAGGTCTTTATACGGATCTTCCCTTTTGCCACAGCGGCAGCCAGGAAGAAACGGGCCGTTGCATGACTGCCCTGGTGATGATTCCTGTGCCGGCGCGGGTTGCGCATCGACGCCGAAATCGGCCGCCATCCGAACATCCCGGTCTGCGGCAGAGACGGCATCGACGGCCAACTACGCCGACGTCCTGAAGTGATCGGGGTATTCCCGGCGCAGTAGATCGATCCGCTCGATGGTGCCGGTCAGGTGCCGGCGCATTTCCTCCTGCGCGGCCTGCTCATCGCCGGCCTCGACCGCATCGATGATCGCGCGGTGGGCGGCCAGAATTGCGCTGATCTTGCCTTCTTTCGGCAGATCGAGGCGACGGGCGCGCGCCATATGCCCGGCCTTCGCCTTCAACAGGCTGTGCAGATTCAGTTGGCCCACTCCGTCAAACAAGGTCTGGTGAAAAACTTCGTCCAGCTCGTTGAACATCGCCATCTCGTCCAGGTTATCGGCGAGGACTTCCTGCATATCCAGGATGGCCCGCGCTTTCTTGATAACAGCCGGGTCCGGCGCCCGGGCCAGGCGGCGCACCACTTCCGCCTCCACCGCCATGCGCAGAAAGTGGGCCTCGTTGAGTTGCGCCACATCGATCTTGGTGACGATGGTCTTGGACTGCGGGAAAATCCTGACAAGCCCGTCCTGCTCCAGCCGCTGCATCGCCTCGCGGATCGGCGACTGACTGACCTCGTACCGACTGGTGAGTTCAACCCTGGAAAGGGTGGCACCGGGTGGCAGTTCCAGATTGACGATACGCTGGCGCAGGTCGTCATAGACCCGCTGAGAAGCGGTCGCGGATTCTCCCCGGTTCGCGGGCAACATGCCGCTCCCCGCCAGCCGGTGATCGGACATCGAAACGGCCATAAAACCCCTTTGCTTTTCCGGCGGCCTCGCCCGAGGCCCCTTTTGTCCCCTTCAAATAGCGCGGGATAACGTTTGATTCAACTAGTCTACTAATATATTAGTTGACTGTCCTCGCATAGAGCTGCGTTACGGCAGCCGCGCAAATAAGACGACCCCTACGGGAGGAAATCATGAAAATCAAAAGCTTAAACAAGGCCTCGACGATTGTGGCGCTCGCGGCCGCCTTTGGAATCGGCCTCGGCACGGCGGCCGAGGCCCGCACACTCAAGGTCCAGACAAGCGCCACGGCCAGCCACTTCACCCTGGCCTTTCTCAACGAGACCTGGGTGCCGCGGCTGAAGGACATGACCGGCGGGTCGCTGGAAATAGAACTGCTGCCGATCAAGGCGGTCGTGCCGCATCGCGAAACGCCGGAAGCCGTTGCCATGGGTATCCTCGACGGCGATCTCACCTCGATCAACTACTTCGCCGGACGCGATCCCTCCTTCGCCTTGATGGGCGATCTGATCGCCGGTTATGACAGTGCCGACCAGATCCAGGCCTACTGCGCGATCGGCGGCGGCAAGGAGATGCTCCAGAAGCTCTATGACCAGTATCAGCCGGGGGTGAAGGTCATCGGCTGCGGCGCCTATGCCCGCGAAGCCTTTGTTTCAAGCGTTCCGGTACGCGGCGTGGCCGACTTCAAGGGTGTGAAAGTCCGCTCCCCCGAAGGTCTTGCCTCTGAGGTCTTCAAGCGCGCCGGTGCGTCGCCGGTTTCACTGCCGGGCTCCGAAGTCTACACGGCGCTCGAGAAAGGCGTGATCGACGCAGCCGACAACTCGGCCTACGCCAACAACGATGCCAACGGCCTGAACAAGATCGCCAAGTTCCCGATCTTTCCCGGCATTCACTCCACACCGATCCTTCAGTTCACGGTTTCCCAGACGGCCTGGGATCAAATGACGGCGGCCGAGCAGGCTGCGCTGGAGGTCTGGTATCTCGCCGCTTACAACGACATGCGGCGGATCGTCGATATGAAGGACCGCGAACTGGTCGCCCGCGACAAGGCCGCCGGCGACATTGAGGTCATCGACTGGCCGCAGTCCGAGCGCGATGCCTTTCGCGAGATCGCCGTCGGCGCCTGGAAGGACTACGCCGCATCCTCGGAGATGGCTCAGGAAGTCTACGCATCGCACATCGCCTTCATGAAGAAGATCGGTCTTCTGAACGCAGACTTCTGACGACAGGCAAGGTCACACCTGCTCCGGCGGGTGTGGCCGACGTCTGATGTCTTTCGGCTGCCGACCTGCCTCTGGAGCACAGGCAGGCCGCCTCTCCCAACCCGGCGTCGCCCGCATCAGTACGCCGGACCGGTAAGGTCTCCCCTCTATGAGTCACCCAACGGGAACGCTTCAAGATACCGACATTGAGATCGGCGCAGATGACCCTCTGCACGACGATACGTCGTTGCCGCTGGCGCGTTACGGGATCGTCGATCACATCAGCCACTTCTCGGGGCTTTGCGTCTCGGTACTCTACATGGTCGCAGCGGGCGCGACGCTCTGGGAAGTCGTTGCCCGCTATGTCTTCCATGCGCCGACGCAATGGGCCTTTGAGGTCGTCATGGTTCTCTGCGCGACATCCTGGATGATTTCGTCGGGCTACGTGACGCTGAAGAAGCGGCATATCGGGATCACGGTCTTTCATGTTCTCGCGCCAGACCGGGTGCGCTGGTGGCTTGATCTCTTTGCGATGCTGGTCGGCATTGCCGCTCTCTTTCTGCTGCTGACGGATGCCTCGATCCGCGCCTTTACCGCGGTCGACCATGTGGAGCGGACCGGCAGCGCCTTCAACTCACCGATGCCCATGATGCTGAAGGTTCTGCTTCTGCTGGGCACCATCCTTTACCTGACCCAGTTGACGGTGAATCTTTACCGTCACTTCGACTCACCAGGCTGGCGCGTTACGGTGAAAACCCTCGGCGCCTTCATGGCCTTTTACTTCGTCTCCGCCCTGGCGGCCCACTACGGCGGCGCCGACAGCATGCTGGGTCTGCCCCAGAGCTTTTTCAGCGGTATCGCCCAGGCGCTTGACCCCAGCCAGGTGCTCGACATGCGCGCCTATGACCTGGGCACGGTTTCCTTCGTCATGGTGCTGCTGCTGGTCGCCCTGATGATGACCGGCATGCCGCTCGGCATCGTCACCCTGATCGTCTCGGTTCTGATGGCGATCGCTTTTTTCGGTCCGCGCGGGCTCTACCTCGTCTCCACCAACGCCACCGGCCTCCTGGACCACTATACCCTGGTCGCGATCCCCTTCTTCGTGCTCATGGCCTCCATTCTGGAGCGTGCCGGGATTGCGGAAGACCTCTTCGACGCCATGTCGATTTTCGCCGGCAACCTGCGCGGCGGCGTGGCCGTGCAGACGGTTGTCGTCGCCGTCATCCTGGCGGCCATGTCGGGCGTCATGGGCGGTGAGATCGTCATGCTTGGCCTCGTGGCCCTGCCGCAGATGCTGCGCCTGGGTTACGACCGCAAACTGACCATCGGGTTGATCTGCGCCTCAGGCGCCCTGGCGACCCTGATCCCGCCTTCCATCATCATGATCGTCTACGGCTTGTCCGCGGAAGTGGGGATCGGCGACCTCTTCATGGCCGGTGCCCTGCCCGGCATCATGCTGGCCACCTTCTACGCGCTCTTCGTCCTCCTGCGGGTCAACCTGAACCCGAAACTCGCCCCCACCGCAAAGGAAGTCGAGGCGATGACGGGGACCAGCAACAAGCTTTCCCGCGCGCGCATGAACGCGGTTTTGCTCTGCATCCTGCTTATCGGCTCGGTGATGGGATCGATCTACGGCGGCATCGCTTCGGTGACCGAGGCCGCCGCCGTGGGCTGCTTCGGCGCCATTGTGGTCGCCGCCGTGCGTCACGAAATGAAATGGCCGGTGCTCCAGGCGGCCCTGCTGGGATCGATGACCACGGTCGGCACGATCATCTGGCTGATCCTGGGTGCGGTCTCCTTTGTCGGCATCTTCAATCTGGTCGGTGGCGCCGCGTTCATGCGCTCCCTGTTCCTGGACCTCGGGCTGCCGGCGATGGGGGTCATCCTGGTGATGATGGCGATCCTCGTCATCCTCGGCACCTTTATGGAATGGATCGCCATCGTCTTCATAACGGTGCCGGTCTTCGCGCCGGTGGTGATGACCCTGGCGCCCGAGCTGGGGTTGACCGAGGAAGAGGCGAAAATCTGGTTTGGCGTGCTTTTCGTGATGAACATTCAGATCTACTTTCTCTCACCACCTTTCGGGCCGGCCTGCTTCTGGCTGAAATCAGTGGCGCCGAAAGATATCAGCCTCCAGGAAATCTTCGTTTCCGTCATGCCCTTCATCGGGTTGCAGATTATCGGCCTGGTTCTGGTGATGACGTTCCCGCAGATCGCCCTCTGGCTGCCCCAGGCCCTGGGCGGATGACGATAAAGACAAGGAGATCCAGATGATCGGGCGCGACAGTGAGAAGGATATGAACGCCTACGGCCTCTGGCCCTGGGCCGGCGGAATTTTCGTGGCTGCCGTACTGATTGGACTAATGTTCGTATTGGCCCGGGGTTTTGCCTGATACAGAAGATGGGATTGTTGCGGTGACTGGAAAGAAAAAGACTTACAACGACCTGCGCAGCGCGCGCTGGATGGCGCCGGACGACTTCCGCTCCTTCGGGCATCGGTCCCGCACCATGCAAATGGGTTACGCGCCGGATGATTGGAGCGAAAAGCCGGTCATCGCGATCCTCAATACCTGGTCGGATGCGCAGCCCTGTCACATGCACTTCAAACACCGGGTCGAAGACGTCAAACGGGGCATCTTCCAGACCGGCGGCTTTCCCATGGAGCTGCCGGTGCATTCCCTGTCGGAAACCCTCCTGAAGCCGACCAGCATGCTCTACCGCAACATGCTGGCCATGGAGACCGAGGAACTGCTGCGCTCTCACCCCATCGACGGGGTTATCCTGATGGGCGGCTGCGACAAGACCACGCCGGGCCTGGTCATGGGTGCGGTTTCCATGGGCCTGCCCTTCATCTACGTGACCGCCGGACCGATGCTGCGCGGCAACTACCGCGGACAGGTCCTGGGCTCGGGCACCGACTCGTTCAAGTATTGGGACGAGCGCCGCTCCGGCCTGATCTCAAAAGAAGAGTGGGTCGGCGTCGAAGGCGGCATCGCCCGCTCCTACGGCCACTGCATGACCATGGGAACCGCCTCGACCATGACGGCGATCGCCGAGGCCCTGGGCCTGACGCTGCCCGGCGCCAGTTCGATCCCCGCCGCCGACGCCAACCACCAGCGCATGTGCGCCGCGGCCGGGCGGCGCATCGTCGACATGGTGTGGGAGGATCTGACACCGGATCAGATTATCACCCAGGCTGCCGTTACCAACGCCGTCACCGTGGCCATGGCGACCGGCTGCTCGACCAACGCCATTATCCACCTTATCGCCATGGCGCGCCGCGCCGGGATTTCGCTGGACCTTGACGCCTTCGACAAGATCGGCCGGACCACGCCCGTCATCGCCAACATCCGTCCCTCGGGCAAGGACTATCTCATGGAGGACTTCTTCTATGCCGGCGGTCTGCGCGGGCTCATGAAGAACCTCTCCGACAAGCTCAACCTCTCCACACTCACCGTGACGGGCGAGACACTCGGGAAGACCCTGGAGGGTGCGGAGGTCTATAACGACGACGTCATCCGACCGCTCGACAATCCGGTTTATCACGAAGGCTCCCTGGCGGTGCTCAAGGGAAACCTCGCACCCGACGGCGCGGTGATCAAACCGGCGGCCTGCGACCCGAAGTTCTTCAAACACAGCGGTCCGGCCCTGGTGGCGGACAGCTATGCCGAACTGAAGGAGATCATCGACGACGAGACCCTCGACATCGGCCCCGATACGGTTCTCGTGCTGCGCAATGCCGGCCCCCGGGGCGGCCCCGGCATGCCGGAATGGGGCATGATCCCGATGCCGAAGGCGCTCCTGAAAAAGGGCCATCGCGACATGCTGCGGATTTCGGATGCGCGCATGTCCGGTACCTCTTATGGCGCCTGCATCCTGCATGTGGCGCCGGAGGCATACATCGGCGGACCGCTTGCGCTGTTGCGCAGCGGCGATATCATCGAGGTCGATATACCGGAACGGTCCCTCAACATGCGTGTATCGGAAGCCGAGTTACAGCAACGGCGCAGTAAATGGGCCGCGCCCAGCCCGCGCTATGGCCGCGGCTACGGCTGGCTTTTCACTAAGCACATCGAGCAGGCCAACGAGGGCTGCGACTTTGACTTCCTGAAGACCGAGTTCGGCCCACCGGTCGGCGAACCCGAGATCAATTGAACCTGCCGGCCGTCGCAAGACGACCCTGCCCGCCCGAAACCGATGCAATACGGGATGATCCCCCATGACCGAAAACGCTCTCTCCCCGGCAACCCATGCAAAGCTGATGACGGTATCCGTCGCGACCCTGGCGACGGCGCTTTTCAAACGCGGCCTGCGCAACCAAACAATACAGGACGTGCGCCCTCTGCGGCCGAGCGGCCGCAACATGGTCGGCCCGGCCTTCACGCTGCGTTACATGCCGGCACGTGAAGACCTGAACCAGCTGGTCGAGTTCCGCAATCCCGATCATCCGCAGCGCAAGGCGGTGGAGATCTGTCCGCCGGGCGCCATCCTCGTGATGGACAGCCGCAAAGATCCGCGCGCCGCCTCGGCAGGCGACATCCTGATCACCCGCCTGCAGATGCGCGGCGTCGCCGGCGTGGTAACGGACGGGGGTTTTCGCGATGCCATGAGGATCGCAGAGCTGGATATCCCGGCATATCACAACCGGCCCTCCTCACCGACAAACCTGACGCACCACCAGGCAATCGACCTCAACGTGCCGATCGGCTGCGGCGATGCCCCTGTCTTTCCCGGC
>JANQMC010000062.1 GCA_028280305.1 Pelagibius sp. | reverse complement strand
GGTCGCGGTACTGGCGGTCGATCCCACCTCCAAGGTCAGCGGCGGCTCGATCCTCGGCGACAAGACCCGTATGGAGGAGCTGTCGCGCGACCCCCAGGCTTTCATCCGTCCTTCGCCGGCCGGCGGCACCCTGGGCGGCGTCGCCCGGCGCACCCAGGAATCCATCATCGCCTGCGTGGCCGCTGGCTTCGACGTGGTGATCGTCGAGACCGTCGGCGTCGGCCAGTCGGAGACCGCGGTGGCGGAGATGGTGGATATCTTCCTGCTGCTGCTGCCGCCGGGCGGCGGCGACGAGTTGCAGGGCATCAAGAAGGGGATCGTCGAGCTGGCCGACCTGCTGGTGGTCAACAAGGCCGATGGCGACCTGAAGGCGGCGGCGGAACGTGCGGCGGCGGAATACCATGCCGCGCTTGGCCTGCTGCGCAGCCCCGATCCGGACTGGCGCCCGCCGGTTCTGCAGTGCTCGGCCCTGGCGGGAACGGGCATCGCCGAGGTCTGGGAGACCATCGGCAAACACCAGGATATCATGGAGGCCAAGGGCGCCCGCGCCGCCAAGCGCGCCGCCCAGGCCGGCGCCTGGATGTGGCGCGACGTCAGCGAGGGCATGCTGGAGCGCCTGCGCGGCGATCCGGCGGTGGCCGAGGCCGTCACCGGGCTGGAGGCGGAGGTGCAGGCCGGCAAAACCGCCCCCGGCACCGCCGCCGCCCGCCTGATCGGCCTGTTTTTGGGGAAGTAAGGCGGTTTTTTGGCTTGGCGATGCCTTTTCACCCTTCCGCTCACGCGGAATGAGTCCCCCTCACCCTCCCGCTGACGCGGGCCCCTCCCTCTCCCACAAGGGGAGAGGGTTTTTCGCAGCAGCCTTTCTTGTTTCCCCTTCTCCCACGGAGGGGAGAGGTTTTTTACTTAGGCCCTCTTTGGTTCCCCCTCTCCCCTTGTGGGAGAGGGTCGGGGTGAGGGGGCGTCCCGCGCGGCGGGAAGCAGGAAAATAACCCCGATTCCAGCCGTTTTTGCCTCTCTCCGGCTGATTCGGCCTTTCGGCTTGACCTGCCGCCCCGGCTGCCTTAGAAACCAGCCCGCACCGGGTGGCCCGCCGCCCGGTAACCCTTTTCAATGGTGGCCTTGCTTTCCCCAGGGAATTTCCGGGACCGGGCCGAGAAATGCAGGATTTGCGATCATGGCACGACGTTGCGATTTCACGGGCAAAGGCGTTCAGGCCGGCAACAACGTGAGCCACGCCAACAACAAGACCCGCCGGCGTTTCCTGCCGAACCTGCAGGAAACCAGCCTGCTGAGCGATGCGCTGGGCACCACGGTGCAGCTGCGTCTCTCCACCCGGGCGATCCGCACGATCGAGAAGCGCGGCGGCATCGATGCCTACCTGCTCTCGACCAGCGCCGACAAGCTCGGCAAGCGCGCCCGCGATCTGAAGCGCCAGATCAAGAAGGCCCTGGAGAAAAAGGCGGCCTGACTTTCGGTCGTTTTTCAGGAAAGGCAGGGCTCGCTACGGCGGGCCTTTTGCTTTTCGAGCATCCGCATCATCCAGTAATTCGAACTGCACGATCAGGGTTCTTTGCAGGGCGTTGAAGTTGTCGTCGGCGAGGAGGGTGAGGCGGAGCTTGCCGTCGGGCGCGCGGTGGACGGCGATGCCTTCGAAATTGTCACGGGTCAGCGGCGCGCGCAGTTCGGCGATTTCACGGCCTTCCAGGACTGCGCCGGGTTTGATGGCGGACTTTGGAATCTGCCGCAGGCGGGTGCCGACGCCGCCTAGGATGGTGAAACGCCGTTCCAGCAGCATCACGTCGCCGGAGGGCAGCAGGGTCGCGCCGGTCGGCCGGAAGATGCCGGCGGGTTTGAGGGCGAGGTCGGCCCAGCCCTTGCCGTTCTGCCAGAGATAAACGCGGAAGTTTTCGCCGCTGAGCTGCCCCTCGGTGAAGGCCAGCAGGCTTCCGTCGGCCAGGGCGACCAGAGCCTCGATCCCCGCATTGCTGCCGGCCCCGGCCAGACCCGGCGGCACCGTCATGGGCAGGGGCTTTCCGCCCAGATGTTTTGCGGAGGGCAGCCGCCAGAGCCGGTGATCCCTTTCGAAGCCGATCACCAGGGCCCTGTCGGCGAAGCGGGCGAGGGCCTCGGCATCCTGGCGGCGTTTGCCCGCCAGCGGTGACCCGTCCGCCTCCTTCAACGCGCCGAACTGTGCCATGACAACATCAGAGAGGTCGCCCTTGGCGTCGTAAAGCAGCGCGGCGCGCAGCCAGCGCCCGCTGTCGCTCACCGCGGTGATGGTGCGGCCGTCGGCGTCGATCAGCAGGTCCGAGAGGCCGCCGAAAGCGACATCCTGGGCGCTCAACGCAAGGCCGCCGCGCCAGCGCAGGCCGCCGACTGTCTGCTGTTCCGCGTCCTCCGGATTAAGTACGAGTACCTGGCTTTGCAGGGTGAGGGTGGTCTGCGCCGCTGCCGGGATTGGCTGTAAGAGCGAGAGCAGGACCGCCGCTGCGATGAAAAGGGGAAAGGAACCTTGCTTCACGTCGCGCTACCCTTTTCACAAATCGCTTGTCGAAGTCAGCAGCGGAAGCGGATCAAAAAACAGCGAGGCCGCCTCGCCGCGCCGCGACCCCTGATCTATATTGCTTCCCGACTGCTCGCGGCAAGTACCGGAGCATGCTGCCGGTTTTGGGCGATTTCGTGATCATCCGAGGGAGATTAGAAGATGCAGAAGCTTGCACGCCGTCACGTGCTGACCTCGCTGGCGGGCATTCCGCTGGCAACCATTCTGGCGAACCCTCATCTGGCGCGGGCAGCCGCCGCCGGTCTGGAGGAGGTGTCGATCACCACCGAGGGCGGGCGCAAGGTGGCGGCCTCCCTGGCGGTGCCGGAGAATACCCCGGCGGGTACCATCGTGGTGATTCACGAGTGGTGGGGCCTGAACGACCAGATCAAGACCGTCGCCGCCGAATACGCCAAGGAGGGCTTCGTCGCCCTGGCGGTGGATCTCTACGACGGCAAGACGGCGGATCAGCCCGAGGGTGCCCGGTCTTTGATGCAGGCTGTGAACCCGGAGGAAGCCAGCGACAGCCTGACTTCCTGGATTGCCTGGCTGAAGAAGCACCCCAGCAGCACGGGCAAGGTCGGCACCGTCGGCTTCTGCTTCGGCGGCGGCTGGTCGCTGAACGCCTCCATCGCCGCGCCGGTCGATGCCACGGTGGTCTACTACGGCCGGGTGACCCGCCCCGCCGAGGACCTGAAGAAGCTGTCGGGCCCGGTGCTCGGCCACTTCGGCACTGAGGACGGTTTCATCGACGAAGCCATGGTCGGCGCTTTCGAAGCGGAGATGGCCAAGGCCGGCAAGCCCTTCCAGAACCACTGGTACGTCGCCAACCACGCCTTTGCCAACCCCTCCTCGGCGCGCTACGACGAAGAAGACGCCGCCCTGGCCTGGAGCCGCACCCTGACCTTCTTCAAGAAGAATCTGGCTTAGGTACTGGCCCGCTGACGCGGGAAGCGGGTGTTCCCCCTCACCCTCCCTCTCCCACGAGGGGAGAGGGTAGTAATGCGCGCCCATTTGGTTCTCCCTCTCCCCTCGTCGGAGAGGGTCGGGGTGAGGGGGGACCTGCCGCGCAGCGGCAGAGCAAAAAAGCGTTTGGTTCCTACCGAGCCCGGGCGCGGCGGCGCGGGGCGGGCTGGGTGGCGCCGGGGCCTTCCTCGTCGAAGAGCTCGGCGAGTTTTTCCATCACCGTGCCGCCCAGCTGTTCGGCGTCGACGATGGTGACGGCGCGGCGGTAGTAGCGGGTGACGTCGTGGCCGATACCGATGGCCAGCAGTTCGACCGGCGAGCGGTTCTCGATGTAGCCGATGACGTCGCGCAGATGGCGCTCCAGGTAGTTGCCCGGGTTCACCGAGAGCGTCGAGTCGTCGACCGGCGCGCCGTCTGAAATCACCATCAGGATGCGGCGCTGCTCGGGCCGGCCGATCAGGCGGTTGTGGGCCCAGAGCAGGGCCTCGCCGTCGATGTTTTCCTTCAGGATGCCTTCACGCAGCATCAGGCCGAGGTTCTTGCGGGCGCGCCGCCAGGGCGCATCGGCCGACTTGTAGACGATATGACGCAGGTCGTTGAGGCGGCCCGGGCTGGGCGGCTTGCCGGCGCCGATCCAGCGTTCGCGCGACTGCCCGCCCTTCCACATGCGGGTGGTGAAGCCGAGGATCTCGACCTTCACGCCGCAGCGCTCCAGCGTGCGCGCCAGGATGTCGGCGCTCATGGCGGCTACGGTGATGGGGCGCCCGCGCATGGAACCGGAGTTGTCGATCAGCAGGCTGACCACGGTGTCGCGGAAGTCCATGTCCCGCTCCTGCTTGTAGCTGAGCGAGTGCATGGGGCTGATCACCACCCGGGCGAGGCGCGCGGTGTCGAGCAGACCCTCTTCCAGATTGAAATCCCAGGCCCGGGTCTGCTTCGCCATGAGGCGGCGTTGCAGGCGGTTGGCGAGACGCGAGATAACGCCCTGCAACTGGGCAAGTTGCTGATCGAGCAACTGGCGCAGGCGGGTCAGTTCGTCGGGATCGCAGAGTTCCTCGGCTTCGATGGTCTCGTCGAATTCCTGGGTGAAGGCGCGGTAGGCTTCGTCGTCCTGGGTGTTGTGGCCGAAGAGTTCCGGCAACTGGCCGGGGCGTCCGGGATCGTCCTCGCCCTCGCCCTCCATCATCTCGCTGTCGGCCTCGGCGGTCTGCGGGTCGCTGCTCTCCGACTCGTCGCCCTCGCTGTCCTCGCCGTCCAGGGTGGTCGGCGTCTCGGCGGAGTCTTCGCCTTCGGTCTGGGTGCCGTTGTTGTCCTGCTCGCTCTCTTCGCTCTGCTGGGAATCGTCGTTGTCGTCCTGTTCGAGTTCGTCTTCCAGGCCGATGTCGATGTCTAAGTGGGTCAGCATGTCGCGCACGGTCTCTGCGAAGGCTGCCTGGTCTTCGGCGCAGCTGCCCAACTCTGCAATGTCCTGAAAGATTTCCGGCCCCAGCACCGGGCGCCAGAGATCGACCAGGGCCTTGGCCGCCGGGGGCGGCGGTGTGCCGGTGATGGCCTCGCGGGCCAGCAGGCGCAGCGCTTCGCAGAGCGGTGCGTCCTCGCGGCTGGTGGCGCGGTTGAGGCCGCGGGTGCGGTACTGCTCGCTGAGGGCGGCATCAAGGTTCTGGGCGACCCCGCACATGCGCCGCATGCCCAAGGCCTCGCAGCGCGCCTGTTCCACGGCGTCGAAAATCTCCCGCGCCTCCTGGGTGCGCGGCCGGCTGCTGGCGTGTAGGCTGCCGTCGTGGTGGCGCAGGCGCAGGGCCGCGGCATCGGATTCGCCGCGCACCAGGGCGGCGTCCTCCGCCGGCAGGTTGCGCGCCGGCAGCGTCACCTTCACTTCCTTGCCGACCAGGCCCTGGCCGCGCGGCGCGAAGTTGACGTTGATGTCGTCGCGCTCCGCAATCGCCCGCACCGTCGCCGCGGTGGTGCGCTTGAAGAGGTCGAGCGGGTTTTCCGGCTGACTCATCTTCGCGTGCTCAGGCGAGGTTTGCCTTGACGCCGGACTCCGGAAGCTCGCTGCCGAAACAACGCTGGTAGTATTCGGCAACGATCGGCCGTTCGATCTCGTCGCACTTGTTGAGGAAGGTCACGCGGAAGGCGAAGCCGACATCGCTGAAGATCTTGGCGTTCTCCGCCCAGGTGATGACGGTGCGCGGGCTCATGACGGTGGAGATGTCGCCGTTCACGAAGCCGCTGCGGGTGAGGTCGGCCAGCGACACCATGGCGGCGAGGCTCTCGCGCCCCTCGGCGGAATCGTAGTCCGGACATTTGGACAGAACGATTTCGGTTTCTTCGTCATGGGGTAGGTAGTTCAGGGTCGCGACGATGTTCCAGCGGTCCATCTGGCCCTGGTTGATCTGCTGGGTCCCGTGATAGAGGCCGGTGGTATCGCCCAGGCCGATGGTGTTGGTGGTGGAGAACAGGCGGAAGGCCGGATGCGGGCGGATGACGCGGTTCTGGTCCAGCAGGGTCAGCTTGCCCTCGACCTCCAGCACCCGCTGGATGACGAACATCACGTCCGGGCGTCCGGCGTCGTATTCGTCGAACACCAGGGCGGTGGGCCGCTGCAGCGCCCAGGGCAGCAGACCTTCGCGGAATTCGGTCACCTGCTTGCCGTCTTTCAGAACGATGGCGTCCTTGCCGACCAGGTCGATACGGCTGATGTGGCTGTCCAGATTGATCCGGATGCAGGGCCAGTTGAGGCGCGCCGAGACCTGTTCGATATGGGTCGACTTACCGGTGCCGTGATAGCCCTGGACCATGACCCGCCGGTTGTGGGCGAAACCCGCCAGGATGGCGAGGGTGGTGTCATGATCGAAGCGGTAGGATTCGTCGACTTCGGGCACGTAGTCGCTGGCCTGGCTGAAGGCCGGGACCTGGATATCGCTGTCGATGCCGAAGGTCTGCCGCACCGAAACTTCGATATCGGGGCCCTGTTCCGGCATCATGCCGCCTTGGGCCGTGGGGTCTGCAGTCGCCATGGGATAGAAATTCCGTCGTTCTTAGATTAAGGGCCGGGATTATGAGGTCGGACCTGCGCCTGTCCTGTTGAACATGACTAAAAGGCGGCCTTCAAGTCCGAATACGCCAGGTTGATGATTTTCAGCCGTTCTTCGGCTTCACTGTCGCCGCCGTTGCGGTCGGGATGGAGTTCTTTAGCCAGAGACTTATAGCGCGCCTTGACCTCGTCCAGGGTCGCATTGGGACTGAGATTCAGCGCCGCCAAGGCCTTGGCCTGCTTGCTCTTTGGCGGGAAACGCCCTTTGCTGGCCGCGGTTTCGGCGGTTTCTTCGGCAAAGAAGCCGAAGTCGTCGCGGAACTGGCCGTTTGGCGCGCCGCCGGGCGTTTTCCTGGCGCCGGCAAATGGCCAGCTCGGGCGCTGCCAGACGGCGTCCCGGCGGCGGATCTGCTCGATCGACTCCTCGCCCATATCCTTGAAGTAGTCCCAGGCCAGATTGTATTCGCGCACGTGTTCCAGGCAGAACCAGTAATAGCTGTTCAAGGCCTCGCGGGAGCGCGGAGCCCGGTACAATCCCTCGGCATTGCAGCCCGGCCGGTCGCACAGCCGGACACCGCTGTCCTCTTCCGGGCCCGCCGAAGGGGGTATGCTTTCGCTGCTGCGCATCACAGGGCGAAGTATGAAGACCGGGCCTTTGCGGTGCAAGGCAGGGCAGGGTTGCCCGAAACGCAAGGGGACCTGCGGCACAGGGGCGTGGCGGTCCGTGCTCTAGTCGGCCGGATCCGCCGCGGCGCGTGATTTTCCGGCCCGGCTCTCCGGCAGGTTCACCAGGGCCATGCCGCCGATGATGAGCGCCAGGCCGGCGATCAGGGTTGGGGTCAGGACTTCGCCCAGGAACAGGGCCGAGAAAAGGACGCCCGCGACCGGCACTGCCAGGAAGGACAAGGCCGTGGTGATGGCGGGCAGGGCCCGGGTGACGGCGATCGAGGCCCAGAAGCAGAAGGCCGTGGCGATGGGGCCGTTGTAGAACAGCACCCCCAGGGTTTCCGGCGTCCAGACCACGCTGCCCCAATCCTCGCGGAACCAGGATAGCGCCGTCAGCGGCGGCAGGGCGACCAGCATCTGCCAGGGCGCCAGTTGCAGCGGTGTGGAATCCCATTTGTGGGCGCGGACGTGGAGAATACCGATCGACCAGGCGAGGGCCGCGCCCAGCAGGCAGGCATTGCCGAACAGCGCCTCCGTATCGCCCCAGTTGAAACCCAGGGGATTGAAGAGCGCGGCAACGCCACTGAGGCCGAGGAGCAGGCCGAAGATCCTGCGTCCGGTCAGAACCTCCCCCAACAGCCAGACGGCGACCGGCGTGACCCAAAGCGGCGTGGTGTAGGCGAGGATGGCCGAGCGGCCGGCATCGACATAGAGCAGGCCGAAGTTGATGAGGGCGACGAAGCCGATCATCTGCGCCAAACCGATGGAGAACACCACCGGCAGATCCCGCCGGGTCGGCAGGGAGAGTTTTCCCATAACCGCCAGCAGCAGCAAGAAGCTGGCGATGCCCAGCGCCATGCGCGCCGCGGCGAACCACAACGGCGGCATGAATTCGAGTCCGACCTTGATGATTGGCCAGTTGGCGCCCCAGAGGATAATCACGGCCAGGAGCATCAGCCGGGCCGCCCCGGGACCCATGATGGGCGCGCTTTCAGTCTTGTCGATCATGCCTTGCACATTGACAGCGGGGAGGCGCGCTCACACCTTCAAGGTCGATCTTTACCTGAAGGAGCGGGCCCTTGGCGGTTGCAGAGACGATTGAACAGAAATTGACCGAGGCCCTGGCGCCACAACGCCTGAGGGTCGTTGATGATTCGGAAAAACACAAGGGCCATGCCGGCTATCGCGAAGGCGGCGAAACCCACTTTCGGGTGGAGATCGTTTCGGCCGCTTTTGCCGGCCAGAACCGTGTCGCCCGTCAGCGCCGTGTCTATGAGATTCTGTCGGAGGAGCTGGCCGACCGCGTTCACGCCCTGCAACTGAAGACTCTCACCCCTGAAGAAGATACGGCCGTAAAGCCGGCTTAGGTTTTTCGCCGCATCAGCATCGGCGCGAAGCGCAGCACGAAAACCAGGAAGCCGAGCGTCCACAAGGTGGCGCCGAGATGCAGGGCCGCCGTGGGCATGGCAGTCCAGTCGGCGGCGACCCTGGCCAGCGCGCCGAGCAGCACCAGGATATAGGCTGCCGTCGTGGCGCTGTCGGCGGTCAGCGCCTGACCGCTGTGGCCGAGACTGGCCCGGGTCATCACCGCCAGGGTCATCAACCCGATACCGCCGGCCCCCAGGGCATGGAAGGCCTGCTGTGCGCTGACCAGATCCGGCAGCAGGATCGACAGGGCGAAGAGCGCGAAGGCCAGCGGGATCCAGGCAAAGGCGACGTGCAACACCAGCAGCAGGGGTTCGGCCCCGGTGGCGCCGCCGCGCCAGCGCGCCAGACGCCAGAGGTTGGCCAGCGCGGCGGCGGCAAAGCCGGCGGCTGTGATCGCGGCATCTGGTAGAACGATCCAACAAAGCAAGGCCGCCAGGCTGAGCGCCAGCGCTGCCTTGTCATAAGGGCCGAAGGGTTTGGGCAACGCGGCGGTCTGCCGCTTGTTCAGCCAGTTGGTCGTGAAGCTGGGAACGATACGGCCGCCGATCAGCAGAATCATCATCGCCGCGATGGCAAACCCGATGCGGATGCCCAGCGGCTGCCCGGCGAAGTGAAACACGGCCTCCGCTGCGGCAAGACCGGTGACCAGCAGACAGACCGGTAGGTTGCGGCGGTTGCCCGCCGCCAGCACTTCGCGCCAGACGACCGCCGCCAGGGTGATGAGGAAGGCCAGCGCGACGGCCTTGCCGAGATCTCCCTCGGCATCCAGCAGCATGGCGATGCGGCCCGCGAGCCAAAGCCCGAACAAGGCCATCAGCGGCGCACCGCAAAGTGGCAGGCGCCCGGTCCAGTTGGGGATTGCCGTCAGCAGAAAGCCGGCCAGGGCCGCGCTCAGATAGCCGAACAGCATTTCGTGGATATGCCAGCTCAGCGGATCGGCAATGCCCGGCAGGGCAAGGCTGCCGAGGAACTGCAGCATCCACAGCGGCAGAGCGAGCACCGCCAAAATACCTGCAGCGAGGAAGAAGGGGCGAAAGCCCTGAGAAAAGAGGGCCGGGCCGTCGTAGGCGCGGCGTTGATCGCCGGACGATGTCGTTACCTGGCCTGTCATGGATCTACCGCTCCTTTCAGGCTTTGCTGGCGTGGCGGCGTGATCTATCGATAGTCTGGAGCGCTTGTGTCGATGTCAATCGGGAGCACGCCGATTTGCAGCGGCTGCGCGCCTTTGCCGCGGTTTCGGGGGCAGTATCTGAGTGACGGTATCTGAATGACGGCCTTTTTCCTTTCCATCCTGTTTTTCTTCGCCGCCCATGTCTTGCCTGCGGCGACCGGCCTGCGGGGCTTTCTGATCGCAAAGATCGGGCGGCCGGCCTATGTCGGGCTCTACTCCCTGGTATCGCTGGCCGCCATCGCTTGGGTGATCGTGGCGGCCCTGGCGGCGCCCTATGTTGAGCTTTGGGCGCCCGGCCCGGTGACCGCGCTGGTGGCTCTCCTTGCCATGCTGCCGGCCTGCATCCTCTTCGTCGGCGGCGCTCTGCGGCCCAATCCGCTTTCGGTTTCCTTTGCCGGCGGCGCCATTGATGTGCAGCGCCCCGGCTTGCTGGCGGTGGTTCGCCATCCCGTGCTCTGGGCGTTCTTTTTCTGGTCGGCAGGCCATGTCGTCGCCAATGGCGATCTGGTGGCCCTGATTCTTTTCGGGGCTTTTGCGCTCTTCAGCCTGCTGGGTATGCGACGCCTGGAGAAGCGGGCCAGGGGGCGCTTGCCCGCAGCGGACTTCGCCGCCGCCCTGGCCGTAACTGGCGGGCCTTTGTCCGCGCGTCTGGTAAAGCTGATGACGCCGCGTTTTGCCGTCGACGTGCTTTTGGGACTGGCGCTCTATGCCGCCTTGCTGCATCTCCACGGCCCGGTTATCGGCGCATACCCGCTGGCGTATTTTTGATGAGTTTGCCGACTTGCGTCGGCACGGTTCCAGCCCTCTCCCCCTCCCGGCCACCCAATTCCATTATCCTGTTGGGTGGCCGGGAGGGGGAGCGGGCCGGTGCCGCAAAACGCGAAAGAATCACTCGCCGGTGTAGAAATCCGGCCAGGACTTTTTCACGATGGGGCCATCGCTGCGGAAGGCATGACAGGTATCGAGCAGGGTCGGGCGTTGCCCCGGCTTGCGCGCGCCGGCCTTTTTGGCGCGTACGGGATAGAGGGTCTGAAAAGCGACCGTGGCCATGGCCCCCAGCATTTCCACCAGATGGGTGCAGCCGTCGGCGGCGGCGATCTGCTTGCGCACCAGTTGGCGCCAGCCCGGCTTGATCTGGCAGCCGATGATGGCCTTGAAGTTCGGCGTCACCGCCGGGCAGATGGCAAAGGGGCTGTCGTCGGTCACCGCCTCGATGTCGTGGACCACGAAGTCGTCGTCGATGGTCAGGCGGATCGACATGTCGTGCAGCGCTTCGCCCGGTTTGATCTCGCCGCGGTAATCGTTCTCAAAGGCGTAGGTCTTGGTGTCGACGATCCGTCCTTCGATATCCCATAGACCGTCGGCGCGCTGATAGCCCTGAAAATCATAGGTCCGGTTGTGAAGCTTGGTGCGCTCCACGGTGGCGGGGGGCAGGGGCATAACGCAATACCGCGACGGCTGTTTCAGACAGAGCCCGTGACTATAGGACCCGGGCCCGGCAGGTCAACCAAGGCCGGTTCGGCGCCCGATTTGGGTCATGCACGCCGCAATCTCGCCCAGGAAACGGCTTGGTTGCACCCCGGTTCCGCCACAACGGGCCGTCACAAAGCCTCGGGGACTGCCGCGGCCATCGCCGCGCGGCAATCGTAGAGACCAGACGCAGGGAAACGACCATGCAAGACAGCAAGACCATGACGGGCTTTTTCACACGCTACGCGGCACTCCTGAAAATCGGCCTGCTCGGTTTTCTGGTTCTGATCATGACCATCCCGCTGGAATACGTCTGGTCGGTGATCCGCGAGCGCGCCTATCTGAGCGAGTCGGTCGAACGCAACCTGGGCGAAAGCTGGGGCCGGGCGCAGACCATTGCCGGCCCGGTGCTGCTGTTGCCGGTCGAGGAACCCAGAATGGTCAAGGTCAAGGCGCCGGACTGGACCAAGGACAAGCCGCTTTATGTCGAAGAGCAGCGCTGGTTCCGCCACCATCTCTATATTCTGCCGGAAGATCACAACGTCTCGGCGGCGCTGACCAGTCAGACCCGCCGCCGGGGTATCTACGAGGCGCTGCTCTATACCACCAGGGCGGAAGTCAGCGGCCGGTTCGAGGTCCCCGCCGCGTCGTCTCTGCCGGTCACGGAAAACGCGAGACTGCTCTACGGCCAGGCGAGGCTCCTGGTGCACGTCGCCGACCTCCGGGGCAGCGCAAACGCACCGCGGCTGGACTGGGGCGGGCGGGAGGTGCTGTTCGATGTGCGCAGCGATCCGCTGCCCGGGGCCAGCGGCAAGAACGGGAACCTGTCCTGGATCGAGGCGCCGCTGCCCGGGCTGTCGTCAACGACCGGTACGCAGGATTTCACCTTCGATCTGGAACTGAAGGGCAGTCATCGCCTGCGTTTCATTCCGTTGGGCCGCAGCAGCGACATCGCGTTGTCCGGTGACTGGCCCCACCCGAGCTTTGCCGGCGTCAACCTGCCGGTCACCAACGAAGTGAATGCCGAAGGCTTCACCGCGCGCTGGCAGGTCTCCCACCTTGCGCGCGGCCTGCCGCAGGTGGCCCGTGACGACAACGGCGGCGCATCGGTTCTCGCCGGACAGATTGTCGGCAACGGCGTTGAAACCCGCCTGCTGAACACGGTGGACTTCTACAGCAAGAGCGAACGTTCGGTGAAGTACGGGCTGCTGTTTGTCGTCGTTACCTTCGGCACGCTTTTCATTTTCGAGGCGCTGGGCCGCCGGCGTCTGCATGCGGTGCAGTACCTGATGGTCGGTGCCGCCGTCACGCTGTTTTTCCTGTTGCAGCTCTCCCTGGCCGAGGTGATCGGCTTCGCCGCTGCTTACGGTTCCGCCGCCCTGGCCTGTGTCGCACTGGTTACGCTCTATGCGGCCAAGATCACCGCCAGCCGCAACCGCGGGCTGGTGCTCGGCGGTCTGCTCGCGGGGGTCTACGGCTACCTCTTCATCACCCTGCAGTCGGAAGACCACGCGATGATGATGGGCAGCTTCCTGTTGTTGGCGCTTCTGGCTGCCGCCATGTATGCGACCCGCAACTTCGATTGGTATGCCCTCGGCAGCCGTCTCGCCCAGGGCGCGTCCGATCAGGCAAACCCTGAAGAGAAAGCCGATGCGCCGCCACCCACGCAAGCGGAGGCGTAAACAAGCTGGAACCCGCGCCGCCGATCTTCAGTCGAGGCGGCGCGGTTCGCGCAAGGGACAGAGTCAGCCGGTGCCGTAGCCGGTGTCGAAGATGAAGGCTTCGCGCTGCTGGAGGTTCTCTTCCAGCTCGCGCTTAACCGCGGCATAGAGGTCGCGGATCGACACGATCCCGACGACTTTTCCCTCGGCAAGCACCGGCAGATGGCGATAGCCGGACTCACGCATACGGTCCAGCACGCTGGCCGCGATATCATTCGGGCCCACGGTATCCGGGTTCGGCGTCATCACCGATTCCAGTTTGGTGCTGTCCGGATCGAGGCCGCGTGCGACCACGCGGGTCAGGACATCACGCTCGGTGAAGATCCCTTGCAGGTCCTCTGCGGTTCCGACGAGAACGGCGCCGATGTGGCGCTCGGACATGTTGCGGGTCGCTTCGCGGACGGTGGTGCTTGCCGGAAGCAGCTCGATGCGCTGCTCGTTGACAATGTCAGGAACAACTTTTCGGTGCATATATTCCTCCCGCCTGCACGCTGATTTTCGCGAGACATTATGGACTGTTGTTGCGTCCAATTGTGCAGGTGCCCGCCTGGGCCGTCAAGCGACAGGCTGTATCCCGCCTGTGGCAAGGGTGAGGGCGCTTTCAGCCGCCGCCGCTTTCCGATACGCGCTATGCTGGTGATGGGCTCCAGAGTTTTTGGGCATCACTGAGGGTTGGCGGGCTCTTCTTCCGGCGTCTTGGTATCGGCTGCCGGCGTCTCGTTGATGCGGATCGAGGTGATCTGATTGCGCTTGCGCTCGAGGATCTCGAAATTGAAGCCATGAAAGGTGAAGAGCTGCCCGATCTCGGGGATGCAGCGTGCTTCGTGCAGGATCAGGCCTGCAATGGTGGAGGCTTCTTCGTCCGGCAGGCGCCATTCAAAGCGCCGGTTCAGGTCGCGCAGGGTTACCTTGCCCTCGGTGACGACCGCGCCGTCGCGCTCGATAACCACGCCCTCCATTTCCACGTCGTGCTCATCGGCGATGTCGCCGACGATCTCTTCAAGAATGTCTTCCAGGGTGACGATACCCAGAACCTCGCCGTATTCGTCGACCACGACCGCGAAGTGTTCGTGACGGCTGCGAAAGGCCTGCAACTGTGACAGCAGGTCGGTTGTCTCCGGGATGAACCAGGGGGCGTTGGCGATGGCCACGATATCGAGGCCGTCCAGGTTGTTGTTGGCGGCCTGCACCGCGCGCAGCAGGGCCTTGGCGTGCAGCACGCCGACGATGTTGTCGGGATCGTCGCGCCACAAGGGCAGGCGGGTATAGGGGCTGGCCAGCACCTCCTCGACAATCTGCGCGGGGCTTTGATCGATGTTGATGGCCACCACCTCCTTGCGGTGGACCATGATCTCCTCGACCCAGACGTCGCCGAGGTCGAGGATCGAGCGCAGCATCTCCCGCTCGTGCTTTTCCTCCTCGCCCTCGCCTTCGCCCTGGTGCAGGTCGATGGCGCCGCGCAGCTGTTCCTCTGAAGCTTCGCCGGACAGCGTATGGCGCACCTGGACTCCGAGCATCGACAGCGCCATCCGCACGAGCACCTGGATAGCCATTGAGACCGGCTTCAGCAGCAGGACGATAACGTGCAGTACCGGGGCCACGGCGAGAGCGGCGCGGTCGGCATTTTGGAGGGCGTAGGTCTTTGGCAGCACCTCGGCGAAGATCAGCACCAACATGGTCATGCCCAGGGTCGCGTAGACAACGCCGGCTTCCCCGAACAGAGCGATCAGGGCGCTGGTGGCCAGGGCCGAGGCCAGAATGTTCACCAGATTGTTGCCCAGCAGAATGCTGCCGATCAGGTGCTCCTTCTCGTGCCAGAGGTCGTTCACCAGGTTGGCGCGGCGGTTGCCGGAGTGTGCCAGGTTATGCAGGCGCGGGCGCGAAGCGGCGGTCAGCGCGGTTTCCGATCCGGAGAAGAAGGCGGAAACAACCAGCAACGCCAGAATGGCGCCGAGGGTGATGACGATGTCGATGTCCATTATCCGTCTGCGGTGCGTTGTGGGGTGTGTTGTGGGCTGGGTTGTTGCAGGTCTGCTTTGGCCTGGAAAGGGCACTGGGGCATGGCGGTGAAAGTGCCCTAGCTGCCCAGGGTTGCGCGGGACGTGATGTCCGCAGCGCTGTTTTCGTTCGCGAGCTGGTCCGATTGGCCGATGGCGGCGGTCAGCAGCGCCATGACTTCATCGCTTTCCACCGCACCTTCGATGTAGGCCTCGCCGATGCCGCGGGCCAGGATAAAGTTGATGCGGCCCCGCTCGACCTTCTTATCGCGGCTCATGTGATCGAGCAGGCGTCCGGCATCCCAATGGCGCTGCGGCAGGTCGGCAAAGCCGGTCGGCAGGCCGACGGCGGCCAGGTGACGGCGCAGCCGGTCGGCGTCTTCGGGCGGGCAGTGGCCGCGCTGTACCGAGAGGTCGAAGGCCATCACCATGCCGACGGCCACGGCCTCGCCGTGCAGCAGTTCCCCGCCATAGCCGGTTTCGGCTTCCAGCGCGTGGCCGAAAGTATGGCCGAGGTTCAGCAGCGCCCGGCGGCCGCCTTCGCGTTCGTCCGCGGCAACAACCGCGGCCTTGCAGCGGCAGCTTGTCAGCACGGCGTGTTCCAGTGCGGGGCGGTCGCCCTCGATCAGATCGGCGCCGTGCGATTCCAGCCAGGCAAAAAAGGCGGCATCCTGGATCAGCCCGTATTTCACCACCTCTGCATAGCCGGCCAGCATTTCCCGGCGCGGCAGGGTGGTCAGGATCGAGGTGTCGGCCAGCACCAGGCGCGGCTGGTAGAAGGCGCCGATCAGGTTCTTGCCGTGCCGGCTGTTGATGCCGGTCTTGCCGCCCACCGAACTGTCGACCTGGGCCAGCAGGCTGGTGGGGATCTGAATGAAGTCGAGCCCGCGCAGCGTGACGGCGGCGGCAA
>JANQMC010000045.1 GCA_028280305.1 Pelagibius sp. | reverse complement strand
CGATTTCGAAACCGAGAACTGGCTGGCCCGCCACTGGCTGCGCCTGCGCCGGCGTGCCGGCACCTTCACCCGCGGCCAGCGCCTGATGCTGCGGGAGGGGAAGGACCAGTTGTTGGGCCGGGTGCTGGCTCTTGCCGGGTTCGTTGCCGTGGTGTCGCTGCTCGACTGGCTCGCCTAAAGCGCGGGTGGCGGCGCACTGCGGTCAGCGCAGGGTGATGTACTTGAAGTTGCCCTGGCCGCTGCCGATCAGCCGGCCCTCCTCGTCGCGCACTTCGCAGTTGGCAAAGAAGATGCTCTTGCCGCCGCCGCTGCGCCGGGCCGTGGCCAGCAGTTTCTGGCCCTCCTTGGCGGCGCCGATGAAGTTGCAGGTGAGCGACAGCGTAAAGGCGCGCCGCGGCGTTTCCCCCGGGGCGCCGTAACAGCCGCAATAGCCGCAGGCGGTATCGATCAGAGTGCTCAGCACGCCGCCGTGCATCACGCCGCTGCGGTTCAGGTGACGCTTTTCCACCGTCAGCGCGATCTCGGCCAGGTCCCGTTCCCAGTTTGCGATCTCGTAGCCGATGAGATCGGCAAAGCCGCCGCGGATCTTCAGCGGGTCGACAGTGTCGCCGCCGGCCTTCTGCGAAGAGGAGGGAGAGTCGGGCATGGCCTTGAGACTGCCGCGCGCGCCGCTGTCTGTCCAGGTTTCCGGCCTGGCTTCAGCCGCGGATGCGCCGCAAGAGGCCGAAGCAAAACAGGGAAAAACAGCAGATCAGGATGACCTCGGCCAGAAAGGCGGCGTCCTCAGGACTGTTGTTGGTCCCGTAGGTGAGCAGCGGCATGGTGACGAAAGCGATGGCGAAAAAGCGGGCGAGATAGTCGTGCAGAATCACCCCCCTCAAGTAGAGGGCGATCCCCCAGAAGCAGAAGGCCAGCACATAGGGCAAGCCGTACTGCGGGAAGCTCAGCAAGGCGGCCTCCAGGGCCGGATAGGCCTCGACATCGCAGCAGCCTTCCAGGAAGCGTGCGAAGAGAACGCTCATGGCGACGGCGTAGACGTGCACGCCCAGCAGCAACAGATCGCGGGATCTGAGGCCGCCCCGTTCGCCACCGGCATAGCGCAGCCAGTTGAAGAGGGCGGCGATAGCGGCGATGAAACCGCCGACGAAGGCAATCTTGTTGGCATTGGCGATGACCAGGCGGGCCGAGCGGCGCACCAGCACCATGGGACGCGGCGGGACCACGCCGCGCCACCAGGGCAGCTCCACCCGGGTCTCGGTACGCAGCGTGGCGATCATGCCGGCGAGAAGTGCGAAGACCGCCCAGAAGAGTTCACCGCCGAAGCCGGCGAGAAAGTCGTCGCGCAACTCGGCGGCCGTTTTGTCGAAGGTCACACTGACGTAATCCCAGTGGAATACACTGAGCGTTTCATGGACCGCGCCCAGGAGGCAGCCGCCGATCCAAAGCCGCGTCGCGAGGGCCAGGAAAGGGCTCTGCAGCCGCCAGTACAGCGGCACGAAGGGCAGCACCACGAGCAGCAGAGCGGGGTAGACGATTTCCAGCTCCAGCGCCGCCTCGAGGAGAGCATCGATGATCATGTTGGCGAAGATCATCACCGCGGCGATCTGCAGCCAGGCAAGGCGCGCGTCCCGTTCCGCCAGGCTCGCCGAGGTCTGCGTTTCCTGGGCCTGCAGTTGCACCAGGCGGATGCCCTGGTAAATCGCGATGCCGAAGCCGGCGACGGCAAGGGTGACGGCCTCGTCGTCGATCCCGAAGGTCGAGACCAGCACGCCCCAGAGCCCAACAAGAATCGCATCGGTGAGGAAGTGGCGGTAGGAAGAGCCGGGGAGGTGGCGGGTGCGGATGCTGTAGACGATGAACAGCAGCAGCACCGCCGATACCATGGCCGCGATCAGGCCCTGGGTCTCGGCGTTGTCCTCGATGGCGATGGCCAGATAGACCAACACGCTGACCCCAAGCGCCAGTTTGTTGCTCTGCGGCTGGTGGCGGAACTTGACGTAGATTGCCGGCGCGTAGAGCGCTGTGCCGGCGATCAACTGCTCGGCGCCGGCCAGGCCGCCGACCACCAGAAGGATCACCGGCAGATAGAGGGAGACCGTGTTGAACTCGTAGTCGCCGGCCAGCCTGAAGGCGTTGAGCGCAAGCAGCAGGAGGTAGAAGGCGACGGCGAGCACCGCGCCCAGCGGAATCCAGGGCAGCATCAGGGCGCCGATCATGGCCAGCGCGATGGCCAGCGCCGCCGCGCCCGGCACCTCCCGGTCACCGGCGAGAACGCGGTAGGACAGCACGCCAAACCCGCAGACGGCGGCGATGCAAAAGACGACGAAGGCCGGCAGAAACGTGTTGCGGACCGCCAGGTCCATGAACAGTTCGGTTTCCCGGATCAGGTAGACGAGGGCCAGCAGGGTGCCATGCAAGCCGGCGAACGGCAGGATCTTGCCGTTCATGCGCCTCTCGAAGACCTCGACCTTCGCGTCGATGCTTCCTCGGTCGATTGGCGCCTCGGCTTGCTGCGCCAGGTCCTCCAGAGAATTCATGGACTTTCCCGACGCGGCCGGAGCGGGCCTCCGAAAGACACTTTTGAACGCTCCGACTCGCTCAATTCAGGATAGCAGGCGGCCTATGCCATGCAAGGAAGGGCGCAAGATCAAAGGGGTGGCGGCAGGTCGGCGCCTACGACCGATGTGCAGTCATCCGCATGGCTCCGCACGCGAGTCTATCGACAATGCCGCGCCGACAGGCTAAGGGGTTCTCGGCCCCGCCCGTGGCGGGGTGCGTTCTCGGGGCGGGGTGAAAGTCCCCACCGGCGGTGAAGGCCCGATGGGGCCCAGAGCCCGCGAGCGCCCTTTGCCTCTGCCGCATGGCGGCTGTGAAGGGGTCAGCAGATTCGGTGTGATTCCGAAGCCGACGGTGACAGTCCGGATGGAAGAGAATGGAGAAGCGGCCCCGGCGGCTGGCCGGGCGCCTTGCTGTTTCCTGACGCCCTGGTTCTGGTCTCTGACGCGATCAAGGAGCAAGCCATGAATCAGAGCTTTACCGATACCC
>JANQMC010000028.1 GCA_028280305.1 Pelagibius sp. | reverse complement strand
ATGGCACCTATGTGGTCGCCCAGACCGGCGACGGCATCGTCATCGTCGACCAGCACGCCGCCCACGAACGCCTGGTCTACGAACGCATGAAGGACCAGTTGGGCGAGAAGGGCGTGGCCCGCCAGATGCTGCTGCTGCCCGAGGTCGTGGAACTGGTAGAAACCGCTGCCGCAAGGGTCACCGCCCGCGCCGAGGAACTGGCCGAACTGGGCCTGGTGCTGGAGGCTTTCGGGCCCGGTGCCGTGGTGGTGCGGGAGGTGCCGGCGCTGCTCGGTGAAGTCGACGTCCAGGGCCTGATCCGCGACCTCGCCGACGAACTGGCGGAACTGGGCGAGGCCCTGGCGCTGCGTGAACGCCTGGAGCATGTCTGCGGCACGCTCGCCTGTCACGGCTCGGTGCGCGCCGGGCGCATCCTCAAGGTCGAGGAGATGAACGCCCTCTTGCGCCAGATGGAGGAAACCCCGCACTCCGGCCAGTGCAACCACGGCCGCCCGACCTACGTCGAATTGAAGCTCGCCGACATCGAGAAACTCTTCGGGCGGCGGTAAAGCCTTATTTACCGAGAGTCCCCCTCACCCTCCCGCTGACGCGGGCCCCTCCCTCTCCCACCAGGGGAGAGGGAACTCTAAGCGAGACTTCTTTGGTTCCCCCTCTCCCCTCCGTGGGAGAGGGCCGGGGTGAGGGGGTATCCCGCGAAGCGGGAAAACAAAGCCGCTTACGCCAACCCGCGCCCCTCGGCGACCAGCTTGGCGAAGCGTTCTTCGCCGATGGTGCTGCCGCAGAAGATGAGACCGACGCGCTTGCCCTTGCAGGCTCGTTTCAAGGGCCCCATGATAGCGGCTGTGCTGGCGGCCCCGGCCGGCTCCAGCGCGAGCTTCAGGCCGTCGTAGACCTGGGCCATGGCGCGCAGCATCTCCGCGTCGTCGATCTGCACCAGTTCGTCGACATGGTCGCGGGCGACGGCGAAGGAATAGGGCAGGGCCATGGGGGCGCCCAGGCTGTCGGCGATGGTGTCGACCTTCTCCAGGGTCTGCGGGCTGCCGGCGGCAAAGCTGCGGGCCAGGCTGTCGGCGCCGCTCGGCTCCACGCCGATGATGCGGCAGTTCGGCTGCAGCAGCTTCATGGCCCGCGCCATCCCGGCGATCAGCCCGCCGCCGCCGACCGGGATCACCATGACGTCCAGCTCGGGCATCTGCAGGGCCGCTTCCCTGCCGCAGGTGGCGGTGCCGAGGATCGTCAGCGGGTTTTCAAAGGGATGGACGAAGCGCCGTCCCTCTTTCTCGACGATGCGGTCGACCGCGTCGAAGGCGCCGTGAATGTCCTCGGCCAGCACCACCTCGGCGCCCAGTGCGCGGCAGCCGGCGACCCGCACCGGATCGGCGCTCTTCATCATGACGACCTTGGCCGAGACACTGCGCTGCCGCGCCGCCCAGGAGACCGCCAGGGCGTGATTGCCGGCGGAGACCGCCGTGGCGCCGCGCGCCGCCTCTGCGTCGCTGAAGTCGAGAATGTTCAGCAGCGCACCACGCGCCTTGAAGGAGCCGGCGTGCTGGAAGAGTTCCAGCTTGCCGGTCACCTCCGCGCCCTCGGGCAGATGGGTTTTCAGCGCCTCGGCCACCAGCGGGACCACGGGTGTTTCGACGATGCGGCCTTTCAGTTTTTGCGCGGCCGCCTCGATTTCCGCCAAGCCGGGCGCTTCCAAATCCGTTTTGTCCTGGCAGACCATGTCCATTTCGGGCTCCTGTCGTCGGCGCGGCGTAGGTTCGGGGGCTTCAGGCCTCGTGGCGCAGAAAAATCAGTTTCGCTTTGCCGTAAGTGCGGGCGTCCAGTTCACTGAAGCCTGCGGGTGTCTCGAAGTCTTCCGTCTTCATCATCTCGACCGCCACAAGGGCGCCTGGCGCTATCCATCCGGCCTTCTTCAGGCTCTCGACCGCCTTTTCGGCGAAACCCTGGTTATAGGGCGGGTCGAGGAAGACGAGGTCGCAGGGTGCCGGGGCCGGCCTTGGGTGCAGCACGTCGCAGGCCAGCAGTTCCGCGTTCTCTTCCTCGCCCAGGGCGGTGATGTTGGCGCGGCAGATCTCGATGGCCGGGGCGTAGTTTTCCATGAAGGTCACCTGTCCGGCGCCGCGCGACAGCGCCTCCAAACCCAGGGCACCGGTACCGGCAAAGGCGTCCAGCACCCGGGCGCCGGGCAGGCGCTTGGCCCCTTCCTCGCTGAGCTTGCCGCTGGTCAGGATGTTGAACAGCGCCTCGCGCGTGCGGTCGGCGGTGGGACGCACGGCAAGATCGGCGGGGGTCTTCAGGCTGCGGCCCCTATGACGGCCGGCGACGATTCGCATGGCTCTTGCGCGTATCCTTTTTTCCAACGGCTTTGCGGCCAGTCTTACTTGCAGTCTTGTTTGCCGGCTTGTTTGCGGGTTTGCCCGTTCGGGGCTTTGCCTTTGCCCGCACTGCCTTGCCGGATGTGGGGTTGGCTGCGGTTTTTTTCACGCCCGTCTTTTTCACGGCCGTCTTTTTCAGGCCCATCTTCTTTGCGCCCGTCTTGTTCGTTGGGCCGCTCCCTGCCGGCTTTGCTTTCGCTGCCGCCCCGGCTCGCGCCGGCTTTTGCGCCGCCTTGGCCGCGGCCTGACGCTTGCTGGTTTTGGTGCCAGCCGTGCCCTCGGTTTTCTCCGGCTTTTTGAAGCCGCGGCGGGAGCCCGGCCGGTTGGGCTTCGGCTTTGCCTTGGCGAAACCCTTGCCGCGCGGTTTGCGCTTCTCGCTGCTCTCCAGGCCCAGGGCCTCGCGCAGCCGCTTGGGCGGTACTTCCTCCAGATTCCGGTTCGCCAGCTTGCCGAGGGAGAAGGGGCCGTAGGAAATCCGGATCAGACGGTTTACCGAGAGTCCCAGATGGGCGCAGATCTTGCGCACTTCCCGGTTCTTGCCTTCGCGCAGCCCGATGGTGAGCCAGGCATTCGCGCCGGACTGGCGGTCGAGCTGCGCCTCCACCGGGCCGTAGTCGATACCCTCTACCGTGATGCCCTTGGCCAGGGCCGCCAGCCGTGCCGTGGTGACCCGCCCGTGGGCCCGGACGCGGTAGCGCCGCAGCCAGCCGCTGGCCGGCAGTTCGAGCTGCCGTTTCAGGGCACCGTCGTTGGTCATCAGCAACAGGCCCTCGGAATTGATGTCCAGGCGGCCCACCGCCTGCAGGCGCGGCAGCTCGGCCGGCAGGCGGTCGAAGACCGTGGCCCGCCCCTGGGGGTCGCGGGTGGTGGTCAGCTCGCCGCGCGGCTTGTGATAGCGAAACAGGCGCGGGGCCTCGGCCTCCGGCAGGGGCACGCCGTCGACCTCGATCACGCTCTCGGCGGTGACCACGGCGGCGGGGCTGTCCAGCACCCTGCCGTCCAGGGAAACCCGTCCGGCGGCGATCCAGGCCTCGGCATCGCGGCGCGAACAGAGCCCGGCACGGGCGATGACCTTGGCGATACGCTCGCCCTTCTGAATTTCGACCATGGTCGTGTCCTAGGCGGCGGCGGAGACGAAGGCGCGGAAAACTGCCTGATCGGCCGGGGTGATGGCGAACTCCGGGTGCCATTGGACGCCGAGGCAGAAGCGGTAGCCCTGCGCCTCGATCCCCTCAATCACACCGTCCGGCGCCACGGCGTTCACCTGCACGCCCGGGCCGACCTCTTTCACCGCCTGATGGTGGGCGGAATTCACCGGCAGAACCTCGGCACCGCAGATGGATTTCAGCAGGGTCTCGCCGTTCAGGGCCACGTCATGGCCTGCCTCATCGCGGGGATTGGGCTGCTCGTGGGCGAGGGCGGCCTCAACCTCATCGGGGATATGCTGGATCAGGCTGCCGCCCAGGACCACGTTCAGCAACTGCTGGCCCCCGCAGATGCCGAAGACCGGCATGTCGCGTTCCAGGGCGCCGCGGACCAGGGCTGCCTCGAAGGCGGTGCGGCGGTCCTTGGTATGCACGGTTTCGTGGCGGCTGTTAGCGCCGAAGAGGGCCGGATCGACGTCGAAGGCCCCGCCGGTGATCATCACGGCGTCGACCCGCGCCAGATAGGCCTCGGCCTTCTCCGGTTCGTGGGGCAGCAGGATCGGCAGGCCGCCGGCCTCTTTCACCGCCTCGGCGTAGTTCTGCCGCACGGCATACCAGGGGAACTTCGACCAGCCGCCGGCGGCTTCCGAATCCAGCGTAATGCCGACCAGAGGTTGTGATGAGAGCGTTTTTGCCATGGCCGCACTCTAGGCGCGGTTTGCCGCCCTCACAAGCCCCGCCGGATTGCCCTTTCGGGGCCGTTTCATGTCTGCCCTAGACGGCGTTTCCCTGGTCTTCGCAGCGGTGGCCGAGGGCGGTGAAGCCTTCTTCCAGCAGGTCGCCGAACAACGGCATGCCCAGCAAATAGGCCGAAGACGGCCCGGTGTGGCGCTCGTTGGCGGCCTCCGTCGCGGCGTCCCACTCGCTGCGGTCGAAGTCGCCCCGGCCGACCCAGGTCATGGCCACCAGTTCCGCCTGCTGCTCCTCGTTCAGGTCTTCAATGACCTGGCGGATCTCCTGGGCCACCGGGTCGTCGCCGTAGTCGACAAGGACGTCATGCATGTCGTCTTCGCCGGGCTGGGAGACGTCGTCGCGTTCCGAGGGGGCGACCTTCACATCGAAGGCGCGGGCCTTGGCGATCAGAAAGCAGACCGTGCCCGGATCGATATCCAATTCCACGGCATCGACATCCATCGCCGCGCGTTGAGCCTCAGACATGACGTTTCTCCTTTCCCTCTGGTCCCTCTTGGGGCCGCCAATTCCTTCCTTGGCGGCGCCATTGACCTCTGGCTTTGATCCAGTTTCCGACGTGCGGGACCGCGCTGCATTGACCTACCGCAAAGGGCGGGGCAGGCTTCGCGCTCCCAGACGCAAAACCGGAAAGACAGCGGCGCCGATGACAAAACCCGACCCCATGGCCGAGGCCCTGAAACAGGCGGAGGCGGCGGCTGCGCTGGGCGAGGTGCCGGTGGGCGCGGTGCTGGTCGAGATGGCGAGCGGCGAGATTCTGGCGCGGGCGCACAACCTGGTGGAGCGCGACAGCGACCCCACCGCCCATGCGGAAATCCTGGCGATCCGCCGCGCCGCCGCCGATCAGGGCGCGCCGCGTCTGGAGGGAACCGCCCTCTATGTGACGCTGGAGCCCTGCGCCATGTGCGCCGCTGCGATCTCCTTCGCCCGGATCGGCCGTCTGGTCTTCGGCGCCTATGACCCCAAGGGCGGCGGCGTTGACCACGGCGCCCGCTTCTTCGAGCAGCCGACCTGCCACCACAGACCGGAGGTGATCGGCGGAGTGCAGGAACAGGAATGTGGGGCGCTGCTGCAGGCGTTTTTCAAGGCACGGCGTTAGGTGTTTCCTACAGATCACAAGACTGTGGATGGGGGTGACGCCGGCGGCGGCCGGCCCCATATTAAGCGGAACTCTAGGGAACGCCGCCCATGCCGCTGCAGACGATCGATGCCATTACCGGCTATCACGCCCATGTCTACTACGACGCCGAGAGCAAGGCAGCGGCGGCGGAACTGCGCGAAGCCATCGAGTCGACCTTCCAGGGTCTGCGCATGGGGCGCTGGCATGACCGGCCGGTGGGGCCGCATCCCTGCTGGAGTTATCAGGTGGCTTTCGAGCCGGAAGATTTCGCCCACTTCGTGCCCTGGCTGGCCCTGAACCGCGGCGAGCTGGTGATCTTCATCCATCCGGAAACCGGCGACGACCTGCCCGACCACCGCGACCGCGCGCTTTGGCTGGGCGCCAAGATGGAGCTGAATCTCGATGCGCTGCGCTAGGTTGTTCGCGTTCTTTGCCGCTTTGCTTTTCTTTACCGCGCCGGTGGCGGCGGAGCCCCGCGGGCTGGACGTTGCGCGGGTGGAGGCGTTGAGCGCGCTGCCGGTGCTGCGCGGCGAAGCGGTGACTGCTGAGGCCCTGGCCGGCAAGGCGGTGGTGGTGGCTTTCTGGGCCTCCTGGTGCCCGCCCTGCCATCCGGAGTTCGACAACCTGAAGCAGGCGCAGCAGACCTATGGCGACGACGTGGCCATCGTCGCCGTGAACATCTTCGAGGAGTTCGGGCGCTTCAAGGGCACGGCGCGGCGCGACGGTTTTCTGGCGCGCAAGGACCCGCCCTTTCACGTGGTGGCCGAGGGCGAGCAGGTCGCCGCCCTGTTCGAGGACGTAGCCCGTATTCCCACGGTTTTCATCTTCGCCCCGGACGGCAGCGCGGTGTTGCACTTCGTGCATGCCGAGGGATCTTCGAAAACCCATGCCTCCTATGAAGAGATTGCCGCCGCCCTCGATGCGGCCCTCGGAAAGCCGCCGGGGGAGAGTTAATCCAGCGGGCTTCGCTCGATGGCGTTAACCACTGTTACAACAAGGCAAAATTTCACTTGCATTGAATTGCAAAAACACCGAAAACCCGCCCCTCAGTTTTACGCCCTCTCAGTTTTACTGGGTCAATCTACTGGTTGCGTTGGAGGACCGATGTCTCAGGCACAAGCCCTCTTCCAACTGGGGATCGACTTGGACGAAAACCCAAGCGCCTCCAAAACGGAAGAAAACACCACCGCCCCTCAAGCCACGCCCCAAGACCTTGGAGCGGCCGAGGAGCGCAAAGACTTTTTTATCGAGCGCGACGGCGAGCGTTACGCCGGTACCCATCTGATCGTCGATCTCTGGGATGCCGAGGGTACGGACGATCTCGCTTTCGTCGAGGAGACGCTGCGCGACTGCGTCACCGCCGCCGAGGCGACGCTGCTGCACATCCACCTGCATCACTTCACGCCCAATGACGGGATCTCCGGCGTCGCGGTGCTGGCGGAATCGCACATCTCGATCCACTCCTGGCCCGAGTCGGGCTATGCGGCGCTGGACATCTTCATGTGCGGCGACGCCAAGCCGGAGAAGGCGGTGGAAGTGTTGCGCGAACGCTTCAAGCCGGCGCGGCTGGCTGTCGAGGAACACCGTCGGGGCCGCGGCGTATGAGCCGCCGGCGCGCAGAACCATGAGCCGCTGGCTCGTTGAGCAACTGCACGACGATTTCCAACTGGGCCTGAAAGCCGACAAGGTTCACTACGACAGCGAGACCGATCACCAGCGGCTCGTGGTCTTTGAGAACCAGACCTTTGGACGTGTGCTGACCCTCGACAACGTCGTGCAGACGACGGAGAAGGACGAGTTCATCTATCACGAGATGCTCGCCCATCTGCCGGTCCTCGCCCATGGCGCGGCGAAGAAAGTGCTGATCATCGGCGGCGGTGACGGCGGCATGCTGGAAGAGGTGCTGAAGCATCGCGGCGTGGAGAAGGTCACCCAGGTGGAAATCGACGCCGGGGTGATCGACTTCTCGAAGCAGTATCTCGCTTCTATCTGCAAGGATGCCTACGACGACCCGCGTCTCGATCTGGTGATCGCCGACGGCGTCGACTTCGTCGCCTCCTGCGAAGAGCGCTACGACGTCGCCATCGTCGATTCCACCGATCCCATCGGGCCGGGGGAGGTGCTCTTCACCGACACCTTCTACGGCAAGGCGAAGAACTGCCTGGCGCCCGGCGGCATTCTGGTGACCCAGAACGGCGTGCCTTTCCTGCAGAGCGACGAACTGGTCAATACCATGCGGGCTTTCCGCGCACTCTTTGCCGATGCCGCCTGCTATCTGGCGACGGTGCCGACCTATGCCGGCGGGCCCATGGCCTTCGGCTGGGGCAGCGACGATGCGGCAAAGCGGCAGGTGAGTCTGGCGACCCTGGAGCAGCGTTTTCAGGAGGCCGGCATCGTCACGCGCTACTACAATCCCGCCGTTCACCAGGCCGCCTTCGCCCTGCCCACCTACATCGCCGAGATGGCGGGTTAGATCTTTTTCGACCGCCGTCGAAGCGGTTCCAGCCCGCTCCCCCTGCCGCGTTCAGTTTCGCTTGGTGCCTTGAGAAGCTTCTGCAGTATCGTCAAGAACTGTGCCTGTTCCTCTGGTCCGACATCGACAAGCATAGTGTTCACGACTTCAGCCATTGCCCCGCGAAAAGCTGTTACCAGTGCCTCGCCCTCGGGCGTGAGCCGGATCAGTGAAACGCGGCGGTCGTCCGGGCATTCCATGCGAACAAGCAGGGCCTTTCGCTCAAGGCTTTGAATAAAGCGCGTCATCTGCCCCTTGTCGCGGGCGAGCTGCTTGGCGAGGTCTTGAATGGATATCGGCGCGTTCTCCTCGATTGTCATAAGGACCATGCCGCCCAGGGGACCCACGTTCGCATCGTCCAAACGCGTCGCCTTCGGGTGCAGATCCGCATGGATCTTCCGCATAAGCCGGTCGAGATGAACAGCGAGGGTCAAGGTATCTGTCAGTTGTCTCTCCATTTAGTTGACATTATCAACTAATTGCGTGAAGGTCAGAGCCAGACCCCCGTCGCGTATTGTCAGCGTCCAAGCGAGGCCGGAGCACCATCATGACCGCTATGCATCGCACTGCACTGAAGGTGTCCGCAATCCTTTGGACGGTCTGGGGGCTCGTGCATATCTTGGCAGGTCTCATTGTTGTTTCAGCCGATGCCTCCGGCGGGTTCCAAGCTATCGCCGACGCCGTTGATCCAGCGTTGCTCCAGTATGAATACGCCCCCGCCGTTGGCGGCATACTGAATCAGCATGGTTGGAACCTGCTGTGGGGTGGTGCGGTGACGGTGATCGGAGCAGTCTTCATCTGGCAAGTCAATCTCACGGCGATATGGGTTACGGCAATGGTCGGCGGGCTACTGGACGTCGGCTATCTTGTCTTCGTTGATCTGCCAGGCTTCGTCAGGTTCTTCCCGGGAACCTTAATGACCATCGTCTCCGCCTCGGCGATCATGCTCAGCTTCTGGGTCTGGTGGTCGCTGCGCAGACGCCCGGCGACTGAAAACTGACCGGTGGGCGGCGGGCCGGCGCCGAGTAGGCGGCTGGTGGTTGCCTGGTCGGGGAAGGGGATCGACGCCGAGCCATGCTCGTGGACGATCAGCCAGTCGCCGTCTTCCTGGCGTTCGAAGATCAGCGTGACCCGCGCCTCGGGAAGGTCGATAGGCGCGCCGTCCCGGGTCTCTCCCTCGCCCGAGAGTGACAGGGTGGTCCAGGCGATGTCGCCCTGCAGGTTCACCCGAAGGTCGCCGCCGGAGGTTAGAGCCCAGCGTTTCGGGATCGCCATGAAGCCCTCGTAATAGGGGGCAGCCTTGTCCCAGCCTTCCACACCGTTGTGCGGTCGCCCGAAGTCATAGGAGAACAGGCGGTGATCCTTCACGTAGAGATCGGCGATCTGATCCAGGCTGAAGGGCGCATCGGGGCTGCTGTGCCAGCCCTTTACCCAGGCTTCTGTTTTGGCGGTCAGGGCGGCGCGGTCTTCGGTTGCTTTCGTGTTTTCGCTGGTCATTGGCTTTTTCCTTTGGCGTCTATGTTGTTTCAGTTGCTGAGGCGGGCGTCGGCCCAGCGGATCAGCCGCGGCATCACCACGAAACTCATCAGGGGCACCAGGACGGCGGTCAGCACCAGGGTGCGTAGCGGCAAGGGCAGAGCGGCGAGTAGTGGTTCGCCCACCAGCAGCAGCCCGGTGATCAGGGGCCAGATCGCGATCCAGGTGAGGAACGCGCCGCGGATGTGCTTTTGTCGGATCAGTTGGCTCATGAGTCAGTCCTCAAATTTCTCGGGGTTGTCGGTAATCGTCTCTTGGCTTCTTGAGGGGCCGGCTGGTCCCCGGCGCTGTCTTGAAAAGAAGATGACTCCCTGACGGCTTTTACGGTAGACGGCGATTTAGAGTAATTGTTATACGGTGAACGTATGGGTAATGCCGTCGACACCATCCAGCTTCTTCAGACCTTCACGCGGATTGCCGATGCGGGGTCACTCTCCGCTGCGGCCCGCAGTCTGGGGGTCAGTCAGGCCAGCGTCAGCCGCCAGCTTTCAGCCCTGGAAAGGCGGCTCAACACGGCTCTGGCGCGCCGTTCCACCCATGAACTCACCCTGACGGCGGAAGGCGGCGCGTTGCTGCCGCGGGCCATGGAACTGTTGGCGGCCTGGGAGGCGACGGAGGAAGCGCTGGCGGCGGGCAGCCTGGCGCCCAAAGGTCTGCTGCGTGTCGTCGCTCCCACGGCAATCGGCCCGACCATCGTCGCGCCTGCCGCCGCCCGCTTTGTGCGGCGCTATCCCGAGGTCGATGTCGATCTGGTGTTCACCGATGCCTCGGTCGATCTTGTCGAGATGGGCGCGGACCTGCAGATCAAGGTCGGCCCGGTGGAACGGCAGGAACTCATCGTGCGGCGCATCGGGGCGGTGGAGCGCTGGTTGGTGGCCGCAGCGGATCTCGACCTTTCAGGGTTCTTCAGTTCTAAAGGCGGTGTCCATGACGGTCTGCCGATCGTTGCCCTGGCGCCCTTGTATGATGGAACGATTGCGGCATCGCTCGGCCAGGGCCGGTCCGTCAAAATCAACGGACATGTGCGGCTGCGCTGTGAAGTGCTGCACGCCGCCTATCAGGCGGTCTTGGCCGGCGGCGGAGCGGGGCTGTTGCCGCGCTGGCTGATCGGCGATGACGTTGCCGCCGGACGGCTGCAACGCCTGCTGCCGGATGCGGCCTTTGCCGCCATTGCGATCCATCTGGTCTTCCCGCCCGGACGCTACCGGCCGCAGCGCACGCGGCTGTTTGCCGAGACGGTCGAAGCCGCGGTCAAGGGGCTTCGCTAAGTCAGCCGTTTCAGGTCTTCGTCAGGCGCTCCATCAGCACCGCCTGGCTGCCCATGAAGTCGGTTTCGGTGAAGTAGGTGAAGCCGCATTTCTCGGCGACCTTCGCCGAGGCGTGGTTCTGCGGATCGAGAATGCAGACGGCGCGCTGCATGCCCAGGGCTTCTTCGCCCCAGGTGAGCACGGCCCGCACCGCTTCGGTGGCATAGCCCTTGCCGTGGGCCGAGGGGGCGAGTACCCAGCCGGCCTCCGGTGCGCCCTCGAAACTGGGTTTGATGTCGCGCTTGAAGTCGGCCAGGCCGACCTCGCCGACGAAGCGCCCGCTCTCGCTTTCCTCGACCAGCCAATACCCGAAGCCGAGCAGCGCCCAGTGACCGGCATAGTTCAGCAGCCGCGCCCAGCTTTCCGCAGAGGTCGAGGCCCGGCCGGAGATATAGCGGGTCACGCGCAGATCGCCCCAGAGCGCCTGGGTGTGTTTGTAGTCCGCCGAGGTGTGGCCGCGCAGGGTCAGGCGTTCGGTCCTGAGAACCGGCGGTCTGGCGGCCCGGTCGTTTTCTTTTCCCGTCACGAGGCCGTCTTCTGCTCACGCGCGACGGCGCGCCAGCCGATGTCGCGGCGGCAGAAGCCCTGCGGCCAGTCAACCTTGTCGACGGCGGTGTAGGCGCGGTCCTGGGCTTCGGCGATATCGGGCGCCATGGCGGTGACGCCGAGGACGCGCCCGCCGTTCGCCAACAGCTTGCCGTCCGCATCCCGCTTGGTGCCGGCGTGGAAAATCTTGATGTCGTCGGAATTGCCCTCGGCCGTTTCCAGGCCGCTGATTGCCGTGCCCTTTTGGTAGCTGCCCGGGTAGCCCTCGGCCGCCATGACGACAGTCAGCGCCGCCTCCTCGTACCAGCGCAGATCGAAACTGGAGAGCACGCCGTCGCTGCAGGCGATCAACGCCGGCAGCAGATCGGACATCAGGCGCATCAGGATCACCTGACACTCGGGATCGCCGAAACGCACGTTGTATTCGATGAGCTGCGGGCCTTCGGCGGTGATCATCAGCCCGGCGAAGAGCACGCCCTTGAAGGGGCGTCCCTCGGCCTTCATGCCGGCCACGGTCGGGCGGATGATGCGCGCCATGGTCTCTTCGATCAGCGCCGGGGTCATCACCGGCGCGGGGGAATAGGCGCCCATGCCGCCGGTATTCGGCCCCTTGTCGCCGTCAAAGACCTGCTTGTGGTCCTGCGCCGCGGCCAGCGGCAGGGCGAAGTCGCCGTCGACCAGAGCAAAGAAGCTTGCCTTTTCGCCGTCGAGGTAGGCTTCGATGACCAGCTCGGCCCCGGCATCGCCGAAGGCGCCCTCGGCCATGGCGGCATCGATGGCG
>JANQMC010000011.1 GCA_028280305.1 Pelagibius sp. | reverse complement strand
GCCGGGCCCGGCGCCGATGATGGCCACCGACTGCTCGCGCTCGCGCCGCGGCGACACCGGGCGGACCCAGCCTTCCTCCCAGGCGGTGTCGGTGATGTATTTTTCCACCGAGCCGATGGTGACCGTGCCGTGGCCGGCCTGCTCGATGACGCAGTTGCCTTCGCAGAGCCGGTCCTGAGGGCAGATGCGCCCGCAGATCTCCGGGAAGTTATTGGTCGACTGGGACATCTCGTAGGCCTCCCGCAGGCGGCCCTCGGCGGTCAGCATCAGCCAGTCGGGGATGTTGTTGTGCAGGGGGCAGTGAACCTGGCAGAAGGGCACGCCGCATTGGGAACAGCGGCCGGCCTGGTCTTCGGCGGCGGCCGGATCGTACTCATCGTAGATCTCGCCGAAGTCCTGGCGCCGCTGGTCTGCAGCGCGCTTGTCCGGCATGGCGCCGGGCAGATTGACGAACTTCAGCATCTTGCTGGCCATGCTCTCCTACCCCAATAAGGTTGTTGTTCTTGTTGTGCCGCCGTCCCGCCACAGGCCGGTCCGAACCCGGCCGCAGACCAGCGTTGCCCGTACAGGAGAGACGCCGGCTCCCCGGCCCGGAGCGGCGACGTCCGACGGTGCCCGTCTATAGCCGATGCCACGAGGGCGGGCGAGGAAAATCGCCCTGATATGTCAGATATACTGACCTAAATACAGAATGCCTAACGGTCTGTCACGAAAATTTCGCAAGCCGTTGAATCTCGATCCGTAATTTAGTCTCTTTTCGGACCTATTAAAGGCACCCGTGCCCCTTCAAATTGCCTATTGGGAGGGCTCGCGGTGGGGTGCTATAAGCGCCCGCGTTTGCGTTGGCTTTCGGATGAAAGGCGGTCTAGCCGCCGGGGTGAACGACGCCTGGAGCCCCACCAGTGCAAGCCCCGACTGATGGCCCCGACTGATGGCATAGAGACGAGTCTTGGGTTCCGGCGGCCGCTTTGGCGCCGCCATTTACCATGTTGAAACCGGTCCTGAGTGCATGGTGACTCCGCAATCGCCAACCAACCCGCGCCAACGCCGACCCGCCGCCGTGGCTGCCTGAAGGAACCCACTTGCCGCTGCTCCACATCGTCATTCTGGCCATCGTGCAGGGGATCACCGAGTTCCTTCCGATCTCTTCGTCAGGGCACCTCGTGCTGGCCTGGCACGCCTTCGATGGCCTGGACCTCGATGGCATCGAGCAGGCCGAACAGGACCGGCTGACCCTGGACATTGCGGTGCACGTCGGCACGCTGCTGGCGGTCTGCCTCTATGCCTGGCGGGAGATCGGGCAGATGCTCGGCGGTCTCGGGCGGCTGTGCCTCGGCCGCTGGACACCGGGCGCCAGACTGGCGGTCATCATCGTGCTCGCCACCCTGCCGCTGGTCTTGGTCGGCGGCCTGTTCAAGGATCAGGTGGCCCATTACCTGCGCAGCACCGCGGTCATCGCCTGGGCCACGATCGGCTTCGGGGTCCTGCTCTACGCCGCCGACCGCAGCGGCATGACCGTGCGGCGGCTCGATCACATGACTTTCCGCTCCGGCTTGGTGATCGGCCTGGCCCAGGTGCTCGCGCTGATCCCGGGGACCAGTCGCTCCGGCATCACCATGACCGCGGCGCGCTTCCTGGGCTTCGAGCGGGTCGAGGCGGCCCGCTTCTCGCTGTTGCTGGCGATCCCGGCCATTCTGGGCGCCGGAACCCTGGCCGGCCGCGATCTCTACGAAAGCGGGAACGTGCAGCTCGGCTACGAGGCCCTGGTGGGCGGCGTGCTGGCCTTCGTCGTCGCGCTGCTCTCCATCGTGCTGATGATCGGCTGGCTGAAGCGCGCGTCCTTCACGCCCTTCGTGGTCTACCGGATCATCCTGGGCGGCGTTCTCCTCTGGTGGGTCTACGCCGCTTGAACCTGTTCGTTTTTGGCGGCACCAGCCCGCAAGGAATTTAGAGACTTCGGCCGACTGAGAAGCGGCCGCCCGGCCGGTACTGATCCAGGTAGGTCGGAATGATCGATTCCACCGCCGTGGCTTCGATCCCCAGATCCGCCAGGGTGAGGGCGCCGGCGCCGACCACGTTGTCGCTTTTCAGCAGAGTCACCTGGTCGCGGGTCAGCGGCGGCACCGGCAGCAGTTCCAGGAAGGTCGCCTGCAGGCGCGCCAGACCGAAGGGTAGGGTAACCAGAGCGCGCCGCCGCCCGATGGTCTTCAGCAACAGCTCCAGAAGCTCCTTGAAGCTGTAGGTCCGAGGCCCGCCCAGTTCGTAGACCTTGCCCTGGCAGTCCGGCGTCTTCAGGGCGTGGAGCACGGCGCGGGCCACGTCGCCGACGTAGACCGGCTGGAAGCGCGTGGCGCCGCCGCCGACCAGGGGCAGGGCCGGGGCGAAGCGGGCCATCTCG
>JANQMC010000171.1 GCA_028280305.1 Pelagibius sp. | reverse complement strand
AGGTAGGCTTCGATGACCAGCTCGGCCCCGGCATCGCCGAAGGCGCCCTCGGCCATGGCGGCATCGATGGCGGCGAGGGCCTCGTCCTCGGTCATGGCGACGGTCACGCCCTTGCCGGCGGCCAGGCCGTCGGCTTTCACCACAATGGGCGCGCCTTGCTCGCGCACGTAGTCTTTCGCCGCCTCTGCTTCGGTGAAGCGGGCGTAGGCGCCGGTCGGAATGCCGTACTTGGCGCAGAGGTCCTTGGTGAAGCCCTTGGAGCCTTCCAGTTCGGCGGCGGCCTGGGTCGGGCCGAAGGATTTCACGCCCGCTGCCGTCAGCCGGTCCACCAGGCCCAGCACCAAGGGTGCTTCGGGGCCGACGACGACATAGTCGATCGCTTCTTCGTTGACGAAGGCCAGCAGGCCGTCGATGTCCTCCGCCGCGATGGGAACGCATTCGGCGTCTTCGGCGATACCGGCGTTGCCCGGGGCGCAGAACAGCTTGTGACAGAGGGGGGAGGCGGCAAGGGTCCAGCAGAGCGCGTGCTCGCGTCCGCCACCGCCGACAACCAGGACTTTCATAACGCCGCCTTCATGTTTTTCGTCTCTCCGGCATGGTCTCTGCCGCGGCGCTCTTGTAGCATGACGACTCCAAGCGACGATCCGAAAATTCACCGAAGAGCCACGAAGAGAGCAGCCTTGCCCGCCGGTCCCAGCATCAGCAACGTTCCGGAGTTTTCCGTTTCCGAGGTCTCCCAGGCGGTCAAGCGAACCTTGGAGGGCACCTTCGAGCGGGTGCGGGTGCGCGGCGAGGTTTCCGGTTTCAAACGCGCCGCTTCCGGCCATCTCTACATGGCGTTGAAGGACGAGAACGCAGTGCTGGATGGCGTCTGCTGGCGCGGTATGGCCGGCAAGTTGTCGATCCAGCCGGAAGACGGCATGGAGGTTATCGCCTCCGGCCGCATCACCAGTTATCCCGGGCGCTCCAAGTATCAGATCGTTATCGATTCCCTGGAACTGGCGGGTCAGGGCGCCCTGCTGAAGCTGCTGGAGGACCGCCGCCGCAAACTGGCCGAAGAGGGGCTCTTCGACGAGGCGCGCAAGCAGGCCCTGCCGTTCCTGCCGGAAGTCATCGGCGTCGTCACTTCGCCAACCGGGGCGGTGATCCGCGACATCCTGCACCGCCTGGAAGACCGCTTTCCGCGCCGCGTTCTGGTCTGGCCGGTGCTGGTCCAGGGCGAGGGGGCGGCGGAACAGGTGGCCGCCGCGATCCAGGGCTTCAACGCCTTGGCCGAGGACGGCCCTGTGCCGCGCCCCGATCTGCTGATCGTCGCGCGCGGTGGTGGTTCCCTGGAAGACCTCTGGGCCTTCAACGAAGAGGTGGTGGTGCGCGCCGCCGCCGCTTCAAACATCCCTCTGATCTCCGCCGTCGGCCACGAAACCGATACCACCCTGATCGACTTCGCCTCCGATCGGCGGGCCCCGACCCCGACGGCGGCGGCGGAGATGGCGGTGCCGGTGCGCCGCGACCTCGCTTTGCAGAGCGCCGATCTGGAACGCCGCCTGCTCGCCGCCGCCGGACGCCTGGTGGAAGAGCGCAGGACCCAGGTGGAAGGCCTGGGCCGTGGCCTCGTCGATCCGCGCCGCCTGCTGGAGGAGATGACCCAGCGCCTCGACGAGCGCGCCGAGCGTCTGAAGACCGCCTGGGAGGGCCTGATGAAGGATTGCCGGGCCCGGCTCGGCAGATTGGAAGCGGCACTGCCCCATCCGCGCCAGCTTGTCGTGGTGAAGGGGGAGCAGCTTGCGGCGGCCGGCGGGCGGCTGGAGACGATCCGTCCGCGCCTCCTCAGCGAACGCCGGAACGCTCTGGAAGGCCTTGGCCGGGTGCTGGAAAGCATGTCCTACAAGAAGGTGCTGCAGCGCGGCTATGCGGTGGTGCGCGGGCCCGAGGGCGCGATCACAACGCCGCAGGGGGTGACGCCGGGCCTGGCGCTGGAGCTGGAGTTTGCCGCGGGCCGGGCAACCGCGACCGGTGGCGAAGTCTCGGGCACTGCGGCCCCTGTCGAAAAGGCGTCCACCAAGTCGCCCGCCAAAAAGAAGAAGGCGCCCCCCTCCGATGATTCCCAGGGCTCCCTGCTATGAAATCTCGGTTTCTTTCCAGCCTTCTCTTCTTGTTGGGGATTGCCATAGCGGCCCCTGCTTCGGCGGAGCTGGAACTGAAGGGCGAGATGACCCAGGGCGGCCTGATTTTCGGCAAGGTGGCGCCCGGCGCAGCGGTGGCGCTGAACGGCAAGCCGCTGCGCATGACAGAGGACGGCCTCTTCATCTTCGGGTTCGGCCGTGATGCCGCGCCGGCGGCGACCCTGACGGTGACAAGCGCCGACGGCAACGTCACCAGCCATCCTCTGGAGATTGCCCAGCGCGAATACCGGGTGCAGCGCATCGACGGTCTGCCGAAGAAATTCGTGACACCGCCCGACGACGTCCTGAAACGTATCCGCGCAGATGCCGCGGCAGCCGCCAAGGCCCGTGAAATCGACCGGCCCGAGACGGACTTCGGCAGCGGCTTTCGCTGGCCGGCGATCGGCATCGTTTCCGGTGTCTACGGATCGCAGCGCATTCTGAACGGTGAGCTGCGGCGGCCGCATTTCGGCATCGACATCGCCGCACCCCAGGGCACGCAGGTGGTGGCGCCGGCGGACGGCACTGTCACCTTGGTGCATCCCGACATGTATTTCACCGGCGTGACCCTGTTCCTCGACCATGGCCACGGGCTGTCCTCGGCTTTTCTCCATCTGGAGAGCGTGACCGTCGAGGAAGGGCAGCGGGTGAAGCAAGGCGAACAGATCGCCACCGTGGGGTCCACCGGCCGTTCCACCGGGCCGCATCTGGACTGGCGCATCAACTGGTTTACCGAGCGGCTCGATCCCGCCTTGCTGGTGCCGCCGATGCCCAAGGATGCCACCGCCCAATAGCGCTGCTTTCCCCGCCGCTTCTAAGGCTGCCGCCTTTTTTGAGTCTGCCTGCACGCGCAGGCGGAGGGCGACTCGCTGCCTACCCGCAATCGGAGAGATGCCATAGCTTCGCCACAGAATGCGCCATTCCGGCCTTCTGCTGGTTTCAGCATTGCCGCAGCCGCGCCTTTGTAGGTCATCCTATAAAGGCCGCCGGGGCCGATACCCGCCGTCAGGCGCTCGGCGTCACAGGGAAGCTGCCGCGAAACGGCAGCACAGCGTGAGCGTGGTCGGGACCTGAACCGGGCCGCACAGCAGTCAATCGGGAGAAGCCGCCGCGGCGCCATCGGTGCGTGCGGGAGGGGAAGGCTTGCCCGGCGCCTGGATTTTCCTGTCCGGGTGAGAGGAGCGTTTTTGAAAGGACCATCGTATGGCCAACCCCAGCAATGCAGAACAATACCAGCTTGAGCTCATCAACCGGGCCCGTCTCGATCCTGAGGGCGAGGCGGCGCGCCTTGGTCTTTCACTGAATGCCGGCCTGCCCGCCGGCAGCATTTCGGCGCAGGCCAAGCAACCGCTGGCCTTCGATGCCGAACTGAACGACGCCGCCCGGGGCCACAGCCGCTGGATGCTCGACCAGGATGTTTTCAGCCACAGCGGGGCGGGCGGCAGCAGCCCGGGCGACCGCATGCGCGACGCCGGTTATGAGTTCCAGGGCAACTGGACCTGGGGCGAAAACATCGCCTGGAGCGGCACCACCGGCGAGGTGGATGTTCGGGCCCTGACCCTCGAAACCTACGAGGGGCTTTTTGAAAGCCCCGGCCACCGGGAGAACCTTCTCGGCGATGGCTTTCGCGAAGTGGGCCTGGGAATCCTCGAAGGCCAGTTCACCAGCGGGGCGACCTACAATGCCCTGATGGTCACCCAGAACTATGCCCGTTCGGGCGACGACTTCTTCCTGACCGGCGTTGCTTATGACGACACCAACGGCGACGGTTTCTACAGCCCCGGAGAGGGCAACGGCGGTGTCCGTCTGTCGATCCAGGAAGCCGGTGGTGACACCACGGCCGCGACCACAACGGCCAGCGGCGGCTATCAGGCGGCCCTGGACAGCGGGAGTTATGAGGTAACGATCTCCGGCGGCGGGGTTTCGGCGCCGCTGCAGCTCAGCCTCGACGTCGAAGCGGAAAACGTGAAGCTCGATCTGATCGGCAGCGACCGCGTGGCCTCCTCCGCCAATGTGGTAATGGGCCAGAACCTGGCCGCCGTGACCCTTCTGGGTATCGACGACCTGACGGTGGCCGGCAACGCCCTCGCCAACGATATTCTCGGCAACAAGGGTGACAATATGCTCTCCGGCGGTGCCGGGGCCGACAGCCTGATGGGCGGCCTCGGCAATGACACCCTGAATGGCGGCGCCGGTCAGGACACCGCTGTCTATGCCGGGCAAAGGGCCGACTATCAGGTCTCGGCAAGCGGCGACCAGGTGACGGCTTTGACCGGCGGCGAGGGTGTCGACCAGCTCAGCGGCATCGAGTTCATCCAGTTCAATGACGAGACCATTTCGCTGGACCCGGCGGCGACCCCGGTGGCCGAGCTGCCCGAACCCGAACCAACGCCTGCCCCTGAACCGGCGCCGGAACCCGCCCCCGAGCCGGAACCGGCCCCCGAACGGGAGCCGGAGCCCAGACCCGAAGCGGCACCCGAACCCGAGCCGGAAGCCGAGCCGGAAGCCGCGCCCGAGCCTGAACCCGAGCCGGAGGTGGTTGCCGGCCCCGAGCCGCAGCCGGAAGCGGAGCCCGGCCCCGGGCCCACGCCCAACGGCTGCCCGCCGATCGATCTGGTGGCGGAGGACGATGACGACCTCCTCCTGCCCGACGATACGCAGCCAGCGGACGGGGGTTTTCGCGGTTGGGACTTTGGCGATCGTCTGCGCGACCTGCTGGCCGATCTCGAAGACGGCTCGGCGACAGGGCAGGAAGTCAGGCTCGCGCTCGATGACCTCTTGGATGAGGCCTTCGAATCCTTCGGCGGCCCGGCCGGCCCGTCGCCGGCCGGCGGCACGGCGGACAGCGCAATGGATAACGGCGGAGCATCCTGGAACACCGTGATCTGCAGCGGGCCGCCCGCCTGCGGCGATCCTCTGCAGCCCGATACCAGCGCTCTCGAAAACCTCTAGCTTTTGAGGTAAGGCGGGGCCGGTGTTCGCAAGAACCCGGCCCCGATCTTATGGCCGGTCCCAGCGGCGGTGCAGCCAGAGCCAGTCTTCCGGGCGCTGGCGGATCCAGCGTTCCAGGACCTGGTTCACCTCGGTCATGATCGCCACCGACTCGGCCTGCTTGTCGCCCAGGTCAGGCCGCTTCAACTGATCTTCCACCGTCAGTCGAAAGCGGGCGCCGCCAAGGCGTTCCAGATGTGCCGGAAACAGCGAGGCATCGTAGTCAATGGCCAGCTTGGCGATGCCGAGGTTGGTGCGCGCCGGCTGGCCGAAGAGCGGCAGGGCGACACCCTGGCTGTTGCGCTGGTCCACCAGGACACCCAGGTTCAGGCCCTGCTGCAGCAGCTTCATGGCATGGCGCGCGCCGTCCACGCCCTTGGGGATCTTGCCCCAGTCACCAGTCGGCCGTTCCCGGAAAAACAGCAGGATGCGCTGGATGTAGGGATTGTTCACCGGCCGCGAGACGACGGTCATGTTGTGACCGTGCTTGTTGGAGACGATGGGCATCAGCTCGAAGTTCGCCATATGGGCGGAGAAAACGATGAAGGGCCTGCCCGCGTCGCGCACCTTGTCGGGCAGATGGGCATTCACCACCTCGACCCTGCCGGAGGCCGGATCGGCGATGGTGCCGAGATGCGGATACTCCGCCAGCATGCGCCCGAAGTTGTCCCACATGCCGAC
>JANQMC010000142.1 GCA_028280305.1 Pelagibius sp. | reverse complement strand
GGGCAATCACAAGTTCGCCCTGCTCGACTACGACCATCAATGCTTGATCTGTGCCTTCGGCAAGGCCCAGGGCTGGTACTACGCCCTGGATGCGGCCTGGCAGCCTCTGGCGCAGGGGCAGCTTATCGATGATGTGCTCTCGGTTCTGCCCGGCGCGCTGGAAGCGCACCGGCCGGCCGCTGCCAACGCCTGCTGAGCCGAGGTCTCGCAGGTCCGGCAAGCAGCGCGGCCGCCGGCACATGCCGGCGCGGATGCAAGCGCTCACCGTTTTCCTCTCCGTCACTCTGCTGATCGCCGCCGCCGACTTCTGGTCGGGGGCCCTTGCCGCCGATATGGCGGAGACGTCCGCGGCGCCCGCGACGCCCACGCCTGCCCGTAGCGAAGCGCAGGCGGAAGACGCGGCCGCAGCGGCGCCCGTGCAACCGAGCGGCGCCTCGCCCTGGGAGCACGATCTGTGGGCGGGCGCGACGACGATGATGCGGATCTATGTCTGCACCCACGCACGGCGCCCGCCGAGCTGGTGCACCGTGGGATCGGAGCTGCCCTCCAAAGCCGAACTGCCCGAGGAACACGGACCGCCGCTGACCGCCGAAGATGCCGCCTGGCTCACGTTTCTCGACCAAGCCGATCCCGACAATCTGTCAGCCGAAGATATCGCGGTCATCGAGCGACGGGCCACCGGACGGCGCGATCCCCAGGCCATGGAAATCCTCGGTTACCTCTATGTCCAGGGCGAGTCCGTCGAACGCAACTATGCCGAGGCCTATCGCTGGTACGGCCGCGCCTATCTGGCCGGCGAAAAGCGCGTGCGGGCCAACATGGACGTGGTCTGGGCACTACTGCAGAAGCACGACCTCAATGCCGCTCTGGCATTGACCCGCGAGTTCAATGCCCTGTCGGCCGAGGGTAACGCGCCACCGGCGGTGGAGGCCGACCCCACGGGCCGCTGACCCGATCCGCCGGTCCCGATACCTCGAGGACCGGGCCGCTTCGCCATGATCGGAAGCGGCAAATCGAACTGTTGCAAATGAGGCTCAGTCATCTGCCTAAATTTAGAACAGGTGATCAAACAAACGGCACAATCAAATTTTCATTTGTAGATTGCCGATGAAATCACCATATTTAGTACATGGACGGCGCTGAGCGCCGGTTCGCACGCCCATTGGGCGTTTCCTCCCTAAACTTAGGCCACCGTCTCGGTGGCCTTTTTGTTTATCGGCTTAAGTTGAGGTAGTTGCCTGTTTCAGGTAGGGCCGTCGCCGGCGGCGGCAGGACTTGCTCAGCTCAGCGCCTTGGCCAGGTAGGGCAGGCTGCGGTCCATGCGGAAATCCACCGAGGAGTGGTTGTCGGGAAACTCCTCGTAGACGTGCTCGACCCCGGCTGCCGTCAGCTTGCGGTGCAGGCGTCTGGCTACGTACACCAGGTCGTACTGATCGACGTCGCCGCAGTCGATCCACAGCGCCTTGAGCTGCTTCAGGTTCGCGGCATGGCCGTCGGCCAGGTTGACCGGGTCCCAGCGCTGCCAGTTCCGCCAGCGCTCCTCGATCACCTCGCAGGTCTCCGGGTCGACCGGCAGACGGATGCCGCAGAAGGCTTCCGGGTCGGGGTCGTAAGTCGCGCACATGGCCAGGGTCATAAGCTGGTGGATGTCATTGCCCTTCCACTTCGGGCCGGCCTCGAAGTCTCTGATGAACTGCTCGATGGAGCCCTTCTTGGCGAGGGCGCGCAGCAGGCTCGGGAACTCCCCCAGGTAACAGAGTTCGAAGCCCATGTCGCCGGAATGACAGGCGGCTCCGGCCCAGAAGTCGGCCCGCCGCAAGGCATGGACGATTGACCCGTAGCCGCCCGACGACTTGCCGAAGACACCGCGCCGGCCGTCGCCGCCACAGCCGAACTGCCCTTCGACCAGGGGCACGATCTCTTCGATCAGCACATCTTCCCAGGGGCCCATGGCGGCCGAGTTGATGTACTGGTTGCCGCCCAGCCGGGTGAAGCAGTCGGGGAAGGCAACCACCACCGGCGGCATGGCCCCGCTGCCGATCAGCCGGTCGAGGCGCTCCGGCACGTTCTCGCCGAAATTCTTCCAGTTGACGTGCGCCGGCCCGCCGGCGGTGAAGCCGACCAGGTCGACGAGCAGCGGCAGGCCCTTGCCGTCGTGGCCGTGGGGAAGGTAGACCGCCACCTCGCGCTGATGGGGATCGCCGAGGAGGTTGCTCCGCAGCCGCTCCGACTCCAGAACCAAGCTGTGCAGGCTGCCGCGCGGCGCGGATCGGTCTTGGCGCCTAATCGGAACCGAATGTGTCGAAGTCGTTAAATTGAACCGGGAGAATGCGGTTAAGAAAATATTGAGGGCAAAT
>JANQMC010000119.1 GCA_028280305.1 Pelagibius sp. | reverse complement strand
CGTCCCGGACCGGTGCATCTGGCTTTGCCCTTTGATGTGCTGACAGCCTCCGCCGGGCCAACGAATGAACTTCCTGCGGAGGCCTTTTTGCCGACCCCGTGCCAGCCGGATGATGCGGTGGTCCGGCAAGTGCTGGATCGGCTCGCTGGCTACGAAAGGCCGTTGTTGCTGGCCGGGCCTCAGCTGAGCGTTTCGCGCAGCGGCGACAGGCTGGCACGCCTGAGCGCCGCCCTGGACGTTCCGGCCATCGGCCTGGAAAGCCCGCGCGGTCTGCGCGATCCCGCTCTCGGGGCCTTTGCGGAATTGCTGGCGGAGGCCGATGGCCTGCTCTACCTCGGCAAGGCGGTAGACTTCATGTCCGGTTTTGCCGGCAAGGCGCAGTCCTCGGCAGCCGAGGTCATGGTGTTGGACCCCGACGCGGCGGTGATTGACCGTGCCAAGGCGGCGCTCTGTTCACGGCTGGTGCTGTCGGGCCTGACCGACACCTTGCCTGCTGCGGAGGCGATGATCGCGGCCGGTTCGGGCGCAGGCGGGCGCAGCGGGTGGCATCGCGACGTCTCCGAAGCGTTGGCCTGCCGGACCAAGGCGAAGGGCCGGGGCGGCATTCTGGCCGAACAGGTGGGTGCTGCGGTCCAGGCCGAAATCGACAAGAAGCCTGACACCATCCTGATCTGCGATGGCGGCGAGTTCGGGCAGTGGATTCAGGCCACGACCTCGGCCTCCACGCGGCTGATCAACGGTCCTTCCGGCGCCATTGGCGGCTGCCTGCCTTATGCCATCGGTGCCAAGCTGGCGCGGCCGGAGGCGCCGGTGATTGCGCTGATGGGGGACGGAACCGTGGGATTTCATTTGAGCGAGTTCGAGACCGCGGCGCGCGAAGCCACCCACTTTGTCGCCATCGTCGGCAACGACGCGCGCTGGAATGCGGAGCAGGTGATCCAGTTGCGCGACTTCGGCAAGGATCGTCTGATCGGCTGCGATCTCAGTCCCGGGGCTCGCTACGACCAGGCAGCCGCGGCCCTGGGATGCCAGGGCTTTCAGGTTACCGAAAGTGCCGCGCTGCCGGCGGTTCTGGCCGAGGCTTTGTCCTGCAGCGCGCCGGTTTGTATCGACATCGCGATCGAAGCGCAGGCCGCACCGACGGTGGCGCGCGCGGCTAAGGTATCGGCATGACCACAGGCGGTTCAGACGAACTGACGGTGCGCATCTGGCGCGGGCGGGACGACGGGTGTTTCCAGACCTATCGGGTGCCGGCGCGGGCCAACCAGACGGTCCTGGATGTGGTGACCGAAGTACAGCGCCACCAGGAGCCGGCTTTGGCTTATCGCTTTGCCTGCCGGGTCGGGGTCTGCGGGTCCTGTGCCATGACCGTGAACGGGAGGCCCCGTTGGACCTGCCGCACCCATGTCCGCAGTATCGCCCAGGAGGGAACCCTGACGCTGGAGCCGCTGCGCAATCTGCCGCGGATAAAGGATCTCGCCTGCGATCTGACACCCTTCTTCGAGAAGTGGCAGAAGGCCGGCGGCCGTCATCTCGGTACCGCCAGCCGCGAGGATCCCCCGCAAGCCGTCGACCCGCAAAGTCGGGCACGTCTGGTCGCTTCCGCCGCTATCGAGTGCATCAACTGTGCCGTCTGCTACAGCGCCTGCGACGTGGTGGCCTGGGATGCCGACTATCTGGGGCCGGCGGCACTGAACCGGGCCTGGACCCTGGTGAACGATGCCCGCCATGGGGCGCGGGACGACACCCTGGACCGCGCTTTCTCGTCCGGCGGCTGCACGTCCTGCCACAGCCAGGGCAACTGTACCCGTCACTGTCCGGTCGGACTGAGCCCATCGGAATCCATTGCCGGTCTGAAGCGTGCAGCGCTTTTCGGCGCCCCGAAGGTATCGTGACGATGGAGCGGCACCTCTTTGTCCTGCAGCGCCTCAGCGCCATGGTTCTGGCGCCGCTGGTGCTGATTCATCTCGGCCTGATTCTCTACGCGGTGCGCGATGGCCTGACGGCGGCGGAGATTCTCGGCCGCACCCAGGGCAGCCTGGGCTGGGCGCTGTTCTACGGCCTCTTCGTTCTCGCCGCCGCTGTTCATGCGCCCTTGGGTCTGCGCAACATCCTGCGGGAATGGACGCCGGCGGGGACGGGTCTCGTGAACCTTCTTGCCCTGGCTTTCGGCCTTTTGCTCGCCGTGCTCGGCCTGCGGGCCGTCGTTGCCGTGGTGGCCTGAATCATGCAGCCGCTGCGCAGTCACGAGAGCTATCTCGCCTTTCTCGGTCACCGGCTGTCGGGCTTGGCCCTGGCCGTCTTCCTGCCGTTTCACTTTCTCGCCCTGGGGCTTGCTCTGGAGGGTGCCGAGACTCTCGACAGTTTTCTCGTCTTTGCGGAGTTGCCGCTGGTGAAGGTGGCGGAATGGGGCCTGGTGACCCTGCTGACCCTGCATCTTTGCTTCGGTATCCGGGTCCTGGCGTTGGAGTTCACGCGCTGGCCGCTTCGCAGCGACCCGCGGCTGCGCTGGATCTTTCCGGGAACCCTTGCTGCGGTCGCTGCCGGCGTGGCCTTCTATGCGCAGGTCGTCTGAGTCATGAAGATCGAACGCCACAAGACGGACATTTTGATCCTCGGCAGCGGCGGGGCGGGGCTCTTTGCCGCGCTCCACGCCAAGCAGGCCAATCCGGACCTCGACGTCACCGTCGCTGCCAAGGGGTTGCTGGGCAAAAGCGGTTGTACCCGCATGGTTCAAGGCGGATACAACGTCGCCTTGGCGCCGGGCGATTCCATCGAACGCCACTTCATGGACACCATCGTCGGCGGCAAGTGGCTGCCACGCCAGGACCTCGCCTGGACGCTCTGCGTGAAGGCGGTGGAGCGCATCCGCGAGTTGGAGAACGAGGTTGGGTGCTTCTTCGACCGCAACGCCGATGGATCTCTGCACCAAAAGGCCTTCGCCGGACAGAGCTTCGACCGCACGGTGCACAAGGGGGATCTGACCGGGATCGAGATCATCAACCGCCTGATGGAGCAGGTCTGGGCGCTCGACGCCGCCAGACTGGAGGAGCATCGCGCGATCGAACTGATCCCGGCGTGCGACGGCTCCGGCATCGCCGGGGTGCTGATGATCGACATGCGCGACGGCGCCTATCGGCTGGTGCAGGCCAAGGCGGTGCTGCTGGCGACCGGCGCCGGGCCGACC
>JANQMC010000102.1 GCA_028280305.1 Pelagibius sp. | reverse complement strand
CCGGGCCCTCCGGCTCCGGCAAGTCGTCTCTGCTCTATCTTTTGAGCCTGCTGGACAGGCCAACATCGGGCGAGGTTTTTCTGGAAGGCCGCCCCATCGGCGGCCTCAGCGCCGCGGCCCGTGCCGATATCCGCTTGAAGAAACTGGGCTTCGTTTTCCAGTTCCACTTCCTGCTGCCGGAATTCTCCGCCCTCGACAACGTCATGCTGCCGATGCGCAAGGCCCGCCTGCTGGAGCCCAAGGCGATGCGGGCGCGCGCCGAAGATTTACTCCATCAATTGGACCTGGACGACTCGGCGCGCAAGCTGCCGGGCCAGCTTTCCGGCGGCCAGCGCCAGCGCGTCGCCATCGCCCGGGCCCTGGCCAACGATCCCCATGTGGTCTTCGCCGACGAGCCGACCGGCAATCTCGACACCAGGAACGCCCGCATCGTCTTCGACATTTTTGAACGGCTGGTCGATGTCGAGGGCCGCTCCGTCGTCACCGTCACCCACGACCCGGACCTCGCCGCCCGCGCGGAGATGCAGATCCGCATCGTCGACGGACGCATCGTCGAAGCCGAGAGCAGATCCGGCCGCTAAACGAATTCGATCTCCATCTTGACGAAATCGAGGATCGAGGTGTCCTTGAAAGTCAGGCTGGTGTCCTCGGCGAAGTTCAACACCAGATCGCGGCCGTCCCGGTCCAGATGTTCGACGAGATCCCATTTGCTGTCGACGCCTTCGATGTCGAGCCGCAAGGTGTCCTCCTCACCGAAGAAGGAAAACCAAGTCGTCTCGAAGTCCGTGATCACGTCATGGCCGCTCAACGCATCGAAGAAGAAAGTGTCTTCGCCGCTGCCACCGCGCAGCGTATCGTTCCCGGCGCCGCCGTCGAGGAAATCGTCGCCGCGATCGCCCCGGATCTTGTCATCGCCTGCACCGCCCATAAGGATGTCGTCGCCGCGGTCGCCGCGCAGATGGTCATCGCCGTCGTCACCGAAGATCTGATCCTCGCCGCGGCCACCCATCAGGCTGTCGTCGCCGTCGCCACCTTCGATCAGATCGTCATTGCGGCCACCGTCGATATTGTCCTTGCCGGCGCCGCCGAGCAAGGTGTCATCGCCCCGGCCACCCAGGATGCCGTCGTCGCCGAGACCGCCGTCGACCAGGTCGTCGTCGCGGCCGCCATCGATCTCGTCGTTGCCGGCACCACCCCGCAGCGTGTCGTCACCGCGGTCACCGACAAGGCGGTCGTCACCGGCACCACCGTCCATCTCGTCATCGCCCCGGTCGCCCCAAAGGCTATCGTCCCCGCCGTTGCCGAACAGCAGATCATCGCCCAGCAGGCCGCGCAGATCATCGTCACCCTCTGCACCGCGTAGAAAGTCGTCGCCGCTGCCGCCACGCTCAGAGATCGGCAGATCGTTCGGCACATCGTCGACCCGGAAGTTGTAGGACGCGGTATCACCGCTTTCAAAACCCACCACCGGGTTGCCATCGGCATCGACGAAGGCCCCGGTGTCGAACTCCACGGCGTAGCGCGCGCCGGGCATCAGGAAGGCGGATGGCGTGACCGTCACGCTATCTCCATTGAAGGACACGAAGCGTTGATCGTCGACCCCGATCTCCCGCCAATCCAGGGGATCGTCCCGGTTGACGAGACGAATGGAACCGCCTCCGGCGAAGACGGCCTCGGTAAAGGTAAAGGTGAGAGCCGACTCAATCGGCACATCACGGGCGTTGTCGGCGGGCGTGGTGCTCACCAGGAAGGGCGCCGGATCGCTGGTGAAGTCGACTGCCTGCGGCTCGTAAACGCTGCCGTCGGAACTGTAGCCCAGGCGTCCGTCGGAGTTTGACCCGAAGGTGAAGACCGTGCCGTCGTCCGCCACCGCGATGATCGAGTTCGGCCCGCTGGCGATCTCGACCACGTTCACATTGTCGAGGCCGGCGATCTTGGTGGGGAAGAAGGTTCCATCGCTTTCAGCCGCCGGGTCCCCGTCCAGGCCGCCCGTCGGCCCGACATCGTTGGGACCCCAGGCGTAGACATCACCATCCTCGGTGAGGGCGATGACCCAGCGGGCGCCGCCCTGCACATCGACCACGTTGTCCGGCAGGCCTTCGATCAGGGTCGGGGTCAGGATGTCGTCGGCGTTGGGCGTGAAGGTGCCGTCGCCGTTGTCGGTGCCGACGCCGATCTGGCCGAACTTGTTCTCGCCCCAGCCATAGACCTTGCCATCGGCGGTGACCGCAAAGGACGTCTTGGTATCGGCGGTGATCGAGACCACGTTATCCGGCAAGCCTTCGACCCGCAGCGGCGAGAGGATCTCGCGGATCGGCTGGCCGTCTTCATCGAGGCCGGCCGGCGAGCCGATCTGCCCGTCTATGTTGGAGCCGAAGGCATAGACGTCGCCGTCGGCGGTCAGCACCAGGGTATGGGAAGTGCCGGAGGAAACGTCGACGACCGTTTCGTCATCCAGCGCCGCCACCTTGGTCGGCAGGTTCCGATGAACCTCGTCGCCCTGGCCGAGTTGGCCGTTGGAGTTCTGCCCCCAGGCGTAGAGGTTGCCCTCGTCGTCGACGGCATAGGAAACCCCGTTACCGTTCTCGATCTGCACGATGTTCGCGTCGTCCAGGGCCTCGACTTTTTTCGGGATCAGTTGGTCTTCATTGTCGCCGTGGCCGAGACGGCCGAGATTGCCGAAGCCCCATGTGTAGACGTCGCCCGCCTCGGTCAGGAAGGAACCATGGATCAGGCCCGCGGAGACCGAAGCGATGGTACCTTCAAAGTCTTCAGGCAGCGTCACCTCCACAGGCGTCTTGATGTCGTAGCCTTTGACGCCGATGCCGAGCTGGCCCAGCACGTTCTCGCCGCTGGCGAAGAGCTTGTTCTCCGCCTTGTCGAGGAACAGCGAGAAGTGATTGCCGCCGCCCAGCGTCGTCGCCGTCTGGGGTACCGTTTCCTCGTAGGTCGAGAGCGCGCGGGGGCGAATGACATCGGGATCGTCCTGGCCGGAGGTCAGGATCTGCGTCTCGCCGTCATCCAGATAGTCGCCGTCGCCATTCAGATCGGTCAGCGTCACCACATGCTCATCGGCGGTCAGGTAGGCTTTGCCGTCCTCGTCGGTTTCGATGTTGAAGCCGACGAACATGTCATAGCCTTCCGGCAAGGCCGCGGCGTTCCAGACCTCCACCGCCTCGTCGGGGCTGTTGATGTCCTTCGAGCCGTCCAGGTCGGTCAGGCGATACACAACGGGCTGAGCGCCGGGAACCGAACTGTCGGGAAACCAGGTCAGTGTCAGCAGACTGTCGCCCTGCACTGCCGAGGTCAGATCGACCGGCGCGCCGAAGTTGGCGGCGTCGGTGATGAAGGGCGTCACCTCGTCCACCGAGATACTGCCGTTGCCGTCGAGATCCTCGACACGGTGAATGATGTCCACTACGTCGGCACCGGTGAGGTCGTTCACATAGGCGACGTCGCCGTTGAAGACGATATCGAAAGGAACCGAGGCCGCGCCCAGCGTGCCGCCGCCGGCGAGCTCTATGGTCTGCAGGTCGAGCCAGACGGTGGATTCGCCGGCGTCGTTGGCATCGCCGTCACCGTTCAGGTCCTCGGTGCGATAGACGGCGTCCGCCGGGCTGGAGGAAACCCCGGCATTGGTGATGTAGATGGCGCCGTCAGCGCCCTCGGCGATGCCGTTCGGGGTGACGAGCGCGAGGCCCTCGGCATTCTCCGCATCGAACCAGGCGACCGCTTCGCCGGCGTCATTGGCATCGCCGTCCCGGTTCAGATCCTGCAGACGGTAGACGGCATCGGCGCTGCCGTCACCGACATAGACCGATTTGTCGCTCGCCTGGGTGACGGAAAAAATGTTCCTGCTCGGGCTCTCCAGACCGGATGCGTTACTGTCGTCAAAGAACACCTGGCGTTCGCCGGCATCGATCGCATCGCCGTCGCCGTTCTTGTCGGTCAAGAGGAACAGGGCATCGGCGCGCTGATCGCCAAGGAGAATGCCTGACTTCACTTTCTGCATGGTTCGGTTCCGGATCTAGGGTTGATGGCCATAACGGTGTTCGGCGCACCAGCCGGTTTGACCGGAGCGCAGAGATGCTTGCCGCCGCAACTCGGTGGGCAGCCTTGCTTTTGAACGTTTGTGTTTGCGCCGGCCGACGAAAGGCGGCGAAGAGACTGGGCTAGGGCGGCGGTGGACTTGAAGGAGAAGCGGAGCCGGCTTGGCTTCCTGCCCGGACGGACAGGCCCAGAGACTGTATTCGGACTGCTCGGGTCATCTTGCTGCTCTCCCTTTCAGCACCACCGCCTGCAGATCGGACAATAATGCGAATGAGAGTCATTTGCAATATGATATCTGACTCGGCAAGCCTTGAAACCGGGCCCGGTCGCTGTAGCGATTAAGGCGTTGCAAGGCCCGAGGTTGTCGCGGCAAGGAACGGCGCGTATCACGCGCCCCTAGCTGGAGGGCCGCCAACCGGGCCGTTTGAAGAGATAACCGCGGACCTCGGCGAAGGACCGCGCGGCGGCGAGGTCGCGCAACAGGGCCGGATATTCCGAAAACCAGACCTTCAACGGATTGACCGAGTCGAAGTCGCGGGCGAGGCCATAGCGCGGTGTTTCCTCTTCCGCCTGATAGGTCCCGAACAGCCGATCCCAGAGCATCAGGATACCGCCGTAGTTCCTGTCGAGATACTTGGCATCGCAGCCGTGATGCACCCGGTGATTTGCCGGCGAGTTGAAGACCTTGTCGAAGACCCCCAGCTTGCCGATCAGTTCGGTATGGATCCAGGTCTGATAAACCAGCACCGCCACCTGCGCGGCGAAAACGACCAGCGGGTGAAAACCGATGAGGATCAGCGGCAGGTGAATTAGCGCCGCCCAGGGGCTCTCGAAAAAGCCGAAGCGGAAGGCCACCGCCGTGTTCATGACCCGGGCGGAATGGTGCACGGCATGGGAAATCCAAAGCAGCCGTATCTGGTGGGCCAGACGATGTTCCCAGTAGTAGACGAAGTCAGCGGCGATCAGCGCCAGCACCAGGGTGCCGACCGTCACCGGGATGGCCAGCGGCGTGACGAATTCGTAGACGGTGAAGTAGACGATCACCGTGGCGGTGGTGAAAAACAACTCGCCGAGGATGTAGGGAATCTGGGTGGAGAGCGAGGCCAGGGTTTCGAGAAACCGCTTTCCGGGCTGATGCCGCAGGATCAGATCCTTCACCGTCTCAACGCTCAGCAGCGCGACGGCGACCAGCAGCGACAGGCTGTCCATCCGCAGGATCCAGGCTTCCATCATCTCCAACACAACGCGCTCTCCCCAGCCAGAGAAAAATCATGGCCGCCCCATGCTTGGCAGCCGCCAATTAATTATCTAATCTGACAATCAATTGGCGATGCGGACTTTATTGTCAAGATTGATAATTTACTTCGGAGGCCTTTTGTGGCGCGACCCAGCGTAACCGCCGAGCGGCGGGAGGAGATTCTCGATGCCTTTGCCCACTGCGTGGCGCGCGACGGCGTGGAGGGGGCTTCGCTGCAGCAGGTGGCGGATGCGGCGGGTCTGGCCCGTGCCCTGCTGCGCCATCACCTCGGCAACCGCGAGGACATGATCCTGGCCCTGGCCGAGCGTTTCTGCCGCCAAAGCCTGGAGGAAATGGACGAGCTGATCGCCCTTCTGCCAAAGAAGAAACGCTTGGAAAAGCTGATCGCGGTGCTCTTCACCGCCGCCTATGCAAGCTCCAATCAGGAACTGCAGGTCGCCGGCGCCCTGGTGAACGCCGCCGCCAGCCGTCCGGTCCTGAAGAAAATGCTGCGCCGCTGGTACGACGGATTCGAGGATCTGGTCGCAGAGGAACTGCGAACCGCCTATCCCGCGGCCAAGCCCGCCGCCGTGGCCGAGGTCGCCACCGCCATCGTCGGCATGGCTTTCTCCGTCGATTCGCTCACCCCGCTCGGCAAGGTCGACGACATCTTCCGGCGTTCCGGCCGCGCCGCCCTGCGTGTTGCGGCCACGCTGGAAAGCTGAAACGCTTTCAGAAGCACTTCGGCTACCTGTCGCCGCCCCGGCGCTCAAGAGCGTCGCTGAGCTGTGCCAACAGATAAGGTGCGGCTTTGTCTGCAACCGCCTGCGGAATCCTCAGGCCTTTCATCGCGCCGCCGCCGGAGATGCCGGAGAAGCCATGCAGGGCCGACCAGATGAAGACTGCGTCCAGCAGAACACCGTCCTCAGCGCCCGCGCCCTCAGGCCCCGGTGTAAGCCGCCGCAGCCCGTCACTCAGCAACGAAAAGGCATGCCGCGCCTGTTCCATCATCCGCGGATGCGCCTCGGTATCCGGCAGAGGGGTGCCGAACATCAAGCGGTACTGCAGGGGGTGCGCGGCGGCGTAACTCAGGTAGTCGCGCGCCATCCCCATGAGGTCCTCATGGGCATTTCCGGCGCGCGGCCGTTGGTCGAGGTACTGCGCGAAAGATTCGAACGCCCGGGCAACGATCTCCGCCAAGATGTGATCGCGGCTGGAAAAATGCTTGTAGGGCGCCTGATGCGAAACACCGACGCGGCGCGCCACTTCCCGCAGACTTAGTTTTTCGACACCTTCGGCGTCGATGATCGCCAGCGCTTCGCGAAGACAGGCTTCGCGCAGATCCTTTGGCTTGTCTTTCCTTCCGGCCATGGATCGCAGACTAGAGCAGATGCCGGGCGGATGAAATCGCCGGCGTAACTGCCTTCGACGGCTAGCGGCTCTAACGATAATGCCGGCCATCGCGTTCAAGAATCTCGAGGGCACGGTCCCAGGCCAAAGGCAGGTCGTCGCGATCCACCGCAAAACGCGCAAAGCCGGTTGCCTGTAAAGCCGGTGAAGACTCTTCGATTGCGGCCTGATGAACCGGACTCTGCACAAAGGCGTCGAGATCGGCTTCGCTCAGCCAGGCAGTCATGGTCCAGGCCGTCGGCCCAAAGAACTCCCGGCGCAGAGAGTACCCAATGAAACCTTCCTGTTCGGCCAAAGAGGCCTCAACCCGTGAAACACTGGTCCAGAAGTCCGAGCGCTTGCCACGGTCGCCGCGCAGCACCGCCTTTGTCAGGGCAACGACGACCTTATCCTCGGTGCCGATCGTAACGCCTGTCCGCGAATCAAAGCCGGGACCGCGAAAGGGCGTGGCGAACGCACAGCCGCCGAGGGCGACCAGCGACACGAGGGTCAACATGCGAAGACCGAGGCGGCCAGTGAAACCCGGCATAGCAGACTCCATTGGTTGACACTGTCTACTACAGTAGCTTGAAAAGTAGACAGCGTCAACTAACGAAGCTCGGACTCCATGCGGTCAAGGAATTCGCGCAGGCGCCTGGCGTTTTCGCCCAGATCGCTGATCCCGATCCGGCTGACCGAGCGCGCATCGACCATCGTCACGCCACCCGGCCCTTGCACCATCTCGACCGCGATGTCATCGCGAAAACCGAACCAGCCGGTGTCATCGACCGCTTCGATGCGGGCAAAGACCGCCGTCTTCCCGCTGGCTTCGATGGTCCAGCCCATGGCCTCCGCCACCGCCTGCGCCCGTTGGAGGGCTTCCTCCAGCGGAACGTTCAGCGTGATACGCTTCAAATCCGGATAGATATCGCCATGGGTGGAGCGCCAGTCGGGATGGGGATAAGCAGCCCGCGAGTCCGCCCCGACCGCCGAGTAGCGGCGCGGCGTCAGCTTCTCGAAGACCGGTGGCGTGTCGAGGTCCGTTGTCACATCGTGCAAGGGATGCAGAGCTGCGCTGCGCTTGAGATCGGCGATCGAAATCGCCGCCCCGGCGCCGACGAGACACGCCAGGGCACCCAGGCTCGCCGCCGCCCAAAGCCGTTTCACGACCGCCGCGGCCAGACACAGCAGGCCGACAACAATAGCCGCGATCCCGGCGCCAGGCACGATGTCGAACAACACCGCGAAGGCAGCGCCCAGGTCCAACAATCCGGCGGCGTAGAGGGGCCCCGGGGCGAGGGAAAGAGCAGCAACCGCCACTATGCTGAGGGCGGCCAGAACAGCCAATGCAACGGTCGCTTTGGACATCACAGCCTCCATCGCTCATAGAGCTTATCGGTGCCGTGCCTGCGCGGCACCGCTGTCCGATGACGGTCCGGCTGCGACGCCCTGTTCCCGTGGTGCTGCGCGACCGGACTACGCCATGACGGCGGCGACCTGCCCTTCCAGATGCGCGACGAGATCCGCAGGCAGGGAAAGGCGGCTGGCCAGCGCCTCCAGATAAGCCTGTTCCATCGGGTGATCCGGGTCGATGGCCAGACGCGAGGCGAGATAGAGCTCGGTCGCCTGCTCCGGACCCTGGGCGAGATCGGCGATGTCCTGCAGGCTCGGCGGCTTGCTGAGCGCATCGAAGACAAAGGCCTTGTCCTCGGCATCCAGCGGCAGTTCGCCGACCTTGTCGAAGACCATGCGCTGTTCTTCCGAATCGATGTGACCGTCGGCATTGGCAGCGGCGATCATTGCCAGCACCAGCGCCAGCTCAAACGGCCGGCCGTTGGTGGCCGGCGCAGCCGCCGGCACGAATTTCGAATCCGCGGGCGGCGGCGGCAGCGCCTCAGCCGATTGTGGGGCAGGCTGCGGAGCCGGCTGATAGGCAACCTGACCGGCACCACCCGCCTGGGGCACTTGCTGGGGCGCCTGCTTGCCGGTTTGCCAGTTCTGATAAGCCTTGAACGCCAGGGCGCCCAGCGCCGCAGCGCCGCCGTAGGCCACCGCCCCACCGGCCAATTTACCCACCGTTTTGCGTGCTTTTTTGTTGCCGACCAGAACGCCCAGAAGGCCGCCGGCAGCCAACCCACCGGCAACGCCGCCCAGGCCGCTGTTTGCCAGCTTTCCCTTGGCGTTTTGCACCGCGCCACCAGCGGCCTGACCCGCATTGGGGCCGAGAAACTGCTCAAGCAAAGACTGCGGATTCATGCTCTACCTCTCCGATTGTCCCGCTCATAGATGGGAATTAGGAAGGCGATTGCCAATTGTTATCGGCCGCTTTGATAAGAAATGCCGATGACCGGCTCCGGGCTCCCGGTCAGGCCTGTGACCAAGCCTCCGATCGAGCCATCGATCAAGCCCTGGCGCCCTCCTACCAGCCCCGGGTTCCCGGGCCGCCTTTGAAAGGCCCGACGATATCGGCCGTGCGCCAGCCGCCGTAGAAATCGCCCTCCTGGGGAATGACCTGTTCGCCGTCGACGAAACAGGCGTCGGCCCGTCCGGCATAGAAGCAAAGGTGATCCTTCAGGGCTTCGTAGGGCGCCCAGGGGGCGGCATAGCTCCAGGCCGCCGCCGGGCTCAGCCGCTCCCCGACGCGGATCGACCAATAGGCCGCCTGTCCCTTGAACTCGCAGATCGAACGGCCTGCGGCGCGCTCAAGAAACTCCCGGCGCAGATCCGCCGGCGGGATGTAGTAACTCGGCGGATGGCTGGTCTCGAGGATGCGCAGGGCCTGCCGCGTCTCGGCGATCACCATATCGGCAAAGACCACTTTCAGGTGCCGGTCTGTCGGCTCCAGGCGCGGCGGGCGGGGATAGTCCCAGACCGATTCCTGCCCGGGACCGGGCACTGCGCGTTTTTCGGGATGCGGATCGAACATGCAGAAGGAAATAGGGCGCTAGGCGGCGTTGTCGACAGCCTCACACGAACTGCCCGGCGGCGTGGCCGGAGGACCAGGCCCATTGGAAGTTATGGCCGCCGAGATGGCCGGTGACGTCGAGGCACTCGCCGATGAAGTAGAGGCCGGGCACTTTCTTCGCTTCGAAAGTCTTTGAGGAGACCTCGCCCGTGTCGATGCCGCCGGCGGTCACCTCCGCGGTGCGGAAGCCTTCGGTGCCCTGGGGCCGAAAGCGCCAGTCGTTCACCAGGCCGGCGACCGCGCGCAGTTTCTTGTCCGAGAGATCGGCAAGCCGGCCGTCGATACCGGCGGCCTCGCAAAGCGACAGCGCGAGGCGCCGCGGCAGAAGGTCGGCCAGAAGGTTGTGCAGTTCCTGCCTGGCCTTTTCGGCCCTGGCGGCGCGCAGCAGATCGAAGGCCGTCTCTTCGGGCAGCAGATCCACAGCGATCTCCTGACCCGGCGACCAGTAGGAGGAGATCTGCAGGATGGCCGGGCCGCTGAGGCCGCGGTGGGTGAACAGCAAGGCTTCGCGAAAACGCGTCTTGCCGCAGGCGACCACCGCCTCCGCCGCAACCCCGGTCAGGTGCTTCAGCTTTTCAAGCGTCGCCGGATCAAAAGTCAGCGGCACCAGGGCCGGGCGCGGCGTCACCACCTTCAGGCCGAACTGCCGGGCGATATCATAGGCAAAGCCGCTGGCCCCCATCTTGGGGATCGACGGCCCGCCGGTGGCGATCACCAGGGAACTGCAGGTGACATCGCCCTGCCCGGTTGCAAGCCTGAAACCCTCATCCCTCTTTTCGATGGCTGTGGTTGCAGTTCCGGTCTGCAAAACCACCCCGGCTGCGCCGCCTTCGCCCAGCAGCATCTCGATAATCTGCTGCGAAGACCCGTCGCAGAACAACTGGCCCAGGGTCTTCTCGTGATAGGCGATGTTATGCGCCTCGACCAAGGCGATGAAATCGCGCTGCGTGTAGCGCTTCAGGGCCGAAACACAGAAGCGCGGATTCTCGGAGAGAAAGTTCTGCGGGCCGCAGTGCAGATTGGTGAAGTTGCAGCGCCCGCCGCCGGAAATACGGATCTTCTGCGCCGGTTTGTGCGCCTGTTCGAGCACCAGTACCGAACGCCCCCGGCGGCCGGCGGCAATTGCCGCCATCAGGCCCGCGGCCCCGGCACCCAGGATGATCACATCGAAATGGCGCAAGAAATGACACTCGAAGCAAAGAGGAGGACTTGTGCATAACTGGCAGCTTTGCCACAGAAGGAAAAGCGTGAAAGGGTGTTTTGCCTATGAGCCCTTCCGACAGCGATGATCAAAAACAGATGGCCGCCTTGCGCCAGGCCCTCCGCGTCTGCGCCGCAGCCGGCGCAACCGTGACTTACCGCGAGCTTGCCCAGCGCATCGCCTTTCCAGGCCCCCACAGCATTCACCGCCTGACCCTGTTGCTGGAAGAGATGATCCGGGAGGATCATGCGGCGCAGCGGCCGCTGCTGGCCGCGCTCGCCGTCAGCCGGGCGCAAAAAAGCCATGCGGGGCAGGGCATGCCCGGGCGCGGCTTCTTCCAACTGCTGAACGAACTCGGGCGCTATGCGGGTCCGGACCAAGGGCCGGAGGCAGCAGCCTGCCACCTGCGCGAGGCGGGAGCCGCCTTCGCCTTCTGGTCAAGGAACGAAGTCTGATAAAGCAGAGGCGCGCCCCGGCCAAGGCCCGAGGAGACTAGCTGCCGTCTTCGAAAACAAAGGTGAAGCTGACCGGCACCGCGGTGCTGATGCTGTCCAGCCCGGCGATTTCGCGCAGCTTTTCGACACCCGCCAACAAATCATAGTCGGCGGCATCGAGCATAACCAAGGCGACAGGCTGCACCATGACCCGTTTTCCGCTGAGGCGGGTGATCATCAGCGGCGCATCGATTTCGTTGCTCTCACCAACCAGTTTCAGGTTCATCGAGACATCCGTCTGGGCCGATTCACCCGGCGCAAGAGCCTCAAGCTGCTGAAGATCGACCTTGCCGGCGATTGTCGCCAAGGGAAAGTCCGCAACGTTGAACAGCATCTTCTGCATACGCTCGTTACGGATATCGATCAGGGTTTCGACGGATGCGAGATCGATTTCCACACTCACGGAGCCGTCGTCCTTCACCGCGCCGTCGAGCCCTTTGAAGTGATGCACTTCACCGACATCACCGGCCTTGATGGAAGCAAAACTCAGATGGGATTCCTGCGCCACCAGTTGCCAGTCGGCCAGAGCCGGGGCGGTCAACAAAGACAGGGAGAGGGTCGTGGCGAGAGCGAACAGTTTCCTAGTCACAGGCAGCCTCCATTTGGTTCATACTGAGAGCATATCCGTTAAGGAGAGTATGTCACGAACTCTCTCCTTAAACGCGTGATACAGGCGGCGGCGACCTCAAACTGTAGCAATCGGATTTTATAGTCCGGTCGCCGAAAGCACCCGTCCGCTTCGCCAAAGCCGGGCGCCTTCCGGATCGCAGCACGAAGGGAGCGAACCATGATGAAGATCGTCCATCTGACCGACACCCATCTCGTCGCCGAAGGTCTGAATCTCTACGGCCTCGATCCGCGGGCACGGCTGGATGCGGCGGTGGCCGACATCAACCGTCATCACGGCGATGCCGAGGTCGTGGTGATTACCGGCGATCTAACCCACTGGGGCGAGCCGGAAGCTTACGCAAGCCTCGTGGACTCCCTGGCGCCCCTGCATCCGCCGGTGATCCCTTTGCTTGGCAACCACGACGATCGCGCGGCTTTCCAGATCGCCTTTCCCGGTGCGCTGGAGGATGCCGGCGGTTTCGTTCAGGGCCGGCGCGAAACGGCCGCCGGAACCCTGTTGTTCCTCGACACAAACCAGCCGGGCACCGCGGCCGGCTGGTACTGCGAGGAACGCCTCGCCTGGCTGGAGCGCGAACTCGCGGCACTCCCTTCGCCGGCCTTCATCTTCATGCATCATCCGCCTTTCGATGTCGGCATCGCAGAGATGGACCGCATCGGACTGACCCAGGCTGCCGCCTTCCGCGCTGTGATCGAACCCCATGCCGGCAAGATCCGCCATCTCTTCTACGGCCATGTGCATCGGCCGATCTGCGGCTCCTGGCTCGGCATCCCGACCTCCACCCTTCGCGGCACCAACCATCAGGTCTGGCTGGACTTCGCTGCGGGCGACGAAAGCTTATCGTTCAGTTATGAGGAGCCGGCCTACGCCGTTGTCCTCGTCGACGAAACACGGGTCGTCATTCATAGCCACGACTATCTCTACGACCGCGGCACCTATGCAGCGCGCATCGGCGCCTCTGCAGAAAAGGAACGCGCTTACGCCCTCGGGTTCGACGCCGCCGCCGAGTGACGTGTCACGCAAGAGAACCTTCCAGGGTTCTTCTTTATCCTTTTCAGTCTTTGGAAAGTCTGCCGGACGAGTCTATCGTATCGCCGCCGCGCGACCGCAAGACGCGGGAGACGATCGAGAACGATGCACGAAGATATCAGAGGTTTGTCGCAGACCGCCGCTTCCGCCGAAGCGATGCAGGCGTTCGACGCAACCGTCGAGGCCTACATGGCCTTCGAACGACAAACCGGCGACCGCCTGAAGGAAACCCTCGCTCTGGATCCGACCATGCCGATGGCGCTCTGCCTGAAGGGTTGTTTCCTGCTGTTGTTCTGCAAGCGCGCGCTGGTCGCACCCGCCGCCAAGGCCCTGGCTGCCGCCCGCGACGCGGCGCGGGAGCGTGGCGCCAACGAACGTGAATTGCGGCATCTGGACGCTCTCCAACTTTGGCTCGACGGCGACCTGCGCAAGGCGGCCGCGGCCTGGGAGGCGATCCTGCTGGACCATCCCCACGACCTTGTCGCTCTCAGGCTGGCGCAGTATCTGCACTTCTATCTCGGCGAGGCCGCGGCGATGCGCAACGGCGTTGCCCGTCCCCTCTATGCCTGGAACGACGACGTTCCCGGCTACGGATACGTGCTGGGAATCAAGGCTTTCGCGCTAGAGGAATGCGGTGACTACAGCGCCGCCGAGAACACCGGCCGCGCGGCCATCGACCGCAACCCGGCGGACATCTGGGCGGCCCATGCCGTCGCCCACGTAATGGAAATGCAGGACCGCCCGCGCGAAGGCATCGATTGGATCGGCGGCCTGGAATCGCATTGGGCCGCCTGCCACAACTTTATCTACCACGTGCATTGGCACCGCTGCCTGTTCCGGCTTGAACTGGGCGACCACGACGCGGTGCTGAACGACTATGACAAGAAGGTGCGGGCCGATCAGTCCGAAGAGTTTCTCGATGTCATCAATGCCATCGCCCTGCTTTGGCGCCTGGAACAGCGCGGGATCGCGGTGGGCGCGCGCTGGGCGGAGCTGGGCGAGAAGTGCCGCGCCATGAGTGAGGACCACTGTATGGTCTTCGGCGATCCTCACTACGTCATGGCCTTGGCCGCCGCCCGCGCAAACGGCGGCGGTGACAAAGAGGACGATGCGGTGGCGACGGCGCTGAGCAGCCTGGAGCGCTTCGCCGAAGGTAAGGGTACCGAGGCCGGGGTCGCCCGCAACATCGCCCTGCCCCTGGCGCGCGCTGCCGCGGCCCATCGCCAGGGTCGCTTCGCCGAAGCCGTCGACGGTCTGCTGCCGCATCGCTCGGCGCTTTATCAGATCGGCGGCAGCCGGGCGCAGCGCGATCTTTTCGAACTGTTGCTCATCGACGCGGCCTTGAAAGCCGGACGCAAGGGCCTCGCCCGCGCGCTGCTGTCGGAGCGCGGCCTGCAGCGCCCCGGCAATCCCTGGAACCACTGCATGACCGACGCCGCCCAATCGCTCTCATAGATGCTCTCTCGTCACCAGCCCGACATAGAAGAGCGCTGTCCGACCGCGAAAGGAGTTCCCGATGCCCCGTGGCAAAGACCATCACTATCGTTTGCAACTCACCTGGACCGGCGCAGAGGACGGCCCGGCAGAAGACTACAAGACCTTCTCGCGCGCCCATCGGGCCGAGTTCGAGGGCAAGGCCTCTCTCGCCATGACCGCCGATACGGCGTTTATGGGAGATCCGGAAATCCATAACCCGGAAGAGATGTTGCTGCTCGCGCTCTCCTCCTGCCACATGTTGTCCTATCTCGCCCTCGCCGCCCTGCAGGGCGTGACAGTGGTTGCTTATGAAGACAGCGCCAGCGGCATCATGCATCAGGAGGGCTACAGCGGGCGCTTCACCGAGGTGGTGCTGCGCCCCAAGGTGGTCCTCGCGTCCGGCAACGACCTGGAAGTGGGCGAAAAACTGCACGGGGAAGCGAATAAAACCTGCTTTATCGCCAATTCCGTCAATTTCCCCGTCCGCCACGAGGCGGAGATCACCTGCCTGCCCGGCTAAACCTCACAAGGGCGGCCCCGGAGCTGCGGAGATAGGGCCCGCAGATAAGGCTAGGAGACAAGCCGGGCAAAATAGCTATTATATGGCAGCGGCTTAGGGCAAAGGGCCGCCAGAAACGGAGCCAGAGCGAAATCGGGCCCGACAAGGGTTGAGGGACGGGGGCTGAACAAAGGGGTCATAACGGTGGGAGCAGCCGCGTGAGCGCCGCAGAAGAGCTTCTGGCCGCCTCCTCCCTGGAGGTAGCGCGGGACGGCGACCACCTGACTCTGCAGTTCGTCGGTGACTGGACGACCCGCGAACTGGCGCGCCACGACGCCGCCCTGCGCGGCCTCGATCCGGCGGGCGCCCGCACCGTGGCTCTGGATCTTTCGCACTGCGGCGCCGTCGACAGCGCCGGCGCCTGGATCCTGGACCGCACCCTGGAAAATCTGAAAGGCAAGGGCCTGGAGGTCACCCTCGTTGGCGTACCGCCGGCGGTGGAGCGGCTGATGGATACCGTCGCCGCCCGTCATGTTGAGTGTCCGCCGGCCCCCAAGGTCGACAATCCCCTGGTTGCCGTGGCCCTGCGCCTGGGGCGGGAAACAGTCAGGATCAGCCGCGAGGCAACCGACCTGCTGTCGTTTCTCGGCCTCACCATCATCGTACTGGCGCGCTCCCTGGCCATGCCCTGGCGCATCCGCCTCACCGCCCTGGTCAGCCAGATGGAACAGACCGGCCTCAACGCCCTGCCCATCGTCGGCCTGATTTCCTTCTTGGTCGGCGTCGTGCTGGCCTACCAGGGCGCCGACCAGCTGGCCCAGTTCGGCGCCCAGATCTTCACCGTGAACCTGGTCGCCGTGGGCATCCTGCGGGAAATGGGCATCCTGCTCACCGCCATCATCGTCGCCGGCCGCTCCGGCAGTGCCTTCACCGCCCAGATCGGCACCATGAAGGTGAACGAGGAAGTCGATGCCATGCGCACCCTGGGCCTGGACCCCATGGAGGTCCTGGTCATGCCGCGGGTCATCGCCCTGGTGCTGGTGATGCCCTTGTTGACTTTCTACGCCGACATCATGGGTCTGCTCGGCGGCGCCGTCATGGCCACGATTGTGTTGGATATCTCCTTTTTCCAGTTCGCCCGTCAACTGAACGACGCGGTGACGGTGGAGACGCTGGCGGTGGGCATCGTGAAAGCGCCGTTCTTCGCCTTCATCATCGGCATGGTCGGCTGCTACGAGGGGCTCCAGGTCTCGCGCAGCGCCGAATCCGTAGGGCAGCAGACCACCCGCGCGGTGGTCGAGTCGATCTTCCTGGTCATCGTGCTGGATGCGCTGCTGTCGATCTTCTTTTCCGTGATCGGGTTCTAGGTCATGGCGGTGATCGAAGGCACCAATACCGGGCAAAAGCCGGGACAGGGCACCACCGCCAACGGAGAGAGCCGCAGGGCATCGCCGGTCCTTTCCATCGAGGGCCTGCGCACCCAGTTCGGCCCCACGGTGATCCACGACAACCTGGATTTCTCCGTCCAGCCCGGCGAGGTCATGGGGGTGGTCGGCGGCTCGGGCACCGGCAAGTCGGTGCTGATCCGCACCATCATCGGCCTCAACAAGCAGGCCGCCGGCCGCATCACCGTCTTCGGCCGCGACCTGGCCGGCCTCTCCGCGGCGGAGACCATGGCCATGCAGGCGCGCTGGGGGGTGTTGTTTCAAGACGGTGCCCTATTTTCCTCCTTGACGGTCGCCCAGAACATCGAGGTGCCGATGAAGGAGCACAGCGATCTCTCACCGGCGCTGCGCCGCGAGCTGATCGACGTGAAAGTCTCCATGGTCGGCCTGCCGCCCGACGCCGCCCACAAGTATCCGGCGGAGCTTTCCGGCGGCATGCGCAAACGCGCCGGCCTTGCCCGCGCCCTGGCGCTGGATGCGGACATCCTGTTCCTGGACGAGCCGACGGCGGGGCTCGATCCCATCGGCGCCGCCAATTTCGATCTGCTGATCGGCGACCTGCAGAAGGCGCTGGGCCTGACGGTTGTGATGGTCACCCACGACCTCGACTCGCTCTATGCGATCTGCGACCGGGTTTCCGTGCTGGTAAACAAACGTGTTAAGGTGGGGACCATAGAAGAGCTCATGCGAGAGCCGGACCCCTGGATTCAAGAGTATTTCGGCGGTCCGCGCGGGCGTGCCGCTGCAGGCAGTGCAGAGCAGGCCGGCGCAACGGAAACCGGGCCTGCACAATGAGACCGAAACAGGGGACTTAAGAGGCTTCATGGAGACACGTGCCAACTACATCATGGTCGGCCTCTTCGTGCTGGCACTGGCCTTTGGGCTGCTCGGTTTCGTGCTCTGGCTCGCCAAGTTTCAGTTCGACACCGAATTCGCCCGTTACGACGTGATCTTCGAGAGCGCGGTTACCGGCGTCAAGGAAGGCAGCCCGGTGCGCTATAACGGCGTGCGGGTCGGCGAGGTCATCTCCGTCGATCTGGACCCGGACCGCCCCACCGCGATCCGCGTGCGCATCGAGGTGGAAAAACGCACCCCGGTGCGCAGCGACAGCCAGGCGACCCTGGAACTGGAAGGCCTGACCGGCGGGCGCTACGTGCTGCTGACCGGCGGCTCACCCGGGGCGCCGCCGCTGGAGCCACCGCCGGGTCAGCGCTATGCGGAGATTCCGCCGGGCACATCTTCCTTCGAACAGGTTCTGGAGGGCGCGCCGGAAGTCCTCGACAACGTGAATGTGCTGTTGCTGCGCGCCCAGGCTTTGCTCAGTGACCGCAACCTCAAGAACATCGAGGACCTGATCGCCAGCCTTTCCGCCGTCACCGGGGCGGTCGCCAAGAACAGCGACAACATCGACGCCTTGATCGCCGATGCCGCACTGACCATGGAGAACCTGCGCGAAGCCACCGGCAGCCTGGAGACCATGGCCGGTTCGCTGGAAACCAACATCGGCACGCTGACCGAGCGCGCCGATACCACCCTCTCCAGCTTTGAATCCATGGCCGGCTCCATCGACCGCGAGGTTACCCTGACCAGCGAGGACGCCCGCGAACTGATCGCCAGCCTGCAGGTCACGGCAGAGAACCTGACCGCGGCCTCCAACCAGTTGGAAATCATGATCGCGGAAAACCGGGAGCCGATCCGCGATTTCGCCAATTCCGGGCTCTATGAGTTGACCACTCTGCTGACCGAGGCCCGCGACCTTGTGGTGGTGCTCAACCGTGTCACCACCGAGGTCCAGAGGGACCCCGCCCGTTTCATTTTCGGAGACCAACAGCAAGGCTATGAAGCACAGCAATAAGAACCTGCCGGCCGGGCTTTCTGTTGAGCCCGGCACGCCCCCCGCATCCGGCGCCGCCGCAGGCCGCCGCCGCCTGCTGCGCGCCATGGCGGCCCTGCCCGTCGTGGCACTGGCCCCGGGCTGCAATCTGGCGGTTCCCGGACAGGGCCCGCCGCCGGATCTGTTCCGCCTGACGCCGAAGAGCTCCTTCCGCGACGACCTGCCGGAGGCCAGGTGGCAGTTGATCCTGGAAGCGCCGATCGCCAACGCCGGCCTGAACACCACGCGCATTGCCCTGCAGCGCAATCCGACCCAGTTGGAATACTATGCGCGCTCCGGCTGGGCCGACCGGGCCCCGCTGATGGTCCAGACCCTGATGATCGAATCCTTTGAAAACTCGGGCAAGATCGTCTCCATCGGACGGGAATCCGTGGGTTTGCGGGCCGATTTCATCCTCAAGACCGAGCTGCGCGAGTTCCAGGCGATCTACTACAACAACGGCAAGCCCCAGGCCTGGGTCGGCTTGAATGCCAAGCTGGTGCAGATGCCGCGGCGCTCCATCGTCGCTTCCCAGTCGTTTCAGTACTTTGTCGAGTCGGAAGCCGACCAGTTGGGCGCCGTCATCGTCGCCTTCGACGAGGCACTGGGCAAGGTGATGCGGCAGATCGTCGAGTGGACCCTGATCGAGGGCGATGTCGCGGTCAGCCGGGGACGTCCGCGTCTGCGGCCCGAGAGCTAGAGTCATTCATGTTTAAACGGAACCGGCCCAAGTCGGAAACGATCTAGACAAAACCGGCAATTGTGCCGCGCGGGCCTTAACCAGCGTGGTAAACGAAGTCTTTCCATTAAGGAAAAGACAAGCCTTTGCCCGCCATACTGCACCGGTCAGCAGTTAAAGGACTTTTATCCTATGACCGAAATCAACGACCTGCGCCAACGGGTGGAAGCCGCCGAGCAACGCTTTGGCCTGATCGATGAACAGCAGCAGCATTACAGCGAGCGCCTGATCGGCCTTCTCGAGACCTTTGAGGGTCAGTTGGTCAGCGCCCGCGCCGAGATCGAAAAGCAGGAAGAAGAGGGCGCGCGGATCGCCCAGGAAAACGAAGAGCTGCGCTCCATGCTGCACTCGGTTCTGCTGTCGATCGAAGCCAAAACCTTCACCAAGACCCTGCAGGACATCGAATCCCGCGTGACCGCGCTGGTTCAGGGCGGCACCGCCGCACCGGCCCCCGAAACGGCCCCCGAAGTGATCGCCGAGCCCGCGCCGGAAGCGGAGATGGAAAGCGACGCGCCGGCTGCAGAAGAAGCAACCGAGGACGCGGCTGCCGAGCCTGATGCGATGGAGGCCGGACCGGAAGCGGACGAGGCCGAGGCGATGGAAGATCCTGAGGCCGCCGATAGCGAGATGCCGGCAGAGGATATCGCCGAGCCCGAGGCGATCACTGAAGACATCGCGTCGGATGAAGCGCCGCTAGAGGAAGCGGCTGCAGAGGACATCCAGGCTGAAGACGACCCGGCCGAGGAGATCCAGGCCGAGGAGATCCAGGCCGAGACGCCCGCCGCCGTTGATGCGGATGGCGAGGAAGCTGCAGAGGCGGCTGTCGAAGAAGCGGCTGCCGAAGAGATGGCCACAGAGGCGTCGCCTGCAGAGGAGATGGCCGCGCCTGAAGCGGAGAGCGCCGAAGCGGAGGCAGCCGACATGACCGGCGACGCCGCCGAGGAAGCGGCAGCCGTCGAAGAAGCTCCGGCGGAAGATGCGCCAGTGGATGAAGCCCCGGTCGACGAAAGCCCAGCGGAAGAAGCCACTGCGGAAGAAGCCACTGGGGAAGAGACGGCCGAGGACGCTGTCGAGGCAGCAGTTGAAGAACAGCCCGAGGCTGCAGGCGAGGAAGAGCTTGTGGCGGAGGCGGAAGCGGCGCCTGAGACGGCTGAAGATCCGGAAACCGATACACCGGAGGCCGCAAGCGCCGAGGAAGACATGGCCGAGGCCGCAAGCGCCGAAGAAGACATCCCCGAGGCCGCAAGCGCCGAGGAAGACATCCCCGAGGCCGGGGGCGCCGAGGAACCGGTATCGGAGACCGCGGCAGCCGAGGAAGCCACCACCGAGACGGCGGCCGAGGCTGAGTCCGCCCCTGCGGAGTCCTCTGCGGAATCGGGCGGCGAAACACCTTCGGTAAAGGAGATCATTCGCCGGGTCGGCGATCTGGCCCGCGAGCTGGAACGCGCCGAAGCACAGCGCAAGGCGAACCTGGGCGAGGGCGCGGAAGAGCCCGAAGCGGCCGAGAGTGCACAAGCCGCGGCGGAGGACGAGCCGCCGATGGAGGCCGCTGCCTCGGCCTGACCGACAAGTGCCGCTATTCCAGCCGCAGCCCCGGAGCATTAACGCTTCGGGGCTGTTGGTTTATCGGGCCGGGCAAGACGCGTCTCAAAGTCGGCCAATACCGAAGGCGGACAACACTGAATACGCGCAGCGCGAAATAATTGCGCCACGCAGCAACATTCACTTTAAAGTTCCGGATGGTTTTCGGTTAAGCTGAAGCAATAAAACAATCAATTTCACCGCTGCATCCGTTATTGGACTTATTACTTTAAGAGCTTTGCATGTCGTCGCGTGATGTTATGGGCAAGGGTTTGTTGAGCCGCTTCACGGCGGAAGACGGACAACTGCGCCGTCAACAGCTCGAAGGCTTCGCCCGCTACACGCCGATCAACTCCACCGTCAGCCTGGTCAACTCCTTCATCACCGTTGTGATGCTCTGGGAGGCGGTGCCAAAACCCGCCCTGCTGACCTGGCTCGGCCTGATCTGGGCCTTTTCCCTGCTGCGCCTGCATCGCTGGCAGCATTGGCGGACCTGGTCGGCACAGCGGGCCGCTGAGAGACCCGAGCCGAAACCGGTGCGCCGGGCGACGCTGCACAAGGCCGCCATCTGGGCCGGCATCACCGGCCTGCTCTGGGGGGCCAGTGTGGGTTTCGACCCCTACCTCGCCCCCGATCAGCGCCTTCTGATGGCCATCGTGATCGCCGCCATGGCAGCCGGCGCCACGACGACCCTGGGTGCCGTGCCGCTCGCCGCCGCCGCTTTCGTCGGCGCATCCATCCTGCCCTGGGCGCTTTACTTCGCCTGGATCGGCGACCGCACCCATATCGGACTGGCCTGCTTTGCGCTGATCATGACCCTGGCGATGCTGATCTCCACCAGTATCGTCCACCGCTCTTTCATGGAGGCGCTGCGCGCCCGGCGCCAGAACAGCCTTTTGGTAGAACAGATTCGTGACGAGCGCAGCGAGTGGCTGGCGATCTCCGACACTTCGGAGGCCTTTGCCCTCTTCGACGCCAAGGACCAGCTGCTGCTCTGGAACGAGAACTATCGCCGTATTCTTTCCCTTGCCAAGGATCAGCTCTTCCGGGGAGCAGACCGCCGCACCCTGCTGCGCAACTGCGCGACACCGGTTTCCGTCGTCAGCGGCGAAGAGGACCTGGAACAATGGATCGAACGCCAGCTTGCCCTCGGCCGCAACGGGCATGAGCCACAGGTCGAACAGCTTTCCAACGGGCGCTGGCTGAGTTCCATCGCCCGCCGGACCGACCGCGGCCACACGGCAACGGTTCATGTCGACATCACCGCGCTGAAGAAGCACGAAGAAGAGCTCTTGGCGACCCAGGAGGAGCTGAGGCTTCAGTCGCGCGAAGTCCAGCGCGCCTATGATCAACTGGGCCTGCAGCACCGCAAGATCGAGGAAACCACGCAGGAGCTGCGCCGCGCGCGGGATTCGGCCATGGAAGCAAGCCGCGCCAAGACCGAGTTCCTGGCCAACATGAGTCACGAACTGCGCACGCCCCTGAACGCCGTGATCGGCTTTTCCGACCTGATCGGCCGCGAAGCCTTCGGCCCGCTGGGCAGCGAGCGCTACGAAAGCTACGTGAAGCACATTCACGACAGCGGCGAGCATCTGCTGAACCTGATCAACGACCTCCTCGACCTTTCGATCATCGAGGCCGGCGAACTCCAGCTCCTGCGCGAGACCGTGGACATCAACGAAGTCGTCAAGCTCTGCAGCCAACTGGTGCGCAGCCAGGCCGAACGCGCCCAGGTGACGCTCTCGGTCACCGGCAACCCGGAAGAATGGCCGAAGCTCTGTGCCGACGGTACAAAGCTGCGCCAGATCGTGCTCAACCTGCTCTCCAACGCGATAAAGTTCACACCGGCCGGCGGCGCCGTGGCCATGGACCTGCGGAGCGCCAGAGGCGGGCCCTTTCGCATCGAGGTCGTGGACAACGGCATCGGCATGCGCCAGGAGGACATACCCGCCGTCCTGGAACCCTTTCGCCGCCTCAGCCCGGCCCACAGCGCCAACTATCAGGGCGCCGGCCTCGGCCTGCCGCTGACCAAGGCACTGGTCGAACTGCATGGCGGCAGCCTGGAAATCGAAAGCAAGCTGGGCAGCGGCACAAGGGTCATCGTGACCCTGCCCGAAGACCTCAGCGAAGACGACGACCCGCAGACGCAGACCGCCAACCGCTGACATCTTTCCGGGCCTGCATCCAAGCATTGCTTCTGCTGGCGGAGCGGTAAACAAGGGCCAAGCATGTCTGATATCCAAGTGGATTTCGCCTGGGGCAAGGCCGGGCTGAACGACCGCCTGCCGGCCAGCAATGTTGTCGTCATCGTCGACGTACTGTCGTTCTCGACCGCCGTCGATGTCGCGGTGTCACGGGGCGCCGCGGTTCTGCCCTACCGCTACCGCGACGCAACCGCAGCGGCCTTTGCGGCGGAGCAGCAGGCGGTGCTTGCCGGACCTCGCCGGGACGGCGGGCCCAGCCTGTCGCCACCAAGCCTGGCAGCGCTCGACACCGGCGCGCGACTGGTCCTGCCCTCCCCCAACGGCTCGACCCTCTCCACCCTGGTCGGAAACAAAACCGCCTTTGCTGCCTGCCTGCGCAACGCGGCCGCCGTGGCTGCGGCCGTTCCCGCGGACGCAAGAGTTCTGGTGATCGCCGCCGGAGAACACTGGCCCGACGGCAGCCTGCGCCCGGCCCTGGAGGACCTGCTGGGCGCCGGGGCGGTGCTGGCGCGGCTGAACGGGCGCTTGAGCCCCGATGCCGCCGCCGCCGCGGGGGCCTATCGGGAACTATGCGACGATCTTGCCGGCGCCCTGACCCAGTGTCCTTCGGGCCAGGAACTGATCGCGGCAGGCTATCCCGACGATATTATCTGGGCCGCGGATGAGGGCTGTAGCGTCGCGATCCCCCGCCTTATCGATGGCGCTTACAGGGACGGGGCCTGCCTCTAGATCGGATCGCTAGCCTTCGTCTTGACCGCCGATTGCCGAAGCAAGGCTGCGCAGAGCATCGACGTCGCTCCCGGTTATGACGTCGAGGTTCTCCTCGATCACGGCGATGGGCCAGTGCCACCACTGTATGTCCAGCAGGGCTGCAATCACCGCGTCGGGAAAACGCGCCTTCAGAGGCTTCGCGGGATTGCCGCCGACGATTGTGTAAGGCGCAACGTCGTTCACCACCACGGAACGCGCGGCGACAATGGCGCCGTCGCCGATGGTTACGCCGGGCATGACCACAGCCTCCATGCCGATCCAGACATCGTTGCCGACGACGGTATCGCCCTTGTTCGCCGTCACCGCGAAGAGATCCTTCACCTCGGCCTCGGTCATCTCCTCTGTCATCATGAAGTTGCCGAAGGGGTAGGTGGAGAAACCGCTCATGTCGTGGTTGGCCGAACTTGTGATGAAGCGCACCCCATGGGCGATCTGCGCAAAGCGGCCGATCACCAGTTTCTCCGGGCTCAGGGGAAAGAGGTAGGGCGCGATGACGGCGGCGTAGTCATCACGCAGTTGAAAGTCGTGATAGTAGCTGTGGTCGCCGGCAACGATGCGCGGATGGTCGATGACCGCCTTCAAGTGAACGACCTGCTCGATGACGGTGCCGTCCGGCATCACCATGGGATGTTTCTTTGCGGCGTCGAGCAAGAGGGCTGCTCCCTTCCGTTTTTTGATGTGACCTTGGCCGACCGGCTTGCCGATCTAAGAGGCGAACCAGAGTTCGATTTCTTCGGTGTCTTCCTCGAAACGGGCGGCGTGGATCTGGCCCGCGGGGATGTGATACCAGGACCCCGCCGGTACGCGGGTTTCCTTGCCATCGACGATCAGGATCAACGCCCCCAGCGTGATCAGGCCGTGGTTTTCCGTATCATGGCTATGCGGCTCGATCTCGGTCCCGGCGGGATAGGACGCGAAGTAGACATCGCAGCCCCGCCCGGACAGCCGAAAGGCCTCAAAGCGGCCGCTATAGGGTTCAAGCCGTTTGATGGCTTCGGGAAAGCCCTGTTGCCGGAACGCATTTTCGTCGGTCACAAATCAACCTCCTGAAGGGGGAACGGCGGCGGCGAAAATACAACGGCGGCCGGACAGGGGAAAGGGACTGGGGGGCTGGCATTGCGAAGCAGCCGCGGCGGGACCATATTACAGCCATGACGGAGAAGGAAACGACGTCCGCGGGCGCCCTTGTGCCCTATGATCCGGCACAGCTTCAGCGTGACGAAACAACGGTTTCCAAGGGGTTTTGGGCCAAGCTGCGCCTCACCCTCGGCAAGGCGCCGTTCCTGGAAGACGCGACGGCGGCCTATTACTGCGCCCGCGATCCGGAGACCCCGCTGCCGGTGAAAGCCACCCTGATGGCCGCCCTCGCCTACTTCGTGCTGCCCAGCGATATGATCCCCGACTTCATCGCCGGTCTCGGCTTCACCGACGACGCCACGGTGCTCTTCGCCACCCTCGGCCTGGTATCCAACCATGTCAGGGGACGGCACCGCCTGCGCGCCAAGAAAGCCCTGCTGCGCCTCGGGCTGAAGAAAACCGCAGCGTGATTCATGGCCGCCTGACCTATGGCTGATAAAAGTAATCTGGCCGCCGTGCCGCGTCCGGCCCTGGTGCTGGGCTTTGCAGGCCTGCTGCCGTTCCTCGCCGCCAGCCTGGGTCTCTGGCTCGCCGACTATCCCGACTCCCTCGCTGCGCTGGATATTCAGTTGGCCTATGGCGCCGTCATCCTCTCCTTTATGGGGGCGGTGCACTGGGGCCTCGCCCTGGGGGATGGCGCGATCAGCTATCGCCGGCTCGGCTGGTCGGTGGTCCCGGCTCTGCTGGGCTGGCTGGCGCTGCTGCTGAACCCGGTCTACGGCCTGCTGCTCATGGTCCTGGGTTTCGCCGGAGTCTACTTCGGCGACCTGCGCGCCATCGCCGCCGGTAATGCACCGGCTTGGTACCGGGCCCTGCGCCGCCCGCTGACCCTCATCGTCATTGCCAGCCTCGCCAGTTCCTACGGCGCCCTGGCGATAAAGGTATAGCGTTCCCTTAACAGCTTATTCCGCCGCCCCGGGCGTCGCCGTGACCTTGCGCTGGGCCGCCTCACGCCGGGCGATGTAGAAGGTCGAGCCGACGATGACCAGGGCGCCGAGGGCGGTCCAGGCATCCGGCACCTCGGCAAAGATCAGAAAACCGATGAGACCGGCCAGGATCAGCTTCAGATAGTCGAAGGGCGCGACAAAGCTGGCTTCACCCACGCGGTAGGCGCGGATGATCATGGCCTGGGAGCCGACCCCCAGAACCCCGACCGCCGCCAGCAGCAGCCACTGCCAGGCCGTCGGCCACTGCCAGAAGTAGAGCGCCGGGCCGATGCTGAGGGCGATGGAGGTGAAGCAGAAATAAATCAGCATGGTGACGTGGCTTTCGCCGGCCGGCAGCTTCTTGAGAATCACCACCGCAAGGGCGATCCCCAGTACCGAGGCCAGGGCCACCAGCGCCGCCGGGTCGAAGGCGGCAGCACCGGGGCGCACCATAATGAGCACGCCGAGAAAACCCACAATGGTGGCCAGCCAGCGCCGCCAGCGCACCTCCTCCTTCAGCATCGCCACCGCCAGCACCACCACGAAGAGCGGCAGGGTGAAGGTAAGAGCCGTAAACTCGGCCAGGGGCAACTGACCGACGGCATAGAAGCCGCAGATCATCGCCACAGCCGCGCAGAGCGAACGCCCCAGTTGCAGGCCCGGCGCTTTGCTGCGCCACACCCCGGCCCCCGCGCGGTAGCAAAACGGCGCCAAGGCGGCCAGGGAGAAGAGGGCGCGGGCAAAGGCGATCTGGAAGGTGTCCACATCCTCGGCCCTGAGGGTTTTCACGAAAGCGGAGTTGACGGTGAAGCCCAGGCTGGCGCCGATCATCCAGAGGGCGCCGCGATGGTTGGGCGAAAGCCGCTGCCAGGCAGCGACAATGTTGCTGCGTGGCAAATCCGCCATCAGGTCTTGGCCTTCACCGCTTCGCTGCCCGGCCGGTGGGTCTGGCGCACCTTGGCAACCCGGCTCTCACGGTGGGCGATGTAAACCGCCGAGGCGGCGATGACCGCGGCGCCGACCCAGGTCCAGAGGTCCGGTACGTCGCCGAAAAGAAAGAAGCCGATGGCGGCGACGAAGGGCAGGCGGGCATAGTCGAAGGGCAGAACCGCAGAGGCGTCGGCCCTGGCGAAGGAACGGGTGAAAGCGATATGCGCCAGCACCGCGCAGGCCCCGACGAATGCCATCAGCAGGAGGGCGCGCAGGCTGGGCGTCTGCCAGACGAAGAGCGCCGGGACCAGCGACAGCGGGGTCAGCAGCAGGTTCATATAGAGCACCACCGCCATGGGCTCTTCGGTGCGCGACAGCGACTTTACGATGAGCACCGTGATCGCCATGAAACAGGCGGCGATGATCGGCAGGCTCGTGACCGGCGTCAGCTCGGCAAAGCCGGGGCGCAGGATGATCAGGACGCCGAGGAAACCGACGATGGTGGCGGTCCAGCGCCGGGCGCGCACGGTTTCCCCCAGGAAGATGGCGGCCCCGGCGGTGGCGAAGAGCGGCACCGTGAAGTTCAGCGCCACCGCCTCGGCCATCGGCATGCGCACCACCGCGGTGAACCAGCAGAGCATGGCGATAAGGCCGATGCCGGCGCGCCAGAGATGCACCTTCAGACGGTCTGTGTGCAGAACCCCAAAACCCATGCGGGCGAGCCAGGGCAGCATCAGGCTCAAGGCAAAGGCGTTGCGGAAAAAGGCGATCTGGAAGGGATGCAGCCCCTCTGCCGCCGCCAGCTTGATCGCCGCGTTCATCACCGCGAAGAGAAACGCGGCGGCGATCATCAATAAGGCGCCCTGCAGCGGAGCGGGCAGAGCCTTTCCGCGCGCGAGAAGAGACGAAGGGGGAGACATGCCCGGCGATACTAAACCCAAGCGGGCACCGCCGCCACCCATGCCGCCGCAAGGCAGCCATGCGACGACCGGGCGCTGGGGGCCTCCAAGCCGGGCTGGATCATAGGGGGAGGCTTCGCCATACTGCACAAAACGGCAGGCGCAAGGCCTGCGGAAGAACAGTCCAGACAGGGAAGAAAGCATGAGTGAACCGCTTTGGCAGCCCTCGCAAGCGCGGGTCGCCGCGGCCAACCTGACCGCCTTTATCGACCATGTGAACAAGAACCACGGCACCGCCTTCACCGGCTATGACGATCTCTATGCCTGGTCGGTCGGCGAGATCGAAGACTTCTGGTGCGCGGTTTGGGACTTCTGCGGCGTCGTTGCCGATGACACCCGCGGCCCCGTACTCATCGACGGCGACAAGATGCCCGGGGCCGCCTTTTTTCCCGAAGCGAAGGTGAACTTCGCGGAGAACCTGCTGCGCCGCCGTCCCGGTGACCCTGGAGACGCGGACGATGCCATGGTGTTCTGGGGCGAGGACAAGGTGAAGCGCCGCCTCTCCCACCGGGACCTCTACGATCAGGTCTCCCGCGTCGCCCAGGCCCTGGCGGCCGAGGGAGTCGGCGCCGGCGACCGCGTGGCCGGCTTCCTGCCCAACATGCCGGAGACGGTGATCGCCATGCTGGCGGCCACGTCGCTGGGTGCGGTCTGGTCGTCCTGCTCGCCTGATTTCGGCGTGCAGGGCGTACTCGACCGCTTCGGCCAGATCGAGCCCAAGGTGCTGTTCTGCGCCGACGGCTACTACTACAACGGCAAGGCGCTGGACTCGCGACCGCGGGTGGCGGCGTTCACGGCGCAGATGCCGAGCCTGCAGAAGATCGTCGTGGTGCCCTATCTCGATGCGGCACCGGATGTCGGCGTCATCGAAGGCGCCGTCGGCCTCGCGGATTTTGTCGCGCCCTTTGAAGCTGGCGAAATCGCCTTTGCCCGCCAGCCGTTCAACGCGCCGCTCTACATCATGTTTTCCAGCGGCACCACGGGGAAGCCCAAGTGCATCGTCCACGGCATCGGCGGCACCCTGCTGCAGCACCTGAAGGAACACCGACTGCTCTGTGACGTGAAAGCCGATGACCGGGTTTTCTACTTCACCACCTGCGGCTGGATGATGTGGAACTGGCTGGTCTCTGCCCTCGCCTGCGAAGCCACGCTGCTGCTCTATGACGGCTCGCCCTTCGCGCCGGACGGCAACATCCTCTTCGACTTTGCCGAAACCGAAGAGGCGACGCTCTTCGGCACTTCGGCGAAGTACATCGACGCCTTGGGCAAGGCCGGGCTCGACCCGCAGTCCAACCACAGCTTCCCGGCGCTGCGCCTGATAACCTCGACCGGCTCGCCGCTGGTGCCGGAGGGCTTCGACTACGTCTACGCGCACATCAAGAAAGACGTCTGCCTTTCCTCCATCGCCGGGGGCACCGACATCGTCTCCTGCTTCCTCGGCGGCAATCCCATCGGCCCGGTCTGGCGCGGCGAGATCCAGCGCCGCTGCCTGGGCATGGCGGTCGAGGTCTTCGACGACACGGGCCGGCCGGTACGCGGCGAGAAGGGCGAACTGGTCTGCGTGAAGCCCTTCCCCTGCATGCCCATCGGCTTCTGGGACGACCCGGACGGCGCAAGATACCGCGCCGCCTATTTCGAGACCTATCCCAACATCTGGCACCACGGCGACTTCGTCGAGTTGACCGAACACGACGGCATCATCGTCTACGGACGGTCGGACGCTACCCTCAACCCCGGCGGCGTGCGCATCGGCACGGCGGAGATCTACCGCCAGGTCGAGAAGCTGGACGCAGTGGAGGAATCCATCGTCATCGGCCAGGACTGGCAGGGCGACGTCCGCGTGGTGCTCTTTGTCAAGCTGCGGCCCGGCCATGCCCTGGACGACGACCTGACGTCCCTCATCAAGACCCAGATCCGCAGCGGCGCCACCCCGCGCCACGTGCCGGCCAAGGTGATCCCGGTGGCCGATATCCCGCGCACCAAGAGCGGCAAGATCGTCGAACTGGCGGTGCGCGACATCGTCCACGACCGCAAAGTCAAGAACCAGGAGGCCCTGGCCAACCCGGAGGCACTGGAGCTTTACCGCGGCCTCCAGGAACTGCAGAGTTAGCGGGCTGTTGACCAACGAGGATGGCGCCCTTGATCATCCTTCGAGACAGCCCCTTGCGGGGCTTCCTCAGGATGAGGCTTGGGCCAATGCCAACGCGCTGAACTCATGCTGCGGAGGCGCCCCTAAATCTAAGGGGGCGGCGGCGCGTAGCAGGGGGACAGGGCGGTAATCGCGGCCGAGCGGGCGCGGCCTATTCCCTGCCCTCATCGGGCCCGTCTTCGTCGTCGGGCCAGTCCTCGTCGGCGGCTTCGGCATCGGGCTCATCGGCATCATCGGGGTCGATATCCTCGTCACCGGGCGCCGCGTCTTCCCGGTCGCCGGTGATCGCCTCGTCGCCGTACGGCAGGTCCAGGGCCAGCTCGATGTCCTGAAAATGAGCGAGAGCTTGCTCGCTGAAGGCCAGGAACTCGCGCTCGAAGGCCTCATCGTCACGCTCGGCGAGCGAAATCAGGCGGCAGAACACGACGCCGCCGTCCTCGGGCAGCTTGGCGAAGGTGCCGC
>JANQMC010000100.1 GCA_028280305.1 Pelagibius sp. | reverse complement strand
TGCCTGCGCCGGTTGCCCGAGTTCGACCGCGACCCTGAAGATGGGCATCGAAAACATGCTGCGGCACTACATCCCCGAGGTCGTCGAGGTGCGCCCCGTCGTCTAGCGCGGAACGGCGCTAGGCGGCAGCGTCCGGTCGTTTCGTTCGGGCAACCATTTTCATTCTCGCGCCGCGTCCTGTTGACGCAAAAAAGCCTCACGCACGTTCATGCCGTGGCGCTTTGCCGATAACGAATTCTTTGTGAAGCTCGACTACCGTCCCCTCTGTTAAGCGGTCTCGCAGGCTATGGGGAGGCATTGAATCAATGGCGGCAGCTATGCCGGTTCTGGTCGTCGATCTGATGCGCAGGTGGCATCCCCGGATTCAACACTTTCTGGACCGCACGAACCGCAACCTTGCCGGCCGCGTTGCGGTGCTTTCCTTCGCTTTCGGGTTTTGCCTCTTGCTGGCGCTTTGGCAGGGCGGCCAGCCCTCGCCGACGTCGGGTTGGCGGGAACTGGGTCTGCTGGCGGAGGGGCCGTCACTGCAACGCGTGACTCCGCGCGACTCCGCCGAGCTCGCGAAGCTTTTCGACGCGCAGGGCTATACCCTGGAAAGGCTGCAGGAGGGGGCGGCAGTACCGCGTCTGGCGGTCGCCCGCCTGCCGCGGGATATCGACAGCCTGAGCGATGTCGACGCGCGCAAGGCTTTGTTCCTGCGCAGTCTGCTGCCGCTGATCTTGAAAGGAAACACGGAGATCGCCCGCATTCGCAAGAGAGTGGTCGATCTCTTGAACGCCCGCGCTGTCGGAAGCCTCGAAGCCGGCGATGCGATTTGGCTGCATCGGGTGGCGGACTTTTATGGTGCGGAGCCGTCGGACGACGCGGATATTCTCAGCCGCATCGATCTGGTGCCGGCCAGTCTCGCCCTGGCCCAGGCGGCTCAGGAAAGCGGCTGGGGCCGTTCGCGTTTCGCCCGCAACGCCAACGCGCTCTTCGGCCAGCGTGTCTGGGGCGACAAGGGCCCCGGCCTGGCGCCGCGGGATGCGGAGCGGGATGACTTTCGCGTACGGGCCTTTCCCGATCTGATGTCGGCGGTGCGCACCTATCTCCACAACCTGAACAGTCATCGCGCCTATCAGGATCTGCGCGATCGCCGCGCCCAGGCGCGCGCCCTCGGGGGCACCGCCAATGCCCTGCATCTGGCCGGCAGCCTGACCAGCTATTCCGAGGAAGGCGAGGTCTACGTGAAGGCCCTGCGGTCGCTGATCAACGGCAACGACCTTCTGGCCCTCGACGGGCTCAGGTTCGAGCATCTCCCCAAGGACAGCTGATCGAAGAAGAATTGGGTTTGCGGCGGCGGCTTTCGACCGGGCGGTCTTTGCCTCTGCGTTCCTCTGCCTACTGTACCGCCTGATCGGTCACCACGAACTGGGTGCCGAACCAGCGCCAGCGGCCGTCTTCGGTGCGCAGGGTGCAGTTGATCCGCGCCCGTCCGGCCGGCAGGGGCCCCGCAAGCCGCAGTTCGATCCTGTTGTCGAAACGCGTCAGCGCCGGTTCCCCGTCGCGGGCGAAACAGTTGAGGTTGCTGAGGTCCTCGATGTCGCCGGCTACGGTGAAGCCGAAGCTCGGCGGGTTCTGCGCCACCGAGCGCAGGAAGGGGTCCGCGGGGGTGATCTCGCGCACCGGCAGCGGCAGTGTGTTGGCGACCAGACGGAAGCGGTCCATGTCGCCATAGGCTTCGTTGATCGGAAAGCGCGGCAGCGCCAGGCGGTCGGTCATGCCGCCGATCGCGCCGGAGTGCTGTCCGAAGGCAGCGGTGAAGCCCTGTTCGCTTACCGTCGCCCGAAGTTCGGCTGAGATCTCGCCATAGGGATAGGCGAAGATCTCCGGCGCGGCGCCAAGCTCGGCGAAGAGGCGCAGAGAGGCCTTTTCGATGTTGCGGCGTTGTGCGTCGGCGTCCAGCATTGTCATGTGGTTGTGGCGGTGGCCGTGATTGCCGACGCTGACTCCGCCGGCGGCGACCATCTCGCGCAGCTGATCCCAGGACAGGTAGCCGGGCAGCTTGCGGTCCAGGGGTTCGCTGGAGACGAAAACCGTGAACGGCAGGTTGCGCGCGCGCAGCCGCGGCCAGGCTTCCGTATAGACCGAGAGGGCGCCGTCATCGACGGTGATGGCCACCGCGCGGTCGGGCAGCGGCCGGCCCTCCTCCAGGGCGGCGACGATCTCCGGCAGCGGCAGAACCCGATAGCCGCCGCTGGCCAGCTCGTCGAGATGGGCTTCGAACTGGGCGAGGCGCACGTTGGTCGATGGCAGGCTGTCTTCCCCGAAGCGATGGTACATCAGCACCACCGCGCCACCGCTGCTGACCGCCTGGGCGGTTGCCGGGCGCGGCGTGGCTTCCTGCGCGGCGGCCCCGCCGGCCGGCATCAGCAGTGGAATGCCAAGGATGGCACCCAGCGCCAGCGGCAGAATCCGCCTCTGCGTCCAAGCGCGCAGCGAAGCGGTGCTTTTCCCGGCGAACCTCGTCGCAACCATGTCAGCGTCCTCCGTCGATCCCTCTTTGCTCTGAAGCATCGGGCCAAGCATCGGACTTGCCGATACCACGCCCAGAGGCCAAGGTATGGCCGCCGGCTTCGAGCAGGAGCGGCTTCGCGTGGGGGCAACCACAAGTTTAAGTAGCCCCGGCTACGGGCGAGGGTGGCTGCTGGAGCTTAAGAAAGGGATAAGCCGTGAGTGAAATCTTGAGCGATGCGGGCCTGGACCAGATTTTCCGCAATGCAAGGACCCATTCGGCTTGGCAGGCGGCGGAGGTCAGCGATGTTCTGCTGGAGGCCGTCTACGACCTGGCGAAGATGGGGCCGACCAGCGCCAACTGCAGCCCGATGCGGGTTTTATTCCTGCGCAGCAAAGAGGCCAAAGAGCGTCTGCGCCCGGCGCTCGACGCCGGCAATGTCGACAAGACCATGGCGGCGCCGGCCACCGCGGTGATCGCCTATGACATGGAATTTTATGAAAGTTTGCCGAAGTTGTATCCCCATGCCGACGCGCGCAGCTGGTTCGCCGGAAAGCCCGCCGCCATCGAGCAGACGGCGGTGCGCAACGGCAGCCTGCAGGGGGCTTATCTCATTATCGCCGCGCGGGCGCTGGGGCTCGACTGCGGGCCCATGTCCGGTTTCGACCGTGCCAAGGTGGATGAAGAATTCTTCGCCGGAACGGCCTGGCGCTCGAATTTCCTCTGCAACCTCGGCCACGGCGACCCGGAGAAACTGCATCCCCGTTCGCCGCGCCTGGAGTTCGATGAGGCTTGCAAGCTGCTTTAGAGGTTGCCCCCGCTCAGGTGTGTTCGCCCATCAGCGCCCGCGGCGCGGCGGTGTCGCTCAGCAGGGGATAGCGCCGCGGATCGAAGAGCTGATAGTGCCACCACTCGTAGCGGTTCCAGTCCCAGCCTGCCGCCGTCATGACGCCCAGCAGGATGGCGCGGTTGCGCTGCGCTTCGACGGAGACATCGCTGCGGCCGTGGTGAGCGGCCGGGCGGAAGTCGTCGAAGCCCGTGCCCATGTCCAGCTCGACGCCGCTGGCGGCATCGATCAGCGTCAGGTCGACCGCGACGCCGCGGGTGTGGTTGGAGCCAAGTCTCGGATCGGCGACGAACTCCGGGTCGGGAAAGGCCTCCCAGAGACACCACTGGGCCTCGACCGGCCGGAAGGCATCGAAGACCCTGAAACGCAGGCCCAGGGGGGCCGCCAGAGCGATGGCGCGCTGCAGGGCCTCGGCCGCCTGCGGATGCAGTTGGGCTTCGGCTTGCCGGTAGATCGGTTTGCCGGTCACGTTGTCGGCGGTGGCGTAGGCCAGCGCGATGTCGATATCGAATTCGGGCGTGGCGATGGGAATCAAGGGCATGGTGGAGGCGCAGCTTTTGTGGAGTGGGGCTTTGTGAGGTGGGGCTTGGCGAAACCGTGCTCGATGAAATCGCGTGGTGGCGATCACGGGATCGGCCCTGTTAGCACGAAGCGGCGGCGGGGCGATAGGGCCTGGAGACGGCGGCCGTGACTTCTTCCGAACCGGCAATCCTGGCGATCGAGGCGGCGGGCGGCGCCTGTTCGACGGCGGTCTGGGCGGCGGGCGGCGTTGCGTCGCGGCGCTTCCAGATCATGTCCCGCGGCCAGTCCGAGCATCTGGTGCCGATGATTGCCGAGGTCATGGCCGATTGGGGCGGTGGCTTCGAGGCGTTGGATGCCCTGGCCGTCACCACCGGGCCCGGCGGCTTTACCGGCGTGCGCATCGGTTTGGCGACCGCCCGCGGCCTGGCGCTGGCGCGTCGCCTGCCGCTGATCGGCATCGCATCTTTCGAGGTCTCGGCGGCTGCGGCTACGGTGGAGGAACGGGCCGGGCGCACGGTCGCGGCCCTGATCGATTCAAAGCGGCAGGATGTCTTTCTCCAGCTTTTCGACGTTTCCCTCGTTCCCCTGGGCGACCCGCGCGAGGTTGCGCTGGACGATCTTGGCGGATCGCTGCCCGAGGGCCCGCTGCTGCTGACCGGCGATGCGGCCGATCGCGGGCTTCAGGTGCTTGAGCGGGCCGGCCGCGGAGACTGTCTGCGGGCGGCCGCTGCCGGTGCCGCCGACGCCGCCCTGCTGGCCGAACGTGCCGCCCTGCATCTCCGCCGGCGCGGCGCCGCGGCGACCGGCTCGGCGGCACCGCTTTATCTGCGCGAGCCGGATGTCACGCCGCCAAAGACCAGGGGTCCCAAACCCAACGGCGCCGGTCGAAAGCGCGCACCGTGACGGCGATCGAGATCCGCGCCGCCGCGCCCGGCGAGGTGTCGCTCCTGGCTGCGCTGCAGGCGGCCTGTTACGGCAACGAGAACGCGCCGTCTGAAGCATCTGCCGGCCCTGAAGCCGCGGCCGCCACCTATGTCGGCGAGGCCTGGCCCGCCCGATCCTGGGCCGAGGTGCTGGCGATGCCGGGCAGCTTCGCGCTGATCGCCGCTGCCGGTTCGGAGCCTGTCGGCTTTTTCCTGGGTCAGGTCGTTATCGACGCCAGCGAGGTGCTGGGCTTGGGTGTGCTGCCCCGCCACCGCCGCGCCGGTAGTGGCCGGCTGCTGCTCGAGGCCGGCATTGCTGCGGCGTTGGATCGCGGCGCGGGCGTGATTCAGCTTGAGGTCGCGGAAAACAACCGGGGCGCGTGGGCCTTCTATGAGAGCTTCGGGTTTGGCTTGGCCGGCCGCCGTAGCGGCTATTACCGTGTGGCCTCGGGACCGGCGGTGGATGCGCTGATTCTCAGGAAACGGATAGCCGCCGCTTGAGGTTCTGACGTGGATCTGGGATAGGATCCGGTGGCGGCGAATCCGGTAAATTGCAGTCCGTCTTGAGCCCGATTGGGCCTATTTCTGTAAGTTTTTCGCAAATTGATGTAATTCCTCCGACTTTCCAGCCAAAGAATAGTCAATGACAGAGCATCAAATACGAACTATTATTTTCGTATTGAATAGTTGTTGATTCTCTTACGGAGAATTTTTATATAGTCCACAGCAATGTGGAGGAGTTGAAGAGGTCAATGTCCGAGCAAGCGAAGCAAAGCGAACTGCTTTCCCTGACGACCAATATCGTCGCAGCACACGTATCAAATAACTCGGTCGCGGTGGCCGACCTGCCGATGATCATTCGGGACGTGTTCGAGACGCTGTCGAACGTCGGGACGACTCGCGAGCGGGAGCCGGAGCGCCCTTCACCGGCGGTGCCGATCAAGAAATCGGTGACGCCGGACCACATCGTTTGCCTGGAAGACGGCAAGAAACTGAAGATGCTGAAACGGCACCTGAAGACCGCCTACGACATGTCGCCGGAAGACTACCGTGAGCGTTGGGGCTTGCCGGCGGACTATCCCATGGTGGCGCCAAACTATGCCAAGCAGCGCAGCAAGTTGGCCAAGCAAATCGGTCTGGGCACAAGGGCCCGGCGCAAGTAAGCGGGCCGCAACCGTCCGGCGAAAGCGCCCATTGAAATCCCTCGGGAAATCCCTCGGGAAAGCGCAGGCGATCAAGGCATCATCGGATTACTTTATTCTATGAACAGGGGCGTCGCCGTCGATTAGGCGGGCGGCGCTTCTTCAGTTATACTAGGCTATTGGCCCGGTGGGTTCAGTCCGGGCGTGGTGAAGACGGCGAAACGAGAGGTTGGGGAGTATGCCCGATCGCCTGGAGAAGCGGTGCATTGAAAAAGGTCTGAAAATGACCGAGCAGAGACGCGTGATCGCGCGCGTTCTCTCCGAGTCGACGGACCATCCTGATGTGGAAATGGTTTACCAGCGGGCGGTGGAGCGAGATTCGCGGATTTCCATCGCGACGGTTTACCGCACGGTCAAGCTCTTCGAAGAAGCCAGCATTCTGGAGCGGCACGACTTCGGCGACGGCCGGGCGCGCTACGAGGAGCGTCCGGAAGAGCATCATGATCATTTGATCGACGTGAAGACCGGCAAGGTGATCGAATTCACGAACGAGGAAATCGAGCGGCTTCAGACCGAGGTCGCCAAGACGCTGGGCTACCGCCTTGTCGACCATCGCCTGGAACTCTACGGCGTGCGCCTCTCGGCGGAGGAGAGCAAAGACGAAGGAAAGTCGTCAGGCGGGAAGTAGGGTGCCGGGACGCCGCGGAGGCTTGTCGGCTGGGGTTTTGGCCGGTATCGGTTGTTTGTTGTGAGACTATTCGGCTGCCGTTGGGTTTTTGACTCTATGGATATGACATGAGCCTTGCGGAGACCAACTCAGACCGGCCGGTCGATGTCGTCGGCGGCAACCTGCGGATCAGGCTCGCCGAGGGGCGGGCGGAGGTGCGCGCCGCCCAGGCCCTGCGCTACAGAATCTTCTACGAACAGATGTCCGCCCGGCCGACCGAGGAAATGCGCGCCGCGCGCCGCGACTTCGATTCTTTCGACGACTACTGTGACCATCTGCTGGTGTTCGACGAGGAGCGCGGCGACGGACCGGAAGCGGTGGTCGGCACCTACCGGGTGATGCGCCGCGAGGGCGCGCGCCGCCGCGGCCAGTTCTATACCAGCGACGAATACGAGATCGACAGCATAGAGGCCTATCCCGGGGAGATTCTGGAACTCGGCCGGTCCTGCGTCGATCCGACCTGCCGCACCGGCGCGGCGATGCAACTGCTCTGGCGCGGGATCGCGGAGTACGTCTTCTACTACGACATCTCCATCATGTTCGGCTGTGCCAGTCTTCCCGGTGTGAATCCGGAAGAGCTGAAGCTGCCGCTTTCCTATCTCTATCATCATCATCTGGCGCCGCCGGCGCTGCGGGCCCGGGCGGTGGCCGACCGCTATGTGCCGATGGACCTGCTGCCGGTCGAGGAGGTGCAGATCCCTGCGGCCCGCCAGGCCCTGCCGCCGCTGATCAAGGGCTACCTGCGCTTGGGCGGTTTCGTCGGCGACGGCGCGGTGGTGGACCGGGAATTCGGGACCACCGATGTCTGTATCGTCGTCAAGACGGACTGGGTGACCGAGAAATACCTGCGCCACTACAAGCGCGAGGACGCCGGTGGCGGCGCTTCCGGAAACGGCTCCGGCGCCCCGGAGGGCGCGTCTCGTGGTGTTTCCGGCGCCCCGGAGGGCGCATCTCGTGATGTTTCCGGCGCTCCGGAGGGCGCCCGGGGCTCGTCCTAGTCTATGGCGGCACCCAACTTCGGCTCGCCGATCACCGCCCTCGGCCGTCTGCTGGTTTATTTCAGCCTCACCGCCGTGCTGATGCCGGTTCAGTTTCTGGCTGTCGCGCTGCGCCTGCCCCTGCGCAAATCCCTGCCGCACTGGTATCATCGGCGCAGCTGCCGGATCCTGGGGATCAGAATCCAGACGCGCGGTGAGATCTCCGACCGGCATCCGACCCTCTTTGCCGCCAACCACGTTTCCTATCTCGATATCGAGGTGCTCGGCGCCCTGGCGCGGATTTCCTTCGTCGCCAAGGCGGAGGTCGCGACCTGGCCGTTTTTCTCCTGGCTGGCCCGGCTTCAGGAGACGGTTTTTGTCGAGCGCCGCGCCCAGCGGACCGCCGACCACCGGGACCAGATCACCCGGCGCCTGGAGGCCGGCGACGACCTTGTGCTCTTTGCCGAGGGGACGTCGGGCGACGGCAACGGCATCCTGCCGTTCAAAAGCGCCCTCTTCTCGGTGGCCGAACAGCGCCCGGGTGGGGAGGCGCTGACCATTCAGCCGGTCTCGATCAGCTACACAAGACTCGACGGCGTGCCTCTGGGCCGCTATCTAAGGCCGTTTTTCGCCTGGTACGGCGACATGGAACTTGGGCCCCACCTCTGGCACGCCCTGGGTCTTGGCTACGTCACGGTCGTCGTGGAATTTCACGAGGCGGTCACGATCGAGCGCTTTGGCTCGCGCAAGGCTTTGTGCGACCACTGTCATGCGGTGGTTTCCCGCGGCGTTGCCGAGGCGCTGTCAGGCCGGCGGCAACCCCAGGCGCTGCCCTCCGGAGCGGCTTCGGAGGCAGCCTCGGGAGCGGCCCCTGGAGCGGCTCCGGGAGCGGAGGTGACGGGCTGAAGTCTCGGGCCGGGCCTGGGACCGGATCTGGGCATTTCCGGCGGGTTCTGTGGTATCTTTGGCTAGGGTTGCCTCCGGGCCGGTCGAGCGATCGGCTTCCGGGGCGCTTGGAGTGTTAGGAAAGCGGTGACTGAGAGCGGTAAAAAGCGCCTCTTTATAAAGACTTACGGCTGCCAGATGAATGTCTACGACTCATCGCGGATGGCCGATGTCCTGGCGCCCCTGGGCTATGAGGCGGTGGACGGCCCGCGCGGCGCCGATATGGTGATTCTGAACACCTGCCACATTCGCGAAAAAGCCTCCGAGAAGGTCTTTTCGGAACTGGGGCGGCTGCGCGCCTTCAAGCAGGAGCGCCAGGCCGAAGGCCGCGATATGGTGCTGGCGGTGGCCGGCTGCGTGGCTCAGGCCGAGGGCGAGGAAATTCTGCGCCGGGCGCCCCAGGTGGACCTGGTTTTCGGGCCGCAGACCTATCACCGCCTGCCGGAGATGGTGGCCCGTGCCGCCCGCTCTGCCGGCGGACACCTGGATATCGACTTTCCGGTGGAATCCAAATTCGACTTTCTGCCGGAGGAAACCACCGGAACCGCGGCGGCGGCCTTTCTCTCGGTTCAGGAGGGCTGCGACAAGTTCTGCAGCTTCTGTGTCGTCCCCTATACCCGGGGCGCCGAGTTCTCGCGCCCGGTGGCGGCCGTGCTGGCCGAAGCGCGGCGCCTGGTGGCGGCCGGCGTTCAGGAGATCACTCTGCTGGGCCAGAACGTGAATGCCTACCACGGCGAGGCCCCCGAGGGCGGCAAGGACGGCGGCACCTGGGGGCTCGGCCGTCTGCTCTATGCCCTGGCCGAGATCGAAGGCCTCACCCGCCTGCGCTACACCACCTCGCATCCGCGCGACATGGACGACGAACTGATCGCCGCCCACGGCGAACTGGCCACGCTGATGCCTTACCTGCATCTGCCGGTGCAGTCCGGTTCGGACAGGATCCTGGCGGCGATGAACCGCCAGCACACAGCCGAAGACTACCTGCGCATTGTCGAGCGCCTGCGCCGGGCCTGTCCGGATATCGCCCTGTCATCGGATTTCATCGTCGGCTTCCCCGGCGAGAGCGATGCCGACCATGCCGCGACCCTGCGCCTGGTGACCGAGGTCGGCTACGCCCAGGCCTATTCCTTCAAATACAGCCCGCGGCCCGGCACCCCGGCTGCGGTCGAAGAGCAACAACTGCCCGAAACGGTGAAGACCGAACGGCTGGCCGGTTTGCAGCAGCTTCTCGGCGCCCAGGCGGCGGCCTTCAACGAAAGCTGTGTCGGGCGAACGCTACCGGTGCTGTTTGAAAAGCCCGGCCGCCGTCCGGGCCAGTTGGCCGGGCGCAGCCCTTATATGCAGTCGGTGCATGTCGCCTTGCCGGAGGTCGCCCAGCAGCGCCTGATCGGCAAGCTGATGGCGGTGGAGATCGAGGCCGCCTTTCCCAATTCCCTGGCCGGACGGCTCTGCCTGGAGGCGGAGCGGCAATCCGTTGCAGCCGCCGCCTCATGCAGCGGCAGTGCGTCATCGAGCAGTGCGACAACCACAAGGATTTCAGCTTGAGCTCTGACAGTCTCAGCGGCACCACGACCGATCGCAAGGGTGAGCCGACTTTCCTGCAGTTCGACGACAACAGCCTCTTGCCGCTGCTCTATGGAGAGCATGATCAGAACCTGCTGCGCATCGAACAACAGTTGGGTGTCAGCCTGGCGTCGCGGGGAAACCGCCTGGCGATTTCCGGGCCCGCCGACTCCGTTGCCGTTGCCAATGCGGCCCTGACCGCCCTCTATGAACGCTTGCGCAAAGGGCTGGAGGTCGGCGACGGCGAGGTCGACGCGGTCATTCGCATGGCGGTGCAGGCGCCGAGCCAGGAGAGTGAGCACCAGGCGGTGGCCGCGGTGCATTCCGACGAGCTGGCGATTGCCACGCGCAAACGCCGCCTGACGCCGCGCTCGCCGGGCCAGAAGGCCTATGTTCAGGCGCTGCGCAGCCACGAGATGGTGTTCGGGATCGGCCCTGCCGGCACCGGCAAAACCTATCTGGCGGCTGCCATGGCGGTCTCCATGCTGATGGAGGGCGCGGTCGAGCGCATCATCCTGTCGCGGCCTGCTGTGGAGGCCGGCGAGCGTCTCGGATTCCTGCCGGGCGATCTCAACGAAAAGGTCGATCCTTATTTGCGTCCGCTCTATGACGCGCTCTACGACATGCTGCCGGCCAACCAGGTCGCCAGCCGGCTGTCCAACGGCGAGATCGAGGTGGCCCCGCTCGCCTTCATGCGCGGCCGGACGCTGACCAATGCCTTCATCATTCTCGACGAGGCGCAGAACACGACGCCGGTTCAGATGAAGATGGCGCTGACCCGCCTCGGCGAGAACAGCCGCATGGTCATAACCGGCGACCTGTCGCAGATCGACCTGCCCAAGGGTGCGCCCTCGGGCCTGCGCGAAGCCTCCGGTATCCTGGCGGATATGGAGGGCGTGGCCTTCGTCCAGTTCACCGCCGCCGATGTGGTGCGCCATTCCCTGGTGACCCGCATCGTGCGTGCCTACGCAGCCTACGATGCCAGCAGGTCTGGAGAAGGGGATCTCTTCGGTCGGTAGTCTTGCCCCTTTGCCCTGCCTGTTGAAAGGCTTGGCGAAGGGTGGCTGCAGAGACCGTGGCTAAGATGAAAGATGCGCCTGGGATAAGCCGGTTGGAGATTGCCGTCTCGCTGCAAGACGCCGCCTGGACCGACCGCCTTGAAGATCTGGAAAATCTGGCCGAGAGATCAGTCGGTAGCGCCTTGGCCTATCTGCAATCGCGCAGCCTTGCCGAGCCGATGAAGGGCGTGGTGGAAATCAGCCTGCTGTTTGCCGACGACGCGACGGTGGCTGAAATGAACCAGGCCTATCGCGGCCGCAGCGGCCCGACCAACGTCTTGTCGTTCCCCAATATGGAAGCGCCCCACAACGTGGAAGTGCTTGGCGCCGCGGGCGGCCTGCCCGGCGATCCCGATGCCGGGCCGCCGCGGCTTTTGGGGGATATCGTCCTGGCGCGCGAGACGGTGCTGCGTGAAGCCGCGGAGCAGGAAAAACCGCTTCAGGACCACACCCTACACCTTCTGATCCACGGTCTTTTGCATCTCTTGGGCTATGATCACGAGAACGATGCCGAGGCGGAGGAAATGGAAGCGTTGGAAGTAGCGGTTCTCGCGGGTCTCGGGGTGCCGGATCCCTATCGCAGGCGTCCTGCCATGACGCCCGGCATGATTTCGGAGGAAAACTGAACCTTGGCCGAAACATCAAGCAACGGTCGAAGTCCCCGCGCCGGCGAGCCGCAAGGCGGCAGCCTATGGAAGCGACTGCGCGGCCTGTTGAGGTCGCGCCACAGCGAGGCGCAGCTTCGCGAGACTCTTGAAGAGATCATCGACGAGATCAAAGAGGTCGAGGGTGAGGAAGAGACCGCGGCGCCGATCAGCGGCGACGAGCGCGTCATGCTGTCGAACATCCTGCGGCTGCGGCACCTGACGACCTACGACGTGATGGTGCCGCGGGCCGATATCGTCGCCGTCGACCTGGACACGCCGATCGAGGCGTTGATCGATGTGATGAGCGAGGCCGGCCATTCACGGCTGCCGGTCTACCGCGAAACCCTCGACGAAGTCGTCGGCATCGTCCACATTAAGGATGTCCTGACCTACATGAAGGGCGAGCGCACCTTCGATCTGGTCGACCTGGTGCGCCGCATTCTGGTGGTCGCCCCGTCGATGCGCGTGCTCGATCTGCTGCTCGAAATGCGGCTGTCGCGGGTTCACATGGCCCTGGTCGTCGACGAGTTCGGCGGTATCGACGGGCTGGTGACGATCGAGGACCTGGTCGAGGAAATCGTCGGCGAGATCGACGACGAACACGACGTCGCCGAAGGTCCGAAGCTGATCGACCGCGCCGACGGCAGCATTGCCGCCGATGCCCGCGCGACCATCGAGGAGTTTGAGGAAAAGGTCGGCCCCGTGCTTTCCGATGAGGAACGCGATGAGGACATCGACACCCTCGGCGGCCTGCTGATCTCCGTCGCCGGGCGCGTGCCGGGACGGGGTGAACTGGTCGTCCACGAGCATAGCGGGATGAGTTTCGAGGTGCTCGAAGCCGACCCGCGCCGCGTAAAACGGCTGCGCGTGCATAAACCGACGGGCCGTGCGAGCCCGAAAACGCCCGCTCCGGCGCAGAAATGACGGCTGAGACCGGTGGCGGCGAGAAGCGGAAACACCGGCCGGCCTGGCCGCAGCGGCTGGCCGGCCTGACCGCTTGGCGCCGCCTCGCCCTGGCCGCGGTCTGCGGTGGTCTCGCGGCGCTCGCCATGCCGCCGCTCTATCTGGTCCCCCTTCTGATCCCGGCCTTCGTCGTGGCCTTCTGGCTGCTGCAGGCGGTGCGCCGGGCACGGCAGGCGGCACTGCTCGGCTGGGCCTTCGGCAGCGGCCATTTCGCCGTCGGTCTCTATTGGGTGGGCGAAGCCTTCCTGGTCGATGCCGAGCGTTTCGGCTGGGTGATGCCTTTTGCGGTGGGCGGTCTTGCCATGGGGCTGGCGTTGTTTCCGGCGCTGGCCTTCTGGATCACCGCCAAGAGTGGGCTTCGCGGACCGGCCGGCGTCCTGGGCCTGGCCACGGCCTGGCTGGTGGCGGAGGGGCTGCGGGCCTGGGTGCTCACCGGCTTTCCCTGGAACCTCATGGGCTCGGTCTGGGCTTTCTCGCCTGAGACGCTGCAGCTTTCCGCGCTCGGCGGCGTCTGGTTGCTGAGCCTGATCACCGTCCTCGCCGCGACGGCCCCGGCTTTGCTCGCCGATCCCAAGCAGCGCTCGCGCGCCGGCTATGCCTTTGTCGCTGTTGCGCTGACCCTGCCGCTGCTGTCCTGGGGCTATGGCGCTTGGCGTTTGTCCACCGCGCCGGCGCTCGGCACGGCGGCGGTCGAGGAGGTGCGCCTGCGGCTGGTTCAGCCGAGTATCCCCCAGGCCCTGAAATGGCGCCGGGATCTGCGCGCCGAGCATCTGCGCAATCAGATGCGGATGACGCTGGCGCCGGGTTTTGAAGACCGCACCCATATCATCTGGGCCGAGACGGCGATCCCCTATGTCCTTTCTCTCGAACCCATCCTGCAGCAGGAACTGGCCGCCGTCGTCCCGCCGGGCGGGTATCTCATCGCCGGTGCGCCGCGGATGTTGCCGGAACAGCCCGACGGGCCGATCTGGAATTCGCTTTACGCCCTTGATTCAAACGGAGGGATCGCGGCGACCTTCGACAAGGCGCATCTGGTTCCCTTCGGTGAGTACACGCCGCTGCGCGAATGGTTCGGCTTTGCCAAGCTGACCGCCGGCAACCGGGACTTTTCGCCGGGGCCCGGTCTGCGCACCCTCGATCTGCCGGGCCTGCCGGCCTTCAGTCCGCTGATCTGCTACGAGGTGATTTTCCCCGGCCGCGTGAAGGATTCCGCAGGGCAGCCGCCGCGCTGGCTTCTGAATCTGACCAATGATGCCTGGTTTGGTGATTCTTCGGGCCCCTACCAACACTTTGCATCGGCACGTCTGCGCGCAATAGAGGAAGGACTTCCCCTTATTCGCGTTGCCAATAATGGAATTTCAGCAGTTATAGACTCTTATGGTCGAGTGATTGAACAAATTAATCTCAATGATCGAGGTATTATTGATGCAGAACTACCCGAAGCTGCTGAACACGAGACCCTTTATTCCAATGCGGGTAATTGGCTATATTTGGTAGAACTGATTGTGTGTACTTGTGTTATATTTGTGTTGCGACGTTTTGCTTGACCGACTAAGACAGAGGGCACTTGACGAATCAACCCTCTGTTGGCATACAGGTGTATGCCTATAGTCCTACGGTTCTGTTGTTTTCCTAAATAAGGTAAGATGCGAATGGCGCGACGCAGCGTGGCGCTGGGTGACCACCGGATAAGTGGACCTAATCCGGTAGATGTTCATGTCGGGGGCCGGGTCCGTTTGCGGAGAACGCTTCTGGGAATGAGCCAGGAGAAGCTCGGCGAGGCTATTGGCCTGACATTCCAGCAAGTACAGAAATACGAACGGGGCGCCAATCGCGTCGGGGCGAGCCGCCTCTTCGATCTGTCCCGCGTTCTGGACGTTCCGGTTGGCTTCTTCTTCGATGAGATGCCCAACGACGTGGCCGCCAGTTCGCCGGCGCAGCGACCGGGAGCCGCCGAGCCCTCGCCGGAACAGGAGCTTGACCCGCTGGTCAAGCGCGAGACCCTGGAACTGGTACGCGCCTACTACAAGATCCAGGACCCAAGCATTCGGAAACGTCTTTTCGAGATGACCAAGGCCTTGGCTGCGGCTGGTGGCAAAGACGCGGACAAGGTTGAAGACTAAGCGGCCGGACTCTCGGCTGGGGCACTTTCAAGACCCGATCTGATTCCCTGACGGCCCGCTGTCGCTGTCTGCCGTGGCGTGTTTTCTTGCATTTGCTCTTCAGCGTCGCTATTCCCAGCGATCTATTCCACAAAACAGACGCGAATCAGCGGGAGCCACGCGGTGCGTAACGGCAGCTATCTTTTCACCAGTGAGTCAGTTTCGGAAGGTCATCCCGACAAGGTTTGCGATCGAGTTTCCGATGCCATCGTCGACACCTTCCTTTCCCATGATCCCCTGTCCCGCGTCGCCGTCGAAACCCTGTCGACGACCAACCGTATCGTTCTGGCCGGCGAAGTGCGCGGCCCTTCGGAGGTCAATGGCGATCTGATCGAGCAGGTCGCCCGCCATGCGGTGAAGGAAATCGGCTACGAGCAGGATGGCTTTCACTGGGAAAAGATGGCGGTGGAAAACTACATCCATGAGCAGTCAGCCGATATCGCCCAGGGCGTCGATGCCGCCGGCAACAAGGACGAAGGGGCCGGCGACCAGGGCATCATGTTCGGCTATGCCTGCCGTGAAACCGAAGAACTGATGCCGGCGCCGATCTATCTGTCACACAATATTCTGCGCTCTCTGGCCGAAGCGCGGCACTCCGGCGCCGAGCCGGGCCTGCTGCCGGATGCCAAGAGCCAGGTTACGCTGGAGTACGTCGACGGCAAGCCGACCCGGGCCACTTCCGTGGTGGTTTCGACCCAGCATGCCGGTGATCTGGATCAGGATCAGGTGCGCGAGATCGTGCGGCCCCACGTCGTCAACGTGCTGCCGGAAGGTTGGATGTGCGCCGAGGAAGATTTCTACGTGAACCCGACCGGGCGCTTTGTGATCGGCGGCCCGGACGGCGATGCCGGCCTCACCGGCCGCAAGATCATCGTCGACACCTACGGCGGCGCCGCGCCCCACGGCGGCGGTGCCTTCTCCGGCAAGGACCCGACCAAGGTCGACCGCTCGGCAGCCTACGCCGCGCGCTATCTGGCCAAGAACGTGGTGGCGGCTGAGCTGGCGGAGCGCTGTACCATCCAGCTTTCCTACGCCATCGGCGTTTCCAAGCCGCTCTCGGTCTATGTCGATGGTTACGGTACCGCCAAGGTGGAAGAAGCCAAGCTGGCAAAGGCGCTTCAGGACCTGATGGATCTCTCGCCCCGCGGGATTCGCGAGCACCTCAGCCTGTCGCGGCCGATCTACGCGCGCACCGCCGCTTACGGCCACTTCGGCCGGGCGCCCGATGCCGACGGCGGGTTCTCCTGGGAGAAGACCGATCTTGTCGAGCCGCTGCGCAACGCCTTCGGCGCCTGACCGTCCGCGCCGTTTTCGCCTGAGATTTTTCCGGGGCTGAGCCGTGTCTGCGGGCAGACGCAACTTCTATGGCCGCCGTCAGGGCCGGCCGCTGCGCCCGGCCCGCCGCGCGGTGATGGAGGAGCGGCTGCCGGCCTTGCGGATCGATCTGCCGGCGGATGACAAGCCCCTTGTGCCCGCGGCACTCTTCGATCCGCTGCCGTCGCGCCTCTATCTGGAAATCGGCTTCGGCGGCGGCGAACACCTAGCCTGGCAGGCAGGGGCCCAGCCTGATCCCGGGTCTGATCCCGGGCCTGATCAGGGGCCCGACCTCGGAATCATCGGTGCGGAGTATTTCGTTACCGGTGTGGCCAGCCTGCTCGACCAGTTGCCGGAGGGCCCGGAGACCGCGCGCCTCAGGCTCTATGTCGGCGATGCCCGCGACCTTATGGCCTGTCTGCCGGATGCCCTCTTCGATAAGATTTTCATCCTCTTCCCCGATCCCTGGCCGAAGCGGCGGCATCACAAGCGGCGGCTGATCCAGCCGGCCACCGTGGCGACCCTGGTGCGGCTGCTCAAGGACGGCGGGGAACTGCGCTTTGCCACCGACGACCCGAGTTACCTGCCCTGGGCGTTGGAACACCTGACGGCCGAGCCGGCGCTGGCCTGGCAGGTTGCGGGCCCGGCGGACTGGCGACAGCGGCCGGCGGACTGGCCGGCGACACGCTATGAGCGAAAAGCGCTGAAAGCCGGACGCCGCCCCGCCTTTCTGCGGTTTCGCCGGATCGACCGCGCCGCGGTGACCGAACCGGCCTAGCAGCATCTTTCGGCCGCAAGCGGCGGGCTTTCCCGGGCGGGGTTCGGCCCCGGATTTGCCCAATCTCTATGGCGTCCCGATGGTGCCCGGGAATGGAGAAAGGCCTTGCGGGCTGCGGGATGCGGGCGTAAAGTCCGCTGCAGTCAAGTGACGGTGCCGGAGTAACAGGGATCGTCGGGCTACCGAGCGGTGGGCCTCTGGCCCGCCCTTTTTTATTCGAGCATCACCGTTACGGGAGGTTGGGCATTGTCCCAGGCCTTGGAACAGGCCTCTGCGGTGCTGGCCAAAACCAGCGAAGGCAAGGCAGCGGAAGTCGAAGCCCTGATCGCGCCCTCTTTGGCGGCGATGGGCTACGATATCGTCCGCGTTCAGCTTTCCGGCGGCGACCGACTCTGTCTGCAGATCATGGCCGAGCGGCAGGAAGACGGCGGTATGAACGTCGACAACTGTGCCGAGGTCAGCCGGGCCGCCGCGGCGATCCTGGATGTCGAAGACCCGATCGACCGGGCCTACACGCTGGAGGTGAGTTCGCCGGGGATCGACCGGCCGCTGACCCGCCTGGCGGACTTCGACCGCTTTGCCGGTTTCGACGGCAAGGTCGAGATGGCCGGCCCGATCGAGGGGCGGCGGCGGTTTTCCGGCCGCCTCTGCGGCACCCGGGGTGCGGCGATCGTGATGGACTGTGACGGCGACGAGGTGGCGCTGCCCTTTGCCGAGATGGTGAAGGCGAAGCTGCTGCTGACCGACGCGCTGATTGCCGCCAGCCAGCAGGCGGCGGACGGCGACTAGCTGCATAGGAATTTGCGGCAGAGAACTTGGCGGTGGGCAGATCCCCGGCGCCTGATACAGACAGACCGTTTTGGACGGACGATTTTAGACCTACGACGAGACTTCTTGGGATTGAGATAAGCGATGGATACCAGCGCTCTTGCACGAACCGAACTTCTCCAGGTGGCCGATGCTGTGGCCCGCGAGAAGTCGATCGAGCGTGATGAAGTTCTAGAGGCGATGGAGCAGGCCATCTCGAAGGCCGGGCGTGCGAAGTACGGCCACGAGCATGACATTCGCGCCGAGATCGACCGCAAGTCCGGCGAAGTCCGGCTGCGCCGCTATCGCGAGATCACCGACGAGGTGGAGAACGAATTCACCCAGATCCTCACCAAGGACGCCCAGGAGCGTCAGGACGGCGTCGGCCCCGGCGACTTCATCATCGAAGACCTGCCGCCGATCGATCTGGGGCGGATCGCTGCCCAGACCGCCAAGCAGGTGATCGTCCAGAAAGTCCGCGAGGCCGAGCGCAAGCGCCAGTACGACGAGTACCAGGGCCGGGTCGGCGAGGTGGTGAACGGTATCGTCAAGCGCAACGAGTTCGGCAATGTCACCGTCGACCTCGGCCGGGCCGAGGCCCTGATGCGCCGCGACGAAACGCTGCCGCGGGAATCCTTCCGCACCGGCGACCGGGTGCGCGGCTACATCTACGACGTTCGCGAGGAGCAGCGCGGCCCGCAGATTTTCGTTTCGCGCAGCCATCCGCAGTTCATGGCCAAGCTCTTCGCTCAGGAAGTGCCTGAAATCTATGATGGAATCATCGAGCTGAAGGCGGTCGCCCGCGACCCCGGCAGCCGCGCCAAGATCGCCGTGATTTCCTATGACTCCTCCATCGATCCGGTCGGTGCCTGCGTGGGCATGCGGGGCAGCCGGGTCCAGGCGGTGGTCAGCGAACTGCAGGGTGAGAAGATCGACATCATTCCCTGGTCCGAGGATACCGCCACCTTCGTGGTCAACGCCCTGGCGCCTGCCGAGGTCAGCAAGGTGGTGCTCGACGAGGATCAGGGCCGCATCGAGGTGGTGGTGCCCGACGACCAGCTTTCCCTGGCGATCGGACGGCGCGGGCAGAACGTGCGCCTGGCGTCGATCCTGACCGGCTGGGACATCGACATCATGACCGAGGAGACGGAATCGAAGCGCCGTCAGGACGAGTTCCGCGACCGCTCCCAGATGTTCATCGATGCGCTTGATGTCGACGACGTCATCGCCCATCTGTTGGTGGCCGAGGGCTTCATGTCCCTGGAGCAGGTCGCCTTCGTGCCGGTCGCAGAGCTGGCGCAGATCGAAGGTTTCGACGAAGAAGTCGCCGAGGAGCTGCGCGCCCGCGCCCGCACCCATCTCGAGGAGATGGACCGGGTGAACGAGGAGCGCCGCCGCGAGCTGGGCGTCAGCGACGAACTGACCGAGATGGAGGGGATTTCCCCCACCCTGCTGGTGGCGCTGGGCGAACAGGGTGTTCAAAGCCTGGACGATCTTGCCGATCTTTCGGCTGACGAGCTGCGTTTCGTCTCCAGCGCTCTGCGCGGTGAGCACAGCCTGGAGGCCATGGCCGGCCTGCCGGAGCAGGAGCTCGAGGAGATCCTCGGCGCCAGTGCCATGTCCCAGGACGAAGCCAACCGCATCATCATGGCGGCGCGGGCCCATTGGTTCGACGACGAGGAAACGCCGGCTGACGGCGACGAAGGCTCCGGTGAGGCTGCCGACGGCGAAGATGCCGGGGCCGGCCCATCGGAGAGCTAAACAAAGAGGGAATGTTGGCAGCAGCACAGGAACAGACTTCGGGAAGTCTTCGCGAGCCTTCGGTCAAGGCGCGCAGGCCGTCGCGAGCTGCCCGGATCGACGCCCGGATGGACGCTGGGGATGGCGCCCCGCAGGTGCCGCAGCGGCGCTGTCTGGCGAGCGGCCGGGTGTTGCCGAAGGAGATGCTGCTGCGTTTCGTTGTCGGTCCTGAAGGCCAGGTGGTGCCGGATTTCGCGGAACGCCTGCCCGGCAGGGGTTTGTGGTTGCTTGCGCGCCGCGATATGATGGAGAAGGCTTGCAAGAAGAACCTCTTTGCCAGGGCGGCAAAGGCAAAGGTTCGCTTGCCTTCCGATCTTGTTGAACAGGTCGAACGGTTGGCGCTGCGGCGCTGCCTCGACCAACTGGGTCTGGCACGGCGCGCGGGCGCTGTCGTGGCTGGCTTCGAGAAGGTGAAGGCCGGGCTTAAGGCAGACCGGATCGGTCTGTTGCTGCAGGCTGACGATGCTGCGCCGGACGGCCGCGATAAGCTGCGCGCCGTCGCAAAGGCCGTGGGTCGGGAAACCGAGCTGCTGCAGTTTTGCAGCGGCGCGGTCTTGGGCACTGCTCTGGGACGGGATGCTGTCGTCCACGTCGGCGTGGTGCGCGGTCGTTTTGCGGCCGCTTTGAAACGGGATATTGGACGCCTCGCCGGTCTGCGGGGTGTTGAGGATCAAGGAAACGGGGCTGGGCGCCCGACCGAAGGTGAGCGCTAGAAGAGATGACGGAAAGCAAGGAAACCGAAGCCAAGCGGCCGTTGAAGCTGAACCGACCAGGTAAGCTGCAACTGAAGAAGACGGTCGAGACGGGCCAGGTGCGTCAAAGCTTCAGCCATGGCCGAAGCAAGGCGGTGACCGTTGAGGTGAAGCGCAGCCGAACCTTCGAGCGCGGCACCTCCGGGCGCATGAAAGAGGTCACGGAGGCGACTGCAGAGGCCGAAAAGGTGCTGGGCGAAACCGCACCGGCGGCGGCGCCGGTCGAGCAGAAGCCGGCCGAGGAAAAGGCGGTCAGCAAGCGGCAGCTCTCGGCGGAGGAGCGCGCCAGCCGCGCCCGCGCGCTGGAGGTCGCCAAGGAAGAAGAGGCCGGACGCCGCGAGCGCGAAGCCCAGGAGGCCGAGCGGCGCGCGATCGAGGCCAAGAAGGCGGCGGAAGAGAATGCCCGCCGCAAGGCCGAAGAAGAAGCGGCCCGCGCCAAGGCGGCCGAGGAAAAGGCCCGTGCCGAAGCCGAAGAGGCCCAAAAGGCGGCGGAGCCGACCCCTCAGCCCGAGGCGCAGGCGCCGATCCCCGCGGCTGTCCCGGCTGCGGACAAGCCCACCCCCAAAAGCAAGACCGATGCCCCGGCGCCAAAGCGCAGCAAGGCCCCGGCGGCCCCCAAGGCCACCCCGGGCCGGCGCGGCGATCAGCGGCGGCGTTCGGGCAAGCTGACCATCAGCCAGGCGCTGGACGGTCAGGAAGCGCGGCAGCGGTCCCTCGCCTCGGTCAAGCGCCAGCGCGAGAAGCAGATGCGGGCGACCCAGGGGCACCAGCCCCATCAGCCGCCGCAGAAGGTGATCCGCGAAGTGGTGGTGCCGGAGATCATCACCGTGCAGGAACTGGCCAACCGCATGGCCACGCGCGGGGCTGACGTGGTCAAGACGCTGATGAAGCTCGGCGTCATGGCGACCATCACCCAGTCGATCGATGCCGACACCGCCGAACTGGTGGTGGAGGAATTCGGCCACAAGATCAGACGCGTTTCGGCCTCCGACGTGGAGATCGGCATGCGCGGCGCCGACGACGACGAAAAGGATCTGAAGTCGCGCCCGCCGGTGGTGACGGTGATGGGTCATGTCGACCACGGCAAGACCTCGCTGCTCGATGCCCTGCGCCAGTCGGACGTGGTGGCCGGGGAAGCCGGCGGCATCACCCAGCACATCGGCGCCTATCAGGTGCGTCTGGCCTCTGACGCGCGCATCACCTTCATCGATACGCCGGGCCACGCCGCTTTCACCGAGATGCGCTCGCGCGGCGCCAATGTGACCGACATTGTCGTGCTGGTGGTGGCTGCCGACGACGGCATCAAGGAACAGACGGTGGAGGCGATCAATCACGCCAAGGCCGCCGAGGTGCCGATCATCGTCGCCATCAACAAGATGGACAAGCCCGGCGCCGATCCCTCGCGGGTGAAGCAGGAACTGCTGCAGCACGAGCTGATCGTCGAAGACATGGGCGGCGACATCCTGGCCATCGAGGTTTCGGCGACGGAGAAGACCAACCTCGACAAGCTGGAAGAAGCCATCCTGCTGCAGTCCGAACTGCTGGAGCTGAAGGCCAATCCGGAACGCCCCGCCGAGGGCGTCATCGTCGAAGCCAAGCTGGAGCGCGGCCGCGGTTCGGTCGCCACCGTGCTGGTGCAGCGCGGTACCCTGCGGGTCGGCGACATCTTTGTCGCCGGCAGCGAGTGGGGCCGTGTGCGCGCCCTCACCAACGAGCGCGGCGAGCAGTTGAAGGAAGCCGGCCCGGCGACGCCGGTGGAGGTTCTCGGCCTCAACGGTACGCCTTTCGCCGGTGACGACTTCACGGTGATGGACAACGAAAGCCGGGCCCGCGAGATCGCCGAGTACCGCCAGCAGACCCGCCGGGAAACCGAGATCACGGTCAGCGGCCGCGGTACCCTGGAAGAGATGATGAGCCGCATCAAGGAGGGCGAGACCTCCGAGCTGCCGGTGGTCGTGAAGTCCGATGTGCACGGCTCCATGGAAGCCATCATCAACAGCCTGGAAAAGCTGGGCAACGACGAGGTCAAGGTCCGGGTATTGCACCGCGGTGTCGGCGGCATCAACGAGTCCGACGTGACCCTGGCCAATTCGACCGGCGCCATCATCATCGCCTTCAACGTCCGCGCCAATCCGCAGGCCCGCCAGATGGCGCGCCGCGACAACGTGGACATCCGCTACTACTCGATCATCTACAACGTGGTGGATGACGCCAAGGCCGCGCTGTCCGGCATGCTGGCGCCCAAGCAGCAGGAGAACTTCCTGGGCTACGCGCAGATCCGCCAGGTCTTCAGCAATTCCAAGGTCGGCAAGGTTGCCGGCTGCATGATTACCGAAGGCATGGTCAAGCGCGGGGCCAAGGTGCGGCTGCTGCGCGACAACGTGGTGATTCACGACGGCACCCTGAAAACCCTGCGCCGCTTCAAGGATGAGGTGAAGGAAGTCAAAGAAGGCTACGAGTGCGGTATGGCCTTCGAGAACTACACCGATATCCAGGTCGACGACCAGATCGAGTGCTATGAAATTCAAGAGATTGCCCGCGAGCTCTAGGTTTCCGGTGGGGCCGGGCGGCTGAGACCGCCCGGCCCGCCCCCTGGTTCTAGAGTCGAGAACGGATCATGGGTTCACAGCGAAGCTCAGCAAAGGGCGCCAGATCGGGCGCCGCCAAAGCCCCCAGCCAGCGCCAGCTGCGCGTCGGCGAGGAACTGCGTCATGCGGTATCGCGCATTCTGCTGCGCGGCGACCTGCACGACCCGGACCTGGCAGGCGCCAGCGTCACCGTCACCGAGGTGCGGGTCAGCCCGGACCTGAAGAACGCAACGGCCTTTGTCGTGCCGCTGGGCGGCGACGGCAGCGGCGAGGTGCTGGCCGCCCTCAATCGTGCCGCCGCTTTTCTGCGCAGCCAGCTTGGGCGCGAGATTCACCTGCGTCATACCCCGCGTCTGTCGTTCCAGGCCGATCACAGCTTCGATGAAGCGGCCAAGATCAACGCCCTGCTGCATAATCCGCGGGTCCAGCGCGACGTGGAGGCGCCGCCCCAGGACGACAGTGCTCCGGACAGGGGCGCTTTGGACGACGGCTCTTTGCAAGACGGGCCCGCGATGAAACGGCCGGACGATGGCGCCTGACGCCGCCAAGGCCCAAAAGTCTGCCAAGGCGGCCCCAAAGTCCCCGAAGCTGAGGAGTGGCCCGCCAGTCAACGGCTGGCTGGTGATCGACAAGCCCCTGGGCATGACCTCGACCCAGGTGGTCGGGCGCGTAAGGCGGGTGCTGCAGCCCCGCAAGGTCGGCCACGGCGGCACCCTCGATCCCCTGGCCACCGGCCTGTTGCCCATCGCCATGGGCGAGGCCACCAAGACGGTTTCCTACGTGATGGATGGCCGCAAGTCCTACCGCTTCACCCTGCGCTGGGGCCAGGCGACGGAGACCGACGACAGCGAAGGCGCGGTGATCGGAGAGGCCGAGGGCCGGCCCGACGAGACCGCCATTCAGGCCGTGCTGCCCGGCTTCACCGGGGAAATCGAGCAGATCCCGCCGCTCTACTCGGCCATCAAGGTCGGCGGCAAGCGGGCCTACGATCTCGCCCGGGCCCAGGCGGATTTCGAGCTGAAGCCCCGCCGGGTCATGGTCCATGAAATCACCCTGCGGGCCATGCCGGACCGCGATCACGCGGTTTTCGACGTTCACTGCGGCAAGGGGACCTATATGCGCTCCCTGGCCCGGGATCTGGGGCGGGCCTGCGGTACCCTGGCCTACATCACCGATCTCCGCCGATTAACCGTAGGTCCGTTTACCGAGACCGACGCGATTTCGCTGGAATCTTTGGAATCCATGGGGCATAGTCCCGCCGCCTTGGAGCAGGTGCTCCCGGTTGAGACAGCGCTGGACGACATCCCGGCGCTGGAACTTTCCGAGACCGAGGCGAACCGCCTGCGCTGCGGGCAGGCCGTGTCCATGGTGGCACGCGCCAACCGCGATCGCATCAGTGATCTCAGCAACGGGTCCATTGTATTTACCACGTCAGGCGGCAAGCCGGTGGCTTTGGCCCGTTATGAGGCAGGTGACGTTCACCCGGTCCGGGTTTTGAACCTTTAGAGTTATGGAGATAGACGATGTCGATCACTGCCGAGCGCAAGACTGCGCTGATCGAAGAGTATGGCACCCACGAGGGTGACACCGGGTCCCCGGAAGTACAGGTTGCAATCCTCACCGAGCGGATCGTGAACCTGACCGAACACCTCAAGACCCACAAAAAGGATTTCCACTCGCGCCGCGGCCTGCTCGTCATGGTCGGCCAGCGTCGGCGCCTGCTGGACTATGTGAAGGCTCAGGAGAAGTCCCGTTACGACGGTCTGATCCAGCGCCTTGGCCTGCGCCGCTAGGATCGGGCCGACAATGACCGCGTTTCGCGCCGACCTTTTCCTGCCGCGCCTTTCCCTCACCAGGGGCGGTTCGGCGGGAAGGCCCGGCGCAGGCGCGGACGAATGCGACTGATGACGAATAATGACATCGTGACAAAGCCGGCACGATGGTCTGTTGAGGGCCGGGCCGACGTAAGGGGCGTCTGGGGAGTTTTCTCCAGCGCGGGCGCCCCTTGCGCGGGTCCGGCGCTTTGCTATTTGGCAAAAAACCGACCGGCGAAGGGTTAGAAGGACCCAGAAAAACATGTTTGAAATTCACAAGCAGGAAATCGAGTGGGGCGGCCGCAAGCTGACCCTGGAAACCGGGCGTATCGCGCGCCAGGCCAACGGCGCCGTGCTGGCGACCTATGGCGACACGGTGGTGCTTTGCACCGCGGTCGGCGAGGCGGCCCCGCGCCCGGGCATGGATTTCTTCCCGCTCACCGTGAACTATCAGGAAAAGACCTTTGCCGCCGGTAAGATTCCCGGCGGTTTCTTCAAGCGCGAAGGACGGCCTTCCGAGAAGGAGACCCTGACTTCCCGCCTCATCGACCGGCCGATCCGCCCGCTTTTCGCCAAGGGCTACAAGAACGAGACCCAGGTGATCTGCACGGTGCTGAGCCACGACCTGGAGAACGATCCGGACATCGTCGCCATGGTCGGCGCCTCTGCCGCGCTCACCATCTCCGGCCTGCCCTTCCTCGGCCCCATCGGCGGTGCGCGTGTCGGCTACAAGGACGGCGAGTACGTCCTGAACCCCTTGATGGACGAGATGGAAGACGCCGCGCTGGACCTGGTGCTGGCCGGTACCCGCGACGGTGTGCTGATGGTCGAGTCCGAAGCCCACGAACTCTCCGAAGAGGTCATGCTGGGCGCGGTGAACTTCGGCCACGAACAGATGCAGCCGGTCATCGACGGCATCATCGCCCTGGCCGAGCGCTGCGCCAAGGAGCCGCGCGAGGTTCCCCCGCCGGCGCCAGAGATCGAAGAAGTCAAAGGCAAGCTGGTTGCCGGCGGCATCATGGACAAGCTGGCCGAGGTCTATAGCGAGGTCGACAAGATGGCCCGCCAGACCAAGCTGGCGGCGGTCCGCGAAGGCGCGCTCGAATCGCTCAGCGACGAGGAGAAGGAATTCGCTTCCGGCCTCTTCAAGTCCCTGGAAAGCGACGTGGTCCGCGGCAACATCCTGAAGGGCACCAACCGCATCGACGGCCGCACCACCACCGACATCCGGCCGATCCTGGCCGAGGTCGGCGTGCTGCCCCTGACCCACGGCTCGGCGCTCTTCACCCGCGGTGAAACCCAGGCCCTGGCGACGACGACCCTGGGCACCGGCCAGGACGAGCAGCTGATCGATTCCCTGGAAGGCAGCTACCGCGAACACTTCATGCTGCACTACAACTTCCCGCCCTATTCGGTGGGTGAATGCAGCTTCCGCCTAGCCCCGGGCCGCCGCGAGATCGGCCACGGCAAGCTGGCCTGGCGCGCCCTGCGGCCGCTGCTGCCGAACAAGGAGGACTTCCCCTACACCATCCGCGTGGTGTCGGAGATCACCGAGTCCAACGGGTCGTCTTCGATGGCCACGGTCTGCGGTTCCTCGCTGTCGATGATGGATGCCGGTGTGCCGCTGGTGCGTCCGGTGGCCGGCATCGCCATGGGCCTGATCAAGGAGGGCGACGACTTCGCCGTGCTCTCCGACATCCTGGGCGACGAGGATCACCTCGGCGACATGGACTTCAAGGTGGCCGGTACCGAACAGGGCATCACCTCGCTGCAGATGGACATCAAGATCACCTCGATCACCAAGGAGATCATGGCCGTTGCCCTGAACCAGGCAAAGGACGGCCGCCTGCACATCCTGGGCGAGATGAACAAGGCCCTGACCTCGGCCCGCGAAGGCGTCTCGGAGAACGCCCCGCGCATCACCGTGATCACGGTGCCGAAGGACAAGATCCGCGACATCATCGGTACCGGCGGCAAGGTGATCCGCGAGATCACCGAGGAAACCGGCGCCAAGATCGACATCGAAGACGACGGCACGGTGAAAGTGGCCGCCGTCGATCAGGAAAAGGCCGAGGCCGCCCTCGACTGGATCCGCTCCATCGTGGCGGAGCCGGAAGTCGGCGTGATCTATGACGGCAAGGTCGTGAAGGTCGTCGACTTCGGCGCCTTCGTGAACTTCCTGGGCCCGCGCGACGGTCTGGTGCACATCAGCGAGCTGGCACCTCAGCGCGTCAACACCGTCGGCGACGTGGTCAACGAGGGCGACGTCGTGAAGGTGAAGTGCATCGGCATGGACCGCGGCAAGGTGAAGCTCTCCATGAAGCGCGTGAACCAGGAGACCGGTGAGGACCTGGAGGCCGAGGCCAGCTAAGGCCTTTCGCCAAGACGTTCAGAAGAGCCGGCGTGGGGTATGGCGACATGACCTCCACGCCGGCTTTTTCTTTGCGGCTTCCGCGGATCATGGGCCATCGCGGCGCCAAGGCTCTGGCGCCGGAGAACACCCTCGCCTCCATAAAGGCCGCGGCGGAGGCCGGCGTCCGTTGGGTCGAGTTCGACGTCATGCTGACGGCGGACGGCGTGCCGGTGCTGTTCCATGACGAGACCCTGAAGCGCACGACCGGCGCCTCCGGCGCCATGGCGGCGGCGCCTTTTGCTCAGGTACGGACCCTTGATGCCTCCCACGGGTTCGGGAGCAAGTACGGCCTGCGTGCCGAGCGCGGGTTTCGCGGCCGCGCCGATTGCCGTGTGCCCTCGCTGGAGGAGACCGTTGCCTGCCTTTTGGATCTGAACCTGACCCCGAACGTCGAAATCAAACCGACGCCCGGTCTGGCGGAGAAGACGGCAGAGGTGACCATCAAGCAACTGCGGGCGCTCTGGCCCGATGACCGCCCGCCGCCGCTGATCAGCAGCTTTCAGTGGGACGCGCTGGCAGTCGCCAAAGACCTGGCACCGGGCTGGCCGCGCGGCCTGCTGGCCGAAGACTGCCCGCAAGACTGGCGCGCCGCCATGGCGACTTACGACTGCGCCTCTCTGCACCTTCATTGGCGGCGTACCCGCAAACCTGACGTCGCACAGGTAAAGGCGGCGGGCTATGCCGTTGCGGTTTATACCGTCAACGGCGTGCGGGCCGGCCGGCGGTTGCTGGACAAGGGGGTCGACTGCCTGATCACCGACCGGCCGGACCGCTTTCCGGAAAGTCTTTAGGAGCCGGCGGTGACTGCGAGATTCTCCAGCAGTTCGGCAGCATCGCGCCGGTCGGCGCCGTCTTCACCCGGGCCGTAACCGTCCGCCACCTCACCCTTCGGCACCTTGCCCCCCGGCTTGAACCAGCGATACACCGGCTCCAGGGTTTCGCGGGCCGCGGCTGTCTGGCCGCGGGCAAGGCGGAGCCGGCTGAGACTGACAGCGGCGCGCAGCTCCCAAAGCCGGGCCTGTTGGCGGGCCGCAAGGCTCAGCGCCGTCTCGAAACAGGTTTCCGCCGCCGGGTCTTCGGTTCCCTGGGCCTGCAGCAGCAGGTTGCCTCTTGTCCGGTGCAGTTCGGCCTCGTACCAGCGTTCGCCGGTCTGCTCGACCAGCGCCAGAGCCTGGGCAACGTGGTCGAGCCCGGCTTCGGCCTGGCGGTTGCTGCCCAGCATCTCCGCCAAGAGGCCGAGGAAGTAACAGACCTCCAGCACCTCGCCGGTCGCACGGTGCTCGCTGAGGGCGCTCTGGAAGAGGGCGATGCCCTCGGCCGTCTGACCGCCGGTCGCCTGCAGCCAGCCCTGGAACATCGCGCCCAGGGACCGCCAATGGGGGAATCCCTTTTCCGTCGCCAGGCCGATCACATTCTGTGCGCAGCGCCGGACCGCGTTGTGGTCCTGGCGCAGTTGATGCAGGTAGCAGGCGTTGCCGTTGGCGACGACCAGGTCATAGGACACGGCCCCGGCCTCGGCGATCTCCAGCGAGCGCCAGCACTGCTTCAGGGCGGTCTCGGGGTAGCCCAGGGCGAAGGAAGTCCAGGACAGATAACAAAGGTCGATCACCGGCAGCTCGGGTTGGCCAACCATGTTGTTGCCGCCCGTGTTGTTGCTGTGGGTCCCGGCCGGGTCGTTCAGCGCGATGGCTTGTTCGAGATGCTGGCGCGCTTCGACAAAGTCGCCTTGGCCGAAGGCGGTGCGGCCGATGGCGCTGTGGCCGCGCAGCAAGGCGCCGTCGTTACCGAGCTGCCTGCCGAGATCCAGAAGCGACTCGCCGAAGGTCCGGGCCTTTTCAAGATCGGCGTTGCCCTGATGGAAGAGGAAGCGGCCGTAGAGGATGCGGAACAACAGCGCCTTGTCTTCCTTGTTGCTGCACAGGGTTTGCGCGCGGGCCCAGGCCGCCCCGGTTTCCGGTGCGCCGGTGCCGCGGGTTGCGCGCAGGGCCGTCGCCTGGGCGACACGCAGATAGAGTTCCTGTGTCCGCTTGTCGGCTTCATCGGTGAGGCTGGGAAGCAGGCTGAGCCCCAGGTCGATTTCGCTCACCGCCTCGTTCAGGGCAGAGCGCTGGATCGCCCGCTCGCCGGCCTTCATGCGATAGGTGATGGCCCGGTGCGGCAGCCCGGCCTCGGTGTAGTGGTGGGCCAGAAGTTCCGGTTCCGTGACGACGATATGAGGGCTGCGGTCTTCCAGGAAGATGGCAATCTCGGCATGCAGCCGCCGCCGCTTCTTCTTCAGCAGACTGCTGTAGGCCATTTCCTGTACCAGGGCGTGCTTGAACCGAAAAACCGCTTTCGGCACGACGCCGGCCTTGTACAGCAAACCGGTTTCGACAAGGCGGTCCAGAGCGCGGTTCAATTCGTCTTCAGGCAAGGCGGAAATGGCCGCCAGCATCTTGAAGGAGAAATCGCGGCCAATGACAGATCCGATCTGGGCGACCTCGCGGGCGGCGGGATGGCGGTCGAGACGGGCCAGCAGGGAACCGCGCAGGGTCGTCGGAATGCTCAGGGCCGGTTGTTCGCCGGCGATCTCGTAACGGTCGCCCAGATCGACAACCGCATCGGATTCCAACACCGCCTTGGTCAGTTGCTCGATGAAAAGGGCGACCCCATCCGTGCGCTCGGCAATGGTGTCGACCAGGAACTGGGGAAAGTCTTTGTGCTGGGCAATATGCCGGATGATGGTCTCGCAGGCCGGGCGCTGCAGACGGTCCAGGGCGAGACCGGTCGCCGGAAACAGCGGGCGCATTTTTGCTTCGGCTTCCGGGCGGACGGTAAGAATCAGCAACAGCCGCATATCGCCCAGGCGCTGTGACAGGCGTTGCAGGAATTCCAGGGAGGTCGGATCGATCCAGTGCAGATCTTCGACCATCATCAGCAGCGGCTTGCGCGCCGCCATGGCGTCGGTCTCCTGCAGCAGGACATCGAGCAGGCGGTCCATGTCTGCCTGTTGGGCGACCCGTGCCTTTTCCTGTTCCACGGCCTTGACGGAAAGAAGCGGGGCGAAAAGGCGCAGGGCATCTTCTGAATCAATGGCCGAGTTTCTGAACAGCCCGCGCATCTTGGCCAGACCGACGACCGGCGGGTCGTCGGCGGCGATGCCCGCCAAGCGGCGAAGCCTTTCGACCAGAGGATAAAGCGCGTTGTTCTGGTGGTAGGGCGTGCACTGGAAGGTCAGCGACATATGGTCGTCTTCAATCAGGCGCTCGGCAAAAGCGCGCAGCAGCCGCGACTTGCCGATGCCAGCTTCGCCCGATAGCAGGATGGTCTGGCCCTGACCGTTTCTCGCACTCTGCCAACGGTCGAGCATCAGGGTGATCTCGCCGGAACGGTTGACGAAGGGCACCAGGTCCTTTTCTTCCATGGTGTCCGTGCGTCTGTCGGTCTTGCGCTGCTTCAGAGCGCGCCAGGCGCCCGCCGGCTGCGATATTCCCTTCAGGTTCTGAAGGCCGAGTTCCTCGAACTCAAAGATACTGCGCGTCAGACTGTGGGTGGTGCTGTCGACGACGACACTGTCGGGTCTCGCCAGCGCCTGCAGCCGTGCCGCAAGGTTGGGGGTCTCGCCCACCGCGGCAATCTCCTGGGCGGAGCCCAGGCCGATCAGGTCGCCCACCACGACGGAGCCGGTGCCGATCCCCACCCGGGTCTGCAGGCGCAGGTCGGCTTGCGGGCGCAGGCGCGCGACCGCTTCGACAATCTCCAGACCGGCGCGCACCGCCCGCTCCGCATCGTCTTCATGGGCGCGGGGAAAGCCGAAGTAAACCAGCACGCCGTCGCCCATATAGCGGGCGACGAAGCCTTCAAGCCGGGCGACCACCCCGGCGCAGGCGTCCTGGTAGGCCCGCACGATCATGCGCAGGTCTTCCGGATCGTAGCGGATCGAGAGTTCGGTAGCGGCGACAAGGTCGCAGAACATGACCGTCAGGTGACGCTGCTCCGCGGCTGACTCCGTTGCCGGCTGGCCATCGCTCTGTCCCGGCTTGGACTTGCCGCGCCGCGGGCCGGCGGTGCCGCTGCCGGCCAGTCCGGCAATGGCACGCAGCAGCTTCTTCCGGTCGCCGAAGGAGACGCCGAGTTCGATCAGGTCGGCCTCCGTCAAGTCGGCCAGAACGTCGAAGTCGATATCCTGTTCAGCAAAAGCTGCGGCATAGCGATCCAGGCCCAAGCCCTGGAGCCAGCCGTAGATTGCGTCCATCCCGCCACCCTGTCTCCCCGGCGCGGTTTGGGGCTTCGTAGAGTACCCTGCCCGTTCTCCGCTGCTCGTTAGGGTCAGTCTAGCCAACCAATTATCCGCGATAATAGGGATTCTTATGTGGTACAGACTCTGCGTCATGAGAGGTGGGGGCTTCCGCGTGGAAACGGCGAAATTCGCTGGTTTTGTTTAGTCATTTTTGGGGCCAAAGACGCTGAGGGGGGCGTAATGACGGAAAATCAGGCGGTCTTCGCCTTGATGCCTTTGGCGATCGCCAGTTGCGCCTTTGCCGGTATCTGGTGGTCGGCCAGAACCTCCGCGCGCAAAGTTGACACGAAAACCCGTTATTGGATTGTAAAGCTCCATCGGTTCCGTGCCTGGATGCGATCGCGCCGACCCAGTGTGAAGCCGCGCCCTGTGCGGGTCGCCCTGGCCGGCATGCCGCCGAAGTTGATCAGCGGCACGATTTCCACCGCGGGACGCTGCCCGGCTCTGCTGTTCTACTTTCCCGTTCTGCTGCACTGTCTGCGCCTGGCCCTGCGCCACGGCGGCCTGACCCTGCCGTCAGTTGCCAATCCGAACATCGTCTGCGGCGGATTTCGCGGGGAATCGAAGATGTCCTATCTCGATCAGATTCCGCCGCGCCTGCAACACTGGGTGGCGCCTTCCTTGCGGCTGACCGTGCATGCTGCGCAGCACGAGCCCCGGCAACTGACGCAATTGACGCAGATGATTTCCCGTGACGGACTGACCTTTCCCCTGGTCGCCAAGCCGGATATCGGATCCCAGGGTTTCGGCGTGCGGCTGGTGCGCGGCGCCGGGGATCTGCAGCGTTACCTCGAAGGCTTTCCGAAGAACGAAGATGTCATTCTGCAGCGCTATCTTGACTGGGAGGGCGAGGCCGGCGTGCATTATCTGCGCCGGCCCAACGACCGCGAGGGCCGGGTCTTTTCACTTGGCTTTCGCTGCTTTCCGCATGTTGTCGGTGACGGCTGTTCCAGGCTCTCAAAGCTGATCGAGGAGGATCCGCGCACCCGACGCATGGCGCGCCGGCACAGCCGGGCGCTCTCCGCTGAGGATCTTCGGCGGGTTCCGGCAAAGGGGGAGACGGTGCGCCTGTCCTTGCTCGGCAGCGTGCGCACCGGCGGTCTCTATTACGACGGCTCGGCCTATATCACCCCGGCGCTTGCGGCGCGCTTCGATGAAATCGCCCGGGCCATGCCGGACTTTCACTTCGGCCGTTTCGACATCCGCTTTCGCTCCATCGAGGCGCTTGGCCGTGGCGAAGATTTTCAGATCATCGAGGTCAACGGCGCGAGCGCCGAGGCGATCCACATCTGGGACCCGGAGCAGAGTGTTGCCGAAACCTATCGGGTGCTGTTCGAACAGTTCCGTCTGCTTTACGAAATCGGCGCCCAGAACCGCGACCGCGGTCACCGGCCCATCGGGCTTGCCGGCTACCTGGCGCTGCAGTGGAAAGAATCGCGCCTTCTGCGGCGCTATCCGGAATCGGGCTGAGGCCGTCTTCGCGGCCTGCCCGGAACGGCCGCGTCAGCCGCCCATGCGGCCGGGCGAGGGAATGCCGACGACGTTGTAGCCACCGTCGACATAGTGCACTTCGCCGGTCACCCCGAGGGAGAGGTCGGAAGACAGATAGAGGCCGGCGGAGCCGACTTCCTCCAGCAGCACGTTGCGCTTCAGCGGCGCGTGATCGCGGTTCCAGCCGAAGACGAAGCGCGCATCGCCGATGGCCGAGCCGGCCAGGGTGCGCATGGGCCCGGCCGAGATCGCGTTTACCCGGATACCCTGCTCGCCCAGGTCCACGGCGAGGTAGCGCACGCTGGCTTCCAGCGCCGCCTTGGCCACACCCATGACGTTGTAGTTCGGGGTCACCCGTTCGGCGCCCAGATAAGTCAGGGTGATCAGGCTGCCGCCGGGGCGCATCAGGCCGGCGGCGTGGCGGGCGACGGCGGTGAAGGAGTAACAGGAGATTGCCAGGGTGCGGTTGAAGTTCGCCCGGCTGGTGTTGAGGTAGCGCCCTTTCAGCTCTTCCTTGTCGGAGTAGGCGATGGCGTGAACCACCACGTCGAGCGAACCCCAGCGTTCGCGCAGGCTGTCGAAGGTGCCGGCGACTTCGCTTTCCCGTTCGACGTCGCAGGGCAGCACGATGTCCGATCCGACGGACTCTGCCAGCGGGCGGACCCGGCGCTCAAAGGCGCTGCCCTGAAAGGTAAAGGCAAGTTCGGCCCCCTGCGCATGCAGGGCCTTTGCGATACCCCAAGCAATGGAATGGTCGTTGGCCACTCCCATAATCAGGCCGCGCTTGCCGGCCATCAACCCCGTCATCGACTCTTCCCCGACCTCTAACCTTCGTAACGCTTGAACGCGAGACTGGCGTTGGTGCCGCCAAAACCGAAGCTGTTGGACATCACACAGTTCAACGACAACCCATCCTCCATCTCGCGGACGATGGGCATCCCCTCAGCTTCCGGATCGAGGTTTTCGATATTGGCCGACGCAGCGACGAAGTTGTTCTCCAGCATCAAGAGCGAATAGATCGCCTCGTGGACGCCGGTTGCCCCCTGGGAATGGCCGGTCAGCGATTTGGTTGACGACACCCGCGGCATGTCGGCGCCGAAAGCATCGCGGATCGCCTTCAGCTCGGTAATGTCGCCGACCGGTGTGGAGGTGCCGTGGGCGTTGATGTAGTCGACCGGGGTGTTGCCCAGACTTTGCATGGCGAGACGCATGCAGCGGGTCGCGCCTTCGCCCGAAGGGGCGACCATGTCGGCACCGTCGGAGGTCGCGGCATAGGCGGCAACCTCGGCATAGATCTTGGCGCCGCGGGCCTTGGCATGCTCCAGCTCCTCCAGCACCACGACGCCGCCGCCGCCGGATATGACGAAACCGTCGCGGTCGCGGTCATAGGCGCGGGACGCGCGGGTCGGATCGCCGTTGAAGTTGCTGGAGAGGGCGCCCATGGCGTCGAAAAGAACGGTGAGGGTCCAGTGCAGTTCTTCGCCGCCGCCGGCGAAGACGATGTCCTGCTTGCCGAGCTGAATCAGTTCCGCGCCGTTGCCGACGCAGTGGGCGGAGGTCGAACAGGCCGAAGAGATCGAGTAGCTCAAACCCTTGATCTTGAAGGCCGTGGCCATGTTGGCCGAGTTGGTCGAGGACATGCAGCGCGGCACCATATAGGGACCGACCCGCTTCGGCCCCTTGGTGCGGGCCAGGTCTGCCGCCTCGACCTGATTCGATGTGGAGGGGCCGCCGGAACCCATGACCAGTCCGCTGCGCTCGTTGGAGACCTCGGCCTCGGTCAGGCCCGCATCGGCGATGGCTTCCTGCATGGCGATGTAGTTGTAGGCGGAGCCGTCACCCATGAAGCGGCGCAGCTTGCGGTCTACGTGATCGGCGACATCGATGTTCAGGGAGCCGTGAATGTGACTCCTGAATCCCATCTCGGCATAGGTATCGCAGAACTCGATACCGGAACGTCCAAGGCGCAGTGACTCGATCACTTCGGCCTTGTTGTTGCCGATGCTGGAGACGATGCCTATTCCTGTGACAGCGACTCGGCGCATATTTCCTGTCCGTGTTGCGGGCCGTCTATGGCCTCAGAATGCCTCGCGGGCCTTTCCGGCAGAACGCCCCCAGGGGTGATGGATTATCCGGGGGACGGCCCTTTCCGGCCCGCCGCGTTAGTTGCGTTCCGCGCCCGCCTCAGGCGGTCTGCGGTTCACGCTTGAAGAGCCCGACCTTGAGGTCCTTGGCTTCATAGACCTGCTTGCCGTCGACTTTCATGATTCCATCGGCGATCCCCAGCACCAGTTTGCCCATGCGCACCCGCTTGAGATCCAGGTGATAGGTGACCAGCTTGGCCGTCGGCACCACCATCTCCGAGAACTTGACCTCGCCGACACCCAGCGCGCGGCCGCGGCCCGGCGCGCCAAGCCAGCCGAGGAAGAAACCGACAAGCTGCCACAGCGAATCGAGGCCGAGGCAGCCCGGCATCACCGGATCGCCCTCGAAGTGGCATTCGAAGAACCAAAGCTTCGGGTCGATGTCGAACTCGGCGACGATGTGGCCCTTGCCGTGTTCGCCGCCCGTTTCGGAAATCTCGGTGATGCGGTGAAACATCAACATGGGCGGAAGGGGAAGCTGTGCGTTTCCGGGGCCGAACAGTTTGCCGTGCGCGCAGCGCAGCAGGTCTTCGTAAGGGAAACTGTTTTGTTTTTCAGTCAAGCGATCCACCCAAGTCCAGCACTCTTCATTCTCAGCTCAAAGGTCCCGACGGTGTCCGGTTATCGAAGGTGCAACAAACCGGTCTGGCCGTCTGATCTGAAACACCCAACGGCGAAACAGGCCACCTCCGCCCGAAGACCTTAACCGACACAAGTCCTACATAGGCCGAATGGCACCTCTACGCCACGACAAAAGGCGTTGCTGCGGGCCCTTTGCGGCAGCAGACAACGCTGCGCGGACTATAGCATAGGGATCAGACTGTCAAACAGCGGGCTTCGCGCCGGCGGCTTCCGTCAGCCTCGCACCGGCTTGGTTAACGCCAGCTTAAGCCGAGCGGCCCTTCGAATTGTTTATAGGGGTTCCAGAAAATTTGACAATTACCTGTTTTTGCCTCTTCAATTCGCTTCGCCCCAACTTATATCGAATAGGTGATGAATACAGATCGTCCCTATAGCGCCCTGGTGCAGCGGCTGAAGGCTGCCGGATTGCGTCCGACCCGCCAGCGGCTGGCGCTGGCCAAGCTGCTTTTCGAGCCGCAGTCCGGGGGCGACCGTCACGTTACGGCCGAGCAACTGCACGCCGAGGCGGTCGAGGAATCCGTGCGGGTTTCCCTGGCCACCGTCTACAACAGCCTGCATCAGTTCACGACTGCCGGCCTGCTGCGCGAAGTCGTGGTCGAACCGGGCCGTTCCTACTTCGACACCAATGTCTCCGACCATCATCACTTCTATTATGAGGACGGCGGCAGGCTGCAGGATATTCCCGGCGAGCAGGTTCACCTGGAAGGTTTGCCAAGGCCGCCGGAAGGCACCCGCGTCGCGCGGATCGATGTCATCGTCCGGCTCTCCGATAGTGAGAACGAGATTAATTAATCTCTCTTTTCTATCGGTATTTTATTCCCAATATTAGAATCATTCTAGGCTGTTGACAGGACAACTGTAGCGGTCTATTTAACCATCATGACGGGCGGTTTGCCGGCCACGCGGGGCGGCAAGCGGACAAGCCCGCAGGTTTATGCCTGGGCGCGCCGAGGGCAGGCCCGGGTGTTACCCACAGGAGAGCAAGATCAATGTCGCTTAAGGGCTCAAAAACCGAACAGAACCTCAAAGACGCGTTCGCCGGCGAAAGCCAGGCCAACCGCCGCTATCTCTACTTCGCTCAAAAGGCCGACATCGAAGGCTTCAACGACGTGGCCGCCGTTTTCCGCTCCACCGCTGAGGGCGAGACCGGTCATGCCCACGGTCATCTGCAGTATCTGGAGGAAGTCGGCGATCCGGCGACCGGAGAGCCGATCGGCGATACCACGCTGAACCTGAAGTCCGCTATTGCCGGCGAAACCCACGAGTATACGGACATGTATCCGGGTATGGCCCGCGCTGCCCGGGAAGAGGGTTTCGACGAGATCGCGGACTGGTTTGAGACCCTGGCGAAGGCGGAGAAGAGCCACGCCGGGCGCTTCCAGAAAGCCTTGGACACCATGGCCTGAGGCCTTCCGGGTCCTATATCATAAAGCGTACAGTCTGTGCGATAGGGTCGATGCGGGCCGCCTCGGGAAGGTGGTCCGCACGCGCCCTTGATCGTGCAGTCTTTGAAAGAAGCGGCGCCTGCGTGCTTTGCGGCCGGGCGCTGTGAACTGCGGCTGCTTTGAGCGGCCAGGGGTCGGGGAAAAGCAATGAGCGAAGGCGGTCTGAACGCCCCGGTGCGTCATCCCATCGATTGGAATGATCCGGACTTTTACGACTGGGACAAGCTGAATGCGGAGATGGAGCGCGTCTTCGACATCTGTCACGGCTGTCGCCGCTGCTTCAATCTCTGCGATTCCTTCCCGCGTCTCTTCGATCTGATCGACGAGTCGGAAACCGGCGAACTGGATAGCGTCGACAAGGCCGACTACAAGCCGGTGGTCGATGCCTGCACGCTTTGCGATATGTGCTTCATGGTGAGCTGTCCCTATGTGCCGCCCCATGAATTCAACATCGATTTCCCCCATCTGATGCTGCGCTACCGGGCCGCCGAACGTCACAGCGGCAGGATCGACGACAATCTCGACCAACTGACCCGGACCGACCGCAACGGCAAGCTGGCCGGTCTGGCGGCGCCGCTCTGCAACTGGGCCAGTTCCACCGACAACAAGGTGACCCGCCCGGTTCTGGAGAAGACCGTCGGCATCCACCGGGACGCCGAGCTGCCGGCCTTCCACGGCAAGACCTTTGCTCTGCGCGCCATGGAGGCGCCGGTCGAAGCAAACCCGGAAGCGCCGGCCAAGGGCCGCAAGGTCGCGCTCTACGCCACCTGCTTCGTGAATTACAACAACCCCAAGATCGGCGAGGCCACCCGCGCGGTGCTGGCGCAGAACGGCGTCGAGACCGAGGTGGTCTATCCGGCCTGCTGCGGCATGCCGCAGTTGGAACAGGGCAACATCGACGCGGTTGCCAAGTCGGCCAAGAAGGTCGCCCAGGAGCTCGGCCGCTGGATCGACGAAGGCTATGACATCGTCGCCCTGACGCCCTCCTGCGCGCTCATGCTGAAGTTCGAGTGGCCGTTGATTCTGCCGGATCACGAAGGGGTCAAACGCCTTTCCGAAGCGACCTATGACGTCACCGAGTACATCGTCGACATCGCCAAGAAAGAGGGCCTGGCCGAGGGCCTGGCGCCGCTGGACGGCGGCGTTGCCCTGCACATGGCCTGTCACGCCCGGGCCCAGAACGTCGGCGCCAAGGCGGCGGAGATGCTGCGCCTGGTGCCGGAGGCTGATGTGAAGGTGGTGGAGCGCTGCTCCGGCCACGGCGGCTCCTGGGGTGTGCTGAAGGAGAATTTCGATACCGCGATCAAGGTCGGCCGCCCGGCCGCCCGCCTTGCCGCCCAGGCCGGCAAGCACTACGTCGCTTCAGAGTGCCCGCTTGCCGGTCAGCACATTCTGCAGGGCATCGAAAAACTGAAGATGGACAACAAGCCACAGGTCGACCGCAGCTATCATCCGATTGAACTCTTCGCCAAAGCCTACGGGCTCGGCGAGTGATGCGGCCCGATTGATCCCGATCGATTGGACCCAAGCGATAAGGAAGGACCCCCCGCGATGAGCGCCGGACTTGCCATGAAGAAAGAGATCACCCGCGACGACATCCTGCCGATGGCGACCTATTCCGAGGAGCGCCGCGAGCTGCGCCGCGACCTGGTCGAGAAGAAGAAGTTCCGCCGCCAGGAAATCGGGCCGGTCTGCACCTTCTATTTCGAGAACTACGAGACCATGTGGGCCCAGATCCACGAGATGCTCTACATCGAAAAGGGCGGCGAGGAGCAGATCGACGACGAACTCAGCGCCTACAACCCGCTGATCCCCCAGGGCCGCGAACTGGTCGCCACGGTGATGTTCGAAATCGACGACCCGCTGCGCCGCAAGACCTTTCTCGCCAAGCTCGGCGGCATCGAGGAGACGGCCTTCTTCGAGATCGACGGCGAGAAGGTGATCGGCAAGCCGGAAGAGGATGTCGACCGCACCACCGCCGACGGCAAGGCCTCGGCCGTGCAGTTCATCCACTTCAACTTCAGCGAAGCGCAGGTCGCCGCCTTCAAGAAACCGGACACGCGGGTCATCCTGGGTTTCGATCATCCGGCCTACAGCCACATGACCATCCTCAGCGAGGATGTCCGCGCCGCCCTGGCAAAGGATTTCGACTGATCCGGGGAGTCCCCCTCACCCCGACCCTCTCCTGCCAGGGGAGAGGGAGAACCAGAGTGACCGCATTAGAAACCCTCTCCCCTCCGTGGGAGAGGGAGGGGCCCGCGTTAGCGGGAGGGTGAGGGGGCTTTGTTTCCCGCGTTAGCGGGACTCTTCCCTACTTCATCTCTTCGCCGGGATAGAGGCCGTAGAAGGTGTTGCGCGGCAGCCAGCCGCTGTAGCCGCCGGCGGCAACCTCGCACCACTCGCCGCGGCAGCCTTCCAGCGTGCCGACCACCCCGGCTTCCAGTTGGGCGACGCCGGGGGCCTCGGCTTCCGGCTTTCTTCTCAAGGTGCGCAGCTGGCCGGTAATCAGGACGCCGCGCCGGCCCTGAACCATGGATTGATGGATCCAGCCCTCGGTGCCCTGCCAGTCGCGGATGCGCCGCCAGGTATCGAACTCGTCGATGATTTCCACCGGCATGCCGCTGCGGCGGTAAACCCAGTCGATGGGGTAGCGGGTGCCCGGGCCGGCGCGCAGGTTCACCTCGGCGGCCCGCAGGCTGACGAAACGCGGCAGCGGCAGGCCGGTGCGCCCCGGCGGCGGCGGGCGCTGGCCCGCGGTGGCGGCGTTCTGACTGTTGGCTTGAGCGGTCTGGATCTGGTCCGGGTTCTGCGCCGCAGCCGGGTCGGTGAGCAGTGGCACCAGCGCGATAGCTACCGCCGGAACGGCTCCGAGAATGGCCTGCAGAGGACCGGTGCGCAGCGTCTTGGCGCAGGGACGGCAGACTGTCCGGTTGGGGACTGTCCGGGCGGGGCGTGTCATCGTTCCTTCCTATCGCCTGGTTTCGCGTCCGGTCAAGCGGCTTGCCCAAAACCCACGGCGAAACCCCGGCCCCTTCCCGCCCCACCCTTGCCCGGCCCCCGCCGGCGGCCGGCGGCGCGGTGATCGGCCGCAGTTCCCGCCGGTCTCAGACCCCAGCCCGCCCTGGACAAGCCGCCGCCCCGCCTGCTATGGCAAGGACTGATCCTTGGGATGGGCCGGGCGCTCGAAAACCGCCGGTGTGCCTGTGGGATCAGCAAAAGCCGATAGAACCATCGCCCCGTTCCAGCCCCCGTCGAGACAGGAAGCAATGCCCCAAAAAAAGGTCCGCGTCATCGTCACCCGCCGCCTGCCGGACGCCATCGAAACGCGGATGATGGAACTCTTCGACTGCAAGCTGAACCTGGAGGACAAGCCGCTCTCCCAGGCCCAGTTGATCGAGGCGGTGAAGGAAGCCGAGATCCTGGTGCCGACCGTGACTGACCGCATCGACGCGGCGGTGCTGTCCCAGGCCGGACCGCAACTGCGCCTCATCGCCTCTTTCGGCACCGGCGTCGACCACATCGACCTGAAAACCGCGCGCCAGCGCGGCATTACCGTGACCAACACGCCGGGCGTCCTGACCGAGGACACGGCGGACATGACCATGGCGCTGATCCTCTCGGTGCCGCGCCGCCTCGCCGAGGGCGAGCGCCTGGTGCGCTGCGGCGACTGGCGGGGCTGGGCGCCCACCGGCATGCTGGGCCACCGGGTGAACGGCAAGCGCCTCGGCATCATCGGCATGGGCCGTATCGGCAGCGCCGTGGCTCGCCGGGCCAAGGGCTTCGGCATGTCGATCCACTATCACAACCGGCGCCGGGTGCATGCCTCCGTCGAGGAGGAGCTGGAGGCGACCTACTGGGAAAGCCTGGATCAGATGCTGTCGCGCATGGACATCATCTCGGTGAACTGTCCGCACACCCCGGCGACCTTCCACCTGCTCTCGGCCCGGCGCCTGAAGCTGCTGCGGGAAGAGGCCTATATCGTCAACACCAGCCGCGGCGAGGTGGTGGACGAGAACGCCCTCACCCGTGCCCTGGAGGCCGGCGAGGTGGCCGGCGCCGGCCTCGACGTCTTCGAGCATGAACCGGCGGTCAATCCCAAGCTGCTGCGCCTCGACAACGTGGTGCTGCTGCCCCACATGGGCTCGGCCACCATCGAGGGCCGTCTGGCCATGGGCGAAAAGGTCATCATCTCCATCAAGACCTTCGTCGACGGCCACACCCCGCCCGACCGCGTCCTGGAGACGATGTTTTAGCGTCGTGTCTTTTTGAGGCGTCGCTTCCCCCTCACCCCGACCCTCTCCCACCAGGGGAGAGGGAGAACCAAAAAGCGTGTCTCGCACCACTTCCCTCTCCCCTTGTGGGAGAGGGAGGGGCCCGCGTTAGCGGGAGGGTGAGGGGGAACTTTCGGCGGCGGAGGAAGTCCCTACTCCACCGGGCCCTATTTGACGGGACAGGGTCCTTCGGTCGAGGCGTCGTGGACCTTGATGCTGCCGGCGGCGATGCCGGCTTCGGCTTCGGCGGCAGCGGCTTTCATCTCCGCGGTGATGAGCGCCCGGTTGTTGTCGTCGATCACCCAGTCCAGCCCGCCTTCGGCCAGGCCCAACACCCGGATGCCGGGCTGCCAGTCGCCGTCGCGCGCGGCCATGAAGTTCTCAAAGACCGCGACGTCGACGCGCTTGCGCATGGAGGTCAGCACCTTGCCGGGATGCAGGCCGTTCTGATTTGAATCGGTACCGATGCCCAGCGCGCCGCCGTCGGCGGCGGCCTGCAGCACGCCGATGCCGGTGCCGCCGGCGGCCTGGATGATGACGTCGGCGCCCTGTTGGATCTGGGATCGCGTCAGCTCGGCGCCGCGCACCGGATCGCTCCAGGCCGCCGGGGTCGGCCCGGTCATGTTGACGAAGACCTTCACGGCCGGGTCGGCGCTGCGCGCGCCCTGGATGTAACCGCAGGCGAATTTGCGGATGATCGGAATGTCCATGCCGCCGACGAAGCCGACGGCGCCGGTCTTGGAGGCCATGGCCGCCAGCCGCCCGACGACGTAGGAGCCCTCCTGCTCGCGGAACACGACGGGGCTTACGTTGGGTGCCTCCACCACCATGTCGACGATGGCGAAGTCGGTCTCGGGAAACTGCGGCGCCACCTTGGCCAGCGCGCTGGCGTGGGTGAAGCCGATGGCGACGACCGGGGAGTAGCCGCGCTGGGCGAAGGTGCGCAGCGCCTGTTCGCTCTGCGCTGCGTTGGTGATCTCGAAGTCGGCGTAGGCCTCGCCGGTTTCGGTCTTGAAGCGTTCGGCGCCGCGATAGGCGGCCTCGTTGAAGGAACCGTCGAACTTGCCGCCGACGGAATAAATGACAGCGGGCTTGAACGCCGCCGCCGGAGCCGGCGACAGAAGAGCGGTGAACGGTAGAGATAGGGCTGCGGCGGCAAAGGCTGACAACAGAAGGCGGCGAGGCTTGATCAAGGGGCGGCTCCTTGTGAGTGCGCCTCCTCCCGTGATCCGGGGAGCGGCGGCGCTGCAAAGAGGCCAAGGCTATGCTATTTCCAGCGAAGCCGGAAGCCGCCCCGACGCATCGACACCAAATTGCAAGCCGCTCAAGGACGCGTTGAAGAAAGGACCCCCCGATGACCGAAGCCAATCCGGAAGAGGCGGTGAAACCGCTGGTGACCGCCGCCGAGATCGCCGAACTGCCGGAGTTCCACGTCAGCCATCCCTTCAATCCGCAGTCCGACATCTACCTGAAGCGCCTGGCGCCGCTGGCCGGGTTGACGCGGCTGTCCCTCACCATGGGGCGGGTGCCGCCGGGCAAGGACAGCTTCATCTATCACAGTCACGAGCGTGACGAGGAATTCCTCTTCATCCTTTCCGGCCGCGGCCGCGCGGAGATCGGCGAAGAAACATTCGAGGTCGGGCCCGGCGACTTCATGGGCTTTCCCGCCCCCGGCGGCCCGGCCCATAACCTGAGCAATCCTTATGAGGAGGATCTGGTCTATCTGATGGCCGGTGAACACAGCGGCCTCGACATCGGCCACTTCCCGCGTCTCGGCAAGCGCATCATCTTCGGCCCCAGCGGCATCCAGGCCTACGACGACAAGGACGCCCAGCAACTGGCCTTCACGGACTTCCTGGCGAAGGATTAGGGGGCGGCTTCGTGGTCGCCCAGCCTCAAACAGCGCAGAGCGCCTCGCCCGTCCGGTAGTCCATCGTCTTCAAATCGCGGATCGTCGCCTGCGATCCGCAGAGGGCGCAGTCCGGGTCGCGGGGGGCCTTCACCTTGCGGAAGGTTGTGGCCAGTGCATCGAAGAGCAGGAGGGAGCCGGCGAGGCTCTCGCCGATGCCCAGCACTTCCTTGATCACCTCGTTGGCCTGCAGGGCGCCAAGGCTGCCGGCCAGCGCGCCGAGCACGCCGACGTCTGCGCAGCTTTCCTTGGGGTCGCCGGGCTGCGGCCCAAATAGGCAGCGGTAGCAGGGCGTTTTGCCGTCATGGGCCTTGTAGGTGGAGAGCTGGCCGTCGAAGCGCATGATGGCGGCGGAGACCAGGGTCTTCTGCGCCAGATAGCAGGCGTCGTTGGCAAGATAGCGGGTCGGGAAGTTGTCGGAGCCGTCGGCGACAAGATCGTAGCGGGCGACGAGGTCCAGGGCGTTGTCCGGCGTCAGCCGGGTGTTGTGGACCTCGACCTTTACCTCGGGATTGATCTCGGCGAGGCGGCGGCGCGCCGACTCGACCTTGCTCATGCCGATGTTGGCGGTGTCGTGCAGCACCTGGCGCTGCAGGTTTGAAAGATCGACGGCGTCGTCGTCGACCACGCCCAAGGTGCCGATCCCGGCGGCGGCGAGGTAGAGCAGCAGGGGCGAGCCCAGGCCCCCGGCGCCGATCACCAGCACCCGGGCCTTCAGCAGCCTTTCCTGCCCCGTCTCGCCGATTTCCGGCAGCACGAGGTGGCGCGCATAGCGGTCGATCTGGTCGTCTGAGAAGTCCATGAGAGGCAGTCTAGCGCGTTGAGAGGAAAGGACAAAGGGGTGGGATGGGTCCGGGAATTGCCCAGTTCCGTCACCCTCGGACTTGTTCCGAGGGTCCATCAGGTCGTTCGCTGGAGCCTTTGTAGTAGGGGCTCGGTCTTTGCCCCTGCCATGGACACTCGGGACAAGCCCGAGTATGACGGTTTCGCCTGCGTCCCTACATGCCCTCGAATCCCTACATGCCCTCGAAAAGATCCGTCGAGAGGTAGCGTTCGGCGAAGGAGGGGAGGATGGCGACGATGAGCTTGCCCTTCATCTCCGGGCGGGCGCCGACCTCGAGCGCGGCGGCGAGGGCCGCGCCGGAGGAGATGCCGACCGGCAGACCCTCCAGGGCCGCGGCTTCACGCGCCGTGCGAAAGGCGGTGTCGTTGCCGATGCGCACGACCTCGTCGATCAGGTCGGTCTTCAGGTTGCCGGGAATGAAGCCGGCGCCGATGCCCTGGATCTTGTGGGGGCCGGGCTGGCCGCCGGAGAGCACCGGGCTGTCCTCCGGTTCCACGGCGATCATGCGGAAGCCGTCTTTGCGCGCCTTCAGGGCGGCGGCGATGCCGGTCAGGGTGCCGCCGGTGCCGACGGCGGAGACCACGGCATCGACCGCTCCGCCGCTGTCGCGCCAGATTTCCTCCGCCGTGGTGTGGAAGTGGGCGTCGGGATTGGCCGGGTTGTTGAACTGCTGCGGCATCACCGCGCCGGGGTGCTTGGCGAGGATTTCCTCGGCCTTGGCGACGGCGCCGTTCATGCCCTTGCTGCCGTCGGTCAGCACCAGCTCGGCGCCCAGCAGGCGCAGCATCTTGCGGCGCTCCACCGACATGGTCTCCGGCATGGTGAGGATCAGGCGGTAGCCCTTGGCGGCGCAGACGAAGGCGAGCGCGATGCCGGTGTTGCCGCTGGTCGGCTCGACGATAATACCCCCGGGCCCGCCCTCCGGCCCCAGGCGGCCGTCCTTTTCCAAGGCCTCGACCATGGAAAGGCCGATGCGATCCTTCACCGAGTTCAGCGGATTGAAGAACTCGCACTTGCCCGCCACCTCGGCCACCGCGCCATGGGCGGCGGCCAGTTTGGGCACGCGGATCAGCGGCGTCGCGCCGACTGTCTCCAGGATCGAATTGTAGATACGTCCACGGAATTCGCAGGGCGCCTCGTCTTCTGCGGCCTGCGGCAGCGGGGTGACTTTGCTTGTGTCCATGGGCGCTCTTGCTTGGGCTCGTGTGGCGGTCAGATGGAGAAGTCGGGGATCGACTTGGCTTCGCTGACGATGCCGCGCTCGCGGGCCCTGTCGCAGAGCTGCTCGATGGTCAGATTGTCCAGGCGCTCCATCATCTCCAACTGCATGTCGATCCAGATCGGCCGCACCACCTTCACGCCGATTTCCGATCCGTCGGGCTCGTTGGCCGGGTTGATGGTGCCCTCCAGCTTGCGCACGATGCGGATGATCTCGCCGACGGAAATGCGTCTGCGCTCGCGCGCCAAACGATAGCCGCCCTTGGGGCCGCGCTGGCCGGCGAGAATGCCATGGTGCACAAGCTGCTGCAGCACCTGTTCCAGATAGCGCCGCGGTATGCCCTGGCGCCGCGAAATATCGGTGGAACGCACCGGCCCTGCCCCGGCGTGATAGGCGATGTCGACCACCGCCTCGATGGCGAAGAGCAGTTTCTTGGAAAGCCTCAGCATCGCCGCGTCGCCCCTACTCCGCGTTGGCAGCGGCCAGATCATCGACAGCGGGGCTGCCGACACCTGTCGAGCCGAAGCCGCCGGCGCCGCGGGCGCTGTCTTCCAGACTGTCGGACGGACGCCAGGCGACCCTTGCGTAGCGCGCCACCACCATCTGGGCGATGCGGCTGCCGCGGGTGATGGTGAAGGGCTCCTGGCCCAGGTTGATCAGCACCACGCCGACCTCGCCACGGTAGTCGGCATCGATGGTGCCCGGCGCGTTCAGCACCGTGAGGCCATGTTTCAGCGCAAGGCCGGAGCGCGGGCGCACCTGCGCCTCGCTGCCGGGCGGCAGGGCGATGGCGATGCCGGTGGGGATCAGGCGGCGCTCGCCCGGCGCCAGTACCAAGTCTTCGGCCACGGCGGCCAGGAGGTCCATGCCGGCGGAGTCTTCCGTGGCATAGGCCGGCAGCGGCAGGTCCTGTGCGTGGTCGAGGCGCTTAACCGCCACGGCAAGGCCCGGATTGTTGATGAGGGTGTCGGCGGTGGCGATGTCGGTTTTGGCGGTCATACGGGTCTTCTAATCTTCCCTGAGGATAGCGTGCGCTGTTTCAGCGCCCGAGGGTTGCGGCTATTTCACGGCAGAGGCGCTCGGCCACCGCCAGCTTGGTCATCTGCGGCCAGGGCTCGACGCCCTCGGCCCGGATCAGGTTGATCTGGTTGTTCTCGCCGCCGAAGGTGCCGCTTGCCGGCGCCACGTCGTTGGCGAGGATCCAGTCGCAGCCCTTGCGTGCCAGCTTCTCCTGCGCCTGGGCGACGACGTTCTCGGTCTCCGCGGCAAAACCGATGACCAGGCTGGGGCGCAGGTCGCCGGCCTTGGACAGCTCAGCCAGGATATCGGGATTGGCGGTCAGCTCCAGGCTGGCCGGGGCGCCGTTCTTTTTCATCTTCTGCTGCGCGCGGGCCACAGAGCGCCAGTCGGCGACGGCGGCGGCGCAGACGGCGATCTCTACCGGCAGGGAGGTTTGGCAGGCCGCCAGCATCTCCTCGGCGGTTTCGACATGCAGGGTCTTCAGCCCGGCCGGGTCCGGCAGTTGGCTGGGCCCGGAGACCAGGGTGGTTTCGGCCCCCTGACGGGCCAGGGCGGCGGCGATGGCATGGCCCTGGCGGCCGGAGGAACGGTTGGCGATGTAGCGCACCGGGTCGATCGGCTCGTGGGTTGGCCCGCTGGTCACCAGGGCGCGCAGGCCGGCCAGAGGACGATTGAGGGACGGTCCGCCGCCGGATGCCGCCGCCGGAGAGGCCGCCAGGGCCTCTTCGATGGCCGCCAGAATTTCCATCGGCTCGGCCATGCGCCCGAAGCCGTATTCGCCGCAGGCCATGTCGCCCTCATTGGGGCCGACGGTGAGAACGCCGCGTTCCTTCAACAGCGCCAGATTGGCCTGGGTCGCGGGGTGTTCCCACATGCGCACGTTCATCGCCGGGGCCGCCAGCACCGCCTTGTCGGTGGCCAGCAGGGCGGTGGAGGCGAGATCGTCGGCCCGGCCCTGCGCCATCTTGGCCAGCAGGTCGGCAGAGGCCGGCGCGACCACCAGAAGATCGGCGTCGCGGGAAAGCTGGATGTGCCCCATCTCCGCCTCGTCGGTCAGCGAAAAAAGCTCGCCGTAGACCTTGTCCTCGGTCAGGGCCGAGAGCGAGAGAGGCGTGACGAATTCCGCACCGGCCTTGGTGAGAATGCAGCGCACGGCGGCGCCGCGCTCCCGCAGGCGGCGCACAAGGTCCAGCGACTTATAGGCGGCAATCCCGCCGGAGACGATGAGTAGAACCCGTTTTCCGGTAAACACGTCGGTTATTCCAGATTTCACGGTGATGTGTTGTAGATAAGGTAGGCCTTCGCGCCCATCCTTGCAAGATGAGGGGCAGAAGGAGGCCTAAAAGGCCGCGGCGGCAGCGAGAACCAGGGCGCCGACGGCGATGATCAGGGCCCAGCGGGCAAAGGCGCTGGCCTGGCGCTGGGAGATGCGTCTGAGGGTGTCGGGATGCAGGCCGATGCGCCCGGCCGCCAGCTCCTCCGTTGCCCGGTCCAGATTGTCGGCCAGGGCGGGCAGGCGGCGCAGGGTATGAAGCACGTCATCAACGGTTTCGCGCAGCCGCGCCTCGGGGCCGCGGTTCTCGCGCATCCAGGCGTCGATCAAGGGCTCCGCCAGGGTCCAGATGTTCAAGGAGGGATCGAGCGAGCGGCTGACGCCCTCGGCCATCAGCATGTTTTTCTGCAGCAGCAGCAACTGCGGCTGTACCGGCAGTTCGAAGGATTCGGTGAGGCGCAGCAACTGGGCCAGCAGCTTGGCGAAGGAGATTTCGTTCAGCGGCCGCCCGGCGATCGGCTCGCAGACCGAACGCAGCGCCTGGGCGAAAACGTCCAGGGCGTGGCGCTGCGGCAGATAACCGGCCTCCATATAGACCTGGGCCAGACGATGGTAATCGCCCTGCAGCGTCGCGATCAGCATATCCGCGAGATTGCGGCGGGTCCGCCAGTCCAGCCGCCCCATGATGCCGAAGTCGACCGCCAGAATGTTGCCGTCGCGGTCGACGAACATGTTTCCCGGATGCTGGTCGCCATGAAAGAAGCCGTCGCGGAACACCTGATTGAAGAAGATGCCGGCGGCTTTCGACAGCACCTCCTGCAGGTCGTGGCCTTCGGCGAGCAGGGCTTCGCGGTCGTCCAGGGGAATGCCGCTGACCCGCGACATGGTGAGCACGCGCCGCGACGAGCGCCGCCAGTCGATGGCCGGTACGCTATAGGTTTCGTCGCCGTCGAAGTTTTCCGCCAGTTCCGAGGCCGCCGCCCCTTCCATGCGCAGATCCATCTCCAGACGAACCGTGGTCTCGAAGACCTGGACCACATCGAGCGGTTTGAAGCGCTGCAGTTTGGGCTGTGCCCTCAGCGCCCATTCCGCTACCCAATAAAAGAACTCCAGGTCGCGCTCGAAAGCCTTTTCAATGCCGGGGCGCAGTACTTTCACCGCGACCGGCAGGCCCTCGCCGCTCTCCGGTTCCTGCCCCTCGGCCTTGACCGTTGCCAGATGGACCTGAGCGATGGAGGCGGCGGAGATCGGTTTGTCTTCGAAGCTGACAAAGAGCGCTCCCAGCGGCTGGCCAAGCTCTTCCTCAATGGTGGCACGGGCCAGCTCCGCGTCGAAGGGCGCCAAGCTGTCCTGCAGTTCGGCGAGGTCCTGGGCCACCCTTTCGCCGACCAGATCGGCGCGGGTCGACAGCGCCTGGCCGAGTTTGATGAAGCTGGGGCCCATTTCGGCCAGGGCGCGGGCGAGCTTCTGGCCCGGCCGCCCCTCCGCCTGGCGGCGGGAAAAGCGCCGGGCGATCCACACCAGCCCGGGGGCGATCTGAATTTCCTCCAGCGGCGCCAGGGCGTCGTGACGGGCCAAAGTGCGGACGATGCGCTGAAAGCGCAGGAGGGACCGAAGGGTGCGTAGCATCTTTTGAAGTAGACCCGCCTTAGATCCGCCAGCCGGAATGGATGGCGGCGATCCCGCCGGAAAGGTTGCGGTAGCGGACCTGTTGCAGGCCGGCGGCCGACATCTTGCCGGCCAGTTCATCCTGCGGCGGAAAGCGGCGGATCGATTCAGCCAGATAGACATAGGCTTCACGGTCACCGGCGATGGCCGCGCCCATGGCCGGCAGCACGCTGAAGGAGTAGCGGTCGTAGAGATCGGCAAACAGCGGCACCACCACGCGGCTGAACTCCAGACAGAGAAACCGTCCGCCCGGTTTCAGGACCCGGCGCGCCTCGCTGAGCGCGCGCTCTATATGGGTGACGTTTCTCAGACCGAAGGCAATGGTATAGGCGGTGACGGAGGAATCCGGCAGCGGCAGCCGCTCCGCATCGCCGCAGACCCAGTCGATGCCTTTAAAGACACCCTGATCCAACGCGCGGCCGCGGCCGACGGCCAGCATGCCCGGCGTCAGGTCGCAGACCATGATCCTGCTGGCGTTGTCTGCAACCACATCCCGCTTTTCGAGCCGCTCCATCACCCTGAGCGCGATGTCACCGGTGCCGCCGGCGGTGTCGAGCAGCCGGATTCCGGGGCGCGGGTCCAGCCAGTCGATCATCGATGCCTTCCAGAGCCGATGGATGCCGCCGGACATCAGGTCGTTCATCAGATCGTAGCGCCCGGCGACGGACTGAAAGAGTCCCTGGACCAGGGGCGCCTTTTCATCCTCCGCGACATCGCGAAAGCCGAAATGCGTCCGCCCGGCGTTTTCACTGCCGCCACGGAGGTTGTCGTAATGGTGTTTGTCGGAATCGGGGCTGCTGTTCATCGCGCGGACCATAGCGCGCAGGACGCCGCCGCGCTACTCTGGCCCTGCGCCCCGTTAAGGGGCAATTCGCCACAGTTCTCTTTCTTGGCCTCGTTTCTGGATAATTTTTTGCCCGATGCCTGAACTGCCGGAAGTCGAAACCGTTGTGCGCGGCCTGCGCCCCAGGCTGGAAGGCCGCCGCCTGGCCCAGGTGCAGCAGCGCCGCCCTAATCTGCGTTTTCCCTTTCCGGAGAACTTCGCCGCGCGGCTGACCGGGCGGAAGGTCGAGCGTATTCGCCGCCGCGCCAAATACATGCTGCTGCATCTGGATGACGGGCAGGTGCTGCTCTGCCATCTCGGCATGTCCGGACGCATGATGATCCATGAGGCATCGGATAGAGAGCCGCCGGCACCGCTGGATCGCCATGACCATGTCGTCTTCACCACGGACCAGGGGACCGAGGTGCGCTTCAACGACGCCCGCCGCTTCGGCGTCATGGACCTCTTTGCCGACTCCGCTGCGGACAGCCATCCGCTGTTGAAGGACCTGGGTCCCGAGCCGCTGGGCAACGATTTCAATGGCCCGGCTCTCGCTGCGGCATTGAAAGGAAAGCGGTCGCCCATCAAGGCGGCCCTGCTGGACCAGCGGGTGGTCGCCGGCCTCGGCAATATATATGTCTGCGAGGCGTTGTTCCTGGCCGGGCTGTCGCCGCGCCGCCAGGCCTATACGGTGCAGGGCGGCCGGGCCGAGCGTCTGGCGGGCGCGGTGCGGCAGGTTCTGACCCGTGCGATCGAGGCCGGCGGATCCTCGCTGCGCGATTACGTGCAGGCCGACGGCGAGCTGGGATACTTTCAACATGAATGGGCCGTCTATGGCCGCGAGGGTGAAGGTTGTCCGGGCTGCGACTGCGATCCTGCCACCTCCGGCGGCGTTGCCCGGCTGGTGCAGAGCGGCCGCTCGACCTTTTTCTGCCCTCGCCGTCAGCGTTGAAATGATGAAGGGTCCGGACGCCGGGGCTATTGCGCCCGCTGCGGGCGCTGGGGTAGACAACCGCATGGTCAGTTTCAGGTGCTCCCGCCGCTTTGCCGTTTTGTTCGCCGCCTTACTCTGGATCGGCTTGGGCTTGCCCGCTGGCGCCCAAGATTCTGGCGCCCAGGATTCCGACGGATTTGTCGGCGGCGTCGCCGATCTGCCGCTGATGCCGGGCCTCGCGGAGATGCCGGACAGGGGACTGATTTTCGACAAGCCGGGCGGGCGCATCGTCGAGGCTTATGCCGCCGGTGCGGTTGCCCCCGATGCGGTTGCTTTTTTTTATGACACCACCCTGCCCCAGTTGGGCTGGCAGCGTGACCGGAGCGGTGGCTACCTGAGAGAGGGCGAGCGCCTGGAGCTGACCCTGACCGAGGCCGCCGGCCTGGTGACCGTACAGTTCCGGCTCTTTCCCCAGTAACCGATCCCAACAACCGATATGCCGCGGCCGCTCCGCGGCTCCCTCATGAAAGGACCGAGGCCGATGACCTACGAGAACATCATCCTTGAGAAGCAAGACGGCGTCGGGGTGATCACCCTCAACAGGCCCAAGGCCCTGAACGCGCTTTGCGCGGCGTTGATCGACGATCTCGGCGCCGCTCTGGACGATCTGGAAAGCGACGACTCAATCGGCTGCATCCTGGTGACCGGATCGGAGAAGGCGTTCGCCGCCGGCGCCGACATCAAGGAGATGAAGGACAAGACCTTTCAGGAAGCCTACGGCGAGGACTTCATCACAAAAGGCTGGGAGCGTCTGTCCCAGACCCGCAAGCCGGTGATCGCCGCGGTGGCCGGTTATGCCCTGGGCGGCGGTTGCGAGATTGCCATGATGTGCGACTTCATCCTGGCCGCCGACACGGCGAAGTTCGGCCAGCCGGAGATTACCATCGGCACCATTCCCGGCTCCGGCGGCACCCAGCGCCTGACCCGTTTCGTCGGCAAGTCGAAGGCAATGGAACTCTGCCTGACCGGTCGCATGATGGATGCCGAAGAGGCCGAGCGGGCCGGGCTGGTCGCCCGGGTGGTGCCGGCGGCCGAGCTGCAGGAAGAGGCGATGAAGGCCGCGCGCAAGATTGCCGGGCTGTCCCAGCCGGTGGTGCTGATGGCCAAGGAAGCCGTCAACCGGGCCTATGAGACGACCCTGGCCGAGGGCGTGAAATTCGAGCGCCGCCTGTTTCACGCCACCTTTGCGCTGGACGACCAGAAAGAGGGCATGGCGGCCTTCGCGGAGAAGCGGGCGCCGGCCTGGAAAAACCGCTGATTTTTGCTGGAAAATAGCCCGCTGATGCGGCTTGACGAGGCCGGGGCGGGGGTCTATAACCCCGCCTTCCCGGTGTCCCGGACCAGAAGCACGCACTCAGGTGTCGAGCCAGGGTGGCTGAGCTTCGAAAGGGGCGCTAACCATATGAACCCGGTGTGATCCCGCTGCCGAAGCCCGCTGCAAGCTATGCGGCTCTTCCAGCCCGGTTACACAGGCAGACTGAGAACGTAATACAAAGCCATGGCACATCATAAGTCGGCCAAGAAGCGTATCCGCCGTAACGGCCGCCGGACGGAAATCAACCGCCGGCGGGTCAGCCGCATCCGCACCTTTGTGAAGGCTGTGGAGCTGGCGATTTCCAGCGGCGACAAAGACGCGGCCCAGACGGCGCTGCGCGCGGCGCAGCCGGAAATGCATCGCGGCGTTCGCGGCGGCGTGCTGCACAAGAACACCGTCGCCCGCAAGCTGTCGCGTCTCTCCGCGCGCGTCAAAGCGATCGGCTGAACCGCCGCACTCCCGGACAAGTCCGGGAACAAAAAACAAGGCCGCGCCTTCAGAATATGAGGGCGCGGTTTTCGTGTTTGCGGAGTCCGGTTTTTGTTTTTGCGTTCCGCGTGTTTGCCGCATCTTTTGATTCCGCGGCGCATCCCGCGCAGTGTTGCAGATGCGCCTTGCCTGTAAAAAAAGTGTCGTTCTCCATTCGATCCGCTTGTCACCCGAAGTCTTTGCGCGTACATTAACTGTATCGCGCTTGGGGGTTCTGAGTAAGAAAATTTAGGAAAAAGCAAAGTAATAATTCGCGCCTAGCAAGTAATTCCCAAAACCAATTATTGAGAAAACTGCAGGTGCGGTAAGGGTGTGCGCTTCTCTGAAAGCAGATTGTTTTTTCTCGACCCGCCTGGCTCTTGGGGCCGCTTCCAAGCCGATACCTTGAACTACTAAAAGCAAACGAGGTTGCTGACCACGTTATGGACGATGCTTGTGCTGCCGCGCCGAATTACCTCTCGGTCCAGTGTGTCGCTGAATCCTGTTTGCTGAGCACCATGCTGTTGGGGGGAAGAGGTAGATGAGTTCTGGTGACGGCGAAGCAACTGTCATTGAACAATGGTCGCGCGTTCGCGGACGCTTGCGTGCCGAGGTGGGTGAAGCGGCATACCGTTCCTGGTTGACTCCTTTGACACTGGCCGGCGCGCGTAACGGCAAACTTCGTTTGGCTGTGCCGACGCGTTTCATGCGCGATTGGGTTGCGAGCAATTACGCCGCGCGACTTGATGCGTTGTGGTCGGAAGAAGATCCCTCCATCGCCGGAATCGAAATTGTCGTGCAGCCGCCGGCGCGGCCTACGCCGAAACCCGGTGCAGGCGACGCGCTTCTCGGTGCTTCGACGACGACGCAGCACGATGATGAAGACAGCGGCGTTACCGCCGGCAAAGCAGCAGGTGCTTTGGCGTCAAAGGTCGCGCATAATGCTGTTAAATCCGCAGCGGTAAAGTCACACGACAGCGACTCTGCTGCTGCCGCGCGCGAAAGGATCTCTGCTTCCTTGGATCCACGTCTGACGTTTGAAAACTTCGTTGTCGGCAAGCCGAACGAGCTTGCCTATGCTGCCGCACGACGCATTGCAGAGGCGCCGACGGCGCCGTTCAATCCGTTGTTCCTCTATGGTGGTGTCGGTCTCGGCAAGACTCACCTGATGCACGCGATCGGTCTGCACATCAAGAAGCAGTCTCCCGAACGTCGCATCATCTATCTCTCTGCCGAGAAGTTCATGTACCAGTTCGTGCGCGCGCTGCGAACGAAAGACACGATGGCGTTCAAGGAACAGTTCCGTTCCGTCGACGTGTTGATGATCGACGATGTGCAGTTCATCGGCGGCCGCGAAGCGACGCAGGAAGAGTTCTTCCATACCTTCAATGCGCTGGTCGATCAGAACCGCCAGGTGGTGATCTCCGCCGACAAGAGTCCGAGTGATCTTGAAGGCGTTGAGGAGCGCATGCGCTCGCGTCTCGGCTGGGGGCTTGTCGCCGACATCCACCCGACGACCTACGAGTTGCGTCTCGGCATCCTGCAGGCGCGCGCCGAGCAGGCGTCGATCGACATTCCGATCAAGGTGCTGGAGTTCCTGGCGCACAAGATTACCTCCAACGTGCGGGAGCTTGAGGGCGCGCTGAACCGCATCGTCGCCCACGGCACGCTGGTGGGCCGGCCGATCACTCTGGAGAACACCCAGGAGGTGCTGCACGACCTGCTGCGCGCCAACGACCGGCGGGTGACCATCGAAGAGATTCAGAAGCGGGTCTCGGCCCACTTCAACGTGCGCGTTGCCGACATGCACTCGGCGCGCCGCGCCCGGGCGGTGGCCCGGCCCCGGCAGGTCGCCATGTATCTGTCGAAGCAGTTGACCTCCCGCTCCCTGCCGGAAATCGGCCGCAAGTTCGGGGGCCGCGACCACACCACCGTGATGCACGCGGTGCGCAAGGTCGAGGAACTGAAAGCAACCGATTCCGGCTTCGCCGAAGACGTCGAATTGCTGCGGCGCATGCTGGAGGCCTGACGGGCCCGGCTGGCAGGCCCTTTCAGGGGCGGAAAAGCCAGCCAAAAGAGTCGCTTAGCGGCCCCCTTCGCCGGCCCCGGCGGAGGGGATGGCCGAGACCGGCCAACTGCGCTTAAAGCTTACGTTTCCGGGCTTCCATGCTATACTTCGCAACCGCGCTGCGGGGATGCGTTTCGGCACCTTCGCAGGCGGTGCTGATGGGCCCGATTTTCCCTGTCGAGAGCTGGCGCAGGACAGGGGATTGGGGCCGCGCGAGCTTCGATCCCAGGGCTCCGCATCAAAGGCTGAAAAGCATCTGGAAGAAGCACCGAGATTTATGATCACCACCAACGCCCGAAGGCCTCGCACACCGTCATGAAGCTGACCATTGAACGCGCCGCGCTCCTCAAGTCTTTGACCCATGTTCAAAGCGTTGTCGAGCGCCGCAACACCATTCCCATCCTCTCCAACGTTCTGATTGAGGCGGAGGGGGATGCGTTATCGCTGACCGCTACCGACATGGACCTCACCGTGATCGACAAGCTGGGTGCCGAGGTTGCCCAGCCGGGCGCCACCACGGCACCGGCCCATACGCTCTACGATATCGTCCGCAAGCTGCCCGAGGGCGCCCAGGTATCGATTGAAGCCGGCGGCGACGACTCGCGCCTGACGCTGCAGGCCGGCCGTTCCGTGTTCACCCTGGCGACCCTGCCCAAGGAGGATTTCCCGGCGACGTCGGGCGAAGACCTGCCGCAGGGATTCACCTTGCAGGCGAGCGAACTGAAAACCCTGATCGACCGCACGCGCTTTGCCATCTCCACGGAGGAAACCCGTTACTATCTCAACGGCATCTTCCTGCATGCCGCGGCGAGCAACGAGCTTTCGGTGCTGCGCGCCGTGGCCACCGACGGCCATCGCCTGGCGCGGGTCGAGATGCCCCTGCCGGATGCGGCCAAGGACATGCCGGGCGTCATCGTGCCCCGCAAGACGGTGGGCGAGCTGCGGCGGCTGGTCGAGGGGATCGACGATCCCGTCGAGATCGCTCTCTCGGAAACCAAGATCCGCTTCGCCTTCGCCTCGACGGTGCTGACCTCCAAGCTGATCGACGGCACCTTCCCGGACTACGAGCGGGTGATCCCCGCGGGCAACGACAAGGTGCTGGAGGTCGACTGCAAGACCTTCGCCGACGCGGTGGACCGGGTTTCGACCATTTCCACCGAGAAGAGCCGTGCGGTGAAGATGGCCGTCGACAAGGGCGCCCTGACGCTTTCCGCCAACAGCCCGGAAAACGGCACCGCGGTCGAGGAACTGGAAATCGACTACGACGGCTCGGGCATCGAAATAGGCTTCAATTCCCGCTATCTCCTGGATATCGCTCAGCAGATCGAAGGCGACGCGGCGCAGTTCACCATGGCCGACCCCGCTTCGCCGACCATCGTCCGCGAAGTGGCCGATCCCAGCGCGCTTTATGTGCTGATGCCGATGAGGGTGTGATGGCGACCCGGGCGACAGGCTGTTCCCGGCGCCGCCCCTGGATTCATCAGGGTCCTGCGCGCCTTTGTTGACCTCCGCCGCCCTTGGCGATTCGGAGCCCGCAGCCGTGTCGCCGGAAACGGAGGGGGCGGGACTCTGGATCAACCGCCTTCTGGTTCACCAATTCCGCAGCTATGCGCGGGCGGAGCTGGAGATTTCAGCGGCGCCGGTGGTGCTGACCGGGGCCAACGGGGCGGGCAAAACCAATCTGCTGGAGGCGATCTCCTTCCTCTCGCCGGGCCGCGGCCTGCGCGGCGCCAAGCTCGGCGAAATCGACCGCATAGCGCCGGCGGCGGAGGATGGCGAAGCCGCCGGTCCCGCCGCCTGGGCGGTGGCCGCTTCCGTCATGACGCCGATGGGTCCGCGCGAGATCGGCAGCGGCCGCGATCCGGGCAGTCTCGGCCCCGCGAACGGCAACGGCCGGGAGCGTCGGCTGGTGAAGGTCGACGGTGTTGCGGCCCGCGGCCAGCAGGCCCTGGCCGAGGTGATCTCCCTGGTCTGGCTGACGCCGCAGATGGACGGCCTGTTCCGCGAGGCGGCCGGCGGCCGCCGCCGCTTTCTCGACCGGCTGGTCTATGGCTTCGATCCGGAGCATTCGGCGCGCAGCAATGCCTATGAGCATGCCCTGCGGGAGCGGGCGCGGCTGTTGAAGTCCGGGCGCGGTGACGCGGCCTGGCTCGACGCGCTGGAGGACTCCATGGCCGGTCATGGCGTCGCCATCGCCGATGCCCGCCTGGCGATGGTGGAGCGGCTGCAGCAGGCCTGTGACGCGGCCGAGGGCCCCTTTCCCAAGGCCCGGCTGGCGCTGGAAGGAACGGTCGAGGAATGGCTGCGCGAAGGCCAACCGGCCCTGGCTGTGGAGGACCGGCTGCGCGAACGCCTGGCTGAGAGCCGCCGCCAGGACGCGGAGGCCGGCGGTGCCGCCGTCGGGCCGCACCGCAGCGACCTTGCGGCCCAGCACGCCGCCAAAGGCGTGGCGGCGGGGCTGTGTTCGACCGGGGAGCAGAAAGCCCTGCTGATCGCCATCCTGCTGGCCCACGCAAGGCTGCAGAGCCTGGCACGGGGCGCGGCGCCCCTGCTGCTGCTCGACGAAGTGGCGGCCCATCTCGATGCCGAGCGTCGGGCCGCGCTCTACCGCGAGATCCTCGATATGCGCGCCCAGGCCTGGCTGACCGGCACCGATGCCGCCGATTTCAGCAGCCTCGCGGGCGCCGCGCAGTTTTTCACCATTCAGGACGGCGCCATCCGGCTGCGGCCGGCAGGATCGACGTCCGACACATGAGAACCAGAATCCTATGACCACCAGCGACGAACCCACCGCAGCCCGCAATCCGCAGCAGGACGATGCCGATTACGGCGCCGAGTCCATCAAGGTCCTGCGCGGCCTGGAGGCCGTACGCAAGCGTCCGGGGATGTACATCGGCGACACCGACGACGGCTCCGGCCTGCACCACATGGTCTACGAGGTGGT
>JANQMC010000079.1 GCA_028280305.1 Pelagibius sp. | reverse complement strand
GCAAGACTTGTCCCCCAACAATCTGGCCAGTCTCATGGCCCTTGCCGGCGATGACCAGGACATCGCCCGAACCCAGCGCGGCCACCGCGGTGGCAATGGCCGCCCCCCGATCGCCGATCTCTTCCGCGCCCGGCGCTGCCGCCAGCATCGCCTGGCGGATCGTCGCCGGGTCTTCGCTGCGCGGGTTGTCGTCGGTGATGAAGGCCTTGTCGGCCAGGCGCACGGAAATCTCACCCATCTGCGGCCGCTTGCCGCGGTCGCGGTCACCGCCGCAGCCGACCACGACGCTGAGCTGGCCCCGGGTGTGGGGGCGTACCGCCTTCAGCACCGTCTCCAGCGCATCCGGTGTATGGGCATAGTCGACGTAGACGTGTCCGCCAGCGGCGGTTTCGCCCACCAATTCCAAACGGCCCGGCACGCCGCCCAGCTTGTTCAGGGTTGCCGCGGCTTCTTCAGGCGCGACCCCACCGGCAATCACCAGGCCAAGGGCAGCCAGAACGTTTTCGGCCTGAAAGGCGCCGACGACACCCAGGGAAACCGAAATGTCTTTGCCAAGCAGACGCAGTTTCAGGTCTTGGCCGGTCGCTGTCGGCAGCTGCTCCAGCAGTTGCAGGTCGCTGGCGCCGCGGCCATAGGTGAGAAGCGTCACGCCGCGGGCGCGGCAGGCCTCGGCCACCTGAACCCCCGCCGGATCGTCGATGTTCACCACGGCAGTGCCGTCGGCCTGCAGCAGCTCGGTGAAGAGCCGCAGCTTGGCGGCCAGGTAGGCCTCCATGGTGCCGTGGTAGTCGAGATGGTCGCGGGTGAGGTTGGTGAAGGCAGCGGCGCTGACCCGGATCCCGTCAAGCCGATACTGGTCCAGTCCATGGCTTGAGGCTTCCAGCACAACATGATCAACGCGATCACGGGCCAGCGACGCAAGGCAGCGGTGCAGTTCCACCGGATCAGGCGTTGTCAGCGAGGCCGGCGCGTCGGGACGCGGCGGCTGCAGGCCGAGGGTGCCCAGGCTGGCCGCGTCGCGGCCCAGGGCTTGCCAGATCTGAATGGTGAAGCTTGCGACCGAAGTCTTGCCATTGGTGCCGGTGACGGTGACGGCCGTCGCCGGCTGGCGTTCGAAAAAGCGGGCGGCGAGCAGCGCCAGGCGCCGCCGCGGGTTGGGGTCGGTGATCAGGGCGACGCTCTTTGCCGCCGTGGGCAGTTCGGTGCCCTCCGGCGCCAGGACCGCCGCCGCACCCTGGGCCAGGGCCTGAGGAATGAAGTCGCGGCCGTCGACGCGGCTGCCCGGCAAGGCGGCAAAGAGATAGCCCTCGGCAACCTGCCGGCTGTCCGCCGTCAGACCGCTGATCTCCATCTCTGCCAAGGCCTCTGCAGGTGCCGCTTGCGGCTGCATTCCATTCCCTTCCGTTGCGAGCAGATCAGTTAGACGCAAGCTGGCGTCCTTCCGCGCGCTCTTCGATATCGACCAGAAGCTGTTCGACCATCGCGTCGCCGTTGTCGCGCGGCGCGATGCCGACGAGGGGGGCGACGCGGGTAACGATGTTGTTGACCGCCGGCGCGGCAACCCAGCCGCCGGTGGCATAGCCGAAGGTTTCCTTGGTCGGCTTCGGCTCGTCGATGGTGACGAAGACGACGTAACGCGGTTTGTCCATCGGAAAGCCGGCCACGAAAGAGGAGATGCGGGCGTTGCGGGCATAGCGGCGCCCGGCAAGCTTGTCCGCGGTGCCGGTCTTGCCGCCGACGAGGTAACCCTCTGCATTGGCCTTGCGGCCGGAGCCCTTGATGACGACCAGGCGCATCAATTTGCGGATAGTCTCCGACGTCGCTTCAGAGATGATCCTCGGCCCCTTGGCCACCTTGGCCGGATCCCGCCGCAACAGGGTCGGGCGCACTTCCGTGCCGCCGTTCACCAGACCGGCGACGGCGCCGGTCAACTGCAGCGGCGAAACCGCCAGGCCGTAGCCATAGGAAATCGTCATGGTGTTGATCTCGCGCCAGGGCGAGGGGATCAACGGCTGGGCGACCTCCGCCAGCTCGACGCTGGCCGGCTGCAACAGTCCGAGACGCTTCAAAAAGGTCTTCTGCGCCGGGGTGCCCGCGTCCATGGCCATGTGAACCGTGCCGATGTTGCTGGAGTAGATGAAGATCTCCGGAATCGTCAGCCAGCGGTTCTTGGGTTTGAAGTCCCTGATGGTGAAACGCGAGATACGGATCGGTTTGCGCGTATCGTAGCCGTCGCGCAGGGTGACGACGCCTTCGTTGAGCGCCATGGCCGTGGTGAAGATCTTGAAGATCGAGCCCATCTCGTAGGTGCCCAGGCTGGCGCGGTTGAAGCGTGCCTCGGTGGGAGCGGCGGCAGGCTTGGCCGGGTCATAGCTGGGCAGGGAGGTCATGGCGACGATCTCGCCGGTGTTGGCATCCATCACCACGCCGGCGCCGCCGATGGCGCTGAAGGTCTCTATCGATTTCGCCAGCTCCTCGGCGAGAATGTGCTGGATACGGATGTCGAGGCTGAGCTGCAGCGGCTTGGCCGAAGCGCGCAGCACGTCATCAAAGGACTGTTCGATGCCGGCCAGGCCCTGGTTGTCGACGCCGGTGAAGCCGACGACATGAGGCGTCAGGGCGCCGTGCGGATAAAAGCGCCGGTGCTCGCGCTGGAAATAGAGACCGGGGATACCCAGGCGGTTCACCGCATACTGCTGGCGCGGCGTCAGGTTGCGCTGCAGCCAGACAAAGGAGCGCTCGCTGCCCAGTTTGGCGCCGAGCTGGGCCGGGCTGACATCGGGCAGCACTTCGGAAAGACGCAGGGCGGCACCCTCGGGGTCGCGCACATGCCGTGGATTGGCGTAGAGCGAGGCCGTCGGCAGGGTGGTGGCCAGGACGATGCCGTTGCGATCGACGATGTCGGCGCGCCCGGTCTCCAGCCCGCCGGAGGAAAGGTTGCGCGCGATCGACGGTTCGTGCCGGTCGGTCATCAGGCCGAAGTCGACGAGGCGCCAGCCGATCAGGCTGAAAGCCAGGGCGAAACTGACGGCGGCCACCAGCAGACGGGTGCGGCCGGTCTCCAGAGTCTGTCGGGCGGTGCCTTCAAGACGCAGTTCCACCGGGCGGCCGCCCTGCAAATCGAAGCTGGGCAGCTCGGCGGCCGTCGCCGGCGGTAACGGCTTGGTCTGGGAGCGGACGAGATAGCGACGGATCATCGGTCGATGGCTCCCGTTGCGGCGGCGGGGGCCGCGACCAGGGTGGCGGGCCCCTTGGCAGCGCTGCCGTCACCGTCTTCCTCACCCTCTTCACCCGGCAGTGTCTCACCGGGAAGGGGCAGCTCGGCAAAGTCGATGATCCGCTCGGCCGGGATCGGCGCCAGGTTCAGGTGCCGTTCGGCCAGGGCGGCGATGCGCGCCGGGTTGTTCAGGTAGCTCCATTCGGCTTCCAGCACGTGAATGGCCTCCTGATCGCGCAGGATCTCGCGGTGCACCGATTTGATGTCGTGCTCCAACTCCAACACTTCCTGTTTGATCTGAAACAGCGTCAGGGCGGTCGCAGAGCCGGCGAGGATCCAGCAGAAGATGACGAAGCGCCTCATGACCGACCTGCCTGGCTGGCACGCTTACCGGGCGCGGGGGTGTCGTTGCGCTCGGCGGCGCGCAGATGGGCGGAGCGCGCGCGCGGGTTGTCGCGGCATTCGGCTTCGCCGGCGCTTCTGCTGCCGCGAAACAATGGGCGGAAGGTTGCGGCGGCTGCGCCGTCATCCTGGACCGGCGGCAAGTGGCGGGAGCGCGCGGCCCCTTCACCACTGCGGGCGCGCAGGAACTGCTTTACCTGGCGGTCTTCCAAAGAATGAAAGGAAACCACGGCAAGGCGGCCGCCGGGGCCAAGCAACTGCTCGGCTGCTTCCAGGCCGCGCTCCAGCTCGCCCAGTTCGTCATTCACATGAATGCGCAGGGCCTGAAAGGTGCGGGTTGCCGGATCGATGGCCTTGGCGCCACGCTTGGCCGTCTGTTTCACCGCACCGCGCACCAGGTCCGCCAGTTCGCTGGTGCGGGTGATCGGCTTTTCGGCGCGCGCCGTCACGATGGCCCGGGCCACCTGGCGCGAGCGGCGCTCCTCGCCGTAGCGGTATATAATGTCGGCCAGCTCAGCTTCCGGCAGGCTGTTCACCACCTCGGCGGCGCTGGGCCGGCCGGCGGCCTTGTCGTCGTCCGGCCCCTCCATGCGCATGTCCAGGGGGCCGTCGAAACGGAAGGAAAAGCCGCGCTCGGCCTCGTCGATCTGCATCGAGGAGACGCCGAGATCCAGGGCGATGCCGTCCAGCGGGCTGTCCAGGCGATCGGCCAGCAGCGCTTTCATGTCGCCAAAGCAGCCTTCGATCATGTGCAGGCGGCCGGGATAGTCCTCGGCCAGCTTGCGGCCGCGGGCCACGGCGCTGCGGTCCCGGTCGATGCCCCAGACCGTGCAGTCGGCGGCATCGAGGATGGCGCGGCTGTAGCCGCCGGCACCGAAGGTGCCGTCAACGTAAATGGCGCCGTCGCGCGGCGCCAGGGCTTCCAACACTTCGGCGAGCAGGACCGGCTTGTGCGCCCCGCCGCTTGCCCCGCCGGCTGCCCCACCCTTTATAGAGGTTTCCGCGTTCATCGCCCACCTCCGCCGCCGGCCGGAATGGTCAGCCTTTGGGAGCGGGCGCGGCTGCGCGCCTCCGCCTTGTGACGCTCCAGGGCGTCGGGGTGCCAGATCTGAAAGAGTTGTCCCATGCCGACAAAAGCGGCCTTGTCGGTGATGCCGGCATGGTCGCGAAAGCCCTGGGGCAGCATGATGCGCCCGGTGCCGTCGAAGGGAAGCTGCTGGGAATCCGAGAAAATCGTGGTCGCCAGGTCGTCGTGGGTTTCGGAGAAGAGATCGATCTCCGACACCCGGGCGATCATCTGCTCCATGAAATCCATGCCGCAGCCCTCGATCGCATCGGCGCGATGCGAACGGAAAGCGACGATGCCGTTAAACGACAGGCCGGCGAGTGTCTGGCGGAACACAGCGGGGACGGAAACCCGGCCCTTCTGATCCACCTTGTTCTCGAAGGTGCCAATAAAGACTGCCACCTCGTTCCCCCGCGGCTCCTTTCCCGCCGTTGTTCAGGCCGCCCTGGCCGGATCGTTTCGCTCGTTTCGCAGGGGACCATCCGCTTGCGGAGGGTCCCGGCCCCACGATCTGGCAAAAATTGCCGTAGTTTATCCCCAATATGGGATCGTTTGGGATATCATGGGATTTTATGGGTGTCAATGCCAACACAAGTAATTCCCTGGGGTTAACAACAGCTTAAAGCCCATGAGTAAGGGCTTTTTTGTGTAGTTGTGGCAGCCCTTGTGGGTGTCGTCTGAAAAGCCACAAGTAAGAGTGACGAGAAATTGTGGCAGCACTTTGTTCGATCTTTGTTCTTATTGGGCTCTGTTCTCGGCTTTGGGACACTGGTTCAGAGCCCTGTCGCGCCTGTCCGGGCGACAGAAAGCGTCCAGGGCGCTTGGAGATTTCAATTTAAAAACAAAGAGATAACAAGCCAGACGGTCTGTAAGCCGGGTTCTGTCCCGCGGGTTGCCCCGCATGGATGGCCATTCATCTGGGGCCTTCGTTGCCGAAGGCCTCGCGCGATCGACCCGGACGGCGGCGCGAAAACCCGCCCGGCCCCACCCCGAAAGGCTGGCCCGGCCGTCCCTACTTGATCTTGCTCCGGGTGGGGTTTGCCCTGCCGCCCCCGTTGCCGGGGGCGCGGTGCGCTCTTACCGCACCCTTTCACCCTT
>JANQMC010000075.1 GCA_028280305.1 Pelagibius sp. | reverse complement strand
CGGCAATTTGATCGGCTCGGACATCGATCTGGCCGGGCCCGAGGTCGCGCGCGATCCTGCGGTTCTCGCGCTCTCGGGCGGCGGCTTTGTCGTTAGCTGGATTGAATCCCCCAGCGGCCATGTTTTCAGCCAGCGTTACGACAGCTCGGGCGACATCGTGGGCGCCCAGCAGCAGGTCAGCCAGGCGCCGATGGACATTACCGGTGCCGATCAGATCTCGATGGCGCTGCTTGAGGGCGGCGGCTATGTGGTGAGTTGGGCCGCCAGCGGCCAGGACGGCGACGGCACTGGCATTGTCGCCCGGCTCTACGACGAACTGGGCAACGCCTCGGGCGACGTTTTCGTGGTCAACGACTTTACCACCGGCGATCAGACGGTTCCTTCGGTCGCGTCGCTTCCGGGCGGCGGGTTTGTCGCGGTCTGGAATTCGGTCGAGGGTGACGGCGACGGCACGGCGATCTTCGCCCGCCAGTTCGGCGCCGACGGCAGCCCGATCGGCGAAGAGTTCATCGTCTCCGACTTCGCCACCGGCAGCCCCTCCTCACCCCAGGTGACCATGCTGGCCGACGGCCGGCTTGCGTTCAGCTGGATGGAATCGAATAACATCTTCACCCGCGTGCTGTCCCTGGGTAAGGACAACCACGACCATCTGCAGGGCGGCATCGAGGACGACGTCATGCGCGGTTTCGGCGGCGCCGACATCCTCTCCGGCGGTGCCGGTAACGACACCCTCACCGGTGGCACCGGTAACGATACCCTCAACGGCGGCACAGGCGCGGACACCTTCGTCTACAATGACATCCTCGATGCCGGCGATCTGATCGACGGCTTCGATGCGACAGGCGCGGACCAGGTCGACCTGGACGGTTTGCTGGATGGTCTTGGCGTTGCGGATGTGGACCGCAGCGCCCGGGTCGATGTGCAGCAGGCCGGAACCGGTCAGGATGCGGTGATCTCGGTCGACACCACCGGCGACGCCGTCTTCGACACGGTGGTTGCTACAGTTACCAATGTCACAGGGGACCTGGATCAGAGTGACCTGAACCTTGGAACCTTGGTCTAGATCGACATGAATCAGAGGGCGGGAGGTTCATCGGCTTCCCGCCCTCATCCTTCACAAGGATACAAACGCCGCCGGCCGGCTACCGGCGTAAAGCGCGGCGCCATAAATGACGTGACCGACGAAAGCATTGAGACGCAGCACCCAGGGGTTGGCAGCAAGCCTCCCCATGCTGTCCCGTCATCTGGGTATTGATCAGGAACGGGGCCCTAAGCCGCAGCAGTACCAAGTTCGACGGAGATTCCGCGCCGTGGAAGCCAAGCTCCAAGATGAGGGTCAAAAACCCGAGACCCAAAGCCTGGAGGACCTCGAGGATCTCTGGCAGACCGTGAAACCGGCGTCAGCCTCCCGTTCGCCGAACCAAGCAGCAACCGGCGGTTTATGTCCAAACGGGAGGTGACCCCGGAGGGCCCGCTGGCTTCAGGGAGTTCAATTGGGTGAGCGGGAACAGGCCCTCGTCGGCAAAAATAAACAATGCATGGCAGACACTTAATCAATACAGACGCACATCATGAAACTTTAACAGGATTCATACCGCCATCATCGTCCATGAGTTGATTCTACTTTTAATTGCGTGCAATGCTTTCTCGCTGTTCAACCAAGTCTGCGAGGAGTTCCGCCATGACGCAAGAGAACGTTCCATCTCTCATTTCCTCCGGCGACCAAAACACCAAGAGTATTTCTGACAGCTTGGGCACGCTTGGAGGTGTTGCTGTCCCCGCCCTGGCGATGCTGGGGCCGATCATTTCCGGAGACGACACCGACAACACCATCAATGGCGGGGCCGGCGACGATCTGATCGAAGGCCGGGGCGCCAACGACCATCTTTCCGGTGGGGCCGGCGCCGATCTCATTTCCGGTGAAATCCTCTTCGCCTCGGACAGCGGTCCGGTGAATGCGTCCCATCTCAACAGCGCGGCCGCCGGAGCCATGGAAGGTAACGATTCGATTCTCGGTGGCGGCGGCGCCGACACTCTGGCGGGTGAAACGCTGAGCTTTGCCGCCGATGGTACATCAGAGGCGAGAAGCACCAATACCGCCGTGAATGCCATTGCGGGCAACGACACCATTGGCGGCGGTCCCGGCGATGACGCAATCGCCGGCGAGGCCCTGGCCATTGGCACTTTCTCGGCACAGGTAACCGTTGAAAACTCGGGTTTCGGCAATACTGCCGAAGCCGGCAACGACAGTCTGCGTGGTATCGATGGTTCCGACAGTATCGCGGGCGACGCCTTCGCCCTAAGTTTCGGGTTCACAGAAGCGATTGCCGGACATACCGCGGTTGAAGGCGCTTCTGGCAATGATACCCTATCCGGAGACGGGGCCGCCGATACCCTCGCGGGCGACAGCCTGGCCATCAGCGACGGGGGTGTCGCGGTGGCGTTCATGTTCAGCGATGCGAGAGACGGTGGTTCCGCCGGCAGCGATATCATCACCGGCAATGGTGGAATGGGCCTCATCGCCGGCGATGCACTCGCATCCGGCAATTCGAGTTCCAGCGCGACGGCCAACCATACTGCGCTTGCGGGCAGCCATGCCGGAAACGACAGCATCACCGCGGGCAGCAACAACGACACCATCAGCGGCGATGTGCTCGTCCGGAATGGCGGAACGGCGACCGCGAACAGCGACGCGGCCTTGGCCGGCCAAGCCAGCGCCGGAAGCGATACGATCGACAGTGGAGACGGCAACGACCTTGTTGCTGGCGACGCATTGGCTCAAAACGGCGGGACGGCAATTTCAACCACCACGGCAGGCTCCCTGCACGCCGGTGCTGATCTGATCTACGGCGGCGGCGGAAACGACAAAATCGCCGGAGACTCCCTCTCCCTGGGCGGCTTGGCTGACGTGACTTATGGCGGCGACGATACCATCTTCGGCGGCACCGGCGCTGACCTCATCTCAGGCGATGCCTTGGCCGTCAACCTCGGCAGCAGTTCCTCTGTGAACGGCGGTGGCGACGACCTGCTCTACGGCGGCGACGGCGACGATACGATCTATGGCGACGGCAACGGTGTTGTTACCAACGGCGGTGACGACAGCCTCTTTGGCGGCGCGGGCAACGATCTGCTCTACGGCAACTCCGGCGACGATGTCCTCGTCGGCGGCGCGGGAGCCGATACCATGCACGGCGGCACCGGCAATGATGTCTTCGTCTACAACGACATCCTCGATGCCGGCGATCTGATTGACGGCTTCGATGCGACGGGCGCGGATCTCGTCGACCTGGACGGTTTGCTCGACAGCCTTGGTGTTGCGGATGTGGACCGCAGCGCCCGGGTCGATGTGCAGCAGACCGGCACCGGTCAGGATGCGGTGATCTCGGTCGACACCACCGGCGACGCCGTCTTCGACACCGTCGTTGCAACGGTCACAAATGTTACCGGCGATCTGGACCAGAACGACCTGAATCTTGGCACCCTGGTTTAGGCCGACACGAGTCCGAGGGCGGGAGGTTTTCCGCGTCCCGCCCTCTTCTCTCACAAGGACAAATGACTCGCCAGCCGGATACCGGCGTAAAGCGCGGCGCCGTAAATGACGTGACTGAAGAACGCGTTGAGGCGCGGCACCCAGGGGTTGGCGGCGAGCCGGCCCATGACGCCGATGCCAAGACCCGGCTGCATCACGAACCAGGGAATGACGACCGAGATAGCGCCGAAAACAAGCCCGTTCAGCAGGCTGGCCGGGCTATCCAACACAAAAACCAGCAGGCCGAGATAGGCGACACCGTAGGCCACCCCGATCACGTAGTGCATGGTCCAGCCGATGGCCGCCTCACCGGCTACCGGTGGAGTGCCGCCGATGGGACGGTGGATCAGTCGGCCCTTCGGAAGGTAGGCGAACCAGCGGCCGATCGCACCCCAATCCGCCGGCGGAATGCCGGAGACCGCGAAAAGCAGCCGCTGCCAGATGTCGAGGACCAGGGTCGCGAGAACACCCGCAATAGCGGCATGCAACAGGAAACTGTCGAAAGGCATAGACTGAGCTCTTTCCCTTACCCGCGGCAACCAGAGTCGGAAGCGGCCTGTGGCTTCAATCGTTGGCCAGGAGATGCATCAGGCTGGAGGTATCCCAGCGCCGGCCGCCACGGGCCTGAACCTGGGCATAGAGCTGGTCGACCACAGCGGTGATCGGCAGACGCGCACCGTTGTTGTTGGCCTCTGCAAGGCAGATGCCGAGATCCTTGCGCATCCAGTCGACCGCAAAACCGAAGTCGAACTCGCCCTTGCACATGGTCGAGGCACGGTTATCCATCTGCCAGGACTGCGCGGCCCCCTTGCCGATCACGTCGATCACCTTTTCCATGTCGAGCCCTGCCTTCTGACCGAAACTCATGCCCTCCGAAAGTCCCTGCAACAGTCCGGCGATGCAGATCTGATTGACCATCTTGGTCAATTGGCCGGCCCCGGCCGGCCCCATCAGGGTCACCGCCCGGGCAAAGGCGTCGATGACAGCTTTCGCTTTGTCAAAGGCCGCCTGCTCGCCGCCGCACATGACGGTCAAGGCGCCGTTTTCCGCACCGGCTTGTCCGCCCGAAACCGGCGCGTCGATGAAAGCGATACCGCGTTCTTCGCCGAGGGCCGCGAGTTCGCGCGCCACCTCTGCCGAGGCTGTGGTGTTATCGACAAGGGTCGTGCCCTCGCCCATGCCGGCAAAGGCGCCGTCATCTCCCAGGATCACACTGCGAAGATCATCATCGTTGCCGACACAGGAGAAGACGATCTCCGCCCCGCTTGCGGCCTCACGCGGGGTCGCCGCGGCCGTGCCGCCATGCTTGGAAACCCAGTCCTGCGCCTTGGCTGCGGTCCTGTTGTAGACCGTCACGTCATGGCCTGCCGCGGCCAGGTGCCCGGCCATGGGAAATCCCATGACGCCAAGCCCGATGAAGGCAACCTTGGTCATCTCTTCGTCTCGCCTCTTATTTTTCGAATTGAACTGACTGTGGCCGCGCCTCTTTCCCGACCCGACGGGCGGGAGCCTAATCAGGCTCACCAGGGGCTGCAAGCCGCATCACCGCTTGCCGCCGGCCGGGCTGCCGCAGAGCGCACCCTGCGACAGTTGTTTGCATTGTGCTCCGGTCATGCAACCATGGGAAAGCTGGGCATCGGGGGATGGGGACTATGCTGAAGGTCGCGACAATTCCGGGAAAAGGCCGGGGTATCCTTGCAAATCAGGCAATCGCAGCGGGAACACTGATAGAAAGGGCGCCGGCGGCACGCATGCCTTCGGAAGAGCGCCATCTTATCGATCAGACCGATGTCTTTACCTACTACTTCGCCGATCCAGGCAGCTACGCCCGTAAAGGGCAATATGACTGCCTCCTGGCTTTCGGGCTCTCCTCTCTATGCAATCACGCGGAAAAGCCCAACGCGGAGGTGTCCTGGACCGACGACTCGGTTGGTCTTTGGGCCTCGTTAATCGCGTTAGAAGATATAGGCCCGGACCAAGAAGTGACTGTCTTCTACACAAACATCACCGAGTATGAGTCTTATGAGCTGTTTATTTAGATAATTCGCTTTAACCGAGAGTCGCGCATTCTCTAGTCGCCCATAGCCTACGCATTGAAATTGCGGGTAATTTTACCTTTAGAAAGGAAAATTAAACCAGCTATGTGATTGAATTCCGGCTCATGTCTGGAACACGGAAAGGTTGGGCTGCAAGCATTTGCAGCGGGTAGGTTCAGTTAATGGCTTCACCAGAGATCCTGGCCACAGAAGAGGCTGCTGTCGAAGCGGCGCCAAAGAAGGCCGACGGAGAGGATTCGAAAGGGACCGACAAGGGTGCCGGTTTCACCGGCACCTATCGGCTGCTGGTGCGCGGCAAGAACATCAATGAAAACACGCTTCTGGCCACCGACTACCTGAATCACTTCAACGAAATCATCATGCTGCTCGAGATGGTTCCCTCGATGACCGACTGCTTCGAGGATTGCCAGGAATGGCAGCCCAAGAGCTATGCGGATCACTTTCGTGACAGCTGTTTCTCCGATGCCGAATTGGCGATCCTCGCCTACGAAAGTGCCCCGGCCAACTACCGCCAGGCCTTCGATGCCACGGTCGACCAGATGAATCGGCTGATTGCGGATTCTCTGCCAAGGATCAAGGCGCTCATCGATGCGGGAGAAGAAGGCCCTCTGCAACTGGGTGTCGAAGGCGTGACCCGCAAGCTGCAGAGTTTTGTCGATGTCGCCTCCTCGATCATCAACGGCAACATGGACACACTCGATCAAACGCAGATCGACAAGGTCATGAACGACTAGTCTTTCTAGTCCGCCTTCGCCAGCTTTCGATCGATCAGGCCGCGCAACGCCTCAAGCCCCGGCGCGATTCGTCCCGGCTGTACCGAGGAAAAGCCGAGGCGCATGAAGTTGCGTGGCGGCTTCTTGGAGAGGAAGTGAAGCGAGCCGGGCTCGATGACGATGCCTTCGGCCAGCGCCTCCCGGGCGAGTACATCCGTATCCAGGCTCTTCGGCCCTTCCAGCCAGAAACTTGTGCCGCCGCAGGACGGCCGCGGAGAAAATTCCGGCAGAAACCTGGCCAGCCCCTCCCCCATGCTTTCCCAGCGGATCCGGAAGTCCCGCTGCAGGCGGTGGACCAGGGCGTCGTAGTGGCCGCCGGCGATGAACAGCGCCATGGTGCGCTGGTTGTTGGTCGCTGGATGGCGAAGCATCAGGCGGCGCAGCATACGTGCTTCATGGATGAACTCTTCCGAAGCGACCATGTAGCCCATGCGCAGACCGGGGCCGAGATACTTGGAAAAGCTGCCGATGTAGATCACGCGCCCGGAACGGTCCATCGCCTTCAAGGCCGTCGTCGGCGCATGGAGGAAATTCGCTTCGGCTTCGTAGTCGTCTTCGATGACGATGAAGTCCGACTTCTGCGCGTTCTCCAACAGCGCTATGCGTCGTTCCAGCGGCAGGGTCACCGTCGTCGGCGACTGATGGCTCGGCGTAACATAGACGCAGGCGCAGCCATCCATCCGGTGGTCCACGACGATACCCTCGCGGTCGACCGGGATCGGCCGGATCTCCGTTCCCTTCAAGGCGAAGATGTTGCGGGTGTCGACATAACCCGGATTCTCCACCGCCAGCACCTTGCCCGGCCCTGCCAGAAGCTCGGCAATGAGGAACAGGGCGTTCTGTGCCCCCAGGGTGATCAAGATCTCCGAGGGAGCCGCTTTGATGCCGCGGCGCGGCAGCACCCGGGTCCTGATTTCCTCGATCAGCCGGGAATCATCTTCGTTGAAGTTATCCTCGGTCCACTTCTGGATCGCATCGACCCCCAACGCCTGACGCGAACAGGTCCGCCAGGTCGATACCGGAAACAGGGTCGGATCCGGCTGCCCGTAGATGAAGGGATAGGGATAGCGCCGCCAGTTGCGGGGCTTTTCCACATTGACCAGTTCCGAAGGATGCAGCCGCAGGCGGCTCCACCACTCCACCGACTGCTCCGCACCCAATTCGGGAAAGCCGCCCTTGGTCTCGGTCTGCTGAAAGACCATCTCGGTGTTGACGAAGTATCCCACCCGTTCGCGGGAGATCAGCAGGCCCTCGTCCGCCAGGGCCTGATAGGCCAGCACCACCGTGTTGCGCGACACGCCCAGGGATTGCGCCAGCCGGCGGCAGGAGGGCAGCGGATCGCTGCCGGAAAGACGGCCGTCGATAATGGCATCGATAAGCTGCCGGCGGAGCTGGGCCTGAAGCCCGAGGTCGCCGTCGTGCCGCACCGGAAAAATAAAATCACGCATGGTTTTGAACGCTGTTCCTGGGCCTATGAAGGGAGCTTAGGAGGCTCCATCCAAGGTCTCAAGCCCTGCGGTGCGGGCTTCCTCGATCCCGCGAGATCCCGCCTCCGAACACAATCTAGGGTTCTTTGTCCCCTCTCGCGATAGCTCGAAAGTGGTGGCTCGCCGCCATCCCTTCCTCCCGGCACCAGGCTTTGTGCCCACCCAGGCCCCTGTTGCGCCATTCATCGTCCGCCATGACCCAGCCTTTGATGCGCTGCTTTCGCGCGGCGGCTTCGTTCAGACCGGAGCGCAGCGTCTGCTCCGCCAGTTCCCGCCGGAAACCCTTCTCGACCTCGCCGTCCAGAGTCCCGCAATAGCTTGTAACGGCATAGTCATAAATGACCTGGGTAAGATTGCGTTCCTGCGCCGCCAGCGGTTTTGGAAGAACAGAGACCGCAGCGGCTGCAATCAGTAAAAAGACCGCACAAATCTGCCGTTGCTTCAGTGTCATGGGCGGCCCGTCGGTTCGCTTGGCCCCATGGGTGGGCCGGAGTTGGCCTTGACACATTTCAAAGCCCACTGCCAGACTCAAGGATAAGCGTTATCAATAAACGATCAACACCGACACAAGGTCAACAGGGACGTCTGCCCGGTTCAGGGCAGCCCTCTCCACGCCACTGTTTGAGGGGAGAACGAGCGTGAGCAAATCCAATAAACCGACAACCAGTACGAAGACGCACCGGGCGGTGCGGCACTTCACACGGCGGACCATGCTGAAGCAGGCCGCTGCCGGCGGCGCCATCATGGCCGTGGCACCGGCCATCATCAGCCCCGAGGCACTGGCCTCTTCCGGTGAACTCGTGGTGATGAACTGGTCGGACTATCTGCCAAAGACCTTCCTGGAAGGCTTTGAGCAGAAAACCGGCATCAAGATCAAGCATACGCCCTATGGTTCCAACGAAGAGCTGTTGAACAAGATGCGGGCGACCAGGGGCCGTGGTTTCGACCTGATCGGCCCGACGGTCGACCGTGCCGGCGAATGGAAGCCGCTCGGCCTGCTGCAGCCTTTTGACATGAGCCGGGTGAAAACCGACCTGATCGTGCCGGGCCTGCTGAAGGGTTCGACCGACGGCTGGACCTGGGACGGCGGCAACCACCACTTGCCCTACCACTGGGGCACCGAAGCCCTGGCCTGGCGCACCGACAAGTGGGAACAGGACTATGCCAACCTGTCCTATGGCGACCTCTGGCGCCCGGAAATGAAGGGCAAAGTCATGGGCCGGCCGCACTCCATGATGCTCGGCATCGGCCTGCACCTCGACGCCTCCGGCAAGGTTCCCTCCAACCGCATGCTCGACGCCTACAAGGATGAAGCGAACATGCGGCGCATCTGGGACGAGATCGGCAAGTTCGCCGTCGAACACAAGTCCTGGCTGAAGCAGTTCTGGAATGACGCCGATGCTCAGATCAACGGCTTCATGCAGAACGACGTGGTCCTCGGCCAGACCTGGGACGGCCCGCCGCTGCGCTTGAAGAAGGAAGGCAAGCCGGTCACTTACATGGCCCCGCAGGAAGGTGCCCTCACCTGGCTCGACGGCCTGTCCATGCCGATTGGCGCCAAGAACATCGATCAGATCTATGAGTACATCAACTACGTCTATGATGCTCAGGTGAACGGTCTGATCGCCAACGAAACCGGCTACAACCCGGTCGCGGTCGGCGCAGAAAACCACCTCTCTGCCGACAGCAAGAAGGCCTTCAGCGAAGCCTATCCCGGCGATGCCCTGGATCGGCTCTGGTGGTGGCCGCCTTCGGAGCCCTGGTACACCGAGATTCGGGCGGAATACAGCGACAAATTCGTCGCCGCCTGATTTCTGATCTGAGGTTTGGGCCCCGTCCTTCTGGTCGGGGCCCTCTCCCTTTTCTCAGGGCGCCGCTCTTGAAGCCGCGGGAGTCGGCGCGAGGGCGAAGCATCACCGGCATTGCCGGTCGATGGCATATCATGGCAAGTAAGAAGCAGATGAACGCGCCCACCATATGAGGCGTGATAACGACAGGTCGGCGGCGCCCAAGGCGCCCGGCAGCGAGATGGGGGCAAACAGGCATGAGTGCAGATGTTGATCTGGACCACGTAACGATTCGCTTTGGCGACTTTACGGCGGTGCAGGACGCGCATTTGGGTATCAAGGGCGGCGAATTCTTCAGCTTCCTCGGTCCCTCCGGCTGCGGCAAGACGACGATCCTGCGTGCCGTCAGCGGTTTTTTGGAGCCGACAGAAGGCGACGTGCGGATCGGCGGCCAAAGCATGCGGGGCATCGGCCCCAACAAGCGCCCCACGGCGCTGATCTTCCAGAACCTTGCCCTCTTTCCGCTGATGTCGGTCGCCGACAACATTGCCTTCGGTCTGGAGGTCCGCGGCGTCGGCAAGGCCGAGCGGCGCAAACGTGCCGATGAACTGCTCGATCTCATCGCTTTGCAGGGGCAAGGCGACAAGAAAGTCAGTGAGCTGTCCGGTGGCCAGAAGCAGCGGGTCGCGATCGCCCGTGCTTTGGCGGTGGAGCCCGAAGTGCTGCTGCTGGACGAGCCGTTGTCCGCCCTCGACCTGAAACTGCGCCAGCACATGCGCACCGAACTTCGCGCGATCCAGCAGCGGGTCGGGATCACCTTCATTTACATCACCCACGACCAGGGCGAGGCCCTGACCATGTCGGACCGTATCGCGGTCATGAGCCAGGGGGTGATCCAACAGGTCGGCACGGGCGCCGATGTCTACGAGAACTCGCAGACCTCCTTCGTCGCCTCCTTCGTGGGGGAAAACAACCCCTTCGTCGGGCGCATTACCGCCGTCGACAGCAACTATGCCGTGGTCGAGTCCACCTTCGGCCCACTTCGCGGACGCAATCTGAGCGGCCTTCGAACAGGCGATCAGGCGATGCTCTTCGTGCGGCCGGAATCGCTTTCTTATCTCAATGGCGGGACCGTGCCGGAGAACACCATTCAGAGCACAGTGGTAAACAGTGAGTTTGAAGGCTCGTTCTTCTCTGTGTTTTTGCAGGGCGAAGGATCGAAGAGCATCGTCATGTCTATGACCAACTCCGGTGATCTGCCAGCCTTCGAACAAGGTGCCGCCGCCACCGTCGGCTTTCAGGCCGACCGCGCCGTCGTCCTGCCGGTTGGGGAGGTCGCCGATGAGTAGTCTTCAGGCGACGCTCCATCTGCACCCCTCGCGCGCGATGGGAAGGGTTTCGCCATGACCGGGTTCTTTCGGCGCAACGGCATCGTCATCTCGACCTACCTGCTTCTGGCGGTATTCGTCTGGGTTGCGATCATGATCGTGCTGCCTCAGGCTTACATGCTGGACTTCTCTTTCCGCTTCAATCTGCCGCCAGGGAAAATCGGCGGGCCGGAAGACGTTTACACGCTGAAGAACTACCGCTACCTGCTGTTCGGTCGCCCGGGCGACGAAGCGATGTTCAACGTCCTGCATCTGACGGTCTTTCTGCGCACCATCATCGCCTCGATCTTCGTGACGCTGATCAACTTCGCGATCTGCTACCCGATTGCCTACTATATCGCCCAGGTGGCCAAGGGCGGCCAGGCCCGGGCCTTGATCCTGATCCTCATTCTGCCGTTCTGGGTGAACGAGATCCTGCGCGCCTTCGCCTTTCGCATTCTCTTCGGCACCTCGGGCGTCATCAACGCCTTCCTGCAGACCTTCGGCATCATCGACCAGCCGATCGATTTCATCCGTGCCGATATCGCACTCTATGCCGGGCTCTCCTATGCCTACATTCTGTTGATGGTATTCCCGCTCTATAACGCCATCGAAAGCCTGGATCACAATCAGGTGGAGGCGGCACGCGACCTGGGGTCGCCCTGGTGGCGCATTCACTGGCGCGTGGTGATGCCGCATGCAAAACCGGGCATCGCCTCCGGCTGCACCCTCGTCTTCATGCTGACGGCGGGCGCCCTGGCGGCGCCGCAGATTCTCGGCGGGCCTTCAAGCTTCTGGTTCACCCAGATCATCTATCGATGGTTCAATACCGGCGGCAACTGGCCACAGGGCGCGGCCTACGCCATCGTCCTGCTTCTGGCCTGCCTGATCTTCGTCCTGACCGTGATGCGCCTCTTCAAGGTCAGCCTGGGGGAGATCGCGAAATGACGTCGGCAAGGATTCAGAGCCTTCTGGTCTCGTTCTACATCTTCCTGTTCTTCTTGTTCCTCTTCGCGCCGCTGATGATGATGGGAACCGCCGCATTCAACGACGTGGAATTCCCCCAGGTCGTCCCCTGGGAGGGTTTCACCTGGCGCTGGTTCCCGGCGCTGCTCGAAGACGACCTGATGATGGAAGGCATCCGCAATTCCATCTGGATCGGCATCGGCGTGATGGTCGTCTCGGTGCCCATTGGCCTCGCGGCCGCCATTCTGATGACCCAGGTGCACCGGAAATTCCAGACGATCTACTACACCATCGTGGTCTCGCCGGTGCTGATGCCCGGTGTCATCCTCGGTATCTCTACGCTGGTGTTCTGGGATCGCCTGGGCACTTTCGTCAACGCCGACTATGACACCTTTTTTTACAGCGGCATGTTCCTGACGATCATCGGGCAATCGACCTTCATTTCGGCCTATACCATGCTGATCTTCCTGGCCAGGCTGCAGCGCTTCGACCGCACCCAGGAAGAGGCGGCACTGGATCTCGGGGCCACCCATGTCCAGGTCTTCTGGAAGGTGCTGATGCCCTTTCTGCGGCCGGCCATCTTCTCGGCCATGGGTCTCGCCTTCCTCACCTCTTTCGAGAATTACAACACCACGGTCTTTACGATCCAGGCCGACAGCACCCTGACCACCGTTCTGGCGGGCAAGGTGCGCATGGGAACGCAACCCGACCTTGCGGCACTCGCCGTGCTGATCATTGCCGTCACCCTGGTCGGCGCCATCGCGATCGAGGTGACACGGCGGCGGGAACAGGCAAAAGCCGAGGCGGCCCGGGAGGAAGCGCTGCGGCTGGAAAAAGCGGCCGATCTGCCCCTGGCTGAACAGGCGGCGCAATAGGCCGATTTTCCTTCGTTTTTTTTTTGCATCCTTTTGCCGCCCGCCGCGTCTTACCGGATAAGATCAACCCGGAAGGAGCAAGACCATGCGTCTGCAACTGGCCCTCAACGTGCCCGATATCGATCAGGCCGTTGACTACTACAGCAAGCTCTTTGGAGTCACACCGCACAAGCGCCGCGACGGCTACGCAAACTTTGCGATTGAAACACCGCCACTGAAGCTGGTGCTGTTCGAGAATGCCGACGCGCCAGAGCGCCTCAACCACCTGGGGGTCGAGGTTCTGGACCAGGAGACCCTGGGAAGCAATCTGGAGCGCCTGACCCAGGCTGGCATCGTCGAGGAGGTTCAGCGCAAGGAAACCTGCTGCCACGCCACCCAGGACAAGGTCTGGTCGCGGGCGCCGGACGGCGCGCGCTGGGAGTGGTATCGCATCACCGACGACAACCCGGCCCCGGCGCCTGCGGCCTTTGGCGGCGTTTGTTGTGCGTCTGGGGAAAAGACAGAAGACATCGGTTTAGGGTAAGTCCCGGCGGCGATGGCAGAACGGACATCTCTCAATAACGACGCCTGGACGGAATTCGAAACCAGGCTTCGCGGGTACGTGCGCCGCCGCGTCGACCCGTCGTCGGTGGACGATGTCGTCGGCGGGATCCTGCTGCGCCTTGCCCAAAATCAGGACAGCCTCACGGCGGCCCGCAGCCCGATTGCCTGGGCCCTGCGGGTCGCGGGCAATGCGATATCGGATCACCATCGGCGCCGTGCAACGGAGGGCAGATTTCTATCTCAGGCGTCCGCGCCGGAGCCGCAAGGCCCGTCTTCAGGCGATGCCGAAGAGCCTGCAGCGACAGAGGCGTTGGCGCGCTGCATCGCCCCACTGATCCGCAGCCTGCCGCAGCCCTATGCAGAGGCGCTGCTGCTTATCGACATCGAAGGCCTGACCCAGGCGAAAGCGGCGGAACGCCTTGGCCTCTCTGTTTCCGGCGTGAAGTCTCGTGTCCAGCGCGGCCGCCGCCAACTGAAGGATGCCCTGCTGCGCTGCTGTGTGATCGAAACGGACCGGCGCGGCGGGGTTATCGACTACCGCCGCCGTACGAAAAGCCGGGGCTTGCGCTGCTGATCCTGCAGCCAAATTGCGGCTTTGGAATTCTCCGCTATGATTGCCCCTCGTCCAATCACCGCGACAAAGCGGGATGAAGAACAGGGGAAGGCAGATATGAACGGATTTCGCAAAGTCCTGGCCGGCTTGGCGCTCGCAGCGCTGCCCTTCGGCGCATCCGCAGCCGAGATCAAATGGGATATGGCCAACGAGTATAATGACACATCGATACACGCTGAAGGCGACCGCGTGTTTTCCACCAAGCTGTCGGAGCTGACCGGCGGGGCGATCGAAATCACCCATCACTTCGGTGGTTCCATCGGCTTCAAGTCCAAAGACCAGTTGGATGCCGTTGCCGATGGCGCCCTGCCCATCGCCAACACCTACGTCGGCCCTCTGGGCGGCATCGACCCGATGTTCCTGCTGCCCTCTCTGCCCTTTCTGGCAAAGACCCCGAGCGAAGCCCGCAAGCTGATGGAGATCGCCCGCGCGGATTATGAGGCGATCTTCGCCGACAACAATCAAAAGCTGCTCTGGGCCTCGCCCTGGCCGCCGTCGGGCATCTGGGCCAAGAAGCCGGTCGACAGCGATACCGCGATCTCCAATCTGAAGATCCGAACCTACGACGCCAACGGCACCATCACGCTGCAGCAGGCCGGCGCAGCCCCGATCCAGCTTTCCTGGGCCGATGTCGTACCGCAGCTTTCGACCGGCGGCATCGAGGCCGTTCTGACCTCTGCAGAGGGCGGCACCAACGCCAAGTTCTGGGAGCATCTTTCCCACTTTACCGAGGTGAACTACGCCATGCCGCTCAACATGGCCCACATCAACCTCGATACCTGGGAGGGTCTCTCCAGCGACCAGCAGGCCGCCGTTCTGGAAGCCGCGAAGGCGGCAGAGGACTATGTCTGGCAGACGGTGGAAACCCGGACCGCCGACAACTACGCCGCCATGAAGGATGCCGGCATGACGGTGGTTACCGGTGTCGGCAACGACTATCTGGCGGCTCTGAATGCCGCCGGCGCCAAAGCGCGTGACGAATGGTTGGCCAAAACCGGCGACAAGGGCTCGGCAATCCTCGAGGCCTTCAACAACTAGCCCGGCGTTTGCGGGAAAGAGAGGGCGCCGGTGTTCGAGCGTACCGTCGGCATGATCAGCCGCGCCGCCGGGGCGCTGGCGGCCCTCCTTCTCGTCTACCTCTTTCTGCACATCATCTATGAGATCGTGCTGAGGAGTTTCTTCGACTCCTCGACCTTCGTCCTGGATGAATTCGTGGGCTATGCGGTCGCGGCGATGACCTTCCTGTCGCTGGGATACGCGCTCGACAAAGGCGCCCTGATCAGGGTCGACCTGGCGGTCGGGCACCTGCGCGGACGCCCCCGGCGCCTTGTCGAACTCTGCTGTACCGCCGCCTCCTTCGTCATGGCCGGTTTCTGCGCTTGGTGGGTGGGGCGGGATGCCCTGCGTCACTGGACCCGCGGATCGGTCTCGGAGAGTATTGCCGAGGTGCCTCTGTGGCTGCCGGTCGGGGCCGTCTGGCTTGGCCTCGTACTCTTCATGCTGCAGCTCCTGGCTTACTTTCTGCGCGTCGCCAAAGGCGGCAACCCGGTAAATCAGGACGTGGCCGAGTAGATGGACGCGCTGCTCTCCGGCCTCATTGTCCTCGTGCTCATCCTGCTTTTCCTGGGATCAGGCACCTGGGTGTTCGTCAGCCTGCTGCTGGTCTCGACCTGCGGCCTGATCCTGGTGCTGGACTTTCCGCCACAGCGCATCGGCGCCATCCTCGGCAAGATCCTCTTCCGCAGCGCCAGTTCCTGGGAGCTTGCGGCGATTCCCCTCTTTATCTGGATGGGGGAGATGATTTTTCGAACCAACATCTCCGAGCGGCTGTTTCGCGGCGTGACACCTTTTGTCGCGCGGGTGCCCGGCGGCCTGATCCATACCAACGTGGTGGGCTCCACCCTCTTTGCCGCCGTCTCAGGCTCTTCGGCCGCAACGACGGCAACCATCGGCAAGATCACGACAGTGGAACTGAAGCGCCGCGGCTACGACCAGAGCCTTTCCATCGGCTCGCTGGCCGGGGCCGGCAGCCTTGGCCTGCTCATTCCGCCATCGATCGTGATGATCATTTACGGGGTGCTGGCGGAGGTCTCGATCTCCCGCCTCTTTGCCGCAGGTATTCTGCCGGGTCTGATGGTTGCCCTGCTCTATTCCAGCTACATCGCCCTGCGTTGCGCCGCCTCGCCGGAATTGGCGCCGCGCGAGCAGACGGAGCGTTACAGCCTGCTGAGCGCCAGCCTGGACCTCCTGCCGATCCTGTCGCTCATCGCGGTAGTGCTGGGGGCAATCTATTCGGGCCTTGCCACACCCTCGGAAGCCGCCGCCGTCGGCGTTGCCGGCACGCTGCTGTTGGGGCTCTGTCTGAGACAGCTAAGTTGGCGGCTGCTGGTCGAAAGCCTGATGGGCGCGGTGCGCACCTCGGCCATGGTCTGTTCAATCCTGGTGGCGGCGGCGTTTCTGTCTACTGCCATGGGCTACATGCACGTCCCGCAGGACGTCGCCAAGGCCATAGCGGTGATGGAGCTCGGGCCCTATCAACTGATCGCCATCCTCGCCGTCTTTTACGTCGTTCTGGGACTCTTTCTGGACGGTATCTCGATCACCGTCATGAGCCTGCCCATCACCCTGGCGCCGGTCGTCGCCATGGGCTTCGACCCCATCTGGTTCGGCGTATTCCTCGTGCTGATGGTCGAACTGGGCCAAATGACGCCGCCTGTCGGCTTCAATCTCTTCGTGCTGCAAGGGCTGACGGGTGTGCCGATCAACCGTGTCGCCGTCGCAGCCCTGCCGTTCTTCCTGCTGATGGTGCTCGGCGTCAGCCTTATCACCATCTGGCCGGAGATCGTTCTCTGGCTGCCGGCTGTCCTGTTCGGCTGACGCTAAACGCGAAGGGGCGCTGAATCAAAGAGGTCTGAATCAAAAGAGGCGGTCCCGAACGAGACCGCCTCTTCAGAGGAACAATTCTGCCGCCGATCAGTGCTTGGAAAGCACGTCCCGCAGCTTGGTGAAAATCTCGTCGATGTGCTGGTCTTCGCAGATCAGCGGCGGCGAGATCAAGGCGCAGTCGCCGGTCATCTTCACCATGGCGCCGGCATCGTAGAGTTCCTGCATCACGCGCATACCCCGCGCACCCGGCGCCTCGGCCGGCGCCAGATCGACACCGCCCATAAGGCCATAGCCGCGGATGTTGGCGACCACCGGCAGGTCCTTCAGCGAGAACAGGGCTTCCTGGAACTTCGGCCCCATCTTGGCCGAACGGTTCACCAGATCCTCTTCCTCGAAGATGTTCCGGGTGGCGATGGCAGCGGCCGAAGCCACCGGGCAGCCCGAATAGGTGTAGCCGTGGAACAGCTCGATGCCGTTGCCGGGCGAGGCCTCGGTGATGCCTTCATAGACGTGGTCGCGAACTGCGACGGCACCCATCGGCACCACACCATTGGTCAAAGCCTTGGCCATGGTGATCATGTCCGGCACGACGCCAAAGGCATCGGCGCCGAACTGCGTGCCGCAGCGCCCGAAACCACAGATCACCTCGTCGAAGATCAGCAGGATGCCGTGGGCATCGCAGATCTCGCGCAGCCGCTGCAGGTATCCCTTCGGCGGGATCAGGGCACCGGTGGACCCGGCAATCGGCTCGACGATGCAGCAGGCGATCTGATCCGCACCATGCAGGTCGACGAAACGCTGCAGGTCTTCAGCCAGTTCAGCGCCGGTCTCCGGCTGTCCCTGGACGTATTCATGCTCCGGCAGGTGGGTGTGCCGCATATGGCAGGCGCCGGGCAGGCCAAGGCCAAAGGCCTTCTTGTTATTGAGCATACCGGCAACTGTCAGGCCGCCGAAGTTGACGCCGTGATAGGCGCGCTCGCGGCCCACCAGCCGCAGGCGCTGGCCTTCGCCCTTTGCCTTGTGATAGGCGAGCGCGATTTTCAGCGCCGTCTCCACCGCTTCCGAGCCGGAGTTCGAGAAGAAGACATGATCGAGATCCGCCGGCGTCACCGAGGCAATGCGGCGCGCAACCTCGAAGGAGGCCGGATGGCCGAACTGGAACGGCGGTGCATAATCCAGCTTAGTGAGCGTCTCGTTGACAGCCTCGGCAATCTCCGGGCGGCCGTGACCGGCCGCGACGCAGAACAGACCGGCCGAGCCGTCGATCACCTGATCGCCGTGATCGGTCGTGTAGTACATGCCTTTGGCGCCGGTCAGAATACGCGGATTGGCCTTGAAGTGGCGGTTGGACGTGAAGGGCATCCAATGCTGTTCAAGCGAATTTGGAATCGGCGGAATGACGTTCATCGGACCAACTTTCCCGAAAAATTGCGGAATACCGGTTTTATCTTGAGCGCCAGTCTAGTCCCGCCCCCTGGCACCGAGCTAGACCCAATTGAACGCCAAAGGTGAGGCCAGATAGGGACTGTTGCACCGCAAAATCGGCTGATTTCAGCCGATTTCACCAATAGGCCAAAGCTCCGTCGTAAAGATCGGTCAGGGCTTCGCGGCTGATCGGCCGCGGCGCGTTCTCCAACAAGCGGCGCTGCGGATAGGCGCCCTCGGTCAAGGATTGCAGATCGGCCTCGCCATAACCGACGCCCGAGAGACCGTTGGGCATGCCGGTCTGGCGCATCAGGGCGACGATCTGAGCGCTTAGAACTTCTCCCGCATCCGCTTCCCCGGCGCCCCGCAGATCGGCGCCCAGCCAACCGGAGGCTCCCAGGTGCCGGTCGGGACAAGCCTCGGCGGTGAAGCGGAAGACGGAGGGAGCATTGACGATGACCGACATCCCGTGGGGAATCAGCGGCTCCTCATCGGGATAGCCCTCCGGCTGGAAGTCACGCACCAGCCCGGCCACCGAATAGGCCATGCCGTGCGGCGCATGCACCCCGGCATTACCGAACGCGATGCCCGCCAGGGTGGCCGCCCACATCACCTGTTCCCGCGCCTCGTCGTCCCCGGCATCGGCGACGGCACGCGGAAAGTATTGCCCCAGCAGACGCAGCGCCTCCCGGCAGCCCAGATCGCTCCAGGGATTGGCGCCCTGGCTCATCGGCCGCAGACTGGCATCCGCTGGCGCTTTGCGTTTCGTATAGGCCTGAGCGGTATAGGATTCCAAGGCGTGGCTGAGAACGTCGAAGCCGCTGGCCGCCACCACGTTGGCGGGCAGGCTGGCGGTGACGTCCGGGTCGACCAGTGCCCGGTCGGGCCGCAGCGCGCGGGAGACGATGCCGGTCTTCGCCTTCATCGCCAGGAGATCGAAAACCGCAATCCCCGTACACTCGCTGCCGGTGCCTGAGGTCGTCGGGCAGGCGATGTGCGGCTTCAACGGCCCGGGCACCGCCTTGCCCTCGCCGATCGGCGCGTTCACATAGGTCAGGAAGTCGGCCGGATAGGTGGCATAGAGACTGGCCGCCTTTACGGTGTCGATGACCGAACCGCCGCCGAGCGACAAGAAGCCGTCCACCTTGCTCTCCGCGGCGAAGCGCGCAGCGGCCTGAAAGGATTCGTCTGTCGGCTCGACCCTAACCTCGTCGTAGATCACAACGTCGATGCCGGCGGTTGTCAGAGACCGCCGAACCTTCTCGAAGAACGGCAATGCCCGCAGAGCCTTGTCGGTCATCAGGGCGACGCGGCCGATGCCAAGGGCCTTCGCCACTCCGCCCGCCTCAGCCAGGCAGCCACGTCCGAAGGTGATCGACGAGGCATCGACGGAAAAGGCGTTGTCGCCGTCTTCAGTCGGTTCGAAGTAATGATGGCAGCAGGCCATGAAGACCACTTCCTTGGCGGTTCCGGCAAATCCTGAACAAAGGCTCGCACAGCCTCCTGACCGTGACAAGACAGCGCGACTGGGGCAAATTCAGTTTTGCCGCCGAAAACAACGAGCTATGGAACCACCTTCATGACCATCGATTCCGACGACGAGTTGACCGCGCTGAAACGTGTAGGCACCGCGGTGCGGGAAACTCTGGCCACGATGCGTGGTCTGGTCCAACCGGGAGTCACCCCACTTGAACTGGACGCCGCCGGCCGCGACTGTCTGCGGGCTTTCGGGGCCCGTCCGGCCCCTGAACTGGCCTATGGCTTTCCCGGCGCCACCTGTATCAGCGTGAATGACTGCGTGGCGCATGGCGTCCCTGACAAGCGACCGCTCCGACAGGGTGATCTGGTCAACATCGACGTGTCGGCAGAGATCGAAGGTTATTGGGCGGACTCCGGCGCCAGTTTTTCCGTCGGGCCGCCCAGCAAGGAGATCAGGAAGCTTTGCCGCACCACCCGCCGGGCGCTGGACCGGGCGATCCAGGCAGTGCGCGCGGGCCGCCCCATCAACGCCATCGGTCAGGCGGTCGAGAAGGAAGCGCGCCGAGGCGGATACCGGGTGATCCCGGAACTGGCCGGCCACGGGGTCGGACGCGCCATTCACGAGCCGCCAACCGTCTCCAACACCTATAACCCCAAGGACCGCCAGCTTCTGCATGAAGGCCTGGTCATCACCATCGAGCCCTTCCTGACAAAGGGTTCGGGCAGGATCTACCAGGCCGACGACGGCTGGACGTTGAAGACCGTCGACGGCGCGCTGGCGGCGCAGTTCGAGCACAGCATGGTGGTGACAAAGGGTGGGCCGGTCATCCTGACCTAGAGCACCGCCCCTTCGTCCGCCGGTCTTTCTAGAACCCCAAGGCCTCTTCGGCCGGAACGTAGGGCATGTCGTGCGCCTCTGCGACGGCCTTGTAGGCAACCTTGCCCCCGGCGACATTGAGGCCCTGCTTCAAATGCGCGTCCTCGGCCAGTGCCCGGCGATAGCCTTTGTTCGCCAGAGCAAGGGTGAAGGGCATGGTGGCGTTGTTGAGGGCGAAGGTCGAGGTGCGGGCCACGGCGCCGGGCATGTTGGTGACGCAATAGTGGACCGCCCCCTCTTCGATATAGGTCGGGGCGTCATGGGTGGTGCCGCGGGAGGTTTCGAAGCAACCGCCCTGGTCGATGGCGATATCGACCAGTACGGAACCCGGGCGCATCTTGCGGATCATCTCCCGCGTCACCAGCTTGGGCGCCGCCGCGCCGGGCACCAGCACCGCGCCGACCACGAGGTCCGCGCCCTCGACATGGCGTTCGATGGCGTCCACGGTCGAATAGATGGTGTTCAGCGTCGGGCCGAACTGCATGTCCAGCTCATAGAGGCGTTCCAGGGAGCGGTCGATCACTGTCACATGAGCCTCCATGCCCATGGCCATGCGGGCCGCATTGGTGCCGGAGACACCACCGCCGATGATCACCACCTTGGCCGCCGCGACACCCGGTACACCGCCCAGCAGCATGCCGGAGCCGCCTTGCTCCTTTTCCAGGCAATGGGCGCCGACCTGGATCGACATGCGCCCGGCCACCTCGCTCATCGGCGCCAGCAGCGGAAGGCCGCCACGCGCCGAGGTCACTGTTTCGTAAGCGATGGCGATGCTGCCGGACTCGACCAGACCTTTCGTCTGGGCCAGATCGGGGGCGAGGTGCAGATAGGTGAAAAGGAGCTGGCCTTCGCGCAGCCGCTTGTACTCGGCCGGTTGCGGTTCCTTCACCTTCACGATCATCTCGGCCTTGGCGAAGACGCTGTCCGCATCGGGGGCGATTTCCGCCCCGGCGGCCTCATAGTCGGCGTCGGTGAAGCCGATGCCCTCACCCGCCTTGGTCTCGACCGTTACCTTGTGACCATGGTGAACCAGTTCACGCACCGAGGCCGGCACCAGACCGACACGGTACTCGTGATTTTTCACTTCCTTGGGAACACCCACCAACATTGCCTGCATTCCTCTATTGCCGCCGTCGTTCACGGCGTTGTTTCATTTGGGTTGGCCTCTCAGTGCCCAGCGCCAAATGCGTCTGACCCGGCGACCCTGCCGAAGGAATCAAGACGCGACGGAACCGAGAAAAAGAGCCCGGAGGGCATTGACCCCTGACCTCCATGAGCGAAACCTATGCCTGCCGTTCAAGAAGTACCAGAGCCAGATTCGGATAGCCCCTGATGCCAGAAGACCACCCGGCCAAGCCCGCCCTGCGGCCAATCCCCGCCGAAGACTGTATCGCCCTGCGCCACAGTGTCTTGCGGCCCAACCAAGACCGCGACGCCTGCCGCTATCCTTTGGACAACGCGCCCAGCAGCCATCACATCGGTTACTTTAACAATGCCGGGCAAATCATTGGTATTGGTTCTATTTTCCATGAACTGCCGCTCGAACCTGGGAACTGGGCCGAAAACTGGGACGGCTGGCGCATCCGCGGCATGGCAGTCGATCCGGCCCAGCAGGGTCAGGGTATCGGCGTGGCGGTTCTCAAGGCGCTGATTGCCTATGCTGAGGCGCAGCCGGTGCCCGAAGGGCGGTCCGGGCTCGTCTGGTGCAACGGCCGAACCTCCGTCGAGCCGTTTTATCTCGGCCAGGGGTTCGAGCGGGTCGGCGAGGTCTTCGATCTGCCACCCATCGGCCCGCATGTCGTTCTGCAGCGCAGACTTACCCCATAAGTCCCGTTGCCCGTCGTCTTAGGAACAACGCTCACCTGGACATCTTGAGCATCACTGCCCCAATCAAGGTAACTCCGGTAGATGCCAGTCTCGCGAGATCGAGGCGCTCCTTCAGGAAGAAGACACCAAAGAGCACAGCGAAAACCATACTCGTTTCCCGCACGGCGGAGACCAGCGCCATGGGCGCCTGCGTCATGGCCCAGATGACAATCCAATAAGCCAAAAGCGATATGACGCCCCCGAACAGGCCGACTTTCCAGGATTTGCTCACCGATGCGGCGATCTGACCCCTTCGCAGATAGAGCGCCAAAAGCGTAATCGGAATGCCGTTAAAGAGGTGGACCCAGAAAGTGTAGCTGTGCGCGCTGTCCGCAAGACGCGCGCCCAAGCCGTCTACAACTGTATATCCGGCTATAAAGATACCCGTGCCCAAGGCAAACAACAGCGCTCTGGGCTCCCTGAAGCCTGCCGCGCCGCGCGTCAGCGTCAGACTCATTATTCCCAGAGCGATAACGACAACCGACAGTCCGGCCTGCCGGCTCAGCGTTTCACCGACGATTAACACCGATATGAATGCAACGATCAGCGGCGCGGAACCCCGCGAAATGGGGTAAACGTGGCTCAAATCACCATAACGATATGCGTTGATCAGGAATACGCAGTATGCCGTGTTCAAAGCAGTTGATGCCCAGATGTACGGCCAGCTTTCCGGCGTTGGAAACGCCACGAAGGGAATCACAAGCATGGCAACAGCAACCTGGCTCATCATCATGATCGCTATCATGACGAGGCGATCGGCGTTCACTTTGACCAAGGCGTTCCATGCCGCATGCAACACAGCCGCGGCGATCACCATTGCAAACACTCCGGTCGTCATATGAACCTCCGTGTTCGATAGCCAGCATGATTTGCCCCGCTGGCATGTTGCAAGTGGGTAACCTAGTCTTCCAGCAGTGTTGCGTAGAGGGCGTCCCAACTGCCCTGGTCCGGCGCCATCAGCAGACCCAGCTCGCGGTAGCGGTCGGCACGGTAAGGCTGGCGGTCGAAACAGAGGGAAACCCCACCGGCCTCGCGGTGGATCAGCGCGCCGGGCACGTGGTCCCAGGGCATCAGGCGGGTGAAGAGACTGAAGTGAATCGCACCCTCGGCAAGACGCAGGTATTCGGCGCCGGCGCAGCCCAGAGATCTCACGGCGCAGACGCGGTCACGCCGCTGATCGACCCGCCGGCCCAGCGCTTTGGGGGCGTAACTGGAGGCATGGAGACTGCCGCTCATTGCTGCCGGCCGGTCCGATGCCGCAGCCTTTAGGCGGCGGCCGTTCATCCAGGCGCCGGACCCGGCTTCGGCGATACCAAAGCGCCCGCTGGCGGGCTCCAGGATCCAGGCGGCCCGCGTCTCGCCCTTCTCGACCAGGGCGACCATGATGGCAAAGGCCTCTCGTCCGCGCGCAAAGTTGCGGGTGCCGTCTATAGGATCGACGACCCACAGCGTCTCCTCCCCATCCAGCCGCGCCATGAGCTCGGGTTGGGCGTGGACTCCCTCCTCCCCGACCATCAGCGAACCGGGCAGAAGGTCAGGCAGGCGCTCGTTGAGCGCTTTCTCGACCGCAAGGTCGACCACGGTGACCAGCTCGCCGGCGACCTTTTCCTGGATGTCCGCGTCCTCCAGGGCGCGGAAACGCGGCATCACCGTCTCGGCGGCGATCTCCTCGATAATGGCGGCGACGTTCTGAATATCGATCAAAGGAACCTCTGGCTGACTGCGCTCCCGTCTAACCTGGGCCGCACGGCCTGAAAAGCAAAAAGGGCCGCGGCAATCGCCGCGGCCCCCCTTACAAGTCTGGTCTGCTTGGGCAGGTCTGAGCTTAGAAGCCCATGCCACCCATGCCGCCCATACCACCCATGTCCGGAGCAGCCGGCATGGCCGCTTCCTTCTTCTCGGGGGAATCGGCAACCATGGCTTCGGTCGTGATCAAGAGACCGGCGATCGAAGCGGCGTCCTGCAGCGCGGTGCGCACGACCTTCGTCGGGTCGATGATACCGGCCTTGAACATGTTGACGTACTTGCCGTTCTGAGCGTCGAAGCCGATCGCCGCGTCTTTCGACTCGTTGACCTTGCCGACGACGATGGAGCCTTCGTGGCCCGCGTTCTCGGCAATCTGGCGGATCGGCGCCTGCAGTGCGCGGGCGACGATCTCGATGCCGACGCGCTGGTCGTCGTTGTTGCCTTCCAGCTTGTTCAGAACCTTGGCAGCGTTCAGCAGAGCCGTACCGCCACCAATGACAATGCCTTCCTCGACCGCGGCGCGGGTAGCGTTCATCGCGTCTTCGACACGATCCTTACGCTCCTTCACCTCGACCTCGGTGGCGCCGCCGACGCGCAGAACCGCAACACCGCCAGCCAGCTTGGCCAGACGCTCCTGCAGCTTCTCACGGTCGTAATCCGAAGAGGTCTCCTCGGCCTGGGCGCGGATCTGCGCGCAGCGGCCGGTGATTTCCTTCTTCTTGCCGGCGCCGTCGACGACGGTGGTCTCTTCCTTGGTGATGACAACGCGCTTGGCGGTGCCCAGCATATCAAGCGTAGTGCTCTCCAGCTTGATGCCAAGGTCTTCCGAGATCACCTGGCCACCGGTCAGGATGGCGATGTCTTCCAGCATGGCCTTGCGGCGATCGCCGAAGCCCGGCGCCTTGACGGCGGCGACCTTCAGACCGCCCCGCAGCTTGTTCACGACCAGGGTCGCCAGGGCTTCGCCCTCAACGTCCTCGGCAATGATCAGCAACGGCCGGCCGGCCTGGACGACGGTCTCGAGCAGCGGCAGCATCGGCTGGAGGCCGGACAGCTTCTTCTCGTGCAGCAGGATGAAAGGGTTCTCCATCTCGCAGACCATCTTGTCGGCGTTGGTGATGAAGTACGGCGAGAGGTAGCCGCGGTCGAACTGCATGCCCTCGACGACGTCGAGTTCGGTCTCGAGCGACTTGGCTTCTTCGACCGTGATCACGCCTTCCTTGCCGACCCGCTCC
>JANQMC010000055.1 GCA_028280305.1 Pelagibius sp. | reverse complement strand
TAGGCGGCATTTTCAACGTTGCAGCCAACATAGAGCCCGCCGCCCGAACCACGCAACGCAGCCCCAACAGGGAAATTCGAGTAGGGCGCATAAGCCTTGTCCATGGCCGCGATGGCCGCTTCGACAAGCGCTTGCGGGTCCGCTTTGTCCGCCACCCTAGCGCTCCTTCACATAAGGAATGCCGCTGGCCTTCGGCGCCACCGCCTTGCCGATGAAGCCGGCGAGCAGAACCACGGTCAGCACGTAGGGCAAGGCCTGAATCAATTGAACCGGGATAGGCCCGATCACCGGCACCACAACACCCTGGAGGCGGATCGCGACGGCATCGAGGAAGCCGAACATCAGGCAGGCCAGCATGGCCGGAACCGGACGCCATTTGCCGAAGATCATCGCCGCCAGGGCAATGTAGCCCTGCCCCGCCGTCATATCGCGCACAAAGGCGGCGTTCTGGGCGATGGAGAGATAGGTGCCGGCGATACCGCAGAGCAGGCCGCAGCAGCCCATCGCCGCGTAGCGCAGGCCGCTGACCGAAATGCCTGCCGTGTCCACGGCGTTGGGGTTCTCACCCACCGCGCGCAGGCGCAGGCCGAAACGGGTGCGGTAAACGATCCACCAGGTGAGCGGCACGATCAGGAAGGCGACATAGACCAGAAGGTTGTGGCCAGAGAGCAGTTCACTGTAGAGCCCTCCGATAACAGGTACATCGGCCAGCGCCTCGGCGCCCGGCCAGTTGATCGGGGTGAAACGCGCTTCGTTGCCGACCGAGGGCGTCTGCCCGCCCCGCGCAAACCAGGCGATGCCCAGCACCACGGTCAGACCGGATACCAGGATGTTGATGGCCACCCCGCTGACCACCTGATCGCCGCGGTGGGTAATGCAGGCAAAGCCGTGCAGCAGGGCCAAGGCCACTGAAACCGCCATACCAGCCCCCAGCGCCAGCCAGGCGGAGTTGGTCACCGCGGCAACCGCTGCCGCGGCAAAGGCGGCAGCCAGCATCTTGCCTTCCAGCCCGATGTCGACCACGCCGGAGCGTTCGGCAAAGAGGCCGGCCATGGCACAGAGCACCAGGGGCGTTGCCACCCGGAAAGTGGCATCGACGGAGAGCAGCAGGTTGAACAGCAGGTCCGCCATGGCTCAGCCCTCCTGCCCGGCCGGACGGCCGAGGCCGCCCGCAATGCGCAGATAGGCCCGCTCGATCGGGCCCTTCATCATGTAAGCCAAGGCGCCGGAGAAGAGAATCACCAGCCCCTGGATGGTCACCACCAGTTCGCGGGTGACCTTGGGCTCTTCGAAGGCCAGCTCCGCGCCGCCCTGGTAGAGCATGCCGAACAGCAGGCTGGCGAGCACGATCCCGATCGGATGGTTGCGCCCCATCAGTGAAACGGCGATGCCGGTAAAGCCGTAGCCGGCAGTGAAGTTCAGCAGCAGGCGGTGGTGCACGCCCATTATTTCGTTGATGCCGACAAAGCCGGCCAGGGCGCCGGAAACACACATCGCCAGCATGATCACCCGACGCGGATCGATCCCGGCATAAACCGCGGCGGTCTCGTTGGCGCCCACGGTGCGGATTTCATAGCCCCAGCGGGTGCGCCAGATGAAGGCCCAGACCAGCACGCAGCAGATTGCCGCCCAGACCACCGAGAGATTGAGCGGTGACGGTGTGACCTCGATGCCGAACCAGCCGAAGACCTCGTGCATGAAGGGAAGTTGGCCTTCCGGCGCGAACTCCCGGCTCTCCGGCGACATGGACCCGGGCTGGATCAGCACGTTCACCATCAGGTAGACCATCAGCGCTGCGGCGATGAAATTGAACATGATGGTGGTGATGACGATGTGGCTGCCGCGATAGGCCTGCAGATAAGCCGGAACGGCCGCCCAGGCGGCGCCGAAAGCAGCGGCCAGGAGGATCGAGATAGGCAGGATTAAAAGGAATGGAAGGCTGCTGTCGACCAGCAAAATACCCAGGCCGACGCCGAGCCCGCCGATATAGGCCTGCCCCTCGCCGCCGATATTGAAGAGGCCGGCATGAAAGGCCACAGCCACGGCAAGCCCGGTGAAGACGAAGTTGGTCGTGTAGTAGAGCGTGTAGCCGATGGCGTCGCTGTAGCCGAATGCGCCGACGAGAATGGTCTTCAGCGCCGTCAGCGGATCGACATCGATGGTCCAGAGGATGAAGCCCGAGACGATGAAGGCGAGTGCGATGTTGACGAGAGGAATCAGGGCGACATCGACCCAGCGCGGAATCTTTCCCGGTGCCGCCGCCATCAGCCCGCCGCCTCGCTGCGTTCCGGCGCGGCATTGGCCATCATCAGGCCGAGCAGACGCTCGTCCGCCTCGTGGGCCGGCACCTCGCCGACGATACGCCCCTCGAACATCACCAGAATGCGGTCGCTGAGCGACATGATCTCGTCCAGCTCGACGGAGACCAAAAGGACGGCGGAGCCGGCATCGCGCATGGCGACGATGTTGCGATGAATGAACTCGATGGCGCCGATATCGACCCCGCGGGTCGGCTGGCCGACCAGCAACAGGCGCGGATCACGCGAGATTTCACGCGCCAGAACCAGCTTCTGCTGGTTGCCGCCCGAGAAGTTGGCGGTCTTGAGTTTGGGGTTCGGCGGCCGCACGTCGAAGTCCGTCATCTTCGTGGCGCAGTCCTGCTGGATCGCATCGCGCTTGGTGAAGACAGCGCCGTTGTAGGCCGCATCGCGGTGGTAACCGAGAACAGCCGATTCCTCGGCGGCAAAGGTTCGCACCAGGCCGCTGCGCAGGCGGTCCTCGGGAACATGGGCGACCTTCAGGTCACGCATCTTTGCCGGGTCGAGACGCCGGCTGGCCGAAAACCGTTCGCCCATCAGGGAAAAGCCGCCGGCGGTTACCGGACGGACGCCGGACAGCAGTTCCAGCAGCTCACTCTGTCCGTTGCCGGAAACCCCGGCGATACCGACGATTTCGCCGGCACGGACGGAAAAGCTGATGTTGTCCACCCTGGGAACACCGGCCTTATCGACGAAGGTCAGGCCTTCGACCGCCAACACCGTTTCCCCGGCCTGGGGTGCGGCCTTGTCCAGCGACAGCAGGACCTTGCGCCCGACCATCAACTCCGCCAGTTCTTCCTTGTTGGTTTGCGCCGTCTCGCGGTGGGCGATCATCTCGCCGCCGCGCATGACCGAGACATCGTCGGTCACAGCCATGATCTCCCGCAGCTTGTGGGTGATCAGCACGATGGTGACGCCCTGCTTGCGCAGGGAATCCAGAATTCGGAACAACTGATCGGTTTCCTGCGGCGTCAGCACGCCGGTGGGCTCATCGAGAATAAGAATCTCAGCGCCGCGATAAAGCGCCTTCAGGATTTCCACCCGCTGCTGCTGGCCGACGGGCAGGTCGCCGGCCAGTGCGTCGGGATCGACGTCCAGGCTGTAATCCCGCTCCAGACGCTCCAGCTCAGCGCGCGCCGCCGCCACACTGGAGGTCAGGATGGCGCCGGATTCCGCCCCCAGCATGATGTTCTCGACCACCGACATGTTGTCCACCAGCATGAAGTGCTGATGGACCATCCCGATGCCGGCTGAGATGGCATCGCGGGAAGAGCGGATGGTGGCCGGCTTTCCGCCAATCAGGATCTCCCCGCTGTCGGCTTCGTAGAAACCGTAGAGGATACTCATCAGGGTCGACTTACCGGCCCCGTTCTCGCCGATAATGCCGTGGATCGCACCGGGTTTGACGCTGAGGCAGACATTCTTGTTCGCCCGCACCGGCCCAAAGGATTTGTTGATGTCGCGCAGTTCGATCGCGGGGGGAGCGTCCGTCCCCAGCGAGCGGACATCGTCCTGATTTTGTATTTCTGGATCAGACAAGAGAAGATCCCGCACCGGCCGGAGCCCCGGCGGGATCACGGCGAAGGGCGGTCAAACCGCATCGCCATGATCGCCGCCGGGCATCCGACAGGATGGTTAGCCCCAGGGCGTGCCTAGTAGCTGCAGCTATTGTCGCTCATGTAATCATGCACGGAGAGCTTGCCCGCGACGATATCAGCGGCTGCGGCCTCGACCTTCGCCTTCATGTCGGCGGAGATCAGGTCCTGGTTGTTCTCGTCAAGCGCCCAGCCCACGCCGTCTTCGGCAAGCCCCAGCACCTGGATGCCGGGGCCCCAGGTGCCGTCGTTGGCGTCCTTGAATGCCTTATAGGCGGCGACGTCGACACGCTTCAGCATGGAGGTCAGCATGGTGCCCGGCTGCAGATGGTTCTGGTTGGAATCGACGCCGATCGCGAACTTGCCGCTGTCTTTGGCCGTCTGATAGACGCCGATGCCGGTACCGCCGGCCGCGGCATAGACCACATCCACGCCGCGCCCGAACTGGCTCTTTGCGAGTTCCGAGCCCCGGGTCGGGTCGTTCCAGGCCGCCGGGGTGGTGCCGGTCATGTTCTGAAGGACCTCGGCACTGCCATTGACGTGCTTGGCACCCTGCTCGTAGCCGCAGGCGAACTTGCGGATCAGCGGAATGTCCATGCCGCCGACGAAGCCGACCTTACCCGATTCGGACTTCAGGGCGGCGATCATACCGACCAGGAAGGACCCCTCGTGCTCCTTGAAAACCACCGAGCGGACATTCGGCAGGTCGACCACGGCATCAATGATGGTAAAGCGGGTGTCGGGAAACTCCTTGGCGACCTTTTCAAGGGCGGGCGCTTGGGCAAAGCCGACCCCGATGATCGGATCGGCACCGCGCTGTGCCATGCGCCGCAGCGCCTGTTCGCGCTGGGTTTCGTTGGTGACTTCGAATTCGCGGTAGGAGACACCGGTCTCCTCCTTGAATTTCTCGACGCCGTTGAAGACGCCTTCGTTGAAGGATTTGTCGAACTTTCCGCCCATGTCGAAAATGACCGCCGGCTTGATGTCTGCGGCGCCGGCAACACTGACGGCCATGGATGTGGAAAGGACCAGAGCCGCGGTGGCGGCTGTGATTGTGCGTAACATGAAGATGCCTCGCCTGAGTTCTTGTTTTTTAGCTTCATCGCGTAACGCCGCTTTCATCTGGAAAAGGCCCGGATTCTGCCGCGTCTAAACGACTACGCTACCATGATCGCACAGAAGCGCCAGTTGAAATTGCCCGCAGCCGGGGCTTGGCATGACGGCAAAAAAGTGCCGGGCCGCCCCCAAGGGGAGGTCCGGCAAGTCGGCTAGGGTTCTAAACCACCGTGAGGCCCTTACCTCGGACGGGCCCCGGGTCCGGATGTCCCGGCGGACGGCGCCGCCCGGACGTTCCGATGGGGTATTCCGGCTTGGGGGGTAAGACCGGAACTCGTTCATCGCAGGAAGAGCGGCAAGACCCGGCAGCGCGGAGAGGCCGAATGGCGGGATCATCACTGAGCTTAAGGCCCCGCCACCATCTCGCGGCCACCGAAATCCGCAGAGTTCTCGACGACTGCCTGCGATAACGAAAAACTAACCCCCATTTGTTAGGAAGATGGGTCCGCCGCATGACAATCCCGTCATAATTTCCCAGGCAAATGCGCTGCGCCGTCATTCCATCGCCGGTAGCTCGCCCAGAATCTGAAGCAGGCAACCTAACGATTTGCCGCCATGACAGAATTGTCACAAATAGGTCAGATCATTCTCATGCCTATGGTCCAATATGTGCGGAAAGGGGCGATCGCGAAAACCGCGACAAGAACGGAAATTCACCGCAAGTCTATGATATTCGGAAAGGCCATCTGAATGACCGAACCCTTTGCAGCCCCCCGCCGCTCCGGCCACGCCTCCGCCTGGATCCATGGCGAGCCGACGGTCGACGACCTGCTCGACGATCCCGTGGTGATCACCCTGCTGCAACGTGACGGGCTGACCAGCGACGACGTCCGCGCCGCGGTCGCCCTGGGCCGCCAACGTCTCAATCCAGGTTTCACCAACAGCATCACCAAACAGCGCCGGGCCGCCTGATACCCCCAAGCTGGCCCCCAAGCCTGACACCGGGAACCGGATCGTCGTCCCGGGCGCTTGCCGCAACGCTTCTCAGCCGCTATTGCCTATGCCCTCTGCGCCGCCGCCCAGCGGTCGCAGTTGGGTGGCGGTAACGATAAGAAGCGGGGAAAACCCATGTTGCGCATTGCAAGCCTTGGCGAATGCATGATCGAGCTGTCTGAAAGCGCGAACCCGGACGGCAGTGCAGCAGGCGGTTCCGGCGCAATGCAGCGCACCTTCGGTGGCGACAGCCTGAACACGGCTGTTTATTTGGCCCGCTCCCTTCCCAAGGGCGCCGGTGAGGTCCACTACGTCACCGCCTTGGGCGACGACCCCTTCAGCGCCGAGATGCTGGCGGCCTGGCAGGCGGAGAAGCTGAAAACCGACCTGGTGGCCAGACTGCCCGGCAAGCTGCCAGGGCTTTACATCATCCGCACCGACGCGGCGGGCGAAAGGACCTTTCACTACTGGCGCAGCGCCGCGGCGGCGCGCGATCTGCTGCAGGCTGAAGCAGCGCCGCGCCTTGCTGCCGCTCTTGCCGGCTTCGACCTGATCTACCTCTCCGGCATCACTCTGGGAATTCTGGACGCCGAGAGCCGTGAACGGCTCTACGGATTGCTGGCAAGGCTGCGCCAAGGCGGCAGCCGGATCGCGTTCGATACCAACTACAGGCCGCGCCTCTGGCAGGACCGGGCCGAGGCTCAAGAGGCGGTGAGACGCACGCTCTCCCTGGCCGACCTCGCCCTGCCCACCCATGAAGACGAGGTGGCTCTGTTCGACGACGCCTCCCCCGAAGCGACGGCGGAACGGCTGCACGGCCTCGGGGTCCGTGAGGTCATCGTGAAGTGCGGCGGCACCCCCTGTCTGATCAGCCTGGAGGGAAAGCAGAGCCGGGTCGCGGGAGAGACGGTTGCCCATCCGGTCGACACCACGGCGGCCGGGGATTCCTTCAACGGCGGCTATCTGGCCACCCGCCTGAACGGCGCGGACCCGGAAGAGTCGGCCCGCGCCGGCCATCGCCTCGCCGCCCGGGTGATTCAAACCAAAGGTGCGATCATTCCCGCCTGAGACAGGTCAGACCCCGTTCACCGGAATCTTCAGGTAGGAGACGCCGTTTTCCTCCGCCGGCGGGAACCGGCCGCCGCGCATATTCACCTGAACCGCCGGCAGCAAGAGAACCGGCATGGACAGGCCGGCATCGCGGCCTTCACGGAGGGCGACGAATTCTTCCTCGTTCACCCCGTCATGGATGTGGACGTTGTCGGAACGCTGCGCGGCGACCGTCGTCTCCCAGGCAAAAACATCGCGGCCGGGCGCTTTGTAGTCGTGACACATGAAAAGGCGCGTCTCGCTCGGCAGGGAGAGAATGCGTTTTACCGAGTGATAAAGCTGCCGCGCATCGCCGCCGGGGAAGTCGGTCCGCGCCGAGCCGTAGTCCGGCATGAAAAGCGTATCGCCGACAAAGGCGGCATCGCCGATCACATAGGTGATACAGGCAGGCGTATGCCCCGGGGTCGTCATCACCCGCGCCTGAAGCCCGCCGATGGCAAAGGTCTCATCGTCCTTGAACAGGCGGTCGAACTGGCTACCGTCGGCAACGAAATCGTCTTTCAGGTTATAGATTGCCTTGAAGGCGTCCTGAACCCGGCAGACCTGGGCACCGATACCGATCTCTCCGCCAAGCTGTTGCTTCAGATAAGGCGCAGCCGAGAGATGATCGGCATGAACGTGGGTTTCCAGAATCCAGTCGACGCCGTAGCTGCGCTCGCGCAGGAAAGCGATCAGGCGGTCGGCAGAAGTCGTCGCGCTGCGCCCGGATTTCGGATCGTAGTCCAGCAGGGAATCGATGACCGCAGCGCGACCGCTTGCAGGGTCGGCGACCACGTAGCTGACGGTGAATGTGGCTTCATCGAAGAAAGCCTCGACCTCCGGTTTGACGTCCGGCCCGGACTGGCCGCCCGCCCCGCCTGCAGCACTCTCTTTCATCCGTCCCTCACTCCCAGAGCCAACCTTTTCTCATAGGCCTCATCCTTAGCCCGCCGCCGCGGTTCAGGGCAATCCCGGCGAACGCGGCAGGCCCTTGACAGGCTTACCTTACATTCATATATATGAAAGTATGAATGTTATGGAAATGCAGGTCTCGGCGACCCGCGCGGCCGATCTGATGAAGGCGCTCTCCAGCGAGAACCGGCTGATGATTCTCTGTCAGCTTGCCGAGGCGGAAAAGACCGTCGGCCACCTTTCGGAGGAACTCGGCCTGCGACAGGCCGCCGTCTCCCAGCAACTGGCCCTGCTGCGCAAGGACGGGCTGGTCGCAGCGCGGCGCGAGGGCCGGTCGATCCACTACCGTCTGATCGGCCGCGAAGCCCAGGCCGTCATCGCCCTGCTCTACGAGCTGTTCTGCGCGCCGGCCAAAGCAGCGCCTAAAACCTAACCGGGAGGAATGTAGAGATGGCCGCCTTGAACAAAATCACCGCCGGAGACGCCGCGACCCTGCTGGACGACGGCAAAGCCATCCTGATCGACATTCGTGAGAGCGATGAGTTTGCCCGCGAACATGTGCCCGGTGCCCATCACGTTCCCCTGTCGGGTTTCGACGGCGCCGATTTCCCCGACGATCGGGACAAAGTGGCAATCTTTCACTGCGCCAGCGGCGCGCGGACCGCCGAGGCCGCCCCCCACATTCTGGGCACCGCCTTTGCCGATGTCTATCAGCTCGACCAGGGCCTGGCAGGCTGGAAGAAGGCCGGGCTGAAAACCCTGGTGAACCGCAAGGTGCCGATTTCAATACAGCGCCAGGTACAAATGACCGCCGGGCTGATGGTTCTGATCGGTGTTGTTCTCGGTTTCGCGTTTTCGCCCTGGTTCTTCGCGCTCTCCGGCTTCGTCGGCGCCGGGCTGACCTTCGCCGGCATCTCGGGCACCTGCGCCATGGCAAACCTGCTGGGCCTGATGCCCTGGAACCGCCCCATCACAAACTGACCAGCCGCTGGCGCGATGCCGGCCCCTGGCCTAACGGCAGGTCCGGAGATAGACTCCCGGGTGTGCGATTCGAGAGAGAAGAAGACCTCTACGAGCCGGTAAAAACCTTCTTCGAGGGCCAGGGCTATGAGGTGAAGGCGGAGGTCCGCGGCTGCGATCTGATCGCCCGGCGCGGCGACGAAACCCCTGTCATTGTTGAACTGAAGACCGGCTTCACTCTGCCCCTTGTGCTGCAAGGGATCGACCGTCTGGCGCTGAGCGATCATGTCTATCTGGCGGTTGCGGTTGCCGAGAAGCCGGCCCGCAACAGCCTTTGGCGGCGCGAGCGGCGCGGCATCCTGAAACTCTGCCGCCGTCTGGGCCTCGGCCTGCTGGCGGTGCACGAGGGAAACGCAAAGGCGCCGCCACTGGTCGAGCCCCTGCTCGACCCCCTGCCCTACCGGCCGCGCCCCAACCGCAAACGCCAGACACTCTTGCTGAAGGAGTTCGCGCACCGCGTCGGCGACCCCAACACCGGCGGCCAGACCCGCCGGCCCATCGTCACCGCCTACCGCCAGCGCGCCCTGCGTTGCGCCGCTCTGCTGCAGAGCCAGGGGGCGACAAAGGCAGCCGAGGTGGCGAAACTCAGTTCGGTTGAAAAGGCTGCGGCCATCCTGCAGCGCGACGTCTACGGCTGGTTCCAGCGCGTCGAGCGCGGCGTCTATAGGCTCTCCCCCAAAGGCGAAGAAGCCTTGCAGACCTTCGCCGACGTGGTCGCCAGTCTCGAAGGGGAAACACTGCGGTAAACACTGCGCTTGAGGGCCTTGCGGCCCTTTGGCCGGACTATTCCGCCGCCGGCCGCTTCAGCAGCGTCAGAGCTGTCTTCGCCATGTCGCGGGCTGCGCGCAGATCCCCATAGGCCCTGTGCATCACCGCCATCCCGCGGGAAACGCCCAGAAAAAAACGCGCAAGGGCGCGCGTATCGGCCCCCTCAGCGAGGAGGCCCGCAGCGGCGGCGCGGTCCAGCGTATCCTGAAGCGCCGCTTCCGTGCGCTGAAACTGTTTGCGCACGACTTTCGACGGAACCGGATCGCGTCCGCCGCACTCCATCGCCGTCTGGCACATCAGGCAGCCCGCAGGGTTCGACAGCGCCGCCATCCGCGCCAGGTGACTTTCAAAAAATCGCTCAAGGGCCTTGCGCGGATCCGGGTCGGCCAAAGCCTCCCGGGTGGCGGTGCCGTAGAGGGTGCCGTAGCGATCCAGGGCCTTAAGCAGCAATGTCTCCTTGTCACCATAGGCGTGATAGAGGCTGCCGCGCTGCACGCCGGCCACCGCGGCAAGCTCGGCCATCGTGGTTTCGGCATAGCCCTTTGCCCAGAAAGCCTGCATCACCGCTTCCAGGACATGGTCTTCGTCAAACTGCCGCACGCCTGCCATCGGGCCCTCCTACACAGAGCCGCCCCATCGCTGCGGCTCACGCAGCCGTGATGGGTTTGGATATCTCGCAGTAAAAACTATGTTTGACATGATTGTCAAACATCACAATCTCCTTGCTTACCGGGCCGGTTGTCGGCCCTCAAGCCACAAGGAGAACAAGCCATGTCCATATCCAGCGACCGCCGGCTGACCTTGAGTCTGGCCATCCTGCGCTTTTCGACCGGCGCCTTCTTTCTCGTCTGGGCCTTGGAAAAGATTCTCGCCCCGGACATCGCCAGAAGGGTGTACGAGACCTTTTACTTTTCCTCGCCTTCCGATGAAGTGTTGCTGGCCACAGGTATTCTGCAGGGAGCCGTCGTTCTCGCCTTCATGGCCGGACTTCTGCGGTTCTGGACCTACGGCGCGCTGCTGGTCATGCACAGTATCTCAGTGGTTTCCACCATACCCCGCCTGATGGACCCGTTCTCACCGCCGAACCACCTGTTTTGGGCGGCGGTGCCGGTTCTGGGATTGCTGTTCGTGCTGTTCCTGTTGCGCGAGCGCGACACGCTGCTGGTTTTGCGCCGACCAAACAAGAACCCGGCCAAAGACGGCGTCTCGACCACTCTGTCCGCCATGGGCGCCGGGGCTATCGCTCTGGCCCTAGCGACCGTCTCTTTACCTGCCATAGCCGGCGAGAGCGTCACCGTGCATAGCTTTGCCTCACAACCTAAACTCGTCGACAGTGCCAATACCCATTGGATCGAGACCGATCAGGGTGTGATCGTGATCGATGCCCAGCGTGTCGTGCCCGAAGCGGAGCGCGCCGTTCGTCATATTCAGCGGCTGGACAAACCGGTGCTGGGTATCTTTGTCACCCATGCTCATACCGATCACTACGGCGGGCTCCCGACCTTCAAGGCAGCCTTTCCTGACGTCCCGGTCTTTGCCGCGGCAGAGACCACCCGTTCCATGCGCGAAGACAGCCGCGGCTACAACGCCGCACGCAAGGCCCGGCACGGCGATATCTTTCCCTCACAGCAAGTGATCAGCGACAACCTGCCGGACCGGGTGATCGACGACGGCGATGTTGTCGAACTCGGCGGCCTGCGTTTCGAAGTCCATAAAATGGGACCCAGCGAGGCCGAGGTGACCTCTATGCTCTATCTGCGCAATCAAGGAATCCTTTTCGCAGGCGACCTGATCAACGACGGCTTCGTCCCTGCGCCTCTGGAAAGCCTGGACAACTGGCTGCCCCAGCTTGACGACATCGAAGATCGCTTCCCAGCGCAGACAAGCGTTTACATTGGTCACGGCAAACACGGGCCGCTGGATGTCCGGCTTGAGGCCCAGCGCAGCTACCTGGAAGCCTTGGATGCCGCTGTTTCGGCAGCCATTGACGACAGCCTCCTGACCGGCGAGGAAGCCGCAGCCATCGCTTTTGATCTGGAGGAACGTTATCCGCATTGGCACGGCGTCGGCGGCAATGCCCGCATTGAGGTGCTAAGTGCGGTTGCCGGCATCGTTGCCGAACAGCGTGGCGCCGAAGTTCAGGGCAGCGCTGCTTTTAGATAGGCTGGACAGTTGGGGCCTTCGTTCCCATGACACGGGACGAGGCCTCCTCTGGGAGCGCCGAAGCAGGCAAAGCCCTGCGCTTCTGCGGTTGCGAACAGACCGCGATTCGCCTTCGACTAATCGATCTGATAGCGTTTTGGTCCCGCCGCGGTGTCGCGGACTCCCAGACTGACAATTGGAAGCCGGTTTGAGACCGTGGCGGGCCAGCGGGTGGGGGATCACGCTGACAAGCAGGTACACGCAGGCGGAGAAAGCCGTAAGCCAGGGAGAATCGGAATGACGAAAGCGACAGCGGGCAAAAGCGCCAAAGGAAACGGCCGAAAGCGCAAGGCCAGGACGCCAAATGCCGCGGGGGCCGGCAAAGCCAAGATGAAGAGCGCACAGGCGGCCAATAGCGGGCAGAAACCAGCTCCAGAGAAGGTTGCGGCATCAAACGGCAAGGCCATCAAGAACAAAGTCTACGAAAGAGAACTGGCGCGCCTGCAGATTGAGCTGGTGAAGCTTCAGGAATGGATCAAGGACCGCCGTCTGAAAGTCGTGGTCGTCTTCGAAGGCCGTGACGCGGCCGGCAAAGGCGGCGTCATCAAGCGCATCACCCAGAGCCTCAACCCGCGGGTCTGCCGGGTTGTCGCGCTAGGCACGCCGACGGAGCGGGAACGCGGCCAATGGTATTTCCAGCGCTACGTTCCGCACCTGCCCGCCGAGGGCGAAATGATCCTCTTCGATCGCAGCTGGTACAACCGCGCCGGCGTCGAGCGGGTGATGGATTTCTGCACCGACGACGAATACCGTGAGTTCCTGCGCTCCTGCCCCGAGTTCGAACGCATGCTGATCCGTTCCGGCATCATTCTGATCAAGTACTGGTTTTCGGTCAGCGACGAGGAACAGGAGCGCCGCTTCCAGGCCCGCATCCACGATCCGACCAAGCGCTGGAAGCTCAGCCCCATGGATCTGGAATCGCGCAGCCGCTGGTTCATGTATTCCAAGGCCAAGGACGATATGTTCCTGCATACCGACATCAGCCGGGCGCCCTGGTTTGTTGTGAACGCCGACAGCAAGAAGCGCGCGCGCCTCAACTGCATCAACCACCTGCTTAGCATGATCCCCTACGAGGACCTGACGCCGCGACCGGTGACGCTGCCGCCGCGCCAGGAGCCGGTCGGCTACGTCAGGCCGCCGATCGAGCACCAGAACTTCGTGCCGGAGGTGTTCTGAGCAGGGCCACAAGCCGCAGAAAGGTAACTTTCGACATGCTGAGGGACACCCCACAGGGCGGAATCTGCAAAACCCCCGGGTGATTGAGGGCCAACGCTTTACGCCAAGTGCACTTAGCAAATTGTTTATGGCAGCCCGCTAGGATGAAGCTGTCCGACCTTGGCTGCGATGGCCGGACCGAACGCCGACTGCGGAAAGCCCGACCATGGCAGACACACTGTTTGACGAACTCGGCGGCATGGCCTGTCTGGAAAAGGTTCACCGCATCTTCTACGGCAAGCTCTTGAGCGACTCATGGCTCAAGGGATTCTTCGACGGCGTACCGCGTCCGCATCTGGAAGCACAGCAGAGCGATTTCATGGCCGGTCTTTTCGGCGGCCCGAAGGTTTACGCGGGCAAGCTGCCCAGAAGCGCCCACAAGCATATGTTCATCACCGAAGAGGTGTTCCTGGCCCGCCACGATCTTCTGAAACAATCCCTTGTCGAGGCCAGCGTACGACCGGACTTGATGGCGCGTTGGCTGGACTATGACATGCGCATGAAAAAGGCCTTGGTCAAAGCCTCTGTGGAAGACTGCGAGCAGCGCTACAACAACGAAGCTGTCTTGGTAGTCGAGAAGCCGGCCCTACCGTAAGCCGACTAAGCAAGACTTGCCGTTCAGGAAAGATCTGCAAGGTGTGCTGCGATTTCCTCGCGATTCGGCAGGCTGGGCTGGGCGCCGACGGCGCGGCAGGCCAGGCTGCCTGCCACGGCACCCTGGCGCAGGGCCTGCTCCATCGTCAGATCCTGGTCGAGCCCGGCGGCAAAGGCACCGACAAAGGCATCCCCCGCCGCCGTGGTATCGACGACATCGATAGCCAGGGAAGGCACCGAAAAGCGGCCTGAGGGCCCGAAGGAACGGGCTCCCGCCGGCCCCAACGTGACGATGCAATCCAGATCGAAATCGGCGGCGATCTTCGCGGCGATGGCTTCGGGGTCCTGGTCGCTGAGCCCCAGTTGCTCCCCCAATTGCCCGGCCTCCGTCTCGTTCACCACCAGCACATCGATCCGGCGCAGGCTATCCTCGGGAATCGGCCCAGCCGGCGCCAGATTGAGGACCACTTTCACGCCCTTGGCTTTGGCAATCTCGATGGCCTTCCAGTTTTCGGCATGGGTAACCTCCATCTGCAGCAGCAGAACGTCACCTTCGCTCAAAGACACGTCCTGCAGCTGCGCAGCCCGGGCATCCAGATTGGCACCGCTGGCGACAAAGATCAGGTTTTCACCCTGGGCGTCCACGGCGATGAAGGCACAGGCGGTCTTCTCCGGGCTGTCGGCCATGGCGGTCAGGTCGACCCCGCCCTTCTGCATGCCGCTGAGGGCCATTTCCCTGAAGCCGTCGCTGCCGACCGCGCCGACCATCCGCACCGGGGCGCCGGCCAGGGCCGCAGCCAAAGCCTGGTTGGCGCCCTTGCCACCGGGAACCACGGTATAAGACGGACCGGTCACGGTCTCCCCCGGTGTCGGCAGGTGTTTCACCTGAGCCACCAGATCGGCAGAAAGCGAGCCGAAGACGGTGATCATGCGGCGGGCGCCTTGACCGGTTTCTTCACCGTTCGCTTGCGCGCCGCCGGCCGGCGCGGCGACGCCGGTTTCTTGCTTCGTGCTTTCGCTGTTTTCTTTGCCGGGCCGGTTTTCGAGGCAGCGGCACCATCACGGCGCGGCGGCGGTTCGACCGCCAGGGCCTCGCCCTTGTCGAGATCCTTCGTCTGCTTGCCGTAGCTTTTGAAGCGGGCCAGCACCGTCGCCATCTCGCGCTTGGAGAGGATGGTCGGCTTGCCCATCTGCCGGGCGGTCCAGTATTGCTGGGCCAGGGTTTCCACCTCACCCGCCAGCCAGAGGGTCTTGTCCAGGTCCTTGCCGAAGCAAATCATGCCGTGATTGGCCAAAAGGCAGGCGCTGCGGCCCTGCAGAGCCTTCAGCATATGGCCCGAAAGCTCCTGGGTGCCGAAGGTGGCATAGTCGGCACAGCGGATGTTGGTGCCGCCGGCCACGCCGATCATGTAATGGAAGGCGGGAATACGCTCATGCAGACAGGCCAGGGCCGTGCAATAGGTGGCATGGGTGTGAACGACGGCACCGGCATCCGGCTTGTTCAGATAGATATCATAGTGCATCCGCCACTCGCTCGACGGCAGATACTCGCCGAAGTAACCGCCGCCCAGATCCATCTGGACGATCTGTTCGGGCTTCATTTTCTCGTAAGGGATGCCGGAAGGGGTGATCAGGAAGCCGCCATCGATCCGCGCGGAGATATTGCCGGACGTCCCCTGGTTGATGCCCAGTTCGTTCATTTTCAGGCAAGCAGCAATAATCGCTTTACGTAGGGAAAGATGCTTGAGCGCGGCCATGGTGCCCTTGTTCCTCGGATGGATGATGGAAGCCGCACTCTATCCGTCGGGCTATGACGGTTCAACCGCGGCCGGGAAAGGGTTTTGCGGTCGCCTGCCGACCGCCTTTCCAGAGACTCAAAAGAAAATCACGCCCTTCTTCAGCATAAAGCAGCCATAGGCGCGGCCCTCGGTGGTCGCCACCACCGCGTAGGCCCTTTTGGCCTCCTCATAAAAGGCAAAGCGTTCGACGGAAGCCATCGGCAGGGCCTGCCCCTCAGCGTCATCGATCTCCCGCTGGACCTCCTGCTGGACCTCGGGAATTTCATCCGGCGCACCGACGATCTCCATGCGCCGCGCCGGTGCCTCGACAAAGCTGTCGAGCGGAAAGACGGAGAGGATGGCAGAGACGGCCTGGACAGCGTCGACACCATCCAGGCGGATGAGCTTTCCGGTCACCGTTTGCCGCGCCACCGAATCTGCCGGGAAATTCGCATCCACAACGACAATGTCATCGCCGTGCCCCATGGCGGCCAGCACCTGCAGCAGGTCCGGGCTCAAAATCGGATCGATGTTCTTCAGCATGGTCGGTCTCTCCCTCTTGCGCGGCGGCATTCTTGCCCCGGGCCGTCAGCCCGTCAGCGGTCCCCTTGCGGCCGGGCGATCCCGGCGAGCGCCGGATAGGCGCGCTTGTAAGCCTCATAGTATGGCCGGTAGGCCTCATGGGTGTGAGGATTCGGCTCCACCACCCGCTCAACCGACACCATTGCTTCCGCCGCTGCTGCGATATCCGGGAACTGCCCGGCGGCAACAGCCGCCAGAATGGCGGAACCCAGGCTCGGCGCATCCGGGACCTTGGTCAACTTCAGGGGAACGTTCGAAACATCGGCATGGATCTGCAGCCAGAGATCGGAGCGAGTCGCCCCGCCGGCGATGACGATCTCCCGCGGCTCGAACCCGCGTCCGCGCATGGTCTCCAGGATCAACTCACTGCCGAAGGCGATGCCTTCGATGATCGCCCGAAACATGTGGCCGCGGCTGTGCTTCAGACTGAGGCCGGTAAAGGCGCCGCGCGACAGCGGGTCAGTATGCGGCGTTCGATTGCCCTGAAAGTGATCCTGCACGATGAGGCCTTCGCAGCCCGGCGGCAGATCCCGCGCTTCTTTATTCAGATCGTCGTAGGTCACACCACCGCCCAGCAGGTCGCGGAACCACTTCACCACAGAGCCGGTGGAGGTCTGCCCGCCCTCAACCACATGCAGGCCGGGAATGACGGCATCGGCGTAAGTGCCCCAGACGCCCGCGCCGTGAAACGGCTTGTCGCTGAGGCCGAGCTGCAGGTGGGACGAGCCGGTCAGGAAAGCCAGCGAACCGGGCTTTACGACCCCCAACCCGATCATGCCGATGAAGGCATCGGCGCCCCCCTGGGCCACAGGCAGATCAGGCGGCAAGCCCAGGTGTTCCGCAGCCGTTGCCGTCAGTCCACCGATCACCTGACCCAGAGGCACCACCTCCGCCGGCCATTTTTCCAGCAGCGCATCGAGCCCGAGCTTGTTCAACAGGCCCGGCTGAAAGCCGCCGTCCTGCGCCAGGTAATGCCAGCGGATCGCTGCGTTGTTGATGCTCGCCACCCGCCGGCCGGTCAGGTGGAAGTTCAGGTAGTCCTGGTACTCACAGACCGTCGCCGCCTTCTCGAAGACCGCAGGCTCGTGCCGCTGCAGCCAGAGCGCCTTGGGGATCATCCATTCCGCCGAGACCGGCCCGGCGCCACCGCCGTTGATCTTCAGCGCCGCATCGCCGCTGGCCACAACACTGTCCGCCTCCGCCGACGAGCGTACATCCATCCAGATCAGCGCTGGACGCAGGGCCTGCCCCGCCTCATCCAAAGCCACGACACTGCAGCAGGTTGTATCGACGGAAAGAGCGGCGACCGCCGTCGGGTCGATCCCCGCCTCCTGCACCGCCTGGCGCACCGAAGAGCCGATGGCCGCCCACCAGTCCGCCGGGTTCTGCTCGGCCCAGCCCGGCTGCGGGAAATCAGTGCGATAGGGTGTCGCGGCGAAAGCCAGGGGCCGCCCCTGCAGATCGAAAACACCGGCGCGCAGCGATTCCGTACCGCCGTCGACGCCGATGACGTAGGGACCGCCGATCATCGTTTCAGCCCTTCGATGAGACAGCGAAAGGCAAGCATCCCCGGATCGTCGAGACCGACCGACTTTTCGCCGAACATGCGCGCCCGGCCCTGGCGGGCGGGTTGGTCGCGCAGGCGATCCAGAGTTTCTTCGGTCGCCTTGAGCGCCGCTTCCAACTGCGCCCCGGGCTCGTCGAGCCCCTCCACGGCATGGCGCGCCGCCTCCAGCGTATCCAGCACTGTCTTCTCGCCCAAGGCCCCCTTGCCGCGCACCATCATGGCCGCCTGGGCATCGCCAAGCAGTCCCGGCACGCGGGACCAGGCGATGGCCTCCTGGCCCTTGCAGGCCTTGGCCGCCGCCATCAGGCCGGTGGCCAGAAGGGTTCCATAACTCGATCCGGAAATCTTGGTGAAGGCCTGGGCGCAGCGCATGAAGGCCATGCCGACATCCGCCGGCAGGTCTTCCGCGATCTCAATCAGGCCGCGCCCGCCGCGCTGCAGGGTGACGCCGAGATCGCCGTCGCCGAGCTTCGCATCGGCTTCGTTCAAAAAGGCGGCCTGGGATTCCAGATGCGCGGCGAGGCCGGGAAGCGCCGCCTTCAAGCTCGCACTCGTGAGCGCGCCCATGGCGTCCTCAGACCCGCCAGAAAGCGCAGTCCGCCGGCGCCTTCAAGAGCGTTTCCAGTTCATCGTCCAGCCGGCACCAGGTGACCGTGGCGCCGGTCATCTCCATAGAGGTGCCGTAGCGGCCGACCAGCGGCATGACGATGGTTACCCCGGCGTCTTCCAGTCGCGCCTTCGCCCGCCGGTACATGATGTAGAGCTCCTCCGGCGGTGTCGCGCCGAGGCTGTTCACCATCAGCGAAATGCGGTCGCCAGAGCCCAAGGGCATGTCGGCCAGCAGGCGGTCGATCATCTCGTCGGTGATGGCGTCGGCGGGTTTCAGCTTGTCGCGCCAGATGCCCGGCTCGCCGTGAATGCCCATGCCCATCTCCATCTCGTCGTCGCCGATCTCGAAGGTCGGCTTGCCGGCCTGGGGCACGGTACAGGGGGTGAGCGCCATGCCGATCGAGCGGCAGGCATCGGCGGTCTTCTGGGCGACACGCGTTACTTCCACCAAGTCGGCCATTTCTTCGGCCTTGGCGCCCGCGCACTTGAAAGCATAGACCATGCCGGCAACGCCGCGTCGCTTGGCAGCCTCCTCGGGCGGCGCAGAGACGATGTCGTCGGCGAGGACCACGGTGGTTGAAGACACGTCCTCCATCTCCAGCATCTCGCCGGCCATATCGAAGTTCATCACATCGCCGCCGTAGTTGCCGTAGAGGCGCAGAATCCCTGCACCGCCGTCGGCCTGGCGCATGGAACCGGCCATCTGCTCGACCGAGGGAGAGGCAAAGACATCACCGATTGCGGCCGCATCCAACAGGCCCTTGCCGACATAGCCGGTAAAAATCGGCAAATGGCCGGAGCCGCCGCCGGTGACGATGCCGACCTTGCCCTTGGTCGCGCCGCCAGCGCGCGCAATTACCCGCGGTTCCGGCTGGACATAGTACTCCGGATGCGCGGCACAAAGCCCCTCCAACATCTCGTCCACATAGCTGAAGGGATCGTTCAGAATCTTTTTCATCGGGGGCCTCCTGAAACAAGCCGGGCAGAACAGGGCCGATCAAATCATCAAAGGGGCGGAACGGCCTCACGCGCCAGGGAAAGAAGCGTGAGGCCGCCGCGAAAGACAAAAGCCGGAAGGATCAGATCTTGTAGCCGAGCTTCCGCGCCCCATCGATGAAGTTCTTGTACTGACGCTTCTGGTTGTCGAGACCGAGCTTCTGGGCGATCTGCGCCCACTCCTCCGCCGCCTCATCCAGCGCCTGCTGGCTGGTCAGTTCACCGGAAACCGCCTTGGAGATGTTGCGCCCCAGGGCATCGGCATATTCCGGCGTGCCTTCCCAAAAGAACTGCGGATAGCCGACCTCAACATTGGCCAGTCCCGCATCCAGGTGATTCTTCGCGGTGTCGAAGTTCTTGAAGATACCAGCGTTGGTCGACCAGAGGTCGTTGTCGGTGCCGCGTTGCGGGTTGGCCTGCAGATAGAGCTGCGCGGCGGCATCGCCGTAGTGGCTCCGGCCATAGGGATCCGAACCGCAGTACTCGTCCGCCACCATTTCGTTGGAATAATCGGGATGGGACATGCGGTAGATGAAGTAGAAGGCCGCGTCCTTGATATCCTGCGGGATATTTTTGGGAATCGAGGCGGTGCGGCACCACAGCGACATGGCCCGGTTGGTGATCGAGCCGTCATCGTTCACCCAGCCCGGCACGATGGCGCCGCGCTGATCCTCGGCCAGTTCCGGACCCTGCTGCTGGACCGTAAACTCCGAAAGATCGATCCACCAGACCGACATGACGTCGGAGCCGGACTGCCAGCGCTGGATCGTCGTGCCGATGTCCATGGCTTCGGCGCCTGGCGGGCCGAACTTGATGATCTCCTTGTAGATATCAAGGCTTTCCGCCGCCTTACCCTGGTTGATGGTGGGGTTCATGTTTTCGTCGAAGTAGTTCACCCCGGCGGAAGCGGCAATATCCATCCAGAAACCCCAACCGAAGTTCGGCGGGTTCACCACCATGGAACTGCCGTAGATGCCCTGGCTGCTGAGTTCTTCGGTGAAGAACTGCGTCGCATCGACAAAGTCGAGCCAGGTCTTCGGCACCTCCAGGTCGCGCTGGAAGCGCTTGGAGAACTTGCTCTGCAGGCCGGCATCCTGGAAGTAGCTGTTGCGGTAGTGCAGGATATGGATATCGCCGTCCAGCATCACGCCGTAGGTCTTGTTGTCCCACTTGGTGTAGAACTCCCGATAGGCCGGCATGACCCAATCGAGATAGTCCTGGCTGCCTTCGTACTGGGCGAAGTAGTCGTCGAGCGGCTCAAGCTGGCCGGTCTCGGCGAAGGCGCCGAAGAAGAGGCTGGGGAACTGCACCCAGTCGAAGCGCGGGCGCTTGGAGAGGAGCTGCGGCAGGATCTTGGCGACCGCGTCGCCGCCGTCGTAGTTCTCCCGGCTCTTGATGCCGACACCGGCTTCCTTCATCAGGTGTGGCGACAACCAGAGCGGCGAGTGCAGCCAGTTGGAGTCCTGGAAGTAGGTCAGTTCGATGTCTTTGAAGAGCTTCTTGCCCGGCGGCACCGCCTGAGCGCCAAAGGACATTCCCGGCGCCATGCCGCCGGCCGCCGCGGCGCCGGCCGCCGCGCCTTGCAGGAACTTCCGCCGTGTAAATCCGCTAAAGAGACCCATAGCTTCTTCCTCCCTCTTCTTTTTTGCCGGACCGCCGAACGGACCGGACGGTTCTGCGCAGGACTGCGCTTTGGCTTCTGCCTCTAGAGAATAATCAACTCCGTCTGTCCACTGAATACCATCACATCTTCGGGCGCATAGTGAACCCGCACCCTTTCGCCCCGCGCCGCGGCGGTATCCGCGTCGACCACGGCGCGAAAACGGCAGGCGCCGCTGGTCAGGGTCAGGATCGACCGCTCGCCGAGATATTCGTTGATCGCCACCTCGGCCTCCAGCGCAGGCAGATTCCGGTCGCCGTTCAGGTGGAGCGACTGCGGACGGATACCGACCGTCAGCCTGCTCTCGTTCCAGCGCGCGATCCGCTGCGCGTGTTGCTGGTCGATCTGGATCACCAGGTCGGAATCGGCAACATGCAAGGCCGTGCCTTTCTGATCGGTGAAAAGCTCGGCCTCGAAGAAGTTGGTCGGCGGTTCGCCGATGAAGTCGGCAACGAAAACGCTGGCCGGGGTATGATAAAGATCGTTGCGGGTGCCGAACTGCCGCAGTTCCGCGTTGCTCATCACCGCCACCCGGTCGGCCAGGGCCAACGCCTCAACCTGATCATGAGTGACGTAGATCATCGTCTTCTTCAGTTCCTGATGGATGGCCTTCAAATCGAACAGCATCTGAAATTTCAGATGCGCATCGATGTGGCTCATCACTTCGTCCAGGATGAACACCGCGGGATCGCGGATCAACGCGCGCCCAAGGCTGACCCGCTGCTGCTGGCCGCCTGAGAGCGATCCCGGCCGCTGATCCAGGATATCGTCGATGCGCAGAATCTCGGCGATCTCCCGCGCTTTTTTCTTGCGCTCCGGCGCCGAAAGCCCCCGCACCTCCAGCGGAAAGGCGAGGTTTTCCTCAATGGTGAAGTTTGGGTAAAGCGCATAGGTCTCAAAGGCCATGGCGACGTTGCGCGCCTGGGAGTCCAGATCGTTCACCAGCACATCATCGAAGTGGATCTGGCCGGAGGAGATTTCCTCCAGGCCGACGATCATGCGCAGCGTGGACGTTTTGCCGCAGCCGGAGGGCCCGAGCAGCGCCACGAACTCACCATCGTTCACCGTGAGGTTCAGATCGTTTACCGCATGCACCTCGTCATGGCGCGAGCGGTAAATCTTGTTCACATCCTTCAGCGAGACCCGCGCCATAACTCAGCCTATCATCACGTTGCGGCCGCTATCGGCATCGAAATAGAGGAAGGCCTCGTTGCGCAGCGCCAGCTTCACGGGCTCGCCATGCTGAAACTCGGCATCCGGCGGGGTCAGCGCCATCAGCTTCACGCCGCCGCTTTCCGCCATCAGGATGCCGGTCGCACCCAGCGCCTCGAAGATCTCCACCTTGGCCTCGACCACAGCGGCGCCGTTTGTCTCCGCGCCCGCCTTCGCCACCTGGACATGTTGCGGACGAATGCCCACGGTGATCCGGCCGGCCTTGTGGGCGGCCAGCGTTTCGCTATGCGGACCGGCCACCGGCAGGGCAAGGCTGCCAGCCTCGGCGGTGAACTGCAGACTACCGTCCGCCCTGCTCAGCGAAGCTTCAACCACGTTGATACTCGGCTGTCCCAGGTGCTGGGCGACGAAGAGATGTTGCGGCTGCTGAAAAATCTCCCGCGCCGTGCCGACCTGGAGAAGGCCGCCGTTGCCCATCACCCCGATCCGGTCGCCGAGAGACAGGGCTTCGGCATAGTCGTGGGTGACATAGAGCGTGGCTACGGAGCGTAGTTCCTCCAGGGTATGGAACTGCAACCGCAATTCATGGCGAATCTTGGCGTCGAGATGGCTGATGGGTTCATCCAACAGGAAGACATCGGGTTCCGCCACCAGGGTGCGGCCGAGGGCCGTGCGTTGCTTCTGACCGCCGGAGATTTCGCCTGGGCGGCGGTTGAGCAACTGTTCGATGCGCAGCAGTTTGGCGACACCGATCACCGTCTCCTCGATCTTCGCCTTGGCCATGCCGCGGGCCCGCAGCGGGCTGGCAATGTTCTCGAAAACCGAGAGGTGGGGATAGAGCGCATAGCTCTCGAAGGTCATGGCCACTTTGCGCCGGTAAGGCGGCAGAGCGGTGATGTCGCGCTCGCCGACCCGGATGGTCCCGGCATCCGGCCGCTCCAAACCGGCGACGAGCCGCAGCAGCGTGGTCTTGCCGATCCCGCTGGGGCCGACCACGACGAAAAACTCGCCCTCCTCCACCGTCAGGTCAAGACGGTCGATGACCGGAAAGTCCCAACCCTTGCAGAGCCCCTCTATCTCAAGCCGCGCCATCGCCCTACCCCTTCACGACGCCAAGGGAGAGGCCGCGCACCATATAGCGGCGCAGCAAGATAAAGAGGATCACCGGCGGCAGCATGGCGATCAGGCTGAAGGCCATCTGCAGGTTCCACAGCGTCTGGCTGCCGTGGGTGAAGGTCGGAATGACGATGGTGAAAGTCCGCACGTTGGTGCCGACCAGAAGGTTGGCGAAGAGGTATTCGTTCCAGGCGAAGATCCAGCACAGCATGGCGACCGAGATCATACCGGGCAGCACCAGCGGCAGCGTCACCTTGAAGAAAGCGCGCAGCGGCGTGTAGCCGTCCAGATAGGCTGCCTCCTCCAACTCCCGCGGAGCGTCGCGGAAAAACACCATCATCAGCCAAGTCGCCAGCGGCATGTTGAAGACCAGGTAAAGGATAATGAGGGTGATGTGGCTGTCGGTACCCCAGGGGGTGGCATCGAAAAGAAAAAACATCGGCAGTACCACGGCCACCGGCGGGAACATGCGGTTCGACAGCACCCAGAAGGCCATATTCTCGCCGCCGGCCTGGCGCGGGAAGCGCGCGAAGGCATAGCCGGCCAAGGTGCCCAGGAAGAGCGAGGCCAGGGTATTGCCAGTGGCGATGATGAAGCTGTCCACCAGAGCGTTGAAGTTGGAAGCCTCGGCAAAGACCGCGACGAAATTCTCGGGATGCAGCACTTCCGGCCAAAAGGTCGGGATCGTGCGGTTGGTCTCCGCCGCCGACTTCAGGGCGGTGATGATCTGCCAGTAAAAGGGAAACAGCGTGATCAGCAGCCAGAGCCCCATGAAGGCGAGGAACAGGTACTTCACCAAACCGTAGTTGGATCTGCTCATGCGAAACCCTGGGCTTTCAGCACCTTCTTCAGGTACTTCAGGAAGAGGGTGATGAGCACGGCGGAGACGAGGAAGATGATGATGGCATAGGCGGCCGCCTCGCCGATGGCGAACTCCCGAAGGCCGCGCTGGAAGGCGATATAGGCCGGCAACTCGGAGGACTGGGCCGGGCCGCCGGAGGTCATGATGAAGACCAGATCGACGAACTTGAAGGCATCCATGAAACGCACGATGAAGGCGATGGCAATCACCTCTTTCAACATCGGCAGGGTAATGCGCCTGAGCGTCGTCCAGGTTCCGGCGCCATCGACCCGCGCGGCCTCGTAGACCGCCGGCGGCAGCGAGACCCGGCCGGAATAGACGATCAGCAGCGGCAGGGCGGTCCAGTTCCAGACGTCGGCGATAATAATGGTCCAGAGCGACATGCCGGCGTTGAACCACTCGATATGCTGGTCGATGAGGCCGAGGTTCAGCAGCGCCTGATTGATCGCGCCGTTGGACGGCGTCAGCAGGAACTTCCAGAGCACACCCACGATCGACGGCGGCAGCATCATCGGCAGCACCATGGCGATCAGGAACACCACCCGCAGGAAGTTGTTCTTCACCAGTTCATAGAGGATCAGCGCCAGCGCCGCCCCCAAGAGCACCTGAAGACAGGCGCCGAAGGTGAGGTAGATCCCGAGATGCACGACCGAATCGCCGAAGCGCGGCGACGACAGCACCGTTGCGAAGTTCTCAAAGCCAACCCAGCTCCAGTTGCTTTGAAACAGGCGCATCATGTTGGTGTCGTGGAGAGCGTGGTAGAACATCCAGACGGTCGGATAGACCACGATGCAGAACAGCACGAGCACCGGCAGGCCAACCAGGGCCAGCGGCACCCAGCGCGCGACGATCAGGTTGGCGCGCGGCTTTCGGGTATTGAACCATTCGGGAAAGGTCGCGGGATCGCCACGGTCGAGGCGGCGTCCCAATGCCGAATTGCCGCCGGAAGGCTCATCTGCTGCGCTGCCATCCACCATCAGTTGTGCGACCGCTCCCGTCCCCGAAGCGATTCTGCACAATCGATTGCAAAGATACCGCGCACGGCCCCCCAAACGGCCGAGGCTGCAGCCACCTGCATCCCCAGAATCCTCCCCAACGCCTTGTTCTAATTCTTTTTCCGTGCCTTGCGGTGCCTTACGACACCTGTCCTATCATTCGTCGTGTCCGGGGTCGAAGTCAAGGGACCAAGACCGGGCCGCCCCTGACAGCAAGACATCACGCGCACAAGAGAACGCCGGCACTCCCAGGGGAGCACCGGCGCAATCGATTTCAGACAACGTCTACGCGTCAGTTGTTGTGCGGCTTTGGCGCAGTCTGGAAGCCGCCGGTCTTGGGGTTACACTTCACCTTCATCGGCACCCACTGGGTGGAGATCGGGTGGCCCATCACCGCAATGAGGTACTTGCGGTCTGTGGCCTTTTTGAAGGTGTAGTGCTTCTTGAAAATTACGATACCGGATTCTCCGGCCGTCTTCGTGACGGACTGGAACTCACCGTCGCCCCGGTAGAGATTGAACTTGAAGGTGCCGGGTTTATTGGTCTTGAACTTCGCGGTCAACGTAGCCTTTACCGGACAGCTAAACGGCGATCCATCGAACTTCACTGTAAGGTCGGCGTCCTTCACCTGGAACTTTTCCGGATGACAGATGACCTGGACGGGAACCCTGGCTTGACGATGTTCGATATCCTCCCCCTTGCGAGCCAGGGCGACCGCGCGCACCACCATTTTGTAGCGCAGGCCGGGCTTGATCAGCTGTTTGACCACTTTGTCCCGATCACCCTGGGTTTCGCAGATCTTGCGGCCCGCAGAGACAAGCGCGTTCAGTTCATCGCCGCGCACTCTGTGCTTGAAGGATATATCGATTTTCTTCTCGTAGAAGGCCCCGGCACTGGCAAACTTTTTGCCCGAATCCTGGCTTTCAACCCGATAGGAAACGATCCGGCCATCGTTCATCTTCTTCGCTTTGACTCTGAACTTGACGAAAGGCTGCTCAGCGCCTTTGCCCAGAACGTACTTGCCGTCCTTGAGAACGTACTCCAGCTTTGGGAGCTTGTTCGGCACATCGGGAGAGGCGGAAAGGCTCACTTGCTGCAGCAGTTGGGCAGATTGTGCGGCACCGGTAATTGCAGCGGATGCCGCCAGAGCCAGAACTGTTGTCTTCAATAATTTGGACACGAATATCTCCTTAAATATGCTCGTCCCCCGGCGATTGAGGAAAGCTTCGATTGAGATGTGCCCCCACAGGCATTCCCAACTCAGTCGCGGTACCTGCGCAGATCGTTCAAAGCCGCCGCGAAGACCTAAGAAGGTCACAAGAGAGATCGTCGGCTGATTTCATGATGATCGCCCTCGACGGTCCTGTCCGGACAGCCCCATTGTGTTGCATCACTGAGCAAATCTGCGATATCAACCTCCACGATGGGATTGAGAGACGGGGAAGGGTGATGGCCGATAAGGGACTACCAGTGCCGGAGGGCTATGCACCGAAAGACGAAGACAGTCTGCCGGCCTATCTGGCCGGCGCACCCGCCGTCGCCGCACGGCTCGGCGGTGCGCAGGCAGACTGGCGGGTACGTGAGGTCGGCGACGGCAACCTGAACCTGGTTTTCATCGTCGATGGACCCGCCGGTGGCGTCGCGGTGAAGCAAGCGCTGCCCTACGTGCGCCTGGTCGGCGAGTCCTGGCCCCTGCCCCTCAGCCGCGCGCACTTCGAGCAGATGGCGCTCGCCACCCAGGCCAAGCACGCGCCCGGCCTGGTGCCGGAGGTGCTGCACTACGACGAGACCCTGGCCCTTATCGTTATGGAATTGCTGCAGCCGCACATCATTATGCGCCAGGGCATGATCAAGGCGATCCGTTACCCGGGCTTCGTCGAGGCCATCACCGACTTCATGGCGCGCACGCTGTTCCACACCTCCGACCTCGCCCTGCCGGCCGATGAAAAGAAAGCCGCCATTGCCGCCTTCTGCGGCAATACCGCGCTCTGCAAGATCACCGAAGACCTGATCTTCACCGAACCCTACATGATCGCGGAGAACAACCGCTGGACCACGCCCCAGCTCGACGGCATCGCCCACGAATTTCGCGAGGACGGTGCGCTGAAGGTCGCGGTCTCCCGCCTCAAGCTGAAGTTCCTCTCCGAGGCCCAGGCCCTGTTGCACGGCGACCTGCATACCGGCTCGGTCATGGTGACGGAAAGCGACACCCGGGTCATCGATCCCGAGTTCGCCTTCTACGGACCCATGGGTTTCGACATCGGCGCGGTCATCGCCAACCTGCTGATCAACTACTTCAGCCAGGACGGCCACGCCAAGCCCGGCGACCCGCGCGAGGACTATCAGACCTGGGTGCTGGAAGCGGTTGAAGGGTGCTGGAACGAGTTCCGAAGAAAGTTTCTGGCGCTCTGGCGCGACCGGGCTGCGGGCGACGCCTACCCGCACATCCTCTTTACCGCAGGCGCAGGGCCTGAAGCCCTGAGGGCCGAGCAGGAGGTCTATATGGACCGTCTCTTCGCCGACTCTATCGGTTTCGCCGCCGCCAAGATGATCCGCCGCATCCTCGGCCTCGCCCACAACATCGATCTGGAGTGGATCGAAGACCCGGGCGCCAGAGCCCTTTGCGAAACCCGCTGCCTTAGGCTTGCCCGCGACCTGATGGTAAACACGGAAAACTATCGTAGCATCGAAGCGGTGACGGCTGCGGCCCGAAAAGCGCGCGACGCCTACTGACGGGCAAGCGCCCGCCGACTCATCCCGGTGCCACGTTCTGGTTGATGCGGAAGAGGTTATGCGGATCGTAGCGGCGCTTCACCTCGGCGAGGCGTTCGTAGTTGCGGCCATAGGCCTCCCGCTCCCGGCCCGCGCCCTCTGCGATGAAGTTCACGTAGGCACCGCCGTTCGATTCCGCCGCCAGGGCCTTACGGCAGTCGCCGATCCAGGCCATGCAGGCGCCATCGTCGGCCGGATCGCTCCAGCGGGCGCCGGGGCTGAGCACGAAGACCGCATCGCGGTGGGGATAGGCGGTCGCCGCCGGCGCCACGTCGTTGATCGCTCCACCGACCAGATGGATCATCACCTCCGACTGCGGCGTCGGTGTTCTCTGAGCCAGATCGACAAAGGCATCGATGCTGCGGTCGCTCAGGGTCGCATAGTTGGCCGAGGTCCAGTAGTTGCGCAGGCCGTGGCTGAAGAAGCTGTCCGAGATCGACTGCGCCTCTGTATAGCGCCGCGGCATGACCGCATCAGCTGCTGGTGCACCGAAGCCGCGTAACGGCGCCAGCGCCGCCGCGCCCTCCGCGGGATCGCCGACATAGCACTGGATGATCGAAATCATCCGGGTGCCGTGGTAGCTAGAATCGAGAAAGGGCAGCGGCGGCACGGTCAGCATGTCGGCCCAGGCACAGGCCTCCGGCTGCAGGCCCGGCGCGACGTCGCGGAAATTGCGCAGGACGGCGGCGGCCTGATCGAGCGGATAGAGGGTGGGCCCGAAGAGCACCTCCGGACCCACGGAATACAGTTGGAACTCGAAACCGACCGCCACACCGAAGTTGCCGCCGCCGCCGCGCAACGCCCAGAAGAGGTCGGGGTGTTCCTCCGCCGAGGCGCGGATCAACCGTCCTTCCGCCGTCACCAACTCAACCGCCAGCAGATTGTCGGCAGTCAGACCGTACTTGCGCGACAGCCAGCCGAAGCCACCGCCCAGCGTGAGGCCCGCCACCCCGGTGTGGGAGATCACGCCGCCCGGTGTCGCGAGTCCGAAGACCTGGGTCTCGCGGTCGAGATCGCCCAGAAGGGCGCCGCCCTGCACCCAGGCGCGCTTGGCCTGCGCATCCACGCGGGCGGACCGCATCTGCGAGAGATCCACCACCAGGCCGTCGTCGCAGAGCGCCGAGCCGCCAATGTTGTGACCACCGCCGCGCACCGCCAGGGGCAGGCCCTGATCGCGGGCGAAGTTCACCGCTTCGATCACGTCGGCGACACCGGAACAGACGGCGATCAGCAGGGGCCGGCGATCGATCATGGCGTTCCAGACCGCGCGGACTTCGTCGTAATCGGGGGCATCGCGGTCCACCAGGCGGCCGCGCAGTCGGGAGGCCAGAGCGTCGATGGCCGCCGGATCCAGGGCGGCGGCGGCCGGAGGAATTTGTTGCAGGGATTGGCGCATGGGAAGGGTCTCGTGGCTTGGGGGCGCGACTTTCATGGCAGTCTGGCGCCTGACCAGAGGGCAAACTACTCCTAAATCTGGAGTGGACCCTGGCCGGCCGGTGGCGCATTCTTGAATCCGCCGCACCCAAGAGGAGACCGCCATGACCAGTGGATCCGTGACCCGTGGCTATGGTCAGTACTGTCCCCTTGCCCTGGCCTGCGAGGTTCTGGGGGAACGCTGGGCGATCCTGGTGATGAGCCGTCTGATCGACGGCTGCCGACGCTTCAACGAGATTCACCGCGGTGTCCCGCGCATGTCTGCCAGCCTGCTTTCACAGCGTCTCGCCCAGCTCGAAGCGGCGGGCATGGCCGAGCGGCGCCCCCTGCCCGGCGGGCACGGCTACAGCTATGAACCGAGTGAGGCCGGCTGGGAGCTGGAGCCGATCATCATGGAACTGGCGGCCTGGGGCCAGCGTTGGGCAAGGGACATGACTGCGGAAGATCTCGATCCCGGGTTCCTGGTCTGGAGCATGCATGAGCGCATCAATACCGCGGCCATGCCGCCCGGCCGCACCGTGCTGGCATTCGAGTTCACAGGCGCGCCCAGAGACAGCCGCCGGTTCTGGCTCGTCAACACTGACGGCAAGGTGGAGATGTGCCTGAAAGATCCGGGTTACGAGGTCGACGTGAAGGTGATGTCCGACTTGCGGCTTTTCATTGAAGCCTGGCGCGGCTTCCGCTCCCTGAGGCGGGAGATCGCCGGCGGCGCCATCCGGCTGGAGGGGCCGACCGAGTTGAAGCGCGCCCTGCCGCGATGGCTGATGCTTTCGGCCCTTGCCCCCTTCGAACGGCGGCGGCCCGGCAAGGAGCGGGACCTTGCCAAGAAAACCAAGACCGCCAAAGTCCGGGCCTGACCGGGCCCGGCGTCAGACACTCTCGATAATGGAAAGATGCCGCTCAGAAGAACGGCTGGCGTAGGTCAGGGCCTCCTGATACTCCGGCGAATCGTAACAGCCGACCGCGGCCTCGAAGGACGGGAACTCGGCAACGACGTTGCGCGCATGGTCCGTGCCTTCCTTGGTGACATGACGCCCGCCGCGGGCAAGGAAGCGCCCGCCGTGCTTGGTCACGGCCTCGGTCGCAAGCTTTGCATAGTCGCCGTAAACGGCCTCGTCGGTAACGGTTACATGGGCGATCCAATAGGCGACCATATCTCTTCTCCTGATAATACTGAGGTAAGGTAACGAACTCTGCGGACTCAGTTGGCAAGCCTATCGGCCTTTGCACCCGGATCGGAAGCTTCTTTCGCTGCTTCACGCATGGTGTCGGCGATCAGACCATAGGCTCTCGCCCAGGCCACTTGAGCTTCCGTGCTCCACCTGTCGCCCAGCCCTTTTTCAAGTGTCCAAAGCAAGGCGGCGCCGACGGAATCATACTGCGCATCGGTCACGCCAACGGCGGCGTGACGCCGGCCGAGATCCTGAATGGCCGGGATAAGGGCTTCAAGGTCGTTCAAGCCCTCGATCACGCCATTCAGCGTCTTCAGCAATTTCCGGCGCTGCTCCGCCATGTCAACACCGGCAAAGAGCGGTTTGGCTGTTTCATCGATCTCAAAGAGGCGATCATAGAAAATGGTGGCTGCAGCGTCGCCGATCGGGATGACCTGCTCCCAGGTTTCCCGGAGCAAAGCCGTCTGTACGGGGGTCATAGCGTTTCTCCAATCGCGGCGACTGAAGGCGTTCCGGTGATAGTCCGACAATGTCGGGCGTCTTTTCAAGAGTGGCTTTACCAAACTTCCATTATCTTATAAAATGAAAATATATGATTTAATCATTCTCAATTTGAGATAATGAACCTATCCGATCTCACCATCTTCCGTACCGTTGTCGAAGAAGGCGGCATCACCCGCGCCGCCGAACGCCTGCACCGGGTTCAGTCAAACATAACGACCCGGGTCCGCCAGCTTGAGGAGGAGTTGGGGGTGGCGCTCTTTATCCGTCAGGGCAAGCGGCTGCACCTGGCGCCGGCAGGCCGGGTGCTGCTCGACTATGCCGACCGGATTCTGGGCTTGGCGGAAGAAGCGCGGGAGGCCGTGCAGGATTCGCGGCCGCGGGGCACTTTCCGCCTCGGCTCCATGGAAAGCACCTCGGCCGTGCGGCTGCCGGCACCGCTGAGTGCTTACATGAAACGCTACCCAGAGGTCGACATCGAGCTGCGCACCGGCAACCCGGAGCAGTTGGCGCGTGCGGTTCTGGCCGGAGATCTGGATGCCGCACTGGCCGCAGAACCCATTGCCAGGGAACAGTTCGAGCAGATACCGGTCTTTGAGGAAGAACTGGTGCTGGTCGCCGCTGCCGATCAACCGCCCATCGTTCCGGGTAAACCGGCCCCACGCACCATGATCGCTTTCGAGAACGGCTGTCCGCATCGAAAACGCCTGGAGGATTGGTACACGGAACGCGGTGAAACACCGGCTCAGACCCTGCAGCTCGCCTCTTACTACGCCATGCTTGGCTGCGTTCTGGTCGGGATGGGGATCACCCTGCTGCCAAAGAGCGTGCTGGCCACTTATCCCGAGCGCAGGCGCCTTTCGCTGCATCCGCTGCCCAAAAACCGAGACAAGGCCTGGACCATGCTGTTCTGGCGCAAGGGTGCCGGCTCCGCCAAGATCGACGCCCTGGCGGAGGTTTTGAAGAGCAAGCACGGCCGGCACTGACGGGGAAGAAGCCCCCGGAGTCAGGCAGCAGAGTCAGGCAGCAGGTTCAGGCAGCGGCGTCCCGGGCCGCATCGATCATGACCTCGGCGACCAGCGCGTAAACCGCCGCCCAGGCCTCGCTCACGTCCTCGTTCCAGGCCTCGCCCAATCCCCGTTCAAGGGTCCAGAGCAACGCGGCGCCCACCGAATCATAATGGTCTTCCGTCACACCGTAGCCGACATGACGTCGGCCGAGGTCCTGGAGAACCGGCACCAGAGCATGGAGATCCTCAAGCCCCGCGACGGCAGCGCCCAGCATCAGCATCAGCTTTTTGCGCTGCTCCGGCATATTGTCGGCGGTAAACAGCGGCCTGACCGCAGGGTCGATCTCGAACAGGCGGTCATAAAACAGCTTGGCCGCCTCGTCGCCCAGGGCCAGGACCTGCCTCCAGGTCTTGTTAACAATTTCAATCTGGCTTGGTGTCATCAGTTCTCTCCGAAACATTTGCCTTGGTGTGGCGCGGCTTTGGGTTGAGGTGCGCCGTCCTGTCCGCAGGCCATTTCCTTGCCGCGGCAGACGCACCCGACCGTGGGTCGTATGAAGTCCGGAAAAGTTCAATCTGATGAAAGCCGTGCCCCGGCGCGGGCCGGGCGTGCTATGCAGAGACCGTCATGATCAGCCCTTCAGCGAGCACCTCTGCCGCCGCCGCTTTCCATGCCGATGGCTACGCTGTCGTCCGCGGCGTGTTCAGCACCGTAGAGGTCGCCGCCATGGCCGACTCCTTCGACGGGATCGAGGCGCGGGCTCTGGCCGGCGGGCGCAACTGGCGCGACCGAAACACCTATTTCCGCCTTGCGGACGACCCCCGCGCCGGGCGCGTGCTGCGCCTCGTACAGTGGCCCGGCTGGATCGACGCGGGTTTAGAACAGGTGCGCCGTGACCCGCGTCTGCTGGAGATCCTGCAACCGCTGATCGGCCATGATCTGAAACAGATCATCAATCAGATGCATTGGAAGGCGCCGGGCAGCGACGCCGAGTTCGGCTTTCATCAGGACTCACGCTCCCGCCGTCCGCGCGCGGCTTTCCGCGACCTGGCGAATTCCTATGTGCAGACCGGGATCGCTATCGACCCGCACCGCGCAGACAACGGCGCCATGGTGATTTGCCCCGGCAGCCACCTTCTCGGCGAACTGCCCTTCGATCCGCAGCGGCCCTCGATGCATGAAGCTCTGGACAGGGCCGACCTCGCCCGCCTCGGCATCGACGCCGACAACACGGTCACTTTGGAGTTGGCGCCGGGCGACGTCGCGCTCTGGCACGTGCACACGCTGCACGGCTCCGGCCCCAACCGTTCAGGGATCGACCGGCGCTTCTACATCAACGGCTATGTGACGGCTGAGAACTGCGACCGCGGCGAATGGGCCTTCCGCGGCGGCGACCCCTGCCCCCTGGCTGGGGAACAGAGCCTCGTCCACTACGAAGACCTCTACAGCAATCCCGGCCCGATGTTCGTGGATTGAAGCTGGAGCCCCTTTTCCGCTGCGCGGAAGCCCCCTCACCCCGACCCTCTCCCACGAGGGGAGAGGGGGAAACAAGAAGAGCCGCTTAGGTACCCTCTCCCCTTGTGGGAGAGGGAGGGGCCCGCGTAGCGGGAGGGTGAGTGGGATTTCATTAAACGCCGAACCACCCGATCACCATGCCCTGGATCAGCAGGCCGCCGAGCCAGTGGCCGCCGTCGATGACGGTCAGGCTGCGTTTGGCGCCCTGGAAGCCGTGGTTCACCACCAGGGTGGTGGCGACGAAACCAAGCCAGACGAAGAAGGCGGTGGTCAGGCCGCCGGTCACCCCCATGGTGACGGACCCCAGATGGCCCATCACGCCGGCCAGCATGAAGGCCATGACCAACTGGGCGACGGCGGTAACGATGTAGAGCGCCGGCCCGGCGCCGGCCTTCACTTCTTCCTCGGTCTTGCCGAGGGCGGCCATCCAGGGCTTCGCCAAGGCCGTGTAGTAAACCGCTCCAAAGATAAAGCTGGCCGCAGCGGCAGCCAGGACCGCCAGATAGTTGATGCCGGTAAACTCCATGATCCCCCTCCCCTTGTTGTTTCTAACGCGCCGCCACTGCGACGATTTTGATTCTTAGGGCGTCGCCGCTGCGACGGCTTTGGTTTCTACCGCGTCGCCACTTGTTCTCTAGCGCGTCGCCACGGCGACGCCGGCCCCCACCAGAAGCCCGCCCGTCACCCGGTTCAGCCAGCGAAAGGCACGCGGCGAGGTGATCGAGCTTCCGGCGCGGGTCGCCAGGAAAGCATAGGCCCCAAGGATGACCAGCGACACCACCGCCACCACCAGGCTGAGCAGCGCCACGTCCCCCGTGGTCAGGGCCGCGATATCGATGAAGGTCGGCACCAGGGCGCTGTAGAACAGGATCGTCTTGGGATTGCCGAGGGTGACCACAAAGCCCAACACGAAGGAGCGCCGCAGATCGGCCCGTCCCGCGGCAGCCTCCAGCCTGGGCGGTGGCGCCTTGCTGCGCCAGGTCATGACCCCAAGCCAGATCAGGTAGCCGGCGCCCATAACTTTCACGATCAGGAAAAACTCGCCCATCGCCGCCGCCAGCGCCGAAAGACCGGCAATGGCAAGGATGAGAAAGAGAATGTCCCCCAGAATGAGACCGGAAATGGCTGCAAAGCCGGATGCCAGCCCGCCCGTCAGGCTGCGCGCGACCACCGCCAGGAAGCCCGGTCCCGGGGTCAGCGAAAGCAGCGACATCGCCACCAGAAAGGCCAGAAAAGACTCCAACGACATCGAAATTGCCATTACCGCCCCATTTCCAAAAAATTCGGCAAAGAAACAATACGAACTATATTAGAGGTTTAGCAGAGTTCACGGAAACCGTGGAGTGCTTGGGAATCAAGGCCGCAAGCCGCCTGATCCAGATCAAGGGAGGGTTCGGGCGCTTGAGGTATCACATCAGCAATCAGCCGGGATGACAAAGCCATGACCGACGAGCGGACTGACATTGGCACCGAAACGCCAAAAACGGCCCCCAGGGTGCGGACCATCGGCGCCGGGGATGTCGTCGATGCGCTGGGCCAGGGCTTAAGCGACTTTCGGGCCGCGCCGCTTTTCGGACTCTTCTTCGGTGGGGTTTACGCCGTCGGCGGCATGCTGATCGTGCTCTGCGCAGCCGCTCTTGACGTCGGCTATCTCTCCTACCCCCTGGCGGTCGGCTTCGCCCTCATCGGACCTTTCGTCGCCGTCGGGCTCTACGAAGTGAGCCGGCGGCGCGAAAGCGGGACGGCGCTGGACTGGCGCGGCGTGTTGGGAGTCATCGTGGCGCAGCGCAAGCGTGAGCTGGGCTGGATGGCCTTCGTTTCGCTCTTCATCCTCGTGGTCTGGATGTATCAGGTGCGCATTCTGATCGCCCTTTTCATCGGCCTGCGCGCGCCCACCACTCTCGACGGTTTCGTCTCGGTGGTGCTGGGCACGCCGGAAGGTCTAATGTTCCTGGCGGTCGGCCACGTCATCGGTGCGGCCATGGCTCTGGTCTTGTTCTCCCTCACCGTGGTGTCCTTTCCGCTGCTGCTGGAGCGGGAAATCGACTTCGTCACCGCCATGATCACCTCGGTGCGCGCGGTGGTGACCAATCCGCTGCCGATGATCGGCTGGGCCTTCATCATCATGATCCTGCTGATGATTGCCATCGCCCCCTTCTTCATCGGTCTGTTCCTGGCGCTGCCGATCCTCGGCCATACCACCTGGCATCTCTACCGCAAGCTGGTGGCGCCGGAAGGCAGAAACGCGGAGGACAGGGCCGCGCAACCGGCCCCGCCTCAGGCGATCTGAACGGTCGAGTCCCGCTCAGGCGGTCTTGCGCAGGCCCGGCTTGCGCAGATCGGACCGCATCCAAGCCGTCTCCGTTTCGCCTTGCATGTGCGTGGCCCAATTGGCCAGCAGCCGATCACAAACTGGCAGCAGCATGCCCAGCAGCATCCGGAAAAACAGCCCGTTCATCGGACCGGGCTTGGGCCTGACGATGAAGTCCATCTCCACCGAGACCAAGTCCCCCACCGGCGTCATCGACCAGCGCCCCTGCAGGTACTCCAGGGGATAAGGGTAGTCCGCCGCCTCGGTGTCGACGACGAAGGTGAAGGCGTGGCCTTCTTCCCAGAAGGTGCAGCGCTCCCGCCAGGATCGCCCGGCGGTGTCGCTGCACTGGCGGATCATACCCAGGCCCGATCCCTCCAGCACCTGGACCTTGCCGATGTTGTCGGCGACGTCGGCATAACCCTCCTGATCGGCCATCACGCGCCAGACCACCTCCGGCGGTGCATCCACCAGGCTCGCGGCATGGATGTGCAGGTCGCGGCCCTCGTGGCGCAGGGCAATGGCGGCCCGGCCCTGATAAAGCTGCCAGAGCCCGAAGCCCTGCAGCAGCGCAAAGTCAGCCGCCAGCAGCGCCGTCACCGCGACCGCCCAAAAGCCAAGGGAGGTCAAGCTTTCCGGATAGGCAAACAGCAGTGCCGCCGAACCCGCTACCCAAAGCACTTCCATGGCAATGGCCAGTAGTGCCAGCGGCCGGGAGAGCGGCCGCCGTCTCGCGGTCCACCAGCAGAGCAGCGCGAAAGCTGTCACGTCGAGACCGGCCAGGTGCAACAGGATTGCGGTAGAGAGGCCGAAAGGACCACTGGCAACAGGGCTGATCCAGGGGGCCAGCAGCCCGCCGGCCAGCAGCAGAAGCAGCCCACCCGTCAGGCAGATAACGGCGTTGGTGTTCAGGACGGCACGCAGGAGGCCGTCGTTCGCCTCATGAAGGGTCGTTTCGGTGAAGGTCGTTTCGGCGATGCGCGGCTTGGTCATGGGAAACTCCTTTGCCGGAAGTGTTGGTGCCGGGAATGATGGTGCCGGGAATGTTGGTCTTAAGACCGATTGGGCGGCAGACTGTGCCCCACAGCGGCACCCCGCAATTACCTGACAGGTAATTGGCCGCTGGTTTCTTTTTCGCCAGAATGCCGGAATGACAGTCATGACCACCCTGAGCCGCAGCGAGAGCTTCCCCCAGCGCCTGAAGTCCTGGCGGCAATCGCGGCGCATCTCCCAACTGGAGTTGTCGCTGCGCTGCGACGTCTCCCAGCGCCACCTCTCCTTTCTCGAATCCGGCCGGGCCCGGCCCAGCGAAGGCATGGTGCTGTCCCTCGGGCAGGCCTTGGAAATTCCCTTGCGGGAACGCAATGCCCTGCTGCTGGCGGCAGGCTTCGCCCCGCGCTACAGGGAGAGCGATCTCTCGGAGCCGGAAATAGCGGCGGTGACCAAGGCGCTGGATCATCTGCTGCAAAAGCACGAGCCCTACCCGGCGGTGGTCATCGATCACCTGGCGAACCTGCAGCGTGCCAACCAAGGCGCCGATCGCCTGATGGCGCTGCTCATGGCGGATGCTCAATCGGATCTAGCCGCCGGCGGCCAGCCGAACCTGATGCACGTGCTGTTCAGCCCCGACGGCCTGCGGCCCTACATCAAGGACTGGGAGAAGGTCGCCCATTTCCTGCTCTGCCGCATGCGGGCGGAATCAATCGCCGCCGGCGAACCGCAGGACATGGTGGACCTGATCGACGCTCTCTATCGTTATCCCGATGTTCCTCAGCACTGCCCGCTGGAAACCGCCCATGAATGGCGCGCGCCGGTGCTGACAACGACCTTCGAAAAAGACGGCCACCATTTGAGCTTCTTCACCACCATCACCACCCTGGGCACCCCCTTCGATGTGACCCTGCAGGAGGTGCGGGTCGAACACTTCTTCCCGGCGGACGAAGAGACGGAAGCGTTCTTTCGGACCTAACCCGCCCGCTCCGGGAACAACGCCGCCAAGCCCTCCGGCGAAGCTTCGCCGACGCCGCGTTCGGTGATCAGGCCGGTGACGTAGCGGCGGGGCGTCACATCGAAGGCGTAGTTGGCGACCGGGCTGCCGTCCGGCGTGATGGTGACGGTCTCGATGGCGCCGGCCGCCGTGCGGCCCGTCATCTGCGAGACCTCGTCGCCGCTGCGCTGTTCGATGGGAATTTCCTTCACCCCATCGTGCACCCTCCAGTCGATGGTAGTCGAGGGCAGGGCGACATAGAAGGGCACGCCGTTGTCGTAGGCCGCCAGAGCCTTCAGGTAGGTGCCGATCTTGTTACAGACGTCGCCTGACGCCGTGGTGCGGTCGGTGCCGACGATGCAGAGATCGACCTGGCCGTGCTGCATCAGATGGCCGCCGACGTTGTCGGCGATGACGGTGTGAGAGACCCCGTGGTGACCCAGTTCCCAGGCGGTGAGTGAGGCGCCCTGGTTGCGCGGCCGCGTCTCGTCGGCCCAGACATGGACCCGGATGCCTTCCTCGAAGGCCATGTACATCGGCGCCGTCGCGGTGCCCCAGTCGACGGTGGCCAGCCAGCCGGCGTTGCAATGGGTCAGGATGTTCACCGGCTCCCCGGCGGGTTTCTTCTGCGCGATTTCCTGAATGATCTTTAGGCCGTGGCGGCCGATGGACTGGCAGATCTCAACATCCTCGTCGCAGATCTCCCCTGCGCGCCTATAGGCCGCTTCCAGGCGTTCGCCGCGCGGGCGGTTGCGCAGGGCCTCGCGCATCTCGTCCAGGGCCCAGCGCAGGTTCACCGCCGTCGGGCGCGTCGCGATCAGCAGATCATGGGCGCGGTCGATGGCTTCGTCACTGTCGTCTTCGCGCAGGGCGAGACAGATGCCATAGGCCGCCGTCGCACCGATCAGCGGCGCACCGCGCACCAGCATCGCCTTGATGGCATGGGCGGCATCGGCAACGGTCTTCAGAGTCACGGTTTCGAAAACGTGCGGCATCTTGGTCTGATCGATGATCTCCACCGACCAGCCGTCGCCGTTCACCCAGATGGTTCTGTATGGCTTGCCGTCGACCTTCATGAATGCCTCTCGTCCCTCTGCAATATCGAGGCGGCATCCTAAAACGGCTGAGCGGCGAGGACCAGGGTTGCTATTCGGCGGCCTGCTCGGAAGCAGGTGACTCTGCCGCCTTGGGGGCCAGCAACCAAGCGAAGACCAGGGTGGCGGCCACCGCACCCAATAACTGGGCGATGATGAAGCCCGGTGCATCGAGCGGGCGAATGCCGGAGAAGGTGTCGGTAAAGCTGCGCGCTATAGTCACCGCCGGATTGGCGAAGGAGGTCGAGGCCGTGAACCAATAGCCCGCGATGATATAGAGCCCCACGGCATAGGCTACGGCATCGGGCCGGAACCTGACGCAGCCGAGGATCGTCGCCAGCAGACCGAAGGTGGCGACGAACTCCGCCAGCCACTGCGCCGGGCCCGTGCGCAGCTTTTCCGAAGCCTGGAACAGTGGTTCTTCGAACATCGCATGGGCGATCAGCATGCCGGCCAGGCCGCCGGCGATCTGTGCGGCCACATAGAGCAGCGCGATGCGCTTTTCCAGGGTTCCCTGCATGACAAAGGAGAGGGTTACCGCAGGATTGAAATGGGCGCCGGAAAGCGGCCCGAAGATCAGAATCAACACAACCAGAATGGCGCCGGTGGCGATGGTGTTGCCAAGCAGGGCGATGGCGGTGTTCCCGCCCGCCAAGGACTCGCCCATGATGCCGGAGCCGACGACCACGGCGAGGAGAAAGGCGGTGCCGAGGGCTTCCGCAACGAGACGGCGGGAAAGGTCTTGGTTCACGGCTCGCGACCTTTCAGGCTAAGCGGACTCTGGAAAAGACGTTGCCATCTCGTCCAGCCGCTTCTGGAGGCTCAGGTTGTCGAGGGCGCTCATCGGCAGGTTCACGAAAATCTCCGCGCGATTATGAATCTGCCCGTAGACATCGGCGAAGACCTGACGCTTCTCGGCCTCGGTGCCCTCGGCCGCAGCGGGATCGCGGAACGGCCAGTGGGCGCGCATCGGCGCACCCGGCCAGATCGGGCAAGCCTCCCCCGCCGCGTTGTCGCAGACGGTGAAGACGAAGTCCATCTGAGGCGCGCCCTCGACCGCAAAAACATCCCAAGACTTGCTGGCCAGGTGGTCGACGGGATGGTTCAACCGCCGCAGCAGATCGATCGCATAGGGATGAACACGGCCGGCCGGATGACTGCCGGCGCTGTAGGCCTTGAACCGCCCTGCGCCCAGGCGGTTGAGGATTGATTCCGCCAGAATGCTGCGCGCCGAGTTCCCGGTGCAGAGAAACAGCACGTTGTAAACTCTGTCAGTCATGGTCGCTTATTGCTCCTAAATCACCGGGACAGGTAAACGTCCTGTCGGTCCCATGGCCCCTGCCCCGCAAGCTCACGCTGCCGGTGCTGACTTGCCGGGCCCGTCATCTGCCGGCAGTTCTCCCAGAAGGTCGCCGCAGATTTCCGGGCGGCCATGACAGCAATCCTCCAGCAGGAAGCCGACAAGCCCGCGCATTGCGGCAAAGTCCGCCGCATAGATGATCTGACGGCTGCGCCGCTGGGAAACCAGCAGACCACAGCGCTCCAACTGCGCCAGATGGAACGACAGCGTCGCCGGTTGAACCGCCAGGCGCTCTGCCAGAACCCCGGCCGGCAGCCCTTCCGGCCCCTCGCGGACCAGAAGCCGAAACGCCGCCAGCCGCGTTGGCTGAGCCAGGGCGCTAAGCGCAGATATGGCCAAATCCTTTTCCATATTTTTATATTTATAAAAATATCAAAATATAGCAAGCCCGAAAGATAAGCTTTATTGAATGCCTTGCAGATGGGGAGCGCTGGCCAGCCGCGCCTCAAAGCAGGCGGACCTTGTCTTCGCCGGTCGGACAAATGGCGTTGAAGGAGAAAATGAAAGTAACCCAGGTGCTGGCCGTGGCCGTCCCCAGCTTCGACGGCTCCCGGGGCGCAGATGCCCAGGGCTTTGTCTTCGCCTGTTTCCCGGCCGGCTGATTCGATGCCGCCTCGCATGTTTCCGCCTCCAGCCGCTACCGCCTTACCGGGACAGGGCGATCCCGTTCTTCCGGGATTGCGGCGGCGGCGCTTTTACGGTTCTTTGGCTCACGTTAATGCGGGGGCCTTGCAGAAATATGACAGCCCTCGCGGCCCAGGCCCGATGATTGAAAACGAGAAAGCGACAACCCTCTTATGAGTCCCATCCAGCTGCAGGGCCTCAGCGCCGTTGCGGAAGACTTCGACGCCTTCGCGCTTGACCAATACGGGGTTCTGCACAATGGGACGGAACTCTATCCCGCGGTGTTGGATTGTCTCGCGGCGCTGCGTGAGGCAGGGAAACGGGTGTTCATCCTGTCGAACTCCGGCAAACGCAAGGAGCCCAATACAGCGCGCCTGGCGGGACTTGGTATCGCCCCCGATCTCTATGAGGACTTCGTCACTTCCGGCGAGGTGACACGCGCTTTCTTGAACGAACAACCGGATGCGCTGCGTAGCGGCGGTGACAAGGCCGGTCCGCTGCGCTGCCTGCCGCTCGGCGGCAAAGCCGAGCGCGCCTTGCTGGAAGGTCTGAACGTCGAGCTGGTGGAGAGCGTTGCCGAGGCCGACTTCATGCTGCTGGCAAGCTTTGGCGACAGCCCGCCCTCGCTTGAGACCTTTCTGGAAATTCTGACGGAGGCCGGCAACAAAGGCCTGACCCTGGTCTGCGCCAACCCCGATGTAACCGGCATCACCGCCGAGGGCCTGCACCCCGCCCCGGGGGCGCTGGCGGCAAGCTACGAGGAGGCCGGCGGCAGCGTGATCTATGTGGGCAAGCCCCATCCGCTGGTTTACCGCTCCATACTTGAGGCGGTTTCCCCCATACCGGCACGCCGCGTTCTCGCCGTGGGGGATTCCCTGGCGCACGACATCGTCGGCGCCGCCGGAGCCGGCCTCAGCAGCGCCCTGATTTTACAGGGCATCCACCGCGACGACCTCGGCAGCCCCGCGACGACACCGGATTTCAAAAGCCGCCTGGCCGCACTGACGCGCCGCTACGGCGCGCAGCCCGACTTTTTGCTTCACGGCCTGACCTGGTAGCCCGGCCCGGTGGGAAGCCTTTACCGAAGCAGTACGGCCGTTACTTGCCTTTGAAACGGCTGCGCATGGCCATATCCGCACGTGCCGCCATGTCCGCCCGCGCGGTCATATCCGCCCGCGCAGTCATATCGGCGCGGGCCGCCATATCGGCACGGGTGGTGAACTCGCCCGCGGTCATGTTGCTCGCACTGCCGATTGCCGCGTCCAGAAGGATTTCTTCCAGCCAGCCGCTGACGACATCGATGCGAACCGTGAAGTCCACCTTGTCGTAGGACCACATCTTGACGCCTTCCAGGAAGCGCTCGTCCTTCATTTCGATACCGACGTCGGCGATGTTCGTCGGTTCCTTGATCTCGACGCCCGGGCCATGAACCAGAAAGACGTAAGGGGCCTGCAGCTTGTAGTAGCTGCCCTCGTAGGAGAAACCGTAGATGCGCGCCAAGCGCGGCTTGAGCTCCGGATCGAGCTTGTCGGTCAAAGGATTCTTGTTGAACGGCCGGCCGTCGTCGTTGAAAGCCTGCAAGCCCTCTTCGTCGAGCTTCAATCCACGGAAAATCCGTCCAAAAAGCCGGATCTGCGATGAAGCCAGAAGTGTCTCGTCAAAAATCGATACGTCTTTCCGGCTGTCGTTTGCATCGGCCATCGTCTTCCCCTCCTAAAAAAAGCAAAAAAGTCATTTCGCGAAAACTGGTCTTCCGGCTTGCCACTTCCCAGCCGCGATCATAGCGGCGCCTTTCCGGGCAGCAAGTGACCTTGTTTACATCTTTGTGTTCACTTCTTCATCAGTCATCCCTGACCCAACCTGAAACTGTGGTCGAACATCCGATATACGCGCTCGTAGCCGTCGGGCGTTTCAGGTTTTTGAGCATAGCTTGCCCCGCCAGTCGCGCGGCGGCGTTGAAGCCACTGCCAGCGAACCAGATAAGGGGCGGAAGCGGGCGGGGCCGGTTCCGTTAGCGCTTGCTGCTGCCGGCCGGGACCGGCGATATCGATTCCGCGGGCGCGGAAATCCCGGGCAAAAGCCTGCAGGTTATCGCCCTGCCCCAACTCGGCCATCACATCCAGATAGGTGCCGGCAGCATCCGCAAAACTCAGGTTATCCGGCCTCAGCCGCAACCAGGTCTGCGCCAGGGCTCGCCCGACAATGTCGCGGGCCTCGTGCAGCGCGTCCAAAAAGGCCGGCCGATGCTGTGCCAGGCTTTCCGAGGAAGCCTGCTGGAACCGGTCCAGGCTCGCGGCCACGGTGCCGCGGTCCCAACCCCGGGGATCGGCGCTGCCGGCGATCACGCCGCGCCGCGCCAAACCATCCTGATAAATCTCGATCAGGGTATCGAAGATCGCACCGGTCAGCGGCAGTGCAAGATCGTGGCCTTTGCGCCCCTGCCCGCTGGGATCGATCCACTCGCCATCAGGCGCCAACTGCAGGCCCGCGAGGTCGTCCATGACGGCCGAATTACTGGCAATACGGATCTGCTCGCTGTCCGAAAGCTCGCCGATCCGATTGAGAAAATTCAACACATAGAGATTGCCGCCGGTCTGGTCGATCAGGTCGTCGTTGATGCTTTCGAAGTGGAGGGTCGAGAGCAGCGCCACCATGTCCGACATCGATTCGTGGAAAGCGAGGAACTGAGGCGTCAGGCCGTCCGAAGTCGGAATGCCGAGTTCCGAAAACAACAGCGTATGCCCGACTTCGTGCGCCAGCACATCGAAGTTCAGGGCGAAGGGCTGGTAGTCGCCATTCTTGTTCACGCGGCCGCCGGTTTCGATGAACCCAATGCCGGCGTGGGCATTGTCCCAATCCACCTCAGGCACCAGTTCCACCTGAAAGCCGTCGCGCGGATCGTACCAGTCGACCATCTTGCCGAAGTAATCCTCCCAGATGTCCAGCACGAAACGGACCGAGCCGTACATATGGGCGGAGAGGAACTGGCGGCTGTCCTGCGGAATGTGGTCGAAGTGGCCGTCAGGCCCCGCGACGGCGGGCGGAAAAACCGCACCGCGGAAGGGCGGCATGTCCGGAAAGGCGTAGGGTTCCGGCTTATCGATCGGGTCAACCACCCGCATGGCGCCATCGAAGGGGCCGGGCGCGATGCTGCCGGGGGCGGGCGAAACGAGAACCGTTTCCGGTTCGGCAAAGCCCTCCAGATCGGGCATCTGCGGGAAGAGGCGGAACCGGGTACCACCGGCTACACCGTCCAGCCACCTGTGCCTATCGATCAGCATTGCAACCTCCGGGCTTCTCAGCACCCGTCCCTGTCGAGACCTTGCCAGCTTCCACCGCCGCGACGCCCGAATCCCGGCGCGCGTAACGATACTCGCGCGCCAGCGCCGCGACAAAGCCCTCAAAGGTGGCAAAACCAAGCTCTTTGGAGACCTCATACGGATCGTGCGGCAAGGCGCGGCCGAGCCGTTGTTCAAAAAACCAATCGATCAGAAAGGCCGGCGTCAGCGTCTCAATTCCTCGTGATCCTTCACCGTCATCAACAGCCGTCTTCTCTGCGGCGCGTCGGGCCAAAGCCTCGTAGCGTCCGCTGCTGCGTAACACATCCAACAGAAAGATATCCAGCTTTGCACCCGCCGATGTCGACTGCTGTTCGATTATCGCTTCGGTTTCGATCAGGCGGTCAAACCCCTCACGATCGAGATCGTTCGTCTGCGCCCAATTCTCCAAAGCCGCGCGCGACCAGAGGCCGTTGCGCCGCCGCAGATGGTTGAGCGCGGCGCGGCGTTCTTCCAGGCTCGGCGCCGGCACCGCGGTCTGCGTTGTACAGGCGAAGCGCAGCACCGCCAGAGGCCGCAGATCAGCGTAAACGCCCGGCTCCAGACGCAGCTCGTCCAGTACCCGCTGTTCAACGGCCGTGACCGCAGGGGCCGACTGCCCAGCATTCCCGGCCTCATCGGATTCGACAAACTGCGCCCAAAGCGTCGTACGCTCGAAAACAAAAGACTTCGCTTCGGCTTGCAGAGCCTCTTCGGTCTCGTTCGTTCGCAGGGCTTCGAGAAGCGCCTTTGCGTCATCGGCTTTCTGCCAGACCCGCCCCTCGGATAGCCAATCCAGCAGGCTTCCGCTCTGCGCCGCCGGAACGGCGATGGCGTTCATAACCTCCGGCAGGACAGACAGGCTCCGGTCACGATAGAACCGCTCCTTGAACGCCGCCACGATCCGGTCACGCAAGCGATCGTCGATGACACCCTCTGCCGCCGCACGGGCAAAAGTCGATCGCAGATCCACCATGGCATCGGAAAGAGCGGGAAAACCCAATTCGGCAGGGCCGTGGATCACCGCGACCTCATCGTCATCCTCAAAATCCTCCGCATCGTAAGGCCGATAGACGCCATCGCGGAAAGCTTCGAAGATGCGGCCCACGCCGTGCATGCCGAAGCGTTCCAGTTCGGCCGCCCTCAAGGCACCCATGCTGGCAGCGCCGTAGACTTTTACACCCTGATCGATGGCCCAGAGGATTTCCTTGTGCCAGACCGAAGGGACTTCCTGGAAATAACCGTCGACGATCCCAATCGCCCGCGGCCGGCGTTCGCGCACCACCCGGTAGACATCGCCCTGGCGCACAGGGGGGCGAAAGTCCGCTTCGATCAGGTTTTGCGCTTCGCGAAGCGGCAGGCTCGGTCCGAGGAAGACAGTCGCCGTCATCGCGCAGCCTGCGCGCCGGGAAGGTCAAGCCCGTGCGCCCTTGCCCGCCGCCCGGGCTTGTAATCGCTGCCCGCGCCCTGATAGGCGCCTTCCAGACCCGAAGCGACGACCCGGGCGACCGGGATGCCAATCTCAGGCCTGCTGAGATCGACGGCGACAAGGTCGTCAACCCCGACCTTGGCAAGCCGTGTCACCACCGCCGCAAGATCACCGGCAATGCTGTCTCCGGCAAGGCTCGGGACGGCTGCAAAGCTGCGGCGCGGCGGGTCAGCCAGCCAGAGCTGAGCGGTGCGGTTGCGCGCCAGCTTTGCGGCGGAATCGTAGCTCTCCGGCACATAGTCGTCGCGCGAACCGGCGATACGGGTGGTGCGCGACTGCGCCGCTTCCGTCAAGGCGCGCAACAGGGCGATCTCCCGGTCGGGATGGCAGCCCGCACCCAGCTCCGCTTCGACAGCGGTATCGCTGGGCTCGGCCACGGCGCAGCAGAACACCGGTACACCGACATCGGACGTCACATCCCAGATGCCGACATCCAGACCGGCAGCGCGGTAGCGGTCGAGAAGCGCAGCCGCCGCATCGCTTTTCACCGTCGCCGCATCGAGCTTGCTGGCAGCCCGCGCCGCATCTCCGCCGAGCCGCCAGAGGCTGAGCGCATCGCGCTCGATCAGTTCACAGAGCGCGTGAAGCTGCGCTTCCTCCTGCGTGTTGCCGGAGGCAAGACCGTTTGTGTTGGCCGGGAAGGCAAAGCTGCCCGGCGGTTGCGGCAGGGTAAAGTCGGTGGAGACCAGTTCCAGAGGCACCCAGCGCGACTCCCCACTCGCAAGCCTGTTCCCCTCAATCCAGGAAATCGGATGATCGGAAAGAAAGTCACCGAGCGGCGAGAAGGGCAGGCCCGCGACATCGATCACGGGATGACCGGCGGCCAAGTCATGCAGCGAAGCCACCTTCACCGGCGCAGCAATGGTCTCGGCATGATAGGTTTCGACCGCTTCCATGAAAGCGGAGACCTTCGCTTCCGCCGCGGTCAGCCCCTTGCCCTGGGAGACGGCAACCGAGCGGGAGAGCGGACGACAGGCCATGTAGACGGGGATGCCGATATTGTCGAGGCCGGTCACATTGGCAAGGCGCGTGATGCCCATCTTGCCTGCGAGCGGCAAAACCCGATCCAGGGTTTCCGCCGGCCGGCGGCTGCGATGGGTACCGCCACGATAGACCTTGGTGGAGTCCGATACGGCGGCGCTCGTTGCCTGTCGCGCCTCGGCTGGACCGTCGTTTCGGCCGACCGCTTCTGCCCCGGAGGTCATCCGCTGTTGCGTCCGCGCGCTGTCGCCAGCAAGGCGGTCGCCGCGGCGTAGTCGGCCGTTCCGGCCATGCCCTCCAGGCCGACGAGACGCGGCGCAAGGGTTGCGCGGGCATCATCCGTCAAGCCCTGGCCACGCAACAGTCCCGCCAGGCTGGTCGCCGCGCGGAGGGCGAGGGTGCGGGCGCCTTGATCCGTCGATAGATCGAGGGCGCCTTGGTACGCGGCAATGGCCGGCTCGGGATCGTTCGGCATGCGCAACTGCAACAGATAGCCGATGCGCCGGCGCAGCTCCGGCGCCCAGATGCGCAGGCCCATGGCCTCGAACTTCGCCTGAGCAGCCGTTGTCTCCTCCAACGCCTCGTCAATGCGCCCGTTCATGGCCAACACCTCGGCGAACATATCGTAGTAAACCGGGAAATCCTCTTCCGTGCCAATGGCGATCTGCCGTTCGAGACCCGCGCGGATTTCGCTCAAACCCTTGGAAGGATCACCCAGCCTGGCATGGGCCCAGCCGCAGAAAACCAGCGCCTTGGCTCTGTGATCCGAAAAACCCTGATCCTCGGCAAAAGCGGTCATCTCCTCGGCGATCCGCAGTACCTCCACCGCGTCGCGCCGATAGAGACGGTGCATGATGTTGATGTCTTTCAGGTGCATCCAACTGCCGCCATGGCCCAGCGTCTCCATCCAGCGCTGCGCGCGCCGCTCGGACTCCATCGCCTCCTCCGGTTTGCCGAGAAGCCAGTAGACAAGCGAACGCTCGCCATGGCCACAGACCTTGGCATCATGGTTGCCGTAGAGCGTCGCATGGGTGCGGTAGTCGCCCTTGTCGTAGAGGTCGAGCCCGCTGGCGATGTGATCCATGCAGTTATGAAAGTCACCGCTGTTGAAGTGCGAAGCCCACTGACAGTGGTGGGCCTGCAGCATCAATTCATCATCGTTACGCGCCTGCGCGCGACTTAGCAGCTCATCGGCGCGCTGATGCATCTCGTTGAAATTGCGCGATCGACGCCACCACCCCCAATAGACGGGAAAGTGATCGCGGGATTCCGGCAGGCTGCGGCACAGCTCGTAGCCCTGGCTGTAAATCTCTTCGACCTCTTTGGAGCCCGGACCGTGAAGCGCGATCAAGGCCGGCCCGAGGTGGATGAGAAGCTGCAGATGGAGCCCCTTGGACTCCTTCACGACCGGCAACTCGTCCAGCGCCTCCAGGCCGCGGCGCAAATGATGCACCGCCTCGACAATCGCAGACTGAGCAAGGCTGAGACGCCCGGCCTGCAGCCACAACCGCACGGCCTCTTCGTGCAGGCCCGCCGCACTGACATGGTGAGCCAGCAGGTCGGGACGCTCTTCCTCAATTCGCGGCCGCAGTTTCCTCAGGCCCTGGGCAGTTTCGGCATGAAGGCGCTGGCGCTCTTCGCGAAGCAGCGAAGCATAGGCCGCTTCCTGCACCAGTCCGTGCTTGAAGACGAAGTTTTCCTTGCCGCGTTGATCGACCTCGCGAAGCACCAGGCCGGCATCCGAGAGAGTGACGAGGGCGGCATTCAGATGCGCCGGATCGAAGCCGCCCACCGTGGAGATCAGCTCGCGCGAAAACGACCGCCCCAGCACCGCCCCGACACGGGCGACAACCTTGGCCGGACCGACGCGGTCCAGTCTCTCCATCAGCGAGTCGTGCAGAGAGATCGGCACGCGGGAGGTTTCATTGGGCCGCGGACCCCGGCCTCTGGCCGCCTGCTCGAAATCGAGTTCGATCACCGACTTGGTCAGCTCCTCGACAAACAGCGGAATACCGTCGGCCTTCTCGGCGATCTCGCCGACAACCGCCTTCGACAGGGAGGTCCCCTGAGCCAGGCTGGCAATCAGCGCCTGGGCATCTTTGGCCGGCAAGCGGCCGAGTTCGAGCTGCGTTACATGGGCAAGGGATTCCCAAGGCGCATAGAAGCCGCTGCGGGACGTCACCAGAACCTGCGCGCGCTTGTCGGGGATCGAATGGATGACGCGGTCCAGCAGTTCGACTGAGGTCGGATCGAGCCACTGGAAATCGTCGACCACAACGACGACGGGCTGCAGCTTGCTGAGAACGGTGAAATAATCGACGATCGTCTGCAGGGTGCGTTCCCGGTTCTGCTTGGCAGCGGTCTGCGACTGCGGATTGTCGATGGAAACCGGGGTCAGCAGATTGGCGAAGACCTCCACCCGGGCTTCCCGCTCCGCCCCCTCGCCTTTCACAACGGCGTCCAGTTTCTCGCGAATCTCGGCAGGTCCGTCGCCGTGATCGATCCCGGCAATCAGGCGGAAGCGCTGAATGATCGGATGCAGCGGCGAATCCTGATTGTACGGCGTCGCCTGGTAGATCTGAACGGTCGCTTCCTGCTCGACCTCGCGCAGGAACTGATGGGTCAGCCGCGACTTGCCGATGCCCGGCTCGCCGGAAATCACCAGCACCCGCCCGCGCGCCTCCTGAACCTGCTGCCACTGGGCGCGCAGCAGATCCAAAGGCTCACTGCGGTCGGCGAAAGAGGTCTGGGTCCAGCGGCCGAAATTGACGTCGCTGCGGTCGCCTCTGTGCTCACGGAGCACCCGCCAGGTACGCACCGGTTCGCTGATGCCGTGAAACTCCCGGCTCCCCAGATCCTCAAAGTCGAAAACATCCTGGGTCAGGCGATAGGTCACATCGGCGACGACGATCTCGTTCGGCCCGGCAATGCCCTGAACCCTGGCAGCGAGATTCGGCGCCACACCGATGGCCGGCTGTTCCACCGCCGCCCCGCCGCCGATCAGGTCGCCGACGATCACCACACCTGAGGCGATACCAATCCGCACCGCCAATTGGGTGTCCGCCGGCATCTCCAGCGCGCCGATTCCCTCCGTGATGCTGAGCGCCGCGTGCAGCGCATGGGTCGGCGCGTCTTCGTGGGCCATGGGGTAGCCGAAGTAGGCCAGGATGCCGTCGCCGACATAGCGGGCAATGAAACCTTCGTGGGTGCCGATGATGGAGGCGCAGTAGGTCTGATAGCGCCGCACGACCTCCAGCAAATCCTCCGCCTCCAAACGCTCGGAGAGGACGGTGGAGCCGACAATGTCGCAGAACATGACCGTAAGATGACGGCGCTCAGCCGGGACCCGGTCCGTTTTTGCCCCGGCACCGCTTTGCGGATTGTCCTCGGCACCGCTCAGTGCTTCGGCGGCGCGCAGCAGGCGCTTGCGCTGGCCGAGAGTCAGGCCGAGCTGGCGCAGATCCTCTTCACTGAGGTCGGGCACCAGATCGAGGTCGACATCGTTTTCTTCGAAGGTATCAGCCAGGCCCCCGAGGCCGATAGCCGTCAGCCAGCGCCGAATGGCCATCGCCTGAATCCCTTTTCCTCAAAAGAACGGCCAACTGCGGCAGGCGCCGTCCCGCAAGATCCGGCCCGCCGCTTGCTGCCGGCCTGTGACCATCTTGTGACCCCCGGGCTTGTGACCCCCGGGCTTGTGACCCCCGGCCAGCCTGCAGCGAGATTCCAGCCGGCATCGCACCGGGAATCCGCGATGGCATCGGCAGCAATGGCCAGCAGAGAAGATGCTTTGATCACGTTCCGTATCCCCAAGAGCCTCTATACTACCCCGGACGGAACGGCGTCGACGTGTTTTCTCTCACAATCCCGTTGGTTTTCGGTACCGGGCGACCATTGCCCCTGCTCAACTCCCGCTTGGCTTGTGGAAACCGATGCGCCAGAACCCCGACCTGCGCCAAAGCCTCAGTCGGCGCCACTCCGCAGCGACCGTGGCACGATACCGCCAATCTGCTCTGTGATTTTCTCTGCGGCCGCAACCACCTTGGCGCCGAGTTCCCCCAGACGGCCCTGAGTCACCCGCACCGACGGACCGGAAATGGATATACCGGCGATCACCTCGCCGTGCTCATTGTGAACAGTGGCGGCGACGCAGCGCATGCCGACGGTATGCTCCTCGTCGTCGATCCCCCAGCCGCGCTGGCGAATCTGCCGCAATTGCTCGCGCAGAACAGCTGGATCTACGATCGTGTGGTCGGTAAAGCGCTGCATCCCTCGTTTCTGGAGAAAGTCGCGCAACGCATTCTCATCCATCTCCGCAAGCATGGCCTTGCCGATGGCCGAGGAATGCATCGGCGCACGGCGCCCGGGCCGAAAGAAGGCCCGCATGGGCGCATGGCTTTCGAACTGCGTCACATAGACAAGCTCACCCTTGTCCTCAACCGCCAGATTGATGGTCTCGCCCACCTCTTCCATAAGCCGGCGCATGACCGGCCGTCCAAGGGAGATGATTTTGCGTGATCGCAGAAAGGCATTGCCGACGTTGAAAGCGCCCACCCCGACGACCCAAACGCCATACTCGTCGTCAAAATCGGCAAACCGCCGTTGCTGCAAGGTGGTCAGCAGGCGATGGGTCGTGGAAGGCGCAAGGCCAACCGATTGGGAAAGATCCGTCAGGCTCATCCCATCGGACTCCGCCAGCCGTTCCAGAATCGAAATGGCGCGGTCGAGCGATTGAACCTGGCCCCCCTGTGCCGCCGTTTTGCGCAGCGGACCCTTTGCGGGATCGCGCACGCGCGCCGCCGTTCTTGCCATTCTCAAGACTCCATCCATTGCCGAAAACCGGCATTCATCGGCTGCGCAGCATAGGGATGAAGGCACCGTCATGTAAGCCTGAAAGCGGTGATGCAGGAACCTGGTCTGTCGTTTTTGGGATCCACTTCCGCAATTCACCGGGTTAGCGACGGCGATGAAACCCACGGATTCTGGCATTTTCTCATCATATTTCCACAATGTGGAATTTATTTTCATTTTTCTTGCTTTCGTGCATGCAATCCCTATTTTCAGCGTCAAGGACAACGAACAAAACCAGAGAGGGAGTCGATCATGCCCAAGATGACCGCCGCCGAAGCCGCCGTCCGCGTTATGGAAAAAGAGGGTGTCACCGCCGCCTTCGGTGTTCCCGGCGCCGCGATCAACCCGCTCTACGCAGCCCTGCGTCAGCGCCAGACCATCGATCATGTCCTGGCCCGCCACGTCGAGGGCGCTTCGCACATGGCCGAGGGTTATACCCGGACGAAGGCCGGCAACATCGGGGTCTGCATCGGCACCTCAGGACCCGCCGGCACCGACATGATCACCGGGCTCTACTCCGCCTCGGCGGACTCGATTCCAATCCTCTGCATCACCGGTCAGGCGCCGCGCGCCAAGCTGAACAAAGAGGACTTCCAGGCCGTCGACATCGAATCCATCGCCAAGCCCGTCACCAAGTGGGCTGTCACGGTGCAAGAGCCCGCCCTGGTGCCGCGGGCCTTCCAACAGGCCTTTCACCTGATGCGTTCCGGCCGTCCGGGGCCCGTGCTGATCGACCTGCCGGTCGACGTGCAGATGGCCGAGATCGAATTCGACGACGAGACCTACGAACCGCTGCCGGCCTACAAGCCCGCCGCCTCGCGCCGCCAGATCGAAAAGGCGTTGACCATGCTGGACACAGCGGAAAAGCCGCTGATCGTGGCCGGGGGCGGCGTGATCAACGCCGACGCCTCCGATCTGCTGGTCGCGTTCGCGGAGATCACCGGCATTCCGGTCATCCCCACCCTTATGGGCTGGGGCTCGATCCCCGACGATCATCCGCTGATGGCCGGCATGGTCGGCTTGCAGACCAGTCACCGCTACGGCAACGCGACTTTCCTGCAATCGGACTTCGTCGTCGGCATCGGCAACCGCTGGGCCAACCGCCATACCGGCTCCATCGAGGTCTACACGAAGGATCGCAAGTTCGTTCATGTGGATATCGAACCGACCCAGATCGGCCGGGTTTTCATGCCCGACTACGGCATTGTCTCCGACGCCAAGGCGGCGCTGGAACTCTTCGTCGAGGTCGCGCGGGAATGGAAGGCGGCCGGCAAGCTGAGGGATCGCAGCGCCTGGGCCGGTGAATGCGAACACCGCAAGCAGCATATGCTGCGCAAGACCCACTTCGACAGCGTGCCGCTGAAGCCGCAGCGGGTCTATGAGGAGATGAAAGAGGTCTTCGGGCGCGACACCTGTTACGTGACCACCATCGGGTTGTCGCAGATCGCCGCCGCCCAGTTCCTCAACGTCTATCACCCGCGCAACTGGATCAACTGCGGCCAGGCCGGCCCGCTGGGCTGGACCATGCCCGCCGCGTTGGGGGTGCGCAAAGCCGACCCGGAGCGCGAGATCGTCGCCATCTCCGGCGACTACGATTTTCAGTTCATGATCGAAGAGCTGGCGGTCGGCGCCCAGTTCAAGCTGCCCTACATCCATGTGGTGGTGAACAACTCCTATCTCGGCCTTATCCGCCAGGCACAGCGCGGCTTCGAGATGGATTACAACGTCCAGCTTTCGTTCCAGAACGTGAATGCGCCGGACCTCGGCGACTATGGCGTCGACCATGTGGCGGTGGCCGAGGGCCTGGGCTGCAAGGCGATCCGGGTGAAGAGCCCCAACGAATTCAAGGAGGCTTTCGCCGAGGCCCACAGGCTGATGGCTGAGTTCCAGGTACCGGTTGTGGTAGAGTTCATACTGGAGCGCGTGACCAACGTCTCCATGGGCACGGAGCTGGACGCGGTCAACGAATTCGAAGAAATTCTCTGCCTTGATCCCTCGCTAGGGACCGATGGCGTGCCGATCACCCGGGAAAACGCCGGGATCGACGAAGATGTGAACGAACTGGAGCCCGCCGAATAGGCTGCCCCAGGATTTTCAGGAGGAACCCCATCATGCCCAGATTTGCCGCCAATCTCTCCATGCTCTACGGCGAGCACGACTTCCTCGACCGTTTCGCCGCCGCGGCGAAAGACGGTTTCCAGGGAGTCGAATACCTCTTCCCTTATGCTTTTGAAAAGGATGCGCTGGTCGAGCGGCTGCAGACCAGCGGCCTGACCCAGGTACTGCACAACATGCCGCCCGGCGACTGGGATGCCGGGGAGCGCGGCATGGCCTGCCTGCCCGACCGCATCGGCGAGTTCCAGGACGGCGTCGGCAAAGCCATCGACTACGCTACGGCGCTGGGCTGCACCCAGTTGCACGCCATGGCCGGCCTGCGCCCCGAGGGTGTGGATCCCGACAAGCTCGACGAGACCTATGTCGAGAACCTGCGCTTCGCCGCCGCAAAAACCAAAGAGGCCGGCATCAAGCTGCTGATCGAAGCCATCAACACCATCGACATGCCCGGCTTCTATCTCTCCACCTCGGCCCAGGCCCTGAGCACCATTGAAACGGTGGGGTCGGACAACCTCTACTTCCAGTACGACATCTATCACATGCAGATCATGGAGGGCGATCTGGTGCGCACCATCGAGGCAAACCTCGACAAGATCCCGCATCTGCAACTGGCCGATACCCCGGGCCGCCACGAGCCGGGCACCGGGGAGATCAACTATCCCTTCGTCTTCGACGCGCTGGACCGCATGGGCTACAAAGGCTGGATCGGCTGCGAGTACAAACCCAAGGCCGGCACCTCAGAAGGCCTCGGCTGGCTGCGCCCCTATCTGGCGACAACCGCTGCCGCCGAATAAGCAGCAACGCCAAGAACGATAAAAAAGGAACGGAAGACATGGCAAAAATCGGATTCATCGGCCTCGGCATCATGGGCGCGCCCATGGTCGGCCATCTGCTGGACGGCGGGCACGAGGTCACCAGCAGCGTGCATCGGACGCCCGCGCCTGATGAGTTGACGGGCAAAGGCCTGAAGCTGGTCGAAACCGCCAAGGCGGTGGCCGAGGCGAGTGACATCGTCATCACCATGGTGCCAGACACGCCCCAGGTGGAGGCCGTGCTGTTCGGCGAGAACGGCGTTGCCGAGGGGCTTTCCAGCGGCAAGCTGGTGATCGACATGAGTTCGATCTCCCCCATCGAAACCAAGGTCTTCGCCGAGAAGATCAACGCGCTCGGTTGCGACTATCTGGACGCCCCGGTCTCCGGCGGTGAAGTCGGCGCCAAGGGGGCTTCGCTCACCATTATGGTCGGCGGCAGCGAGGCAGCCTTCGAAAAGGCCAGGCCGATCTTCGAACTGATGGGCAAGAACATCACCCTCGTCGGCGGCAACGGCGTTGGGCAGACCACCAAGGTCGCCAATCAGATCGTGGTGGCGCTGACCATCGAGGCGGTCGGCGAGGCCCTGGTCTTCGCCTCCAAGGCCGGTGCCGACCCGGCCAAGGTGCGCCAGGCCCTGATGGGCGGCCTTGCGACCTCGCGCATCCTGGAAATCCACGGCGAGCGCATGATCAAGCGCACCTTCGATCCCGGCTTCCGCATCGAGCTGCATCAGAAGGACCTGAACCTTGCCCTGCAGGGCGCCAAAGCCCTGGGCGTGGCCCTGCCCAACACGGCCACGGCGCAGGAGCTGTTCAATACCTGCAAAGCCAACGGCGGCGCCGGCTGGGATCACTCCGCCATGGTGAAAGCCCTGGAACTCATGGCCGCCCATCCAGTGGCCGAGAACGAGGCCGCGTCTGCAGCGGCGGAGTAGATTGACAAGCAAGATAAGGCAAAGGCCCATCGGTTGGTTCCGGTGGGCCTTTTCACTTTCAGCCTATACTCTTTGTCGCTTCATGGGCCTTCGGCCTGATCCTTCGAATAGATCTCCACGCGAAGCCCGTCCGGATCGCTGACCGCGAGGTCGAATCTCTCAGCATTGCACGCCGCGGTCGCCTCAGGGCTTGCCGTGAGCGCCATGGCGAAAAGCTCCAGCCCGAAAGACTTTCGCATCCTCCGGCCCGATGACGGCTTCCCCGCCCTGCCTGACGTCAGCATTACACTCGCCAAGTCCGGCCAGCCGGGAGCGGATGCAAGCAAGCGCCTGGCGGATCACATTCTCAGAAGCTTCGAGCCGCGCTGAGAGTAAGGTCGCAACAGAGGAACGTGACCCTCGCCCTGAAAGGTGCCAAGACACTGTGCAAAGCCGGACCGGCGGAGATTGTCTCTATCTCAACCTTGGCCCAAACCTACTTTGACTTGTAGCCCCTAGGATCTTCCGGTGACTCAAGCAGCGTACCTTCATATTTTGGAAGATCATCATCGATTCCAAGCCAGGGAAGCTTGCTTTCGTAGTTCACGTGGAACGTCGGTTTGAAATCGTCGGGGTCTTCCAAAGACGCGGCATAAAGGTGCATCCCGCCCGGGTAATGATCCGCTTCAAATCCCATCGGAGAACCGCAGGTGGCGCAGAAGTGCCTCCTAACGCCTTTGGAACTCTCATGCGTTTTCGGCGCCTGTCCAAACCATCTGAAGTTTTTGACGGGCACGCCCAGCCATGCCACCAGCGGCGCGGCACAATTGCGGCGGCAATCGTCACAATGACAGTAACAGGCCCAGGTGACATCGCCTTCGTACTCCCAACCTGTGGCTTCGCAAAGACAGTGGCCTCGCTTTGTCATTTCAGTCCCTCAGATGTTCCCGCCATACAGGCGACGCTGGTCCAGACCCTCGGTGGACTCTTCCATAATCAGGCTACATGTTTTGTCCCAACCGCGAAGTGGTTCCGCCAATTCATGACTCGATCCAGATCTGCTCAGACACCATCAGCATCTGAGCTTCGTTGCTGCTGCGCCAGCCAGTCACGCGGCCCGCATCCGAACTGCCGCTGGAAAACACGGGCCAAAGCGGTGGCGCTGCTGTATCCGACCAGCGGCGCCACGGTTTTCAAGGAGGTGCCCTGCAGCAGAGCCTGTTTGGCAAGGGCCAGGCGCAAAGTCGCGAGATAGTCGCCGGGCGAGGTACCGACCCGCTGCTTGAAAGCGGCGGCGAAGTTGGAACGCGACATGCCCGCAATCGCCGCCAACTGCTCGATATTCAGATCCGCTGCCGGGCGATCATGCATCGCGACAAGAGCCCGGGCGAGTTTGGTATCGCCCAGACCGGCCAGCAATCCGCCCTCCGTCAGGCCTTCGGCGATGCAGTGGCGCAGCAACATGACGAGCAACAGTTCGGCGATCAGATCGACGGCTGCGCTGTGGCCGAAAGCGGGCGTGAAGGCTTCTTCGAACAGACGCTCGACCACCGGGCCCAGACCGATGGGGGCATCGAGCGGGATGACCAACAGGTCGGGCAAGCCGAGCAGTAGAAGTTCGGCTTCAGGGCCGGTGAAAGTCAGGCGCGCGCAGACCAGCTCGGCGCCCGGCAGTTCCCTGGCCTCCAGCCGGTGATCCTGAGCGCGGGGAAAGAAGATGAGGCTCGGCCGGTCGATTTGCCTGGCCGCACCGCCCTGGGTATTCAGACACAGTGACCCGCGACGCAGCAGATGCAGGTGCATCTGGGCATCCTTGGCGCTGTGGTCCGACCCCCCGCAGAGAGACCCGGAGAAGAAGACGCTGGCACTGAAGCTTCGGCGGCTCAGCAGGGGAAAGACGGCCGGCTCTTCGGACGAACTGCGTGCTTTTTCGGACAAATGATCACACCTGATGACTTAAATCTTCTGTGACGGACGGAACTCGGCGCCCTGACGCCCGTTCCGGCCTATCGGTCAATGAACCCAGCGGAAGGAAATTGCAATGTCCATTCTCATCAAAACACTTCGCAATGCTGTGTTGACGGCAGGCCTGGCTTTGGCCGTCGTGCCGGCCACGGCAGGGCTTGCCACGGCGGAGACCGAGGTCAACATCGTGGAAGGTAACGCCGTGCATGGCTATGACGTCGTGGCTTACTTCACCCAAGGAAAGCCGGTGGCCGGTAAAGATCAATTTACCGCAGACTACGAAGGCGCCACCTATCGGTTTGCCAGCGCCGAGCATCGCGCCACCGTTACCGCCGACCCGGCCCAATACGCCCCGCAGTACGGCGGATACTGCGCCTTC
>JANQMC010000135.1 GCA_028280305.1 Pelagibius sp. | reverse complement strand
CCGTCTCTACAATCAATCGAGGCAGGTTCTGGCGCGCAACAGCGACGGCTCGGCGGCAATCGTCTTCGACCGCGCGCCCAAGGCCTACGACGGATCGATGACGGACTACCTTGCCAATGTCTGGGGCAAGAAGCTCCCTCTCTCCGGGCTCGAGGCGATTGAGGTGAACGGTCTGAAGGCCGCCACCGCCGGCGCCAGCAACGGCCGGCAGGACCTGCGCCTGCTGACTCTGCGCTACGATGCCCAGACGATTTATCGCTTTCTCTTCATCACCAAGCCAGAGCAGACCGCCGGCTTCAACCGTGGCTTCCGGGAAACCACCTACAGCTTCCGCAGGCTGAGCGACACCGAAGCGGCGAAGCTGAGGCCGCGCCGGGTCAGGATTTATGAGGTCAAGGCGGGCGACAACCCCGGAAAGATCGCTGCCCGCATGCCTTTTGCCGAGGAAAATCTGAAGCGTTTCCTGGTGTTGAACGGCTTCGACGAAAATGTCGTGCTGCAACGCGGCCAATCGGTGAAAATCATCGCCGAATAGGCAAGAACCTTGAAGCGTTGAAGAAAGTCTCGATGTGAGCAGTGATGCGCGGCGCTTCGATGCGCCGTCAGACGGGCCGCCGTCAGACGGGCCGCCGCCGGACGAACCGCTGGGAGTCCGTGATGACGCTGCCCGTGACAGTGCCGCGGGCGATGCGGCTGCGGGCGATGTGGCTGTGGGTGATCACGGGCGCCAATCCCAAGAGAACGCAACCCTGGCCGTCTTCCGCGCCCGGCGCTGGCGTCCGACCATCGCCGCGATCCTGGTTCTCGGCATCGCCGGCCTGGTGCTGGTGGCGGTCTCCGCCGTGCTGTGGATCTCCCTGGGGGCGGCCCAGAAGAACACGGCCAGCCTGATCACCCAAACCGCCGAGTTCACCGTCGACAGCCTGATCGATACCTTCGATCGGCATCTGGGGGTGGTCGAGCAGCGGATGGTGTTTCTGGCTGAGATGGCGGCGCAGGGCGAGGTCTCGCCCGAGGACCGCGAAGGGCTTACCGAGGTACTGCTGGGGACCCTCGCCGGGGCGCCTCAGATGACCGGGGTCGCCTTCTTTTCGGCCGAGGGCTGGTCGCTGCGGGTCGGCCGCGGGCCGGAGGGTATCATTCGGCTGTTCGATCCGGTGGAGCCGAATGCGGACACTATCGAGCTGCTTGATGAGATGCGGGGCCGCCGTGAACCTTCCTGGGGCGGCGTTATCTGGGTCGAGTCCCTCGACCAGGCCCAGGTCGGGGTCACGGCACCGGCTTATCATCAGGGTGAATACATCGGTGCTTTCGCGGCGGTCGTCTCGATCCATGTGCTCTCGAACTATGTGGCGGAGTTCCAGCAGACTTTCGGCCTGCGCGCTTTTGTTCTCTATGGGCGCGATCATGTGCTGGCCCACCCGATGCTGCTGTCGGGCGAGCGGCGCGTCAGCGCCGAGAAACCGACCTTGTCCCTGGCGGAGATCGGCGATCCGGATCTGGCGAAGATCTGGGATTCGGGCAGCGAGGAGATCGACATTCTGGAAGGCGAGGATACCAGCCTGCTCGGGCACCTGATCCTCGACGAAGATGATGCCATCATCTTTATCTACAGAAGCGTCGAGGGTTATGGGCCGGAGCCCTTTTATATGGGTGTCTACGGGCGCGACAGCGAGATTGAGCAGGACGAACTGGAGCGTCTGCTGCTCGCCGGCTGGGTCGGCCTCGGCATCCTTGTGGTTGCGCTGCTGCTGGCAGTGGTTCTGGCGCGCGGCATCGCCCGCCCGATCGGCGACCTTTCGACGGCGGCGCGGGCGATCAGCAGTTTCGACTTCCGCCGTGTGCCGAGCGCCAAGGGCAGCCTGATTCGCGAACTCAACTCCGCATCAAGCGCCTTCAATTCGATGCTGAACGGGCTGCGGTGGTTCGAAACCTACGTGCCCCGCGCCCTCGTGCTGCGGCTCATTCAACTGGGTGAGGACGGGGTGCGCTCCGAAGAGCGCCAGGTGACGGTGATCTTCACCGACATCGTCGGTTTCACCGCGGCCAGTCAGAACATGTCGGCGCTGCAGCTTGCGGAATTCCTGAACCACCACTTTGGGCTTCTGGCCGGCGAGATCGAAAAGACCGGCGGCACCGTCGACAAGTATATCGGCGACTCGGTGATGGCTTTCTGGGGCGCGCCCGACGAGCAGCCCGACCATGCCCAGCGGGCCTGCGCGGCCGCCAAGGCGATCAACGCCGCCCTGGCCAAGGACAACCGCGAACGGGCGGCCAAGGGGCTGCCGCCGGTGCGCCTGCGCATCGGCATCCATTCCGGGCCGGCTGTGGTCGGCAATATCGGCGCGCCGGGGCGGGTCAACTACACCCTCATCGGCGACACGGTTAATCTCGCCAACCGGCTGGAAGCCTTCGGCAAGCAGGTCGACGCAGAGGAGGAACCGGCGCTCATCCTGCTGTCGGATGCGACGCGCGCGCTCTTGGGTGAAGAAGCCGCCGTTGAAGAACTGGGCCAGCACGAAATGCGCGGCCGGATTGGTTCCGTCGGGGTTTTCAGGCTGCTTTGATGGGCTGCTTGAGCGCCCTTGGCGCTGTCAGGCCTCGACCAGCAGGTCGCGGGGCCGGCTGACACGCTCCAGCAACAGCGCCTTCATCTTCTGCAGGGCGCGCTGTTCCAATTGACGCACCCGCTCCTTGCTGACGCCGAGGTCCTTGCCGAGATCTTCCAGCGTTTTGGAATCGTCGCTCAGCCGGCGGGCGCGGATGATGGTCTGCTCACGCTGGCTGAGTTCGAGCAGGGCCTGCTCGATCCAGTCGCTGCGGGTCAGGCTGTCGTGAAAGGAGATCACCAGATCTTCCGGGCTGTCGCGCTCGTCGGTCAGGTGGTCCTGCCACTCGTCGTCGCTGTCCTCGCCGATCCGCGTGTTCAACGACTGATCGGAAGCCGAAAGCCGGCTTTCCATGTGGTTCACGTCGTGTAGGGGCACGGAAAGCTGTGTCGCCACCTCGATGCGGCCGTCTTCATCGAAGGGCCGGCCGGAAGCGTCCTCGATGCGCGCGCGCAGGCGGCGGAAATTGAAGAAGAGGGTTTTTTGCGAGGCCGTCGTTCCGGTGCGGACGATCGACCAGTTGCGCAGGATGAAGTCCTGCATGGCCGAGCGGATCCACCAGGAGGCATAGGTCGAGAAGCGTACGTTGCGTTCCGGTTCGAAACGGCTGGCGGCCTGCAGCAGGCCGATGGTCCCCTCCTGGATGAGGTCGCTCATGGGAAGGCCGTAGTTGCGGAACTTGGTGGCGAGAGAGACCACGAGGCGGGTGTAGGAGCGGATCAGTTCGTGCAGGGAGTCCGCATCGCCGTCGTCACGCCAGGACCGGGCGAGGCGATATTCCTCTTCGCGGGAGAGCAAGCGTTCCGACATCGTCTGACGGATGAAGCGCGCTTGCGCGCGCTGAGCCTGGGAGTCTTCGTAGAGAGGCATGGCCTGCCCTTTCGCCCTCGTTGCATCTGTCTCTCAATAAACAATTACGGAGGCAGGCCGGGGCCGGATCACAGCCAGTTTGGAGAAATTCTAAAATTGTAGGTATGCCAATGATATTAGCGCGGGCTGATATTTTGATGGAATCACCTCAAAATGCGCCTTTAAGCCTCGATTTGGTCCTCTAAGCTGCCATCTGTGCGAAAACAGGCGGCCAGCAGCTTGCCGCCAAAGCCGCAGCCGGCATCAAGGGTCGCGGTAAAGGCGCCCAGCTCCAGGCCCGGATGGTGGGGGCTGAAGCCGCGCACCACGCGGGCGAAACCGCCGTAGGAGGTGTCCAGATCCGGAAAGCCCGCCGCGCCCCACCAGAAACTGTCTTTCTGGGTTTCGAGCGGGCGGCTCGGGTCGAGGCCGGCATTGACGAAGAGCAGGCCCTGGCCGCCGCCCTGCACGTCTGTATAGGCGGCGCGGCGCAGGCCGCCGAGCAATTCATAGTGACCGGGATGGTCCTGGATCCGGCGGCGCAGGGCGCCGGTCCAGCGGGTCAACTGGCGCGGCCCGGCAGCGGCCTCGCGCAGCCCTTCCGCCGGATCGATGCCATAGGCTTCCAGGCTTGCGGCCACGCCCTGATCGAGCATCCACTGCAGCACGCCTTTGGGGTCGGTGGCGAATTGCAGTTGCAGCAGCTTCTGCCACATCTCTTCCTGACTGCCGCGCAGCAGAACCACGTCGCTGGCGAAGGCATCGGGCCGGGCCATGAAGAGACTGCGGAAACGCAGCAGGGCGTTCAGGGTCGCCAGGGTGCCGGAGCCGCGGCCGATCAGGTTGCCGAGATAGACGAGGCGGTCGCCGAACGCCAGGCGGTTGGTCAGCGCCACATGCAGGCGGTCAAGCTGAGCCGGACAGGCATGAATGGAGGAAACGGCCCAAACCCGACGGCTGGCCCGGAGAATCGCGAATTTCTGCCGATTCTCCATAGTGTCGGCGTTCTAGCTCCGGAGGTTTGGGCCGGAACGGCGCGGCCTTTGGGGCCGCGCTGCCCGGACGTGAATTCAGGCTGCCAGGAGCTTTTCGAGTTTCGTGGCTGCCGCGGTCTCGTCGATCTTCTCGACCGCCGCCAGTTCGCGGGCCAACCGGTCGAGCGCGGCCTGGTACATCTGCCGTTCGCTGTAGGACTGGTCGGGCTGATCGGCGTTGCGGTGCAGGTCGCGCACCACCTCGGCAATGGATACCGGGTCGCCGGAGTTGATCTTGGCTTCGTATTCCTGGGCCCGGCGGCTCCACATCGTGCGCTTGGCGCGGCTGCGGCCCTTCAAGGTGGTCAAGGCCGTATCCATCATCTTGCGGCTCGACAGCTTGCGCAGGCCGGAGTTTGCCGCCTTGTCGACGGGGACCCGCAGGGTCATGCGGTCCTTTTCAAACTTGATGACGATCAGATCCAGGGTTATGCCGGTGACTTCCTGCGTCTCGATGCCCAACACCCGGCCGACGCCGTGGGTCGGATAGACAACGTAATCACCCTCATCGTACTCGCTCTTTGCCATGCTCCGCTCTCTCCAATCGGCCTTCAGGCCGGTCGCCGTTCCCGCTTAACTCTTCCGGACCGACACCTGAAAACGCCTATTTCTGGGACCGTCGCACAAAGCGATGCCAGGTCACCAAGTAATCATTCTGTCCGTGCCCTGGAATCACCTGTTCACTAAGACCACTGCACGAAAACAACTACCGCGCCCCCGATTCTGCTCAGTGGCGCGTCTCGTCTTATTCAGCCCTCATGT
>JANQMC010000034.1 GCA_028280305.1 Pelagibius sp. | reverse complement strand
CCCTGCATCTCGCTGCCCTGGTCCTGAACCTTGAGCCCGGCGACAAGGTGGTGGTGCCGAGCATCACTTTTCTGGCCACAGCGAACGCCGTCCGCCTCGCTGGTGGCGAAGTGGTCTTCGCGGACTGCGATCCTGACAGCGGCCTGATGGAAGCGTCTCAATTGCAGGCGGCCCTGGATCGCGCCGCGGCCAGCGGCGGGAACCCGGTCAAAGCGGTGTTTCCGGTACACCTGAACGGCCAGTGCGCCGACCTCGACGCCATCGCAGCGGTAGCCAAAGATCACAACCTGACGATCGTCGATGACGCCGCCCACGCGATCGGGAGCCACTACAACACCGCAAGCGACAGCCGGCCCATTGGCGACGGCCGCATTGCCGCTCTCACGACCTTCTCCTTTCATCCGGTAAAGACCATTGCCATGGGCGAAGGCGGCGCCGTGACGACAAACGACGACCACCTGGCGGAACGCCTTCGCAGCCTTCGGTCCCATGGCATGGAACGCGCAGCGGCCAAGATGCAGAACAAGGCGATGGCCGTGGATACCGACGGCATGTCCAATCCCTGGTACTACGAGATGCCCGCTATCGGCCTCAACTATCGGGTCACCGACATACAGTGCGCCTTGGGCCTAAGCCAACTCAAGAAGCTGGGGCGCTTTGTCGCGCGGCGCCGGCAACTTGCTGACAGATATGTCGCGCAGCTTCAACAGTTTACGCCCTGCGTGAAGCCGCTGAAGCGCCTTGAGAGCTGTCAGCCGGCCTGGCATATCTTTCCGGTACTCATCGACTTTGACGCTCTTGGAATAAGCCGTCGAACGGTGATGGAGGCCCTCCGCCAACGCGGGATCGGCTCGCAGGTGCATTACATTCCGGTTCATCGGCAGCCCTATTACCAGGAACGCTACGGCGACGTCAGTCTTCCTGGCGCGGAGCGTTATTATGCACGCGCACTTTCCTTGCCGCTGTTCGCCGGGATGGAGGAAAGTGACGTCGATCGCGTTGTCTCCGCTCTGGCCCAGGTGCTGGGTACCGGAACCGCCGACATCAATGCGTCGCCCCGAAAATCCGCCTCCGGAGGCCTCTAAAGATGGTTCAGTTTGGCACACAGCAGGTCGGCGACGACCACCCCTGCTTCATCACACTTGAAGCAGGGCCGACACATGACGGGTTGGAAAGTGCAAAGAGTCTGGTTGCTCATGCAGCCAAAGCCAAGGCCAACGCGGTCAAGTTCCAGATCTTCGACCCTGATCGACTGGTCGCGGATCGCAAGCAACTCTTTACCTATGACATCCTGGTCGACAGAGACAGTGACAAGCGCGAAACGATATCAGAGCCACTCTACGATATTCTTTGCCGGCGCTGTCTCACGCCAGAAGAGTGGCGCGAACTAAAAGCCTATTCCGACTCCTTGGGCCTCGCTTTCTTCGCGACGATTGCTTTCGATGACGAGGTCGATTTTCTTGAAGAGCTGGGATGCCATTCGATCAAGATCGCTTCCGCTGATGTAAATCACTTTCCTTTGCTGAAGCGCGCGGCAAAGTCCGGCCTCTGCCTGCAACTGGACACCGGAAACGCCACAATTGGCGAGATAGAGGTTGCCATCGATGTGATCCGCGGCGAGGGCAATGAGAACATCATTATCCACCACTGCCCCTCCGGATATCCAGCCCGCCTTGAGAGCGTAAATCTTCGGGTCATCCCGACGCTGAAGCAGATGTTCTCTTACCCGATTGCCTATTCCGATCACTCCCCAGGCTGGGAAATGGACATCGCAGCCATCGCCCTGGGCGCAAATCTGGTGGAAAAAACCATCACAGAAGACCGCACGACCCGCAGCGTTGAGCACATCATGTCGATCGAGCCGAGCGAGATGTCGGCGTTCGTCAGGTCCATTCGTGAACTGGAAACGGCGATGGGCGGGAGCCGGCGCCTGATGACCACTGCAGAGTCCGAAAAGCGTATGGCCGTGAGAAGAAGCATCCATGTCCGCGGCGACCTGTCGAGCGGCCATGTGCTGAAACCCGAAGACCTGGACTATCGCCGGCCGGGCTTTGGCCTGCCTCCCAGTGAAGCGGAACGCATCATCGGCAAGCCGCTGGCTCAGTCCGTATCCGCCGGCCAGGCCCTCGGTTGGTCGGATGTTAAGGCCTGAAGCAGAAAAGGCGCGCCGAGATCCGGACATGTCACCGGGCCTCGGTGGCGATTCAAGGAACTTACCAATGACGAACAAGCAGGTTGATCTCTGGTCGTCGGACTTCGGGTTCGAATACGCCAACCGCAATTCAAACCAGATTTCGGCGGAAAGCTTGCGGGCGACGCTGAAGAATTGGGCCCGTGTCTTGCAAACGGCCATCTCTCCACCTCCGGGCAGCGCCCTCGAAGTCGGATGCAACGTCGGCCAGAACCTGGTGGCCCTCAGCCACTTCGTCGAAGATCTCCATGGTGTCGAGCCAAACCAGCAGGTTTGTGAGATGGCACGCTCGAATGCGGCACTGAAGCAGGCGGATATCCGCTGCGGTCATGGTGGCGAGCTGCCATTTGAAGACAACAGCATCGATCTGGTTTTCACCTGCGGCGTCCTGATTCACGTTGCCCCGGAGAACCTTGGCAAGGTCGTCGACGAGATCGTGAGAGTCTCGAAGCGTTACGTTGTCTGCATCGAATACTTTTCTTCAGACCCCGTCGCAGTCTCCTACCGCGGCAAGGAAGACTATCTTTTCAAGCGCGACTTCGGCAGCTTCTACCTGGAACGCCACCCGCAGCTAAGGGTCCGCGACTACGGCTTCTTCTGGAAACCGCTGGACAACAGTGACAACACGAACTGGTGGCTCTTTTCAAAAGAGGCCTAGGCCGGAGGAATTCCGTTTGGCAAAGAGCATCTTATCGTGACGGAAAACGCGACACTTGGGTTAATCCCGGCAAAAGGCGGGTCCACGCGGTTGGCCATGAAGAATATTCGTCTGCTCGGCGGCAAACCCCTGATTGCCTGGGCTGCAGAAGCTGCTCGTGAAAGCGGCGTCATTGACCGTCTGGTTCTCTCGACAGAGGACCAAGCCGTCGCAGACAAAGCGCGCGAACTGGGAATCGACGTTCCCTTCATGCGGCCGCAGGAACTGGCCCGAGACCCGGCTGGGGTCGTCGAAGTGGCCCTGCACACCCTGGAGGAACTGGAGAACGCCGGCGAGAAATTCAATACGCTGATCATCATGCTGCCCACCTGCCCTTTCCGGACCGCAACCGATGTGCGCAGCGCCTACGAGCTGTTCGTCGAGCATGGCCGTCCATTCCTGATGAGCGTCGCGGAGTACTCCCACACGCCTTTCGCCGCCTACCGCCTGGACAAGAACGATGGTCTGGAGCCCGTGTTTCCCGAGTATCTGAATTGCCGCTCTCAGACGATGCCCAAGGCCTTCCGGCCCAATGGTGCGGTCCATGTTCTCGATGTTCCGCGGTTCCGAGCCGCAAGGGACTACGTCGCCCAGCCTCTGGTCGGCTATGTGATGCCACGGGAAAGATCCGTCGACATTGACACCGATGCCGACCTGCGAGAGGCGAGCCTAATGCTGGCAGAGCGGGCAGAACATTCCCAGGGGCTGCGAACTTGAATGCTTGCGATCTTTAGAGCCGATGCCTCGCGCAGGGTGGGAAGCGGGCACATCATGCGTTGCAAGACGCTTGCCGATTCACTCGCCTCTGTCGGATGGCATTGCGGCTTTGCCGTTGGGTCGGGCAGCCCGGACCTGGTGCCGGCGCTTGCCGAATCGACCCATGAGATCTTCACCATCGCGTGCGACGCCGCAGATGAAGCGGAGATGCTGAGCCGGCGCTGGCCGAACGGGGTGGACTGGCTGATCGTCGATCACTATCAGAGAGACCGCCGCTTCGAAACGGCCTGCCGCCCTTGGGCAAGAAGGATCATGGTGCTGGACGACCTCGCCGACCGGCCGCACGACTGCGACCTGCTTCTGGATCAGACGCTGGACCGCAAGGCAGATGACTACGCCGAGTGGTTGACGCCTGACTGCCGTCTGCTTCTCGGCACAGGCTATGCGCTGCTACGCCCGGAGTTCAGGGCGAGAAGGAAAGATCACCCCAGACCGGCCTCACCGATACAAAGAAAGCTTCGTGTGCTGGTTACACTTGGCGGCACCGACCCGGACAACATGACTGAAACCTGCCTGGACGCCCTTCAACAAAGCGGCATATCGGCAGAGGTCGACGTGGTCGCCGGCCAGGGCTTCGCATCTCTGGACAGACTGCGCAAACGAAGCGAAAGCTCGGAGGGATTCAGGCTTCACGTGAGCCCGCACAACATGGGCGAATTGATGGCGGAAGCCGATCTCTCAATCGGCGCGGCAGGAACTACATCCTGGGAGCGCTGCTGCCTCGGCCTGCCCACCATCATGCTGGTCCTGGCTGACAATCAGCAGGAGAATGCCAGGCAGTTGTCCGCCGTCGGGGCGGTCAAGGTGATCGACGGCGACAATACGGACACGGCGCGAGGCATCGCAGAGGCCCTGAAGGAACTTGACGAAGATCGTGCAAGCCTCCATCAGATGTCGAACAAGGCCGCCGCACTGTGCGACGGGCAAGGGTCCTTGAGGGCCATACTCGCGCTGTTGCCCGAGCAACCGACGAGAGACGGCATTGGCGTTCAACTACGCCTGGCGGAAGCCAAAGATGAAGCGATCTTGTTGTACTGGCAGCAGCAGCCCTCAATACGTGCGCTCGCGCGGAATCCTGCGGTTCCGACCGAAGCGGAACACCGCGCCTGGTTTTGGAATCGCTTACGGTCGGAGAACTGTTTCATAACCCTGATCGAACATGGAAGGGACGTCGCAGGGATGTTGCGGCTGGATCGGCTCGACACAGCCGACCGACAAGGGGTGTTCGAGGTATCGATCGTGGTCGACGACCGGCACCGCGGTGTTGGTGTTGGTCTCGCCGCATTAAGACAGATACGTGTTTGGATGCCCGATGTAGAGTTTCGCGCAGAGACTCTGCCGGATAACCACCCCTCCATCGCCCTCTTTCGTTCAGCGGGCTACCGCCCGTTCAAAGACAATCTGCTGCATAGTACGGCTGCATAGGGGCAATGGGAAAGGCGAGTGTACGGACGGCATGGCGATCATAGTTGACAATCGGCCTATCGGATCACAGCAACCCTGCTACCTGGTTGCTGAGATCGGCCTTAACTACAACGGTGACCTGGAACTGGCACGAGAGACAATCGACGCTGCCAAGCGAAGTGGCGCCGATGCGGTCAAGTTCCAGAATTACGTGACCGAGGATTTCATATCCGATCACAGCCTGACCCATGAGTATATCGAGAACGGCAAGACTGTCGTTCGCTCCCAGTATGAGATGTTCAAAGCCTACGAGTTGAGCGAGAGCGACCTGGAGGCCTTGTCCGGCTATTGCAGCGACCTTGGAATCGGATTCCACTCCACGCCCACGAACGCCGAGGGTGTCCGTTTACTGGCGGAGCTTGGCGTGGGCGTTCTTAAGAACGGGTCGGACTATCTGACCAATCTCGACCTCGTGCGCGCCATGGGCGCAACCGGACTGCCGACCGTGCTTTCCACCGGCATGGCGACAGTGGGGGAGATCGACGACGCGGTTCGAACATTCCGTCAAACCGGCAACGACAAGCTCATACTGTTGCACTGTGTATCGAACTATCCTTGCGACCCAAAGGACCTGAATCTGCGCCGGATCGATACGCTGAGAGACTGTTTTGGCTGCCCGGTGGGTTTGAGCGACCATAGCGAAAGTGCCATGGCTGCCGCTTTGGCAGTCGGTCGAGGGGCCAGCTGGATCGAGAAACACTTCACTCTGGACAAGACGCTGCCCGGGCCAGATCACCGTTTTTCCGCCGATCCCGAGGAATTCTCCGCCATGACCGCGGGCGTCCGCCTTGCGGAACAGGCGCTTGGCTCGCCACGGCTCGGCCCCACGGACAGCGAAGAAGAAGCCCGGCAGGGATGGCGCCTTTCCTGCGTCGCGTCGCGGGCTCTCGAGGCCGACCATCCTTTGCAGCGCAGCGACATTGCCTTTAACCGCCCGGGCACCGGACTGCCGCCGAAAGGCGTAGACTGGCTCCTGGGCCGCAGAACAAAAAAGGCGCTCCGCAAGGGCCATGTTTTGACACCGGAAGACCTGTTATGACAGAGCCAGTAACGTTTGACGCCATCTGGGAAGAAAAGTACGCCAGCGGGCACGCCCAGCGCTACCCATGGGATGTCGTCGTCAGCTTTGTTTTTCGGCACGCCCCCCGCGACCGCCCGCGTCAAGAGGTGGCGATCCTTGAGGTCGGCTGCGGAACCGCAAGCAATCTCTGGTTTGCGGCTCGCGAAGGATTTTCCGTTGCGGGCATCGACGGCAGCGCCAGCGCCATCGACTATGCAAAAAAACGCTTCGCCGAGGACAGACTCGAGGGCGACCTGCGGGTCGGCGATTTTACAAAGCTGGATTTTCCCGACAACAGCTTCGACTGCATTATCGACAGAGGCGCGCTCACCTGTTGCGGCCATAGCGCGCTGAAACGGGCGCTTGCGGAGGTTCGGCGCGTTTTGAAACCCGGCGGACACTTCTTCTTCAATCCCTACGCCGACAGCCACAGCAGCGCCAGAGCCGGCAAGCCCGCCGGTGACGGTCTGATAAAAGACATCGACGCAGGCAGTCTCGTCGGCGCTGGCCAAATTCACTTTGTCGGCCATCAGCAGCTTATCGAGTTGATGGCAACCGGCTGGTCGCTGCATCAGATCCAGCGTCTGGAACTGACGGACATGGTCGCGCCAGAGGGAAGCATCCACGCCGAATGGCGTGTGATAGCCCAAAAGACATCATGACGACCGAGGAAGACAATCGCCATACGATCGACGTTTTCTCAAGCAGCCTGCTCCAGCACGGCCATGACTTTCGTGCGCTTAACTGGGGTAGCCAGAAAGGACAGGAAAACCGCTTTCGCATTCTCTGCGAGATCGGCATCGAGACTGCAGACAGTGTTCTTGACGTCGGCTGTGGCTTGGGGGACCTCTACGGTTATCTGAAGAAACGGGGAACGAAAGTCGATTACAGTGGCCTCGACATCACACCGGACATGATCGCGGCGGCGCGCGACAAGTTCCCTGAGGCACAATTCCGCGAAGGCAGCCTGCTCGACGCAACGCATCTGTCCGATCAGAGCTTCGACTATGTGATTGCAAGTGGGATCTTCTATCTGCGCAGAGACAAGCCCTTTCAACATCTTGAACGCTCGGTCAGGCGTATGTTCGAACTCTGCCGCAAAGGCGCCGCCTTCAACTGTCTCAGCACATGGGCCGAGCCGGCAGACGATGGCAGCGATGAGTACCGCGAAGATCCGGTCAGGTGCTTCGAGTTTTGCAGAACCCTCTCACCCTGGACCGTACTTCGAACTGATTATCATCCCGGTGACTTCACGCTGTATCTTCGCAGACAGGCGCAGCAGTCATGATTGTCACCATCATGCAGCCGGCCTATCTGCCCTGGCTCGGGTTCTTCGACCGCATTGCCGCAAGTGATGTATTCATCGTCCTGGATCATGTCGAAATTGACCGGAACAGCAAGACCAAGTTCGCCAACCGCAACCGCATCCGCACGGCGCAGGGCTGGAGTTGGTTGACCGCACCGATACGCAGCAAAGGGAAACACGGCGAGCTGCGGCTCAACGAGATCGAGATAAACAACGAAACCAAGTGGCGCGCCAAGCACTGGCGGGCCATTGAGCTCAACTATCGACGTGCACCCTACTTCACCGATTATGCAAAGCGGTTTCAGGAATTGTTCGAAACACCCTGGACGCACCTTGCCGCGCTCAATTCCGCGGGACTGAAGATTTTCCTGGACGCTTTTGCTCTGGAGAAGAAGATCCTGTCGAGTTCAGAGATGGGCTGCGAGAAGGCCAAGGATCACCTCATCATCGAGTTGTGCCGGAAAGCCGGGGCAAAAACCTACCTCTCCGGGCCGTTCGGGCGAGATTATCTGAACACTGAAGGCTTCCGTGAAGCCGGTATCGAGCTGCTGTTCCACGACTATGAGCACCCAACATATCGCCAGTGCTTCGATGGCTTTGAGCCCTACATGTCAGCGATCGATCTGTTGTTCAACCACGGTGCGGAGTCCAAACAGATTCTGCGTCGTCCGGAAAGTCTATCGGCGAGCTAGCGTCCTGTGGTATCCGAGCCGGTGAACACCTACAGCCAGGGGGAATCTGTGGCTTCAAGCAAGAACATCCTGATCGTGGCGTCTCATCCCGACGACGAGGTTCTTGGGGTCGGCGGAACAGCGGCCCGGCATGCAGACGAAGGCGACCGGGTTCACGTGTTGATCATGGCCGAGGGGTCGACTTCCCGCGATGACCAGCGCGACAGCAAAGCCCATGGTCAGGCGATTGATGCGCTGAAGCAGGCCGCGCGTGCGGCAGCGGACTGTCTGGGCACCGAACCACCCCGCTTCGCCGGCTTGCCGGACAACCGGATGGACCAGTTGGATCTGCTAGACATCGTCAAGCATGTGGAAGCTGTGGTGAACGACGTCGACCCGCGTATCGTATACACCCATCATGGCGGCGACCTGAACCTCGACCACCGCCTAACCCACCAGGCAGTCCTGACAGCCTGTCGCCCCCTGCCCGGGACCAAGGTCGAAGCGGTCTATTGCTTCGAAACCCTGTCGAGCAGCGAATGGGCGACACCGGAAATCGGCCAGCCTTTCATTCCCTGCCACTTCGTCGACATCGGCAAGCAGCTCGAGAAAAAGCGGGAGGCATTGGGTTACTACAAACAGGAGATGCGGGCCTTCCCGCATTCACGATCCATCGAAAACGTCGAACATCTGGCCCGTTTCCGTGGCGGCTGCGTGGGCCTTGATGCGGCAGAAGCCTTCTCGGTCGCCCGCCAGTTGCGCTTCTGAATGGCCGGCTTGTGAAACACAGCCGCGTTGTCGGAGTCCGCGAGGCTGCCGACCGCGCGATCTGGAGGCGCTTTGTCTGCTAAGACCCACCCCCCCAAGGGCGACCGTGCTCTGGTGACCGGCGCCAACGGTTTCGTTGGCGCCGCGGTCTGCCGCCACCTGGCGGCGCGGGGCTGGTCGTTGCGCGGCAGTACCCGAAACGAAACCGCCGCGCTGCCACAGGGCGTCGAACGGATTGTCACCGGGTCAATCGACGCCGGAACCGATTGGAGCGCCGGCGTGGCGGGCGTGGACGCTGTCGTCCACTGCGCCGCGCGGGTCCACGTGCTGGCAGAAAGCGCCCCTGACCCCCTGGCCACCTTTCGCAAGACCAACGTCGACGCAGCGGCCGCCCTGGCAAGGCAGGCTGTCGCGCTGGGGGTCCGCCGAGTCGTCCTCGTCAGTTCCATCGGCGCGGCAGTGGCGGAAAACCAAGCAGAAACAGCCAACCCCTATCAAAAAAGCAAACGGGAGGCGGAGACCGCCCTGGCGGAGATCCTGCGGGGAACGGAGACATCCTTGGTCGTTCTGCGGCCTCCCCTGATCTACGGGCCGGGCGCGCCGGGCAACATCCGCCGCTTGGAGAGCCTGATCGCCAAGGGACTGCACCTGCCGCTGGCCGGCATCGATAACCGCCGCAGCCTGCTCTACATCGGCAACCTGACCAGCGCCGTCGAGGCCGCCCTGAGGGTTGCGGAAGCCCCGGCGTCACCGCTTGCGCTATCCGACGGGCGCGATCTTTCAACCCCGGAGCTGGTGCGCCATATTGCGCAGGCAAAAGGAAGGAGCCCGCGCCTTCTGCCCTTTCCGGTCGGCCTGCTGAAGACGCTCGCACGGCTGCTGGGGCGGGAGGCCGCGGTGACGGCGCTGACAAGCTCTCTGACCATCGACAACGAACCCATCCGAAAGGCCCTTGGTTGGTGCCCACCCTTCAGTGTAGATGAGGGGCTCAAGGCAAGCTTCGCGACCTCCGCGGAGGCGTGACCGGCGAGGGAACAACGGCATTGGGGCAAACACAAGACAGCGGCGGCGAAGAGCAGGCGCCTGCAAACCGGGGCTCGGGCGGCTTCGGAGCGGCCGCCGCGGGCGCGGTTTTCGGGGGATACCGTCTTCTGGGCAGAGCCGCCGTACCGCTGATCCGCGCCTATTTGCGCCGTCGCATCGCCCGCGGCCGCGAAGACCCTCAGCGCATCGGCGAGCGTCTCGGCACCCCCTCCCTGCCCCGGCCAAAGGGCGCCGTCGTGTGGCTGCATGCCGCCAGTGTCGGCGAAGCGGTCTCGCTGCTGCCTTTGATCGAGCGGCTGCAGCGCGACTGGCCGCAATTCTCCCTGCTGATGACCAGCGGCACGGTGACCTCGGCGCGCCTGATGGCCGAACGCCTGCCCGGCGGCGTGATCCATCAATACGTGCCCGTTGACCTACCCGGAGCAGTGGAGCGTTTTCTCGATCACTGGCGGCCATCGCTCAGCCTGATGGTCGAATCGGAATTCTGGCCGAACCTGATCGCAGCGACGACGAAGACGGGCAGTGAGCTGATTCTGCTGAACGGCCGAGTCTCGACAGCCTCCTATCGATCCTGGCGCCGCTTCCGCCCACTGATCGCAACACTGCTCGGGCAGTTCAGTCTTGTCATGGCGCGCTCGCCGCGCGACCAGAGGCACTTGCGGGACCTGGGGGCGGCCGGCGCCATCTGCCCGGGCGATCTGAAAGCTGCCGCCGCACCACTTGCCGCCAACCAGACAGATCTCACCGCTCTGCGCGCGGCTCTTGGCAACCGGCCCCTCTGGCTGGCCGCCTCCACCCATCCCGGCGAGGATGAAATGGCCGGCCAGATCCACCACGCCCTCAAGGCCCGGTTTCCTGATCTCCTGACCCTCCTCGTGCCGCGCCATCCCAACCGTGCCGACGCGATCCGCGCCGCACTGGAGGCCCGGCAGTTGACGGTCGCCCAGCGCAGCCGCAACGAAACGGTGAGCCCCTCCGGCGACATCTATCTGGCCGATACCATGGGTGAAATGGGGCTTTGGTATCACTTGGCCGAGATTGTTTTCGTTGGTGGTTCCCTGGTTCCGATTGGCGGCCACAATCTGCTGGAGCCGGCAAAGCTTGGCTGTGCCGTTCTGGCTGGCCCCCATACAGCGAATTTCAGTGAGATGACCGAGGGTATGACCGCCGCGGGCGCTCTGCAGCAGGTCGCCGACCCCCAGCAACTGCAGGCCGCCGTCGACAGGCTGCTGGCGGACGCCCAAGCCCGCCTTTCGCTGGCCAACGCCGCGCAGGCCTATGCTGATGCCCAAGCCGGTGTCCTCGACCGGGTGATGCTGGCCCTAACGCCTGCGCTGACCCGGGCCGCTTCGAGAACCTGAGACCCGCCCCGGCCTCTCCCTCCCTCAAGTGAATTTGATTGGCGCTGATGAGGGCTTCACGGCCATGATCGGGCCATGTTCAAGCTGCCCGCCGTCCCAAAGCGCCGCCTGACCGGGTTCGGTCTCGCCGCGCTTTTCGTTTTTGCAGCCCAGGCCACAGCCTGGAATCCTGCTTATGCCAACCCCGAGCGCTGGGCCCGGGAGTGGCCGCAGACCGACTTCACCCAGACATCGATCGATCTGAATGAAGTGCTCAGCGGCGGCCCGCCCAAAGACGGTATTCCCTCCATCGACAAGCCGCAGTTCGTGGCGGTTTCCGAGTCGACCGATCTTGCAGCACAGGAGCCGGTCATCGGCCTGTCGATCAACGGCGACGCCCGGGCCTATCCCCTTCGCATCCTGACCTGGCACGAGATCGTCAACGACACGGTCGGCAGCGTTCCGGTCGCTGTCACCTACTGTCCGCTCTGCAACGCGGCTCTTGTCTTCGAACGCACGGTCGAAGGCGAGGTCACCGAATTCGGGACGACCGGCAAACTGCGCAACTCCGACCTCGTCATGTACGACCGCCAGACCGAAAGCTGGTGGCAGCAGTTCCTCGGCGAGGGCATCGCCGGAGAGCGGACGGGGGTGCGCCTGAAACTGGTCCCTGCAAGACTGGAATCCTGGGAGAACTTCGCCGCCCGTTTTCCCGAGGGCAAAGTTCTGATACCCAACAATCCCGGCCTGCGGCCCTATGGCGCCAACCCTTATGTCGGTTACGATTCTGCGGCGCAGCCTTTCCTCTACAACGGCAGCATGCCCGAGGGCATCGCTCCCATGGCGCGGGTGGTCGCCGTGGAAAGCGAGGCCTGGAGCCTGGACCTGCTGCGCGAGAAAGGCCGCGTGGAAAGCGGCGATCTGGTTCTGACCTGGACCCCGGGTCAGACCTCCGCCCTCGATACCCGGGCGATCTCAGAGGGCCGCGAAATCGGCAACGTGGTGGTTCAACGCAAGGCCGCCGAGGGACTGGTCGATGTCCCCTATGACGTGACCTTCGCCTTCGTGTTTCACGCCTTCCGGCCCGAAGGAACGATCCGCCAGTAGGGCTCCGGCTGCAGCCTAGGCTGACGCGTAGATTTTCAGGAAACCGGCAACGGCGGCGGCGACGTGCTCGCGGATCTCCGTGTCGGACGGCGTCTCCTGGACCCCGAGGATGCAGCGCATGTGAAGCGGATCCTTCAGGCGATAGAGCAGGAAGGCGGCAGCAGCATCAACGTCCGGAACATTGAGACGCCCGCGACGGTCCTGTTCCGCCAGGTAGGGTGAGAGCGCCGCAACCCAGCGCGTCGGCCCACAGTCGTAAAAGGTCTGTCCCAGTTCCGGGAAACGCCCGGCCTCCGCCACCACGGTGCGAAACAGCGCAACGGCCTGCTCCGAGGTGATGAGCAGCAGGAAGCGCGTGCCGAGATCGCTGAGCACGACCTCGGGCTCGGCCTCCGGATCAAGCTGCAAGGTGTCGATGCCCGAGACCTGATTGCAGTGGTTGGTCATAACCGCAGCAAAGAGCACGTCCTTGCCCGGAAAATGGCTGTAGACCGTGCGTTTAGACACCTCCGCCTCGGCAGCGATGTTGTCCATCGAGACGGCGCCATAGCCGGAATGCAGGAAAAGATCTGCCGCCGCGCAGACAATCGCCGCGCGTTTTGGGGAAGATGAATCGCTCTTTTCCGAGGTCTGATCCGTCAGGACCTTGTCACCAGTTATCGCTTCCGACATCACCAATCACTTGACAGTGGGGGTTTGTTCCTATGTAAACTGCACAGTGTAGTTTACAGATTTAGCAGACTTCTAAAGCTAGCACAATCAACCGGGCATTAGCGACAGTGGGGCAGCAAAGATGTCGGATTCCAAGGATTTAGTGGCCGAATCCGGTTCCGGGAACTGGATCGTTTCCTACGCGAGGCTGATCATCCGGCTCCGCTGGCTGGTGATCTTCGCCAGCCTCGCAGCCGCTCTCGGCTTCGCCAGCGGCGGCCAGTTTCTGGGTTTTTCCACCGACTACCGCGTCTTTTTCAGCGACGAGAACCCGCAGCTCAAAGCCTTCGAGGCGATGCAGCAGGTCTACACCAAAGACGACAACATTCTCTTCGTGCTGCAGCCCAAGGAAGGGGAGGTCTTCACCGAGGAGATGCTGGTCGCGGTCCAGGAACTGACCGAGGCTTCCTGGCAGCTTCCCTTCTCGCGCCGGGTCGATTCGATCACCAACTTTCAGCACAGCTACGCCGAAGGGGACGACCTGACGGTAGAGGATCTGGTTCCGGAGGGTGACGGCCTGACTGCGGAGAGGATCTCGGCGATCCGCGACGTCGCCCTTGCCGAACCCTTGCTAATCAACCGCCTCATCTCACCGGATGCCCGCACGACGGGGGTGAATGTCACCCTCACCCTGCCCGGGGAGAGCGAGAGCGAGGTGCCCGAAGCGATTGCCGCCGCCCGGGAGATTATTGACGAATTCAGCGCCAGACATCCCGAGGTGATCGTCGCGACGACCGGCCTCGTCGCCCTGAACAATGCCTTCAGCGAGGCGAGCTTCGTCGACCTCTCGACCCTGATCCCGATCATGTATGGGATCATCATCGCCGGGCTGCTGATCTTCCTGCGGTCGATTGCCGGCACCGTCGTCACCGTCCTGGTGATCGGGCTTTCGGCCGGGACCGCCATGGGCCTGACCGGCTGGCTCGGGATTAACCTCACCCCGCCCTCCTCCACCGCGCCGACCATCATCCTGACCCTGGCGGTGGCCGACAGCATTCACCTGCTGGTGACCTTCCTGCACAATATGCGTCAAGGAGCCGACAAGCGTGAGGCCATCATCGAATCTCTTCGGGTGAACTTCCATCCGATCTTCCTGACGTCGCTGACCACGGCAATCGGCTTTGTCTCTTTGAACTTCAGCGACGCGCCGCCGTTCCGCGACCTGGGCAACATCACCGCGATGGGCGTGATCGCGGCCTGGATCTACTCCATCACCTTCCTCCCCGCTTTTCTGGCCGTGGTTCCGGTTCGTGTGAAGAAGCAGGTCGAGGCCCGCAGCGATATGATGGCGAAACTGGCGGAGTTCGTGCTGCGGCGGCGCCAGCCGCTGTTCTACGGCATGACCGCCCTGGTCATCGGCCTGGCGCTTTGGATTCCGCGGATCGAACTGAACGATCAATTCGTCAACTATTTCGATCCGAGCATCCAGTTTCGCGCCGACACCGACTTCGCGATGGAGAACCTTTCGGGGATCTATCAGATCGAGTTCTCCCTGCCGGCGGCCGCGGAAGGCGGCATCAGCGAGCCCGAGTATCTGGAAAAGGTCGATACCTTTTCCGAATGGCTGCGCGAACAGCCCGGCGTGGTTCACGTGCAGACGATCACCGACATCTTCCGCCGGCTGAACAAGAACATGCACGGCGACGATCCGGACTGGTATCGCCTGCCCGATGAGCGCGACTTGGCGGCGCAGTACCTGCTGCTCTTCGAGATGTCCCTGCCCTACGGCCTGGATCTGAACAATCAGATCAACGTCGATAAATCTTCCATGCGCTTTCTGGCCACCCTTGAAAACATGACGACCCGCGAGGCCCGGGTGCTGAAGCAGAACTCTGAAGCCTGGATCGCCGAAAACATCCCGGCCTCGGTGACCGAGGCGACCAGCCCCTTCGTGATGTTCGCCTATATCTCCGAGCGCAACATCAAGTCGATGCTGACCGGTACCGGCTTCGCCCTGGTGTTGATCTCGCTCTCTCTGATCGTGGCGCTGCGCAGCCTGAAGATCGGCCTGCTCAGCATCATTCCCAATGTCATCCCGGCGGTGATGGCCTTCGGCTTCTGGGGTCTGCTGGTCGGCGAGATCGGCCTCGCTTCCTCGGTGGTCGCTGCCACCAGCCTGGGCATTATCGTCGACGATTCCGTACATTTCCTCAGTAAGTATCTGCGCGCCCGGCGCGAGAAGGGTGCCAGCCCGGAAGACGCCGTGCGCTATGCTTTTGCCACCGTTGGTCGCGCACTCTCGGTCACCTCTGCCGTTCTGGTCGCGGGCTTTGCGGTCCTGGCGCTCTCGGCCTTCGAACTGAATCAGAGCCTGGGTCTGCTGACCGCCCTGGCCATCTTTGCCGCCCTGGTCGCCGACTTCCTGCTTCTGCCCCCCCTCTTGCTTGCCATCGACAAGGAGAAAAAGCATGCCGATGCACCGAAAGCTGTTCCTCAAGCTGGAGAGTAGCAAGTCGCTTTTCGTTCTGGCGCTGGTCATCTTCGCAGCGGCCAGCACCTCGGCCTTTGGCGAAACACCGGAGGAGAAAGGCTTGGCCATTGCCGAGGAGGTGGACCGCCGTGACCTTGGCTTCGGCGATTCCTACTCCACCTTGGAGATGGTCCTGACCAACAAGCAGGGGCAAAGCAGCACCCGTGAGCTGCGCATCCAGACGCTGGAAGTGCCGGAACGTGAGCTCGGCGACAAGTCTCTGGTCACCTTCGACCATCCCCGCGACATTGAAGGTACGGCCTTCTTGAGTTTCACCAAGATCCTCGATCCCGACGACCAGTGGCTCTACCTGCCGGCGTTGAAGCGGGTGAAGCGAATCTCTTCGGCCAACAAGTCCGGTCCCTTCGTCGGCAGCGAATTCGCTTACGAAGACCTGCTGTCCCAGGAGGTCGACAAGTACAGCTATCGCTGGTTGCGGGACGAGCCCTGCGGCGACGCAGCCGCCGGCCTCAACTGCTTCGTTGTTGAACGCTTTCCCCTCTACGAGAACTCCGGCTATGTGCGCCAGGTCACCTGGATCGATCAGCAGGAGTACCGGCCGATCCGCATCGATTTTTATGACCGCAAAGACTCCCTGCTGAAGACCCTCACCTTCAGCCGGTACAACCAGTATCTCGATCAGTACTGGCGGGCCGACGAGCAGTACATGGTGAACCATCAGACCGGCAAGTCCACGCGTCTGACCTTCGATGAATGGGAGTTCCGCGTCGGCGTGAACGAGCGCGATTTCAACCCCAACCGTCTGAAGCGGCTGCGCTAGGTATGCTACAGAACAGGCCTCTGCAGGCGGCGACCTTCGCCGCCTGCTCTTTGCTATTCGCGCTCGCCGCCGCGGCGCCGGTCTCGGCACAAGGCTTCGACTTCTCCGGCTTTGTAGCCGGAGAGACCCGAATTTTCCCCGAGGAGGCGCAGTTTCCCGAACAGCGGAACAGCCATATCTCGCCGTCGCTGGTGCTGCAGCCGGAATTCCGCTATCGCTGGAACCGCCGCAACGACCGTCTCTCGTTCATCCCGTTTCTGCGCCTCGACGCCCATGACGAGAACAGGACCCATTTCGATATCCGGGAGCTAAGCTGGTATCACGCCGGTGATGACTGGGACACCGTCCTTGGGATCAGCAAGGTCTTCTGGGGTGTCGCCGAATCCCGGCATCTTGTGGACATCATCAACCAGACCGATCTGGTGGAAAGCCCCGACCAGGAAGACAAGCTGGGCCAGCCCATGGCCAATCTCAATCTCCTGCGCGATTGGGGCACCTTGAGTTTCTTCGTTTTGCCGGGCTTTCGCGAGCGCACTTTCCCCGACGATGACGCCCGGCTGCGTGGCGCCCTGCCCATCGACGACGACGATCCCTCCTACGAATCAAGCGCCGAGGAGTGGCACGTCGATTTTGCCCTGCGCTATTCCCATACCATCGGCGACTGGGATTTCGGCCTGGCCCATTTCTACGGAACCAGCCGCGAGCCGCGGCTGGTCCCCGGCGTCGATGCCGACGGCAACCCCTTTCTGCGGCAGCGTTATGACCTGATCCATCAAACAAGCCTGGATGCCCAGTACACCACGGGCCCCTGGTTGCTGAAGCTGGAAGCTCTGACCCGGGATGGCCACGACGGCGACCGTTTCTTCGCCGCCGTCGGGGGTTTCGAGTACACTTTCTTCGGCGCCTTCGAGAGCAACGCCGACCTGGGTCTGCTGGCGGAATACCTGCACGATGGGCGCGACAACCGCACCCCGGCCACGCCCTTCGAGGACGATATCTTCCTGGGCACGCGGCTGGCGCTCAACGACGTCGAAGATACCGAGCTTCTGGCCGGCGTCATCCTGGATCTCGACCAGGAAGAGCGCATCTTCTCTGTCGAGTTCGAACGCCGCCTCAGCGACAATCTGAATCTGGAAATCGAGGGCCAACTCTTCGACAACATCGACTCGAACGATCTTCTGAGCGGCTTCGAAGACGACTCTTTCCTGGAGGTTCGGCTCTCCTGGTTCTTCTGACCGTCGCCTGGAGGACTGAGGGCGGTTGGATCCACGGCGGTTGGAGGGGCATATCGAGGGCGTCGGTGACCTCCATACCAAAGTGGTGTAAGGGCGCCTAAGTCTCCTCCAGGAAAACCCGGTAGTCAGCAGCGGCTTCACGCACAGCGCTTTCCAGCAGAGCCGCACCCTGTTCGGGGCTCGCCAGGGCGGAGTGGGAACCGACCCGGCCGTCGGGAAACCGGCGGCGATGTTCCGCTGGTTCACCGTGGCGATCCCCGGCGTGGTCGCGGATGTATTCGGCGGAGAGCTTTTCCGGCGGGTCTTCCGCGCCGGTGACCGAACGCACCAGGGCCTGGGTGATCGCCACCTCGCTCGGCGTACCGTGCATGCCCTCCCAGTCACCGTAGAGACGTTTGCGCAGGGCGTCGGTCTGCGGATAGTCCCACCAGGACCGCAACCTTACTTCAAGCGGCGCGTCGAGAAGCTGGGAAACCTTCTCGATCGCCGTCCGGAGAGGCGCGATATTGGCGCCATGGCCGTTGACGATGTAGATGCGGGTGAAGCCCTGCTGCGCCAGGGACGTCAGCACGTCCTGAACCAAGGCGGTAAAGGTCTGCGGGCTGACCGATATGGTGCCCGGAAAAGCGAGATTGAACGGCGCCGGCGTCAACGCCAGCGTCGGAGCGACGATGGCATTCATCGTCTCCCCGACCCCTTCCGCAACGGCCTGGGCGCAGATCGCATCGGTGCCGATCAGCCCGATCGGACCGTGCTGCTCGGTCGAGCCGGTGGGCAGAAGTATACCCGGCGATGCCTCCAGGTAAGTCTCGACCTCCGGCCAGGTCATCTCCGCCAGCTTCATGGGCCCTGCCCTAGGCCGCCCTGCGGCCGGAGCCGGCTTCCCGCCAGCGGGCCAGGGCCGCCAGAATCACTTCCGGGCCGGCATCGGGCTGGTGCGCCTGTTCCGAAAGATGACGGCGCCAGGCGCGGGCGCCGGGCAGACCGTTGAAGAGCCCCAGCATGTGGCGGGTGATGGACTTTAGCGGCACGCCGCGAGAGCGCTGCCTTTCGACGTAGGGCAGAAAATCTTCGATGATCTGCTCACGACCGCGCGGTTCGGTAGCTTCGCCGAAGATGCGGCTGTCCGCTTCCGCCAGAGTGTATGGCGTCTGATAGGCCGCGCGCCCGATCATCACCCCATCGACCTTGGCGAGATGCGCTTCGGCTTCGTCCAGGCTCAGCACGCCGCCGTTCAGAATGATCTCCAGGTCCGGAAAGTCCTGCTTCAGTGCATAGACCACGTCGTAGCGCAGCGGCGGCACCTCGCGGTTCTGCTTGGGGCTGAGGCCGCTCAGCCAGGCTTTGCGGGCATGAATGGTGAAGGAACGGCAACCGACGGCAGCGATGGTTTCAACGAAAGTCTGCAGGGCCTCATAGGAATCCTGGTCATCGACGCCGATACGCGTCTTCACCGTTACCGGGATATCGACGCTCTCGCTCATCGCGGCCACGCAGTCCGCCACCAGGGCCGGCTCGGTCATCAGGCAGGCGCCGAAGCGGCCGCGCTGCACGCGGTCGCTGGGGCAGCCGAGATTCAGGTTGATCTCGTCATAGCCCCGCGCCGCGCCTTCGCGGGCGCAAGCCGCGAGGTCCTCCGGCTCGGAGCCGCCGAGCTGCAGCGCCACCGGATGCTCAATTTCATCAAAGGCCAAAAACCGGTCCCGGTCGCCGTGCAGAATGGCGCCGGTGGTCACCATTTCCGTGTAGAGCAGGCAGCGTTTGCTGATGGTGCGCAGGAAGGCCCGCTCATGGCGGTCCGTCCAGTCCATCATGGGTGCGACGGAGAGCTTGCGGTCCATCCCAGTCAAGGTTTTTCAGTCAAGGTTTCACCAACTCTTTCCAATGCCGCTGTCCAAGCCGCTGCGCTTAACGCCAGAATTCTGCTGCCGCGGCCCCAATGTCATGCCTGAGAGGCCAGCGATGACGATAGCGAGTCGCGCTCCGCACGCAAGGTATCAGCAGAATGACGAACAATCTCGGAAATCCGCAGAAGCTGTTTCGTCAGAGGGTTCTTTTTGCGCCAGACCATGCCCACCGTTCGCGAGGGCTGAGGACTCTTGAAACGCGCGACGGAAACCGACGCCGAGCGTGTCTCCACCGCCACGGCCATTTCCGGAATGAAGGTAACGCCGACGCCGGCGCCGACCATCTGGACTAGCGTGGACAGAGAGGTTCCGTCCAATCCCTCTCTCGGCAGTCCTGACTGTATGTTGCAGAAAGACAAGGCCTGATCGCGAAAACAGTGTCCTTCTTCCAGAAGAAGCAACCGCATCTCGCGCAGCATCTCACGTGTCGGCACGGGCTTGCCCTCATCGGCGCCTGGCCGCACCAGCAGGAGTTCCTCGGTGAACAAGGGAAGCTCGGTAAACGACGGCTCGGACACCGGCAAGGCCAGAATGGCCGCATCGAGTTGGCCTTCCGACAGCTCCCGGATCAACCGCGACGTCATCGTCTCCCGCACGTGAATATCGAGCTCACCGTACATTCGGGTCAGATTTCCGATCATTGTCGGAAGCAGATAGGGCGCTATCGTCGGGATCACCCCGATCCGCAACCGCCCCACCAGGCGGTCATGGGAGGCCCGCGCCAAATCGCCCAGTTCGTCGACCGACCGCAGGATGTCGCGGACACGCAGCGCGAATTCCTCGCCGAAGCTGGTCAGCCGGACATGCCGGGCACTGCGCTCAAACAGCGCGGTGCCGAGCGATTCCTCCAACTCCTTGATCTGCATGGACAAGGCGGGCTGAGAGATGGCGGAGGCCTCGGCCGCCCGTCCGAAGTGCCCATGCTGCGCTAAAGCCATGAAATAGCGGAGCTGTTTGAGGGTCAGATTTATCATAAGAATATCTTATCAATAAGATCAGTATATACAACTTAAATTGATGATCAGCGGGCGCTATATTTTCTTTGTCGAAGATTGAGGGCCAGCCACTGCCGCAACCTTAACCTTCACCCCCGTAACCCAGTATCAACACAGCCAAGACCGGAGAGAACGATGGACGGAAATGATTTGGGAGCCGTAAGCAAGTGCCCCGTTATGCACACGAACTCCGGGGTCCGGTCAAACCGGGACTGGTGGCCGAACCAGTTGAACCTCAGGATTCTTCATCAGAACTCGTCCTTGTCCAACCCCATGGACAAGGCGTTCAACTATGCTGAGGAGTTCAAGAAGCTCGACCTGGATGCCCTGAAGAAAGACATTTTCGAGCTTATGACCACCTCTCAGGACTGGTGGCCGGCGGACTACGGGCATTATGGGCCGCTCTTCATCCGCATGGCCTGGCACAGCGCCGGCACCTACCGCACCGGCGACGGCCGTGGCGGCGGTTCCTCGGGCTCGCAGCGCTTCGCGCCGCTCAACAGCTGGCCCGACAACGGCAACCTCGACAAGGCGCGGATGCTGCTGTGGCCGATCAAACAGAAATACGGCAAGCAGATTTCCTGGGCCGATCTGCTGATCCTCGCCGGGAACTGCGCCATCGAGTCCATGGGGCTGAAGACCTTCGGCTTCGCCGGCGGCCGCCCCGATATCTGGGAGCCGGAAGAGGACATCTACTGGGGCTCGGAAGATACCTGGCTCGGCGACAACCGCTATTCCGGCGACCGGCAACTCGACAATCCCCTCGCCGCCGTCCAGATGGGCCTGATCTATGTGAATCCGGAAGGGCCGAACGGCAATCCGGACCCGGTTGCTTCCGGACGCGACATCCGCGAGACCTTTGCCCGCATGGCCATGAACGACGAAGAGACCGTCGCCCTCGTTGCCGGTGGTCATACTTTCGGCAAATCCCACGGTGCCGGCGATGCCGCACTTGTCGGCCCGGAGCCGGAAGGTGCGCCGATCGAGGCGCAGGGTCTCGGCTGGCTCAGCACCCATGGCAGCGGCAAGGGTGTCGATGCCATCACCAGCGGCATCGAAGGCGCCTGGACACCGACGCCTACCACCTGGGACAACAGCTATTTCGACGTGCTGTTCGGTTATGACTGGGAGCTTACGAAAAGCCCCGCCGGCGCCCATCAGTGGGCGGCGAAAGATCTGGCGGAGAAGGATCATGCACCGCAGGTGGACGGGTCCGGCAAACGGGTTCCGATCATGATGACCACGGCCGATATGGCCATGCGGATGGATCCGATTTACGAGCCGATTTCGCGGCGTTTCCATGAGAACCCGGACGCCTTCGCGGAAGCCTTCAAGCGTGCCTGGTTCAAGCTGACCCATCGCGACATGGGCCCGCGCTCGCTCTATCTGGGCAAGGAAGTGCCGGAGGAGGAACTGCTGTGGCAGGACCCTGTCCCCGCGGTAACCCATACCTTGATCGACGACAAGGATGTCGCCACCCTCAAGGAAAAGATCCTTGCCGCGGGGCCGACCGTTTCCGAACTGGTCTCGACCGCCTGGGCATCGGCTTCGACCTTCCGCGGGTCGGACAAACGCGGCGGCGCAAACGGCGCGCGCATCCGTCTTGCACCGCAGAAGGACTGGGAGGTCAACCAACCGGCCCAGTTGGCGAGGGTGATCGAGAGCCTCGAAGGAGTCCAAAAAGCCTTCAACGAGTCGCAGGCCAACGGCAAGGCCGTTTCGCTGGCCGACGTCATCGTCCTCGGCGGCTGCGCCGCGGTGGAACAAGCTGCCAGGAAGGCCGGCCAGAACGTGACCGTTCCCTTCGCCCCGGGGCGCACGGATGCCTCGCAGGAGCAGACCGACGTCGAGTCCTTCGCCGTCCTTGAGCCCGCGGCAGACGGTTTCCGCAACTACCTGAAAGCCAAGTATACGGTTTCGGCGGAGGAGCTTCTGGTCGATCGGGCACAACTGCTGACCCTGACGGCGCCTGAGATGACGGCACTGGTCGGTGGTCTGCGGGTCCTCGGCGCCAACTTCGACGGATCGCAGCACGGCGTCTTCACCAAGCAGCCGGAAACCTTGACCAACGATTTCTTCGTCAACCTGCTCGACATGGGCACGACGTGGAAGGCAACCTCGGATGCAGACGACGTGTTCGAAGGCCGGGACCGCGCAACGGGTGAACTGAGGTGGACCGGCAGCCGCGCCGACCTCATCTTCGGTTCAAATTCGCAGCTTCGCGCCCTCGCCGAGGTTTACGGTTGCGAAGATTCCCGCGAGACCTTCGTGCGTGACTTCGTGGATGCCTGGACCAAGGTCATGAACCTCGATCGCTTTGATCTTGCGTGATCGCGGTTCACAGACGCTCGGGCGCCAGCCTCCCGGCTGTGCCCGAGCGTCACCCCTCCTTCTTTACAAGTCTGCTGTCATCGACGGCACAGACGGCAGGCAAAGACCAGGCGGCGTTTCAATTGAATTGGAACGCCGCTTTGCCGTGGCGCCGGGATGATCCCACGGCAGCCTGCACCAAACCATTGGGCCCGGCACCCTCCACACAGCTCATAATCAAGAAAACTAGGGTTCGGCATGAACGGCGCGCTGGGCAACCAAAGGACAGAGTGTCCCACAGAGCCCGCGAAGCTTGATCTAGGTCATCCATACAGCCGGCGGAGTGTGAGACAACTGACCTTGAAGCCCACGCCCTGACTCAGGGCGCGGATTTGGCTGTGTGACTTGCGCGTTGATCACGCGACGAGGCGCGTGTTCCGTGGGGTCAGGTAGCGCGTTTTACACGAGCTGTCTCTGGCATGGATCTTCTTGAACTTGAGCGCAGCAGCCACACCTGTCCTAACGGTGACGATCTGCTCGGAGTGTCGAAATCTACCGCATTGGCCTGAGAGTTGATGATGAAGCATGTTCGAACGATCCTCGTTGTTCTGTTGCTCGGTTTCGCCGCGGCAGCCGGTGCCTACTACTGGTGGCAGCAGCAGCGCAGTCAACTGCCGGAGGGTATCGCCACCGGCAATGGGCGTATCGAGGCGGAAGAGGTGCATGTCGCCGCCAAATATGCCGGCCGTGTCATGGAGGTTCTCGTCAACGAAGGGGAGATGGTCGAAAGCGGCCAGATCCTGGCACGCATGGATACAGCCGAACTGGACGCAAGCCTTGCCAGGGCGGAAGCGGATATCGCACAAGCCCAGGAGGCCGTCGCCGAAGCACAGGCCCAGATCGCCCAGCGCAAAAGCGAACTCAGTTTTGCGCAACAGGAACTGGGTCGCGCGCTTTTTCTTGTCCAAAAAGGCCATGTCTCCAAAGAACACCTCGAACGGCGCCAAACGGAGAGAGACACCGCAAAGGCGGTACTCGACGCCGCGGGCGCCCGCCTTTTCAGCACCCAGCGCGCCGTGGATTCGGCAGCGGCGGAAGCACGGCGCATAGAGGCCCAGGTCGATGATTCGGTTCTGAAAGCACCGCGCGAGGGCCGGATTCAATACCGGCTTGCAGAACCGGGGGAGGTTCTGGCCGACGGTGGCAAGGTCGTGACGTTGTTGGATCTGAGTGACGTCTATATGACGATTTTCCTTCCCACCGCCCAGGTCGGCCGCGTGTTTGTCGGCTCGCAGGCGCGTATCGTTCTGGACGCGGTCCCTGAATTCGTCATTCCGGCCAAGGTCTCCTTCGTCGCCGCCAACGCGCAGTTCACACCCAGAGAGGTAGAGACCCGCAGCGAACGCGAGAAGCTGATGTTCCGCGTCAAAGTCAAGATCGATCCCGCGCTTCTGCGCGCCCACGTCGAGAAGGTAAAAACCGGGTTGCCCGGCGAGGCTTATGTTCTGCTCGGTTCCGATATCGAGTGGCCGGAGAATCTCGGCGTAAGGCTGCCCCCGGCGCCGGGGCAATGACCGCAGGGGCGATCGCCGCGGGCGCAGGGCCGGCGCCGGCAGTGCGGTTGGAAAGCCTCACGCATGTCTATGGAGATACCCTGGCTCTCGATGATGTCACACTCGACCTGCCGGCGGGCCGGACGGTGGGTTTCATCGGCCCGGACGGCGTCGGGAAGTCCACCCTGCTGGCGCTGGTGGCCGGGGCGCGAAAAATACAAGGCGGCAGGGTAACGGCCCTGGACGGCGACATGGCCGACCCGCGGCATCGGCGCCGCGTTTGCCCGCGGATTGCCTATATGCCTCAGGGATTGGGCAAGAATCTCTACATGGATCTGACGGTGTTCGAGAACCTGGAGTTCTTCGGGCGCCTGTTCGGACAAGACAGGAAAGAACGCCATGATCGCATTGCAGACCTGCTGAAAAGCACCGGTCTCGACCTTTTCCCCGACAGGCCGGCGGGCAAACTGTCCGGCGGCATGAAACAGAAGCTCGGCCTTTGCTGCGCTCTGATCCACGACCCGGATCTCCTGATCCTCGATGAACCGACCACCGGCGTCGATCCGCTGTCGCGCCGCCAGTTCTGGGACCTGATAGACCGCATTCGGCTGGAGAGGCCCGGCATGGGCGTGCTTGTCGCCACTGCCTACATGGACGAAGCCGAGCGCTTCGACTTCCTGGTCGCCATGAACGACGGCGCAGTCCTTGCAACCGGCAGCCCGGCGCAGATCAAGGACGAGGTGGGCGCAGAAACGCTCGAAGAGGCCTTCATCGCCCTCCTGCCGGAGGACGAGCGGCGCGGACATCGGAACCTGACGATCCAGTTGCGCCAGCAGCACGACGGGCCGCCCGCCATCGTTGCCAAAAAACTGACGCGCCGCTTCGGCGACTTCACCGCCGTCGACCAGGTCAGCTTCGAGATCGAACGGGGAGAGATCTTCGGCTTCCTCGGCTCCAACGGCTGCGGCAAAACCACGACCATGAAAGTCCTGACCGGGTTGCTGCCGGCGTCCGAAGGTGGGGCCTGGTTGTTCGGTGAGGAAACCAAAGCCCATGACCTGGAAACCCGCAAGCGGGTCGGCTACATGTCCCAGGCATTCTCGCTCTATGCCGAACTCACGGTACGCCAGAACCTCGATCTGCACGCCAGGCTGTTCCACCTGCCGCGCCAGCGCATCGCAGGGCGGATCGAGGAACTGATAGAACGTTTCGGACTCACCAGCTATGCCGAGGTGCTGGCGGCAACACTGCCTCTGGGGGTTCGCCAGCGCCTGTCCCTTGCCGTCGCCACGATCCACGAACCGGAGATGCTCATCCTGGATGAACCGACCTCCGGCGTCGATCCGATCGCCCGGGACAGCTTTTGGGAACTCCTGATTGACCTTTCCCGCAATCAGGGCGTCACGATTTTCATCTCCACCCATTTCATGAACGAAGCAATGCGCTGCGACAGGATCTCTCTGATGCACGCGGGACAGGTTCTGGCCAGCGGCACACCGGCGGCGCTGGTCGAGCAGCGCGGTGCCGACACGCTGGAAGAAGCCTTTATCGACTACCTCCAAGAAGCCACCGGGCAAAGCGATACCGGGGACAGCCCTGTGGTCGCGCAGCCACCCAAAATCTCGTCATCCAAAACCGAGGCTACGCAGACAAGCTCCGCGCTGGGTTTCAGCCCACGCCGCCTTTTCGCCTACAGCCTGCGGGAGTCCATGGAACTCCTGCGCGATCCGATCCGGCTGGCGGTTGCGCTGGTCGGGACCGCCTTTCTGATGCTCGTCTTTGGTTATGGAATCAGCTTCGATGTCGAAGATCTGACTTACGCCGTACTTGATCGCGACCAGACGCCCGAGAGCCGCAGCTACCTCGAAGGACTTGCCGGTTCCCGGTACTTCCTGGAGCGCCCGGCCCTGTCAACCCACCGCGAGATGGACCAGCGTCTCAAAAGCGGCGACATCACACTGGCGGTCGAGATACCGCCCGGCTTCGGCAAAGACCTGCTTCAAGGCCGGACCCCCGAAGTCGCCGCCTGGATCGACGGCTCCATGCCCTTCGCGGCGGAGACGACACTGGGGTACCTGGAAGGCCTGCACCGACACTATCTGACAGAGCTTTCGCGGCGCAGCACCGGCAGCGACCCGGTATTTTTGCCGGCGGAGATCGAATCCCGCTACCGCTACAACCAAGACTTCAAGAGCATCTTCGCCATGGTCCCCACGGTGATCGCCCTGATGCTGGTCTTTATTCCGGCGATCCTGATGGCCCTTGGCGTGGTGCGGGAGAAGGAGCTTGGATCGATCACCAACCTCTATGTGACTCCGGTGACCCGGCTTGAGTTCCTGTTCGGCAAGCAACTGCCTTACATTGTCCTGGGAATGGCCAACTTCCTGCTGATGTGCGCGCTTGCGGTCTTCCTGTTCGGCGTCCCGGTGAACGGCAGTTTCCTGGCGCTCAGCGTCGGCGCCCTCCTCTATGTGACGGCGACCACCGGCTTCGGCCTGCTCATCTCCTCCTTCACCAAGACCCAGATCGCCGCTTTGTTCGCGACGGCCATCGCAACCACGGTCCCCGCGGTCATGTTTTCCGGCATGATGCAACCGGTGGCCTCGCTCGACGGCAACGCCGCCCTTATAGGGCAAGGTTTTCCGACCGGTTATTTCATGACCATAAGCGTCGGAGCCTTCACCAAGGCGCTCGGCTTTGCCGATCTTTATCGAGACTTCCTGGCGTTGGCCGCGTTCATCCCCATCCTGACGGTCCTCAGCATGCTGTTGCTGAACAAACAGGAGCGCTGACCATGCGGCGTCTTGAGAACATCTACCGCCTGGGCGTCAAGGAACTGTTCAGCCTGCGGCGCGATACAGTTCTGCTCGCGCTCATCGTCTGGGCCTTCTCCTTCGCCATCTACACTGCCGCCACCGGGATGTCGCATGAGCTGAAAAACGGTTCCATTGCCATCGTCGACGAGGACCGCTCTCAACTCTCGGCGCGCATTCGAGAGGCCTTCCTGCCGCCCTACTTCAAGGAACCGACGTTGATTTCCTTCAGGGAGATCGACCCCGGCATGGATTCCGGGCGTTACACTTTCGCACTGGTCATCCCTCACGGCTTCCAGGCCGATGTCCTGGCAGATCGTCGCCCAGCGCTGCAAGTCAACATTGATGCCACCGCCATGATGCAGGCGGGCATCGGCGACGGCTACATCGCCAGCATCCTGTCGCAGGAAATCAACACCTTCCTGGGAGCGCCCGCTACGGCTCATCCGGTTGAACTGAAGGCGCGCTATGCCTTCAACCCCAACATCACGAGCGCCTGGTTCACCAGCGTCACGGAGATCATCAACAACGTCACCATGCTGGCCATTGTTCTGACCGGCGCCGCTTTGATCCGGGAGCGTGAGCACGGCACCATCGAACACCTGCTGGTCATGCCATTGACTCCGATCGAAATCATGGTGGCGAAGGTCTGGGCAAACGGCCTAGTCATCCTCGGCGCCGCCGGGCTGTCGCTGTGGCTTGTGGTCGAAATGCTGCTGCAGGTGCCGATCGCCGGTTCAAAAGCGCTGTTCCTCACGGGAACCGCGCTCTATCTGTTCTTTGCAACAGCGCTGGGTATCTTCCTTGCCACCATAGCCCGCTCAATGCCTCAGTTCGGTCTTCTTTTCATGATGGTCTTCCTGCCGATGAACCTGCTGTCGGGCGGAGAGACGCCGGTCGAAAGCCAGCCGGAGTTGTTGCAGGCCATCATGCAGGCTGTGCCTTCGACCCACTTCGTCAGCTTCGCGCAAGCCATTCTCTACCGTGGCGCCGGCATCGACATCGTGTGGCCGCAGTTTGCACTTGTGACGGTCATCGGCAGCCTTTTCTTCGCCTTCGCTGTGGCCCGCTTCAGAAAGAGTATCGCTGTCATGCGATCCTGAAATGCTTGTTTCTCAGGACTCACAGACACAGAATACAGCTTAACGGCCTGCAGGCAGAATTGGGGCGCCGAAGTTACGCGCTGGATCGACTTCCGGCTCGAGACGCCCAAGAGGAGCGGCAAAGCGCGACAGCTCGCGCGGCAGGAATTTGCCCGAGCCCGGCGCCACCTGCAGGCTGTTGTCTTCGACAACGATGCGGCCGCGGTTGATCACCATCACAGGCCAGCCGGTAAGGGTCATGCCTTCATAAGGCGTATAGCCGGCCCGGTCGTGCAGATCGTCGTACCGGACCGTGCGCTCCAGATCCGGATCCCAAAGAACAAGATCCGCGTCGGCCCCAACCGCAATCGTGCCCTTACGCGGAAACAGGCCGTAGAGCCGGGCCACATTGGTCGCGGTAAGCTCGACGAACTTGTGGATATCGATCCGCCCCTTGCGGACACCCTCCGAAAACAGCAAAGGCAGGCGCAACTCGATCCCCGGCACGCCATTGGCGATCTTGGTAAAGGGCGGATTCGGCCCGGCGCTCAGCTTGCCGGTCTCATCGAAGCGATAGGGGGCGTGATCGGAGGAAAACACTTGAAAGGTGCCGTTTTGCAGGCCGCGCCAGACCGCCTCCTGGGCATCGGCATCGCGCGGCGGCGGACTGCAACAGAACTTCGCGCCTTCCATCCCTTGCTTGTCGAGGTCTTCCGCCGTCAGAAACAGGTATTGCGGACAGGTTTCCCCATAGACCTTCAGGCCGTTGTCCTGGGCGCGGCGGATCTCCGAGGTCGCTTCCTCGCTGGAGACATGCACGATCAGGATCGGCGTATCGACCAGTTGCGACAGCGTAATCGCGCGGTGTGTCGCCTCGCTTTCGCCCAGCCGGCTGTGACTGACCGCATGATACTTGGGCGCTGTGTTGCTGCCGTCGACCAGTTTCTCGGTCAGCCAGCGGATCATCTCGTGGTTTTCTGCATGGATCATCACCAGCGCGCCTTCGCGTCTGGCCGTGGAGAGCACGTCCAGCATCTGGCGGTCGTCGAGACGCAGCGCATCATAGGTCATGTAGACCTTGAACGATGTGAAGCCGGCCTTGATCAGCGCCGGCAGTTCCTGGCCCAGCACTTCCGGCGTCGGGTCGGACACAATCAGATGATATCCGTAGTCGATCACCGATTTGGGGCCGGCACAGGCGTGATAGTCTTCCACCGTCTGGCGCAGCGAGTCTCCGCGGTGCTGGGCGGCAAAGGGAATAACCGTGGTGTTGCCGCCGAAGGCTGCCGAGATGGTCGCACTTTCGAAGTCATCAGAAGTCATCAGCCCGGTGGACGACACCTGTTCGATGTGACAATGCCCTTCGATACCGCCGGGCAGAATCAGCTTTCCGGAAGCATCGATGTCACGGGCAGCCGGACCAAGTTCTTTGGCAAGTGCGACGACCTCACCATCCTTGACGCCGATGTCGCAGCTCATTGCCGATGACGCCGTGATCACAGTGCCGCCACGGATGGCCAGATCGTAGTCACTCATCCTGCTTGTCTCCGTTTGATAGTCACCAACTGGCGGCGCGCTGTTGTTCTTCTCTGCGCCTCTTTGAACCAAACCTCTGTGTTGCTGTCATCGCCTCGCAGCGCTGTCATCCCAGCGCCGCCAAGCGGGCTGTCTGGCGGTCGATCAAGGCCTCGAGCTCTGCAATATCCGCAGCGCTGAGGTTGGGCCCGGGCCGGCGAAGTTTCGCTTCCGCGATGATACCACGTTTGGCCAGCGTGTACTTGCGCAAGGCAAGGCCCAGTCCCGGCTGCTGCTCATAACGGGCGAGCGGCAGGTAGGCATCGAAGACGTCCCGGGCGCGCTCCGTCTCTCCCTCAGCATGCAGACGGCAGACATCGATCATCATCTCCGGATAGGCGAAACCGGTCATGGCGCCATCGGCTCCGCGCAGCATCTCTTCCGGCAGGAAAAGCCCGCCGTTGCCGCAAAGGATGGAGATGCGCCGCGCCCCGGCCGCAGAGGCATCGCGCAGCGCGGCGATCTTGCTAAGCCCCGGCCAGTCCTCGTGTTTGAGGCAGACACAGCTCGGCAGTTCCTCGACGATCTTCAGGATCACCGAAACCGGTATGATCACGTTGGTGACCAGCGGAAAGTCCTGAAGCACGAAGGGTGTGGACTCGCCGATCGTTTCCACGACCTGACGGTAATACCCCAGGATCTGTTCGTCGGAGCGCAGCGCCGCTGCCGGCGCGACCATCACACCCGAGGCGCCGTCCCCCATAACTCTGTCGCTAAGGGCGCCCATCTGGGCAAAACCGGGGGCGGAAACGCCGACAATCACAGGAACCCGGCCCTTCACCCGGGCCAGCACGCGTCGGACAAAGGTGAAGGATTCCTCAAGGGTGAGCTTCGGCGCCTCACCCATCATGCCGAGAATGGTCAGCCCGTTGGCCCCGCGCTCCAGAAAGAAATCGACCATGCGGTCCGTGCTCTCCAGATCCACCGCCCCTTCGCTTGTGAAGGGCGTTGGCGCGATGACATAGACACCCCGGGTGGACTCCGTAAACTCCATCATTCGATCTTTCCCTGTTTAACGTCGGTGCGGCTGGCCGAAAAAGTCAGCCGGCATGGCGAGCAAGCCGGCCGAACCCGTCCGCGCGATCATGCGCTCGCATTCAATCTGTGCCGCTTCCAGCACGGCGGTTTCATCGACCTTAACCGCACGCCGCTCTTCCAAAACCACCTCACCGTTGACGATGACGCTGTGCACGTCATTGCCGTTGGCAAAGCAGACGGCGCGATAGGCCGGCATGTTGAGCGGATAGAGGTGCGGGCTGGCCAAGTCGAGCAGCAGAAGGTCTGCCTTCTTCCCCGGTTCCAGCGAGCCGATTTCATTTTCCATGCCCAAGGCGCGGGCGCCATCGATGGTGGCCATCGCCAGCACCTGGCCCGGCGGCAGGATGTCGGGATCGCGGAAATGGGTGCGGTGGTAGTGCATGCACTGCTGCATATGACGGAACATGTCCCCCGAACGGTCGGGCGCCGTGGCGTCGGAGCCCAGCGCGACCGTCACACCCGCGTCCATCAATTCCGTTACCGGACAGCGGCCCATGACCGAGGCGATGGCGCTGGGGTTATGGGCGATCTTGGTGTCGGTCTCGGCACAAAGCGCGATCTCCGCCTCGCTGAGATCGATGGCATGGCTCAACAGGGCATCCGGGCCGAGAATTCCCATGGCCTGCGCCCGCTCCACCGAGCCGCGCCAATGGCCGTCCTGAGTGAAGATCGTCCCAGTGTCGCGGGACAGACGGCGGACACGCCGGGTCTGCTCCATCGCCTCTTCCATCAGCGTCGGGCCGAGTTCGCCGACATGTTCGTTGCGCAGCACCGGGGTCAAAAGAGCAACGGAGATGCGCCGGTCATGGCTGTCGTGCCAGTCGGCAACCACCTGTGCCGTCGTGGCAAACTGGGTTTCGAAATCCACCGGCTTGTCTTTCCGTTGGTCGCCCTTCCAGTCGGCGTAGGTCCTGGGGTGCGGCGGGCGCGTGGACCCGATCGCCAGAACGTCACGGGTGCCTACGGCGAGCACGCCCTCGCAGTGCGCAGCCGCATGGGCCGGATCGTCGGAGCGCATGACCGTGTCGCCGCCGCCCAACAGCGATACGCCGGTGGTGACGCCGAAGCGCAGACGCTCCAGCGCGGCCAGTTCGGCCTCGGCGCGCCAGAAGGCGGGCGTCGAGCCGGTGGTGTAGACCTCTCCGCAGAGCGCTTCCCAGGCACCGGGCTGCGCCGCGCCCATGGACTTGATGAGTCCGTGGCCGGCATGGGCGTGAACGTCGATCAGCCCGGGCAGCACCAGTTTGCGCGCGGCATCGATGGTGCGCGGCGCTTGATGCGCGGCCAGAACCTCGGCGGTTGGACCCACGGCAACGATATGGTCGCCGGCGATCGCCACCGCTCCGTCCTCGATGACACGGCGTGCCAGGTCCATAGGGATAACGACGCCGCCCGAAATGATCAGATCAGCCATCGCCAGCCCCCTCGATACGAGGCAGCCCGCGCACGTCCAACACGCCGTCGCGGCGCATCCGCCAGTCCGGGTGCCGGCCGCGAAGCGCCACCCGTCGCAAATGGTTATAGACGAACAGCCAGGGCGGGTCCTCGCGGAGCAAACCGTGACACTCGCGAAAGATCTTTTCTCTGGCTGTGTCGCCGATCGTGACCCGGGCCTTGTCGATCAGCTTCTCGACCGCCGGATTGGCATAGCCGAGCCACCAGGACCCTTGAACGCGCGAGTCGATCTTTTCGCAGAGGACCCGGAAGGTGCTGAGAGGGCTGGAATCGAACACACAGAGATCGGCGATCTCGCTGCGCCTGACCCGATGGGCATAAGCCTCCCGGTCTTCATGGATCTTCACTTTCAGGGTCACGCCAAAAGGCGCGAGCTGCGCCGCAATGGCGGCGGTCAAGGCTTCCGCTTCGTTGGGCAGGCTGGTCGGGCAATCGACATCGAGCGTAAGGCCGCCTTCGACTCCAGCCTCCCGCAGCAGGGCGCGGGCTTCCTCGGGGCGCGGCGCTGGATGATCCTCAGCTCGATAGCCCACATGAGCCGGACTGAGAAACCCGTAGAGCGGCGCGCCGGCGCCGCCCAGCACATCGTCGACCAGGGCCGCGCGATCCAAAGCCAGATTGAGCGCGCGGCGTATCCGGCCGTCTCGAAGTGGGCCCGAGGCCGCGTTGAACAGATAGATGATGGTCGTGGGCGACAAATAGGTCTGCGCCGTCGCCCCTGCCGGGTCGACGCCAGAAGGCAGGGTGTTCGCCACCTCGGCCTTCCCATTCTCCAGGGCAGCGAGCCGATCCTCGGCCGACGTGATCTTGCGCCACTCGATTCCCTCATGAGAGGGCGGACCATCGAAATGATCGGCGTTGGCGCGCGCCCGGCAAAAGTCCTCGCCGGCACGCTCAAAGATGTAAGGTCCGGTCCCGCAGGGCCGGGCCAGCGGGTTGTCCAGCACCGAGGGGGCGACGATGTAGCCGTAGACCAGCAGATCGAGCAGATCCGCCATGGGCTCGGCCAGCACGATGCGGACGCTGCTGGGTGTCGGGGCCTCGAAGGCCGCCCCGGTCAGATACTGCGAGTAGACGCCCGGCGCGCCGAGCGTCACCCCCATGTCGGGCCGCGCCATGCGGGTCAGGGAGGCGATGACCGCCCCGGCATCCAAGGGCGCGCCGTCATGAAAACGCACGCCGTCGCGCAGATGAAAAAGCCAGACCCGCCCCTCCGCCGACACCTCCCAGCCGGTCGCCAGGGCCGGCGCGAAACCAGCGGTTTCATCGCGCCGCACCAACGCGTCATAGAGCGCTTCCAGCACCGTCAGGGTATCATTCACATCGGTACAGTTGTGGGGATCATCCAGTCGCAGCCTTGCCTGCAGGATTCTCGTATGGGCCATCAGCTTTCTCCGTCCATCAGGTGACAGGCGACCTGGTGTCCGCTCGCCGCCTCTTTCAGCACCGGGCGCTCCTGCGCACAGCGATCGAAAGCAAAGGGACAGCGGGTGCGAAAGCAGCAGCCGCTCGGCAGTTCGAAGGCATTGGGCACCTCACCCCTCAGCTCGATCTCCTCTTCAGCCTCCGGGTCCGGATCGATGGCCGGGGCTGCCGACAGCAAGGCGCGGGTATAGGGATGCTGCGGCGATTCGAACAGCGCATCGCGGGGCGCGGTTTCCACCATGAAGCCGAGATACATGACGCCGATCCGGTCGCTGATATGGCGCACGACCGAGAGGTCGTGGGTGATGAAGAGGTAAGACAGGCCGAACTCGTCGCGCAGGTCCATCATCAGATTGAGGATCTGCGCCTGGATCGAGACATCCAGGGCCGAGACCGGCTCGTCGGCGATCACCAGTTGCGGGTTCACTGAGAGCGCGCGGGCGATGCCGATGCGCTGGCGTTGCCCGCCGGAAAACTGGTGCGGATAGCGGTCTCCATGCTCCGGACGCAGCCCGACACGGGCCAGCAGCTCGATCGCCCGCTGCGCCACCGAGCTGTCACCGGGATCGGCGTGTTGCAGCATCGGCTCCATGATGATGTTGCGCACCCGCTGGCGCGGATTGAGGGAAGCGAAGGGGTCCTGAAAGATCATCTGCAGCTTGCGCCTTACCGGCAGCATGCGGCGATAGTCGTGCTGGGAGATGTCTTCACCCTCGATGCGGATGGCACCACCCGTCGGCTTGTAGATGCGGGCGATGGTCTTGGCGACGGTGGACTTGCCGCAGCCGCTTTCACCGACCAGGCCCAGAACCTCGCCGCGTTCGATCTGGAAGCTCACGCCGTTGACCGCATGAACGATGCGTCGCGCCAGTGTCGGCAGGCCGTTTTCAAAGCGCAGCCTGTCAAGCGGCCCGCCGCTGACATCGAAACGCTGTTCCAGATTCTCAACTTCCAGGAAAGCGGTCACGGCTTGCTCCCCTCTTCCAGCGGAAAATGACAGGCGACCGAACGCTCCCCGGTCAGGGGATGCGGCAGCGGTTCCTCCTCCGCGCAGCGGGCCTGGGCGAAGGGGCAGCGTTCCCGGAAGTTGCAACCCTTGGGCAGATTGCGCACATCGGGCACCGCGCCGGGGATCTGCGTCAGCCGCGGCTGGCGGCCGTGCAGCTTGGGAATCGAGCCGAGCAGGCCCTGGGTATAGGGATGGGCGGGCTTGCGGATCAGGGCCTCCTTCGGGCCCTGTTCCACTACCCTTCCGCAATAGAGCACAACGATCTGGTCGGCCATCTGCGAGACGACCGCGAGATCGTGGGTAATGAGGATCATCGAGGCATCGCGCTCCCGCACCTGGCGGCGCATCAGCTTGAGGATCTGCGACTGGATGGTCACGTCCAGGGCCGTTGTCGGCTCGTCGGCAATGATGAGGCGCGGCCCCGCAATCATCGCAATGGCGATGACCACCCGCTGGCGCATACCGCCGGAGAACTGGTGCGGATAGTTCTTAAGACGGCGCTCGGCTTCCGAGATGCCGACGTCGTTCAACATCTCGATGCAGCGCGCGCGGCGGGCCCGGGCATCGAGCTTGCTGTGCAGCCGCAGCATCTCGTCCATCTGCTGCCCTATGGTCTGCAGAGGATTGAGCGAGGTCATGGGATCCTGGAACACCATCGCAATATCGCGCCCTCGAATACCCTGCAGCTCACTCTCTGACTTACGGGCCAGATCGTCACCATCGAAGAGTATCTGGCCGCCGTCGACCTTGCCGGGACTGTCGATCAGGCCGAGGATCGAAAAGCCGATCACTGACTTGCCGCCGCCGCTTTCGCCGACCAGACCCAGGATTTCGCCGCGCCCGACCGTGAAGCTGACGCCGTCGACGGCATTCACCACACCGGCGAAGGTATAAAAGCGGGTCTCGAGTCCGCGCACATCCAGCAGGGCTGTCTTTTCCGCGCTCACTTCAGCCTCGGATTCAGTTCGTCGCGCAGGAAATCACCGAAGAGGTTGATGCCGAAGACCAGCATCATGATCGCCAGACCGGGAAAAGCCGAGGTCCACCAGAGGCCGCTGAACAGCACGTCGAAACCGTTCTTCACCAGCAGGCCGAGCGAAGGCTGGGTGATCGGCACGCCGACACCAAGGAAGCTGAGCGACGCCTCGATCAGAACAAAGGTGCCCACCTGTATAGTGGCGATGACGATCAGCGGTGTGAGGACGTTCGGCAAAACGTGCTTCAGGATGATCTTGCGGTCTGGAAGACCGGCGACCCGCGCCGCCTGGACGTACTCCTTCTCGATCTCGCTCAAGGTCGAGCCCCGCACGGTTCGGGCATAAACCACCCAGCCCACCGCCGTCAGGGCGATCAGCACCTTGTCGATGCCGGTGCCGACGGCCGACATCAGGAAAAGCGCAATCAGAATCGAGGGGAAGGAAAGCTGGATATCGGCGACCCGCATGATGAAGGAGTCGATGGCCCCGCGATAGAACCCGGCGAGCAGGCCCAGCGCGGTACCGATGAAACAGGAACACAGCATCGCCACCACGCCGATCATCACCGAGATGCGCGCACCGTAAACGATGCTTGCCAGCATATCGCGGCCCTGCCCGTCGGTACCCAAGGGATAGCGCGGGTCGCCGCCCGGCAACCAGACCGGCGGCTTGAAGCTGTCCAGCAGCTCCAGAGAGGCAATGTCGTGCGGATTCTGCGCCACCAGCCAGGGCCCAAAGGCGACATAGACGGCGAAGATCAGCATCAGCGCGCTGCCGATGATCGCCGAGGCGCTGCGGCGGTAGTTGAAGAAAAATTCCGATCTCAGAAATCCCTGCATCCGGCGCCTCATTTCAACGTGATGCGGGGGTCGATCAGCGTATAGAGCAGATCGACCAGGAAGTTGATGACGACGAAGATCAGCGCCACCAGCATCAGGTAAACGACGATGACCGGCCGGTCGGCGCGATAGATCGAGTCAATCAGCAGCTTGCCCATTCCCGGCCAGGAGAAGATCGTCTCGGTGATGGTCGCAAAGGCGATCAGATCGCCGAGCTGCAACCCAAAGATCGTCACCACGGGGATCAATGCGTTTTTCAAGCCGTGGCGGTAGAGCACGTCGCGCGGTGTGGCCCCCTTGGCGCGGGCGAACTTCATGTAATCCTGACGGCCCACCTCCATCATTCCAGCGCGTGTAATGCGCAGGATAATCGCCATGGTCGCCAAAGATAAGGTGAATGCCGGCAGAATGATGTGCTGCCAGCCGTCGGCAGTCAGCAGACTGATGCGCATGCCGAGGAATTCGACCGTGTCGCCACGCCCGGACGATGGAAAGAAACCCCACTGCACCGCCAGCAGATAGATCAGCATCATGCCGACCCAGAAGCCGGGCAGCGATATACCGAGCAACGATCCGGCCATGATGACCTTGCTGACCCGGCTTTGCGGATTGGCGCCGGCATAGACCCCCAGCGGGATCGAGACGAGAATGGCGAAGACCATCGCCACCACCACCATTTCGATGGTGGCCGGCATACGCTCCAGAATCAGATCGAGCGCCGGCTGGCGAAAGACGTAGGAACGTCCGAAGTCGCCCTCGACAAGGCTGGCCAGAAACCTGGCGTATTGCACGAAGAGCGACTGATCGAGACCGAGGATCCGGCGCGCCTGGGCGATCTCGGCATCGGTGGCATCGATGGGCACCACCATGAAGACAGGATCACCGGTGAAGCTCATCATCAGGAAGACAATGACCGAGACGACCCAGAGAACGATGGTCATCTGGATCAGCCGTTTCAGCAGATAACCGATCATCTGGACAACACGACGCTAAGGAATGGGGGATTAGGGTAGAGCGGCACGGCGCTCCCGTGAAGCGCCGTGCCGCACTGAACGTCGGACGCAGTCAGTCGACGTCCATCTCGTAGGCCCAAAGGAACTTGTCCACCCGCGGCTCCAGGGTCACGCCGTTGCGCACGGCGTAGATATCCTGCTCGTAGTGTACGGGAATCATCGGAATGTCCTGCATCAGGATCTTCGTTGCTTCCTGAAGATAGCCGTCGCGCTCCTCGATTTTCGACGTGCTGTCCGCCTTGTCGACCAAGGCATCGACCGCCGGGTTCGAGTAGCTGCCACGGTTGACCTGACCGTAGCCCTCTTTCTTGTCGCGCGTATAAAACAGGGCGCCGTACATCGAGCCGGCGTCACCCGAAGGCACGTCCCAGCCGCTCATGATGAAACTGGATTGCTCCGTCGGGACCCGGATATAACCCCAGAAATTGGATTTCGGCATGATGTTGAGCTGCAGATCGACATTGATCTTGGCGAGCATCGAAGCCAGAGCCTGGGCGATCTGGGCGTCATTCACATAGCGGTTATTGGTGGCATCCAGCGTCATGGTGAAGCCGTCGGCATAGCCGGCGTCGGCCATCAGCGCCTTGGCTTTCTCAATGTCGTGGGGATACATCTCCCGGAAGTTCATCCCCTCGACATAACCGAGGTGGGACGACGGCACGTATTGGGTGCTCGGGCTGGCCAGGCCGTTCATGACGATCTTGTTGATCGCATCGGTGTCGATAGAGCGCGCAATGGCTTCCCGCACCCGCTGATCGGTCATCGGATTCTTGTCGAGATCGATGGTCGGCGACTTCTCGCGGGTGTCCATTGCCAGAACCACGTTCAGCAGGCTTGGGCGCGTCAGAACCTTGAAGTTGCCGTCGCGCTTTACCCGTTCCACGTCGCGCACCGCGAGATCCTGAATGACGTCGACTTCCCCGGTCAGCAAGGCGGCCGTGCGGGTCGCCGGGTTGGTGATCGGGCGGAAAGTCACCGTGTCGATGCCCGCCTTGCCGGCCCAGTAGTCGTCGAAAGCCTCCAGAACCAGCTTTTCTTCCTTGATCCACTCACCCAGCTTGTAGGGGCCGGTGCCGACCGGTTTCAGGTCCATCTGCTCGTCGCCGGTGGCCGTGGTGTACTCCCGGTCCAGGATCAGCAGCTCGGCCAGATCCATGGCCAGCACGGCGTATGGCTGAGGCGTCTTGATCTCCACCGTCAGATCATCGACGGCGCTGACAGCGGCGATATTCGCAACCAGATCCGGCCGGATCGACTTTCTGGCATGTTCCACCGTGAAGACCACGTCGTCGGCGGTAAAGGCATTGCCGTTATGGAAGGTCACGCCCTCACGCAGCTTGAAGCGCCAGGTGGTGTCGTCCACGACCTCCCAGCTTTCCGCCAGGCCGGGGCCGAAGGACAGGTCGGCGCTCCGCTTCACCAGCGGATCGTAGAGATGGTAGTACATGATGTTCGAGGACAGCTCCTCACCCGCCAGCGGATAGAGGTGGCTGGGGTCGGCGGTCAGTCCGATGGTGACCGATTTGCCCTCCGCCATAACCGCAGCGGGCAGGAGCGCCGCCACGGCGCAGGCACTGGCGAGGAGACGCCGGCTCGACCGGCTTCTGAACGATACAGTCATCTGTCTTTTCTCCCTGTTATCGACGTTCTCTTGGCGCAAGCTCATGCTCTTGGCGCAGGCTCATGGCAGCGCGGACTGCACTTCTATCTGGTAGCCTTCGGGATCCTCGAGGACGAAAGCCCGGATGCCGAGCTGCTCGCTGCTGGAGACCTTGCCCAGGCTTTCGATGTTCAAGGCCGCGAGGTAGGCGTGCCAAGCATCGACATCAGGCACGCGGATGCAAAGCTGAACCGGCTTCACGTCATGTGCGCGATGCATGCCCCGGGTTTCGTCGACCAGACCGACATGGGCCTGCCCGACCATCCGATAGATTTTCGACCAGCCCTGGTCGATGGCCAGGGTGAAACCCATCACGTCTTCATAGAAACGCATCGCCGCCGGAAGGTCGCGGTAGTAGAGAAACGTGATCGCCAGTTCCAGCCGTCCGCCGTCAGGACGTTTGTGATCTGCCGCAGCAGCGTTCATCTACACCTGCCCCCAAAAGCCGCTTCGTTGTGAAATCTCAAAAGTAGGAACAGCGATACTCCAGTGTATACAGACTGTATGTCAAATGGATTCGCCTCGGAAATGCGAAATCGCGACCGTCCTCATTCCCCTCCGCTCATCTCCGCCAGAGAAGGCATGAGCTCGAAAGCCAAGGCAAACAGGGCACCTCCAGTTGCAAATCCCGGACCCTGGCACGACAAGTCGACCCGCCCTAAACCCGCAACGGGAGGGAGCGGCTTGGCAATTGGCGTTGGCGATCTCATTCGTTTAGGTATAGATTGCGCAGATGACTCAGCAGCGTATACAGAGAATATGCGGATGATCAGCGTTCCATTGACGACAGTTGGACGCCCGGCATGACGGCAAAACTGCCCCGTGCGAGCCTCGGCGATACGGCCTATCAAAGGTTGCGGCAGATGATCCTGAGCGGCGAACTCTCGGCTGGCGCCCGCGTCCTTGAGAACGATTGCGCCGCCCGCCTCGGCATTTCGCGGACCCCGGTGCGTGAAGCGATCAGCCGGCTTACCAGCGAGGGGCTCGTGCGGCGCCCGGAGGGCGGGGCGCCGGTGGTGCATCGCATCTCGACTGACGAAATCGTGGAGATCCTCCATGTCCGCCGTCTGCTGGAAGTAGAGGCCGCGAGACAGGCCGCCGGGGCGCCGGGCCGCGATGCGTTACTGAAACTGCGCGGGGTCTTCGAGGGTTTTCTGTCGGGTGAACGGCCCGATGCAGAGGCGCATCTGGCCGCCGACGACGAACTCCACGAAAGGGTGGTTCTGATGTCAGGCTCCCGGCTTTTGGAGACGCTGATCTCGGACCTGAAGCTGAAAACGCGAATCTTCGACAAGGGCAGCATTCCCGAGCGCTTTGAACCCGGGTGCCACGAGCACATCGCCATCATCGATGGCATCGTTTCCGGCGACCCCGAACGCGCGCAAGCCGCCATGAAGGTTCACATGGACAACGTCCGCGAGAGCATTCTGAACCATCTGACGCGCCTGTTCTGACCCTGAATTCTGTACATCAGATCTGCCCGGGGTCATCAAGGCCAAAGTCCGGCGCCCCAGAATCCTCGGCTTGTCTCGTGGTGGCCTGATTCGCCAGGCAATCGGCCAGGAACGGCCTATCTCAAGAGAAGCAAGAGACTTCGGTGCCGAACAGGGCATTGGGACCGCAACCCGGTTACAGATTAATGCTGCAGCCGTGGCTGCCGTACCTCTTTTCGAGACGGACTCTGGCCATTCGACGGGGTATGCTCGTCACCCGGGCCACCCGGACCCTTAATCGGCCGGGTTAGGAGATGGGTCGTCACGCTTTTATATGAGTATTTGCAAGTGAATATAGAAAACCAAATGGATTTACGCCTCGGGCTGGCATGAGCATCCGGGACCGTCCGCCCAACGGCAGCGGTTCTGACAAAGGGAAAGAATCAGTACTCTTGGGGATCAACACGACGGCGCGAAAGCAACTTCGCCGACCGTGCGCCATTGCGCTCGGCGCCTTTTTTTGCGCAACCGTTGCCAGCCTACCGGCTGTCGCGCAGCAGGCAGAAGAGATCCACGGCGATACGGCCCCTCCGGCGGTTGAAGCTGAGGAGACCGGCATTGACTACACGGTGGAATTGACCGGCGTCGAGGATAGCAACCTTCTTTCGGTCTTGGAGGCTTCGTCCCAACTGATCAGCCTTGCCGGGAAGCCGCCGGCCACTGTGATCGGGCTGAGGCGGCGCGGCGAAGCGGATGTCGAGCGTCTCCAGACCGCTCTGCGGTCGGAGGGGTATTACGCCGCCGAAATTGTCCTGGACATCGAAACCGACGATCGGCCTGCCAAGGCCATTCTCAATATCACCCCGGGCACACGCTACAGCCTGGGGGCCTATGACATCAACTATGTGGAAAGCACGCCTCCGGCGGACAGCGTGCAGCCGCGTCTTGAGGCCATCGACATCCAGATCGGCATGCCGGCCAGGGCACCGGACATCGTCGCCGCCGAACGGCGGTTGATCACGCTGTTGCAGGAGCGTGGCCATCCCTTCGCCCGCGTGGCTGAGCGCAGAACCTTCGTGGACCGCGAGAAAACCGACATGCAGGTGGACCTCTCCGTGGATGCCGGCCCCCAAGCGACGTTTGGCGCCTTGAGCTTCAAGGGCCAGGAAGGGGTCGCGGCGGACTACCTCCAGCGCATCGCCGAGTGGCCGGAAGGCAGCCTTTTCGACCGGCGCGTACTGCGGGATGTTCAACGCAGCCTCTCGGCAACCGGCCTCTTTTCAACAGTGAATGCCGAGACGGCCGCCATGCCGGAGACCGATGGCTCGCTGCCGGTCATGGTAACCCTGGTCGAGCGCGAACACCGCTCCATCGGCGCCGGCGCCTCGTTTTCGACCGATGTCGGACCCGGCGGCGAGCTGTTCTGGGAACATCGCAATCTCTTGGGTGAGAACGAGCAACTGCGGGTCAGCGCCACCGGTTCCCTGATCGAACAAAGCGGCAGACTGGGCTTCCGTAAACCGGCGTTCCTCAGGCCCGACCAAGCCCTGCTCGCGGACCTGACCGGCGGTTTCGAGGACAACGATGCCTTTGAGCGCCAGTTCGTTGAGGGCCTGGTTGGGCTGGAACGGTCTTTCTTCGAAAACTGGCGGGGATCCGCCGGCGTTTCCGCCGGCTACGAGATCATCGAGGACGAAGGCGACGCGCAGACCGGTGAACGCCAGTTCACGCTCTTCGGCCTGCCCCTGACCGCGGCCCGGGATACCACCGACGACCCCCTCGATCCCGCCAGCGGGTCGCGCTTGCAATTCTCCCTCACACCGACGACCGGCGTCGGTGATGAGACGCTGCTGTTTCTGACCGCAGTGGCCGGCGGGTCAGCCTACTATGCAGTCGACGAAGCGGAACGTTTCGTTCTCGCCGGCCGCGCCAGGGTCGGTTCAATCGTCGGTGCGGACACCGAGACGCTGCCGGCAAACCGGCGGTTTTATGCAGGCGGCGGCGGGTCGATCCGGGGTTACGAATTCCAGCTGGTGGGGCCCCTGGACGATGACGACGACCCGCTCGGCGGCACGTCGCTGGTCGAACTGGGGGGAGAGATTCGCGTGCGGGTCACCGAAGAGATCGGCGTGGTGCCTTTCGTCGACGGCGGCACGGTTTTCGATGATCCCTGGCCCAACGGCGACGAAACGCTGCGCTGGGCCGCCGGATTGGGTGTACGCTATTTCACCGGGTTCGGCCCGCTGCGCCTGGACGTCGCTTTCCCCCTCAACCCCCGCGACGATGTGGATGACGCGTTCCAGTTTTATGTGAGTTTCGGGCAGGCCTTCTGACATGCCGCAGGCGAAGAAGATTCTCAAGCGACTGGCCATCGGCTTCGGCGGCCTGTTGCTGCTCGTCTTAACCGCGGCCGGGCTGGGATACGGCTGGCTGCAGAGCGACGGCGGCCGTGGCTGGCTGGCCCGCCAAATCGAAGCCGCAGCCACGACACCGGGTGAAGTTGAACTCTCCATCGGTCGGCTGGAGGGCAACGTATCGGAGAGCCTGCGGGCCAGCGACATCGTGGTGCGTGACGCCGATGGCCTCTGGCTGAGCATCGCCGCCCTGGAAGTCTCCTGGCAACCCTGGAGTCTGCTGAACAGAACACTCGAGATCGATTCTCTGAAATTCAGCGAGGTCGCGCTCACCCGCCTGCCTTCCGGCGAAGCGGAAGCGAAGGAGGAAAACGGTGGCGATCCGCTCGCTGCGCTGAGCTCTCCGATTAAGGTGCGGATCGGCAGCCTCAACGCCGACCGGATCTCTCTAGGCCAGCCGGTGCTGGGGCAAGCGGCGGAACTGGCGTTGGACGGATCGGCAAAAAGCGAAGCAGACGGCGCGCTCGCAACCAGCCTTCAACTGCACCGTCTCGACGGCCCGGAGGCGCGGCTCGACGTCGAGCTGATCTACAATCCGGCCGACGATATCCTGACGGCCGACCTGGAGGCAGCAGAAGCCCCCGGCGGACTCCTGGCCGCCCTTCTGGAGATGCCGGACCTGCCCCGCGCGGCGCTGCGCCTGAAGGGCAGCGGCCCCCTCTCCCAGTGGGAGGGCGATGCTATGCTTTCACTCGGCGATCTTATCGAAGCGGCGGCGGACATCACCCTGGAACGCCGCGGCGGCGATGACCTCGCTTTCTCCATGACCGGGCGCAGCGCCGTCTCCGCGCCGGAGCCGGAGGGCGCCTTTGCTCTTATCGACGGCCGCACGGACTTCGCGCTGAAAGGCGGTTGGCAGGAAGCGCGGCGCGTCAGGCTGGACAGCTTCACCGCGGCCAACGATGTCCTTAACCTCTCCATCGACGGCGCGTTCGACGTCGAGACGCGGGCGCTCGACCTGAATCTGGCCGCTACGGCTGGAGACAGTCCGGCGCCTGCCAGTCTGCTGGGTCTCGAACGGCTGGAGGAAGCCTCGGCCGAGATAGCGCTCAGCGGAACGCTCGAAAAACCGCAGGCGGATATCTCGTTTGCGGCCAAAGCTGTCGCCCGTCCGGGCTTCACCGCCGACACGGCGAGCGCTGTCGGCAAGCTGAATGCAGAAAGCAATATCCTGGAAGGTGCGCCGGTCTTCGCTTTTGATCTAAACGGCAACGTGACGGCACCGCGGCTGCCGGGGCAAGACAACCTCGACCCGCTCCTCGGCCCGGCACTCACCTGGTCGCTGAACGGCAGTATCGATACGGGCCCGGCGATCCTCGACCTTGCCGACCTGAAGCTTACCACCGAGGCCGCAACGATCACCGTCACCGGTCAGGCCGGACTCAACGATGGCGCCGCAGGTCTCGATGTTGCGATGACCGTGCCTGAACTGGCCGCGCTGCAACCGCTGACAGGCATCGCCCTGGGCGGAGCCGCCCGTCTTGCCGGACCCGTTACAGTCGAAAGCTTCGGCCAGCGCCTGACCGCCGAGCTGGCGGGGCGTTGGGACCAGCCGTCCAGCGAGACTGCCCTGGTCGCCGCCGCCGCGGGCGACGGCATGGATCTCGCGACCCGCCTCGCCTTCGACAACGGCGAACTGCGCATCGAGGAGGTCACGGGCCGGTCGGACATCGCCAACATCGACGCAAGCCTGGCGATCTCGCCGGCAGGCGAACTGAGCGACGCAGGCTACAGTGTTCGCCTGCCCGAGGCCGCTGTGCTGGCCGATGCGTTGGGTGTCGAGGTTACGGGAGCGGCGACGGTCGAAGGTGAAGCCGCCGGTCCCTTCGATGCGCTGGCCGTCAGCGGCGCAGCGAAGCTCGCCGGCCTCACTATCGAAGACCAGGAACTGAGAGACCTGACCGCCGGCTATCAACTGCGTATCGCCGGTTCCGATGTCGACGGCCCGGTCACTCTCGCCCTGACAAGCCCTTTCGGCCCTCTGGAAGCAAGCAGCGAGCTGCAGTTGCGCGCGGATACCCTCGGCCTGACAGACCTAGAGGCAGGACTGCCGGACACAAGGATAACCGGCGATGTCATCCTGCCGCTCGATGGCGGCGAACCCATCGCCGCGCTGCAGGCCGATCTCGACGATCTCGGCCCCTGGCTGGCGGTCGCCGGGCTTTCAGGCAACGGCAAGGGACGAATTAATGTCAGACTGAACCAGAGCGGGGAGGATGCGCCGGTCTTGGCCACGGCGAATCTCACAGGCGTCGCTCTGCGGCCGGACGGCCAAGCCGTACCGCTGACGATAGAGAACCTGACAGCCGCCCTGCAGGCCCAAGACCTTGCCTTGGCAGGAGACGCGACATTTGAGATCACGGCCGAACAACTGCGCTGGCAGGATCTTGAAGCGGAAAACCTCGGCCTCACGGGGGAAGGCAATCCAGCTGATCTTTCATTCACTCTGACCGGCAGCGGCGCCTGGGTCGAGCCCCTTGAGGTCTCCGCGGCGGGACGGGTAACCCAGGAAGACGAAAGGCTGACCCTGGCCCTGACACAGGCAGAGGGACAGTTGTTCGGTGAAGCGCTTACGCTGCGCGATACCGCGACCTTAACCCTGGCGCCCGAGGAAACGCGTCTCACCGGCCTCGACCTTGCCTCCGGTGAGACCCGTTTGACTGCCGACGCGGCTTTCGCGGCACGCGATATCGCCGTAGACGCGACGCTCGACGGACTGCCTCTGCAAACCGTCGACCGGTTTTGGGCAACCGGCATCGATGGGCGGATTTCCGCCAAGGCCAGCCTGCAGGGATCTTTTGATGATCCCCGCGGCAGCGCCGCCTTGTCGGCCACCGGGTTGCAACCCAGCGGCAGCACGGATCTGCCGCCACTCGAATTGGCGGCAGAGGCCGATTGGCGCGGCGGCCGGCTGAACCTGGCGGGTCAACTCGGCGGTGCCGATATTGCGGCTGCCGATTTCCGGGCAGAGCTTCCCCTCACCCTGACGGCCGAAGGCGCGGCGGCCTTTCCCGCGAGAGCGCCGATCACCGGAAACCTGAACTGGTCGGGCGACATCACCACACTACTGCTCTTCGTCCCCTTGCCGCAGCACCGGCTGAAGGGTGCAGCGGCAATCAGTCTCGACGCGAGCGGCAGCCTGGAAGCGCCGAAAGTGAACGGCAGCGTTATCCTCAACAACGGCCGCTACGAGAATCTGGATACCGGAACCATCCTGAACGACATCGCACTGCAGGCCGAGATCACGGATGACCGTATTACTCTCGCCAGCCTCACCGCCAACGATGGAGCCGGAGGCAGTGTCACCGGCAAAGGCCAGGCCCTGGCCGATCCGGCGCAGGGTTTCCCTTTCGACGTCGCGATCCAACTCGACAAGCTTCATGCGCTGCGCAGAGACGATGTAACAGCGGTGGCCGGCGGCAGCGTCGAGATCAACGGCACCGCCGACGCCTCCCGGGTGACCGGCAGGCTAACCGCCGAGACCGTGGAAGTCAGCCTGCTCAACAACCTGCCGCCCAACGTCGTCAGTCTCGACGTCATCGAGGTGAAAGGCGGTGTCGTTCAGGATTCGGCGGAAGACCAGAAGAAGGCGCCGGTTGTCGACGCGGCACTCGACATTGTCATCGACATGCCGCGGCGGATTTTCGTGCGGGGACGCGGTCTCGATTCCGAATGGGCCGGCCGCATCTCGGTCCAGGGCAGCGCCGCCGATCCGCTGGTGACCGGCAGCCTGGACCTAGTGCGCGGACGCCTGTCGGTTGTCGGCAAACCCTTCGCGCTTCGCTCCGGCAGGGTCATCCTTCCGGAATCACAGAATGCAGAGCCGAGCCTGGACGTGACCGCGGTTTACGAAGGCCCGGAACTGGAGGTGACTGCCCGCCTCAGCGGCCCGCTGACCCAACCCGAACTGGTGCTTACTTCTACACCTGAGGTGCCGCGCGACGAGATCATCTCCCGCGTCCTTTTCAACAAGTCCGCCGCCGGGCTGACCGCCGCGGAAGCGGCCCAGCTCGCCATTGCGCTGCGCGATCTGACGGGTAACGGCGGCGGGGCGGATATCCTGGGCTTTGCCCGCCGCACACTGGGCGTCGACGTGCTGCGCATAGAGGCCGCAGACGGCCAGGGGCCCGCCCTGGAAGCGGGGAAATACCTGACCGACGAAGTCTACGTGGGGGTCAAACAAGGCGCCTCATCGCAATCCAGCGCCGCGACGGTCGAGGTCGAGTTGACTCCCAACATCACGGTCGAGAGTGAAGTAACCGGCTCCGGCGCCAACAAGTCCGGTGTCCGTTTCCAATGGGATTACTGACCCGGCCCTCTCACCCTGTGCGACTTATCCCTCGGGCGATGATGCGCCACCTGTAATCTGAACAGGTTCCTTCACGATGACCTGGCGGTGGGGATAAGGAATCTCGATGCCGTTCTCCTTGAAGGCGTCCCAGACCGCCAACAGGACCTCGCCCTTGATGTTGGCGACGCCGCCCTGCGGATCGAGGATCCAGAAGCGCAGCACGAAGTCGAGCGAGCTGTCGCCAAAGCCCGTCAGGTGACAAACCGGGGGCGTCTGCTGCGAAACGCGCTTGGGCTTGGCGGCCGCTTCCCGGGCGATACGCCTGACCTCATGCGGGTCGCAGTCATAGGAGACACCAAAGGTGATCTCCATGCGAACGAGTTCGTCGCTGAAGGACCAGTTCACCACCCGCTGGGTGATCAGGTCCTCGTTGGGGATCAGATATTCCTTGCCGTCGCGGGTGACCACCGAGACGTAGCGGGCACCAAGAGAGGATATCCAACCGAAGGTCTCTTCCAGTTCGATGACGTCGCCCGGCTTGATCGACTTGTCGAGCAGCAGGATGACGCCGCTGATGAGGTTGGAAACCACTTTCTGCAGGCCAAAGCCGATACCCACGCCGATCGCGCCAGAGAACAGCGCCAGCGCCGTCAGGTCGATACCGACACTGTTGAGGGCAATGACCACCGCCAGGGCGATGAGCGTGATCTTCAGCAGCTTGCCGAGCAGCACCTGAACCGAGGGTGTCAGGTCGGGAACCCGGCTGATGCGCCCTTCGAGGAAACGCGACAGGGCAGAGGCGGCCCAGAGCAGCAGGGCCAGGGTCAACATACCCTTGACCACGGTCAGCAGCGAGATGCGCAGGTCGCCGAAACTGATCGCCAGGGAATCGAGCAAGGCGACCGTGGGGTCCAGCAGCTCGGTGATGTTGAGCGCCGCAATCGTCCAGGCACAGAAAGCCAAGGTCTTGGCCAGCGCCGGGTTGCGCACGAAGGTCGTCACCAGCCGGATCACCACCCAGGCCGTCAGCAGGCTGGCGACCACGCCCAGCAGGTAGCTGCGGCTGGGCCAGGTGCTTTGCTGTATGGCAGCGATGGCCAGCCAGAGCAGGAGCAGGTAGATCAGTGGTGTGAGCACCTGGGGCAAAGCCCGCGCCAAGGCGGAAAACCCCGGCGGCACCTTGGTTTTCTCGATGCGCGCTGCCAAAGCGGGACGCAGACGCCGGGCGGCCAGCACAGACAGGCCGAACAGAAGAACCAGCAGAACGACCTGCAGCAGGGTCCAGGGATTGGCGACGTTTTGCAGTAACCAATCGGCAGCGACCTGGAGCTCGGCGGCAATCCGGCCCGGTTCGAGAATCTGCTCCATCCCTAAGGCTTACCCCGACTGGCGCATCGACATCAACAGGGTGGCCATGACCAGGGAGACGCAAAACCCGCCGCACTGACGGTATGCACCGCGAAAAAGGAGCGTCCGATCTAGGACAGCAGTGCCCGTGCCGTCGCTTCGTCGGAGATGAAAACGGTCGGCTCCAGCAACCGGATTGCCCCGCGCAGAACCGGAACCTTGTCGGCACCGCCGGAGACGAGAACACGCCGCGGTGTCCGCTTCAGGCGGTCGATACCGACGGAGATCGCCCGGTCGTTCACCGGATGGTCGACGAGATTACCGTCCTCGTCGATGAAGTTGTAGAGGATGTCCCCCACCGCGCCGGCCTTGATGAGCGATTGCCGCTCCGCTTCGGAGAGGTGCCCGACACGATACGACGTGGTCAGGGTGGAGATGCCGCCGACACTGAGAAGGGCGATGTCGAGACTGTCGGCCATCTCGAAAACCTGGGCAATGCCGCAACGCTCCAGCAGGGCATGTTTGGTTTCCGGACTGTCAACCAGCGCCGGGGCGGGAACCAGAAAACCCTCGCCCTGAAACAGTTCGTTGAACTGCCAGGCGAATTCTGCGGGGTTGAAGCGCCGCGCCTGAGAGATGCCGCCAAGCAGCGACACCACCCGAAAGTTCTCCAGGGTGCGTCCGACAATATAGGGCAGAGCGGAGTAGAGCGTGCGCCCCCAGCCGACGCCGACGGTGATGCCCGAACGCATGGCCTGCGAAATGAAGGCCCCAGCCGCCGCAGCGATCACCTGGGCCGGATCCTGTTCCGGACCCGAAACGGGCGCGACGATGGCCTGTTCGATCCCGAAGCGGCTTTCAAGCATCCGCTCGATCTCCGTCACCTCGGCCAAAGGCGCGGTGATGGTGATCTGCACCTCGCGGCGGCGGCGCGCGTCCGCCAGCAGCCGGACCACGGTGACCCGTCCGACGCCGAGCATTTCGGCAATCTCGCTTTGGGTGCGCCCCTCGATAAAGTACATCCAGGTCGCCCGAACGCGCAGGCGATGGCTGGCATCCGGCAGATTGACCTGCTGTGCGCCTGCTTTCTTGCGGCCCTGGGGTTTCTCTTCTCGGGGCAAGCGATAGGACTCCTAGAGACAAGACTGCAAAATCAAGGACTGAGGTGTTCTAGCTGCCGCTTGCAGTTCCTTCAACCTCAAGCCGTGGTTCGGTGCCGCGCAGCATCGCCGAAAGCAAGGCGGCAATCTCCTCCGGCGCCTCGTTCTGCGGCATATGCCCGGTTTCCTGAAGCAGATGAAGCGCCACCCGGCCCGGCGCCCGCAAGGCCTGGCGCCAGGGGAACACCTTGTCCGCCCTTCCCCAGATAATCTTTGCGGGCGCCTGAAGGCGCGACAGCGCCGGCCCCAGATCAAAACTTTGCACCGAATCCGGAAAGAGCGTCTCGGCAAGGTCGCACTGATAGGCGCGCAAGGCCGGGTCCCTGCGCGCCGCCATGGCAGCGGCGATAAACCCATCACCCGGCAGTTCCGTCCCGGCGGTCAACTGGGAAAGCCAGGGGCCGAGGCTCTCGCGCCGGCTGGCACGGGCGATGCCGGCAAGAATACCGCCTTCGACTTCGGGCCCCAGCCCTGCCGGCGCGATCAGTGTGGCCGAGGCGATGCGCCGCGGACGAACATCGGCAAGGGCCAGGGCCAGCGCCGCGCCCAGGGAATGGCCGACAAGATGGACAGCCGGAAGGTCTTCCAGATCAAAGGCCTCGACCACGGCCCGCGCAAGCTGGCGAAAGGAATCGATCTTTCGGCGCGGCGACTTGCCATGCCCCGGCAGGTCGAGCTTCAGAACCGGATGCCCCGCCGGCAGGCGCGGCTCCAGATCCTTCCAGGTCGAGGAGTCGCCGGCAAAGCCGTGAATCATAAAGATGGGAACACTGCCGCCGCCACCAGCACGATGGACCTTCAAGGCCCCAGCCTCGGCCTGCCATCCGCCCGGCCTGCCGCTCTGCTGCGGGTCGAGGGTCCCGCCCTGGATCCTGGCCTCGACATCAGCGGCGGAGACGCGCCCGCGCGGTCCCGACCCATCGATGCCGGCAAGATCGAGGGCATGCTCCCGCGCCAGACGCCGCGCCTTTGGCGTCGCGCGTGCCTTGTCCTGCCGGCCCGGGCCGTCGGAAATCTCGAATGCATCCGGCTTGGCCGGCGGCGAAGCCTCCGCCGCCACGCTTGCAGCAGATACCGCTTCGTCGCTTCCGCCTGCCGGGGCCGGGCCGACTGCCTCGCCGGCGGTATAAACCCAGGCGACCGGTTTGCCGATGGCAACCTCGGCCCCGACCTCGGCCAGAATGTGATGCAGCGTTCCGCTGGCCGGGCTTTCCACCTCCATCGCCGCCTTGTCGGTTTCGATGTCGAACAGGGGGTCGCCGGCCTTCACCGCCGCCCCTTCTTCGACGTGCCAGACCGCGATCTTCCCGCTGGACATGTCCATGTCCACCTTGGGCATGATCACCTCAACAGGCATGTCAGATCGCGCCGCGGACGAGGTTCCGCACGGCGTCGAGGATGTCCGGCACCTGGGGAACCGCTGCTTTTTCAAGCTCAGGGCTATAGGGGATCGGCACCTCGGCGCCGCCAAGGCGAACGATCGGGGCGTCGAGGTAGTCGAAGGCTTCGCTCTCGGCAATGGCGGCGCTCACCTCGGCGCCGATGCCCAGGGTGGTGACGCCCTCGTAGACGCAAACCAGCCGCGACGTCTTGGCGACGCTCTCGATGACCGTCGCGCGATCCATCGGCCGGATCGTGCGCAGGTCGATCACTTCAGCCTCTATCCCCTCATCCACCAAGGTCTCGGCTGCCGCAAGCGCGCGCTGCACCATGATCGAGGTCGCCACGATGGTGACATCCCTGCCGGGACGGCAGACATGGGCCTTGCCGATGGGAACGGTGTAGTAGCCCTCCGGCACCGGGCCCTTCATCTTGTAGAGCAGCTTGTGCTCGAACAACAGAACCGGGTCCGGGTCTTCCAAAGCGGCCAACAGCAAACCCTTGGCGTCGTGGGGCGTCGCCGCCTGCGCCACCTTCAAGCCCGGCACATGACCGAACCAGGCCTCCAGGCTCTGGCTGTGCTGGGCCGCCGCGCCGGTGCCCGAACCGGCGGGAAAGCGCATGACCAGAGGCACCGAAACGGTGCCGCCGAGCATGAAGCGCAGCTTTGCCGCCTGATTGACGATCTGATCCATGGCCAGGGTGGCGAAGTCGGAGAACTGGAACTCGTAGATCGGCCGCATGCCGGTGAGCGCCGCACCGACCGCCACCCCGGCGCCACCGAGTTCGGAGATCGGGGTGTCCATCACCCGGTCCTCCCCGAAACGCTGCACAAGATCGCCGGTAACCTGGAAGGCGCCGCCGTAGATGCCGATATCCTCGCCCATCAGGATCACCCGGTCATCGGATTCCAGCGCCAGCGCCAAAGCGTCGCGGATCGCCTCGGCATAGCTCAGCTCGCGCTGACCTGCGTCGAGGGCGGGCGCCGGGGCATTCATGCCGACACTCCTTCCCCTTCACCGGGTGTGTAGACATCCCGCGTCAAAGCGGCCGGATCAGGCGCGGCACTGGTCTTGGCGAAGTCGATGGCCGCGGCGATTTCTTCTGCCGCCTCCTGCTCCAGCGCCGCCAGGCCTTGCGCATCGACGACCCCGTGTTCTTCCAACAGCTCGGCGAAGCGGACGATCGGGTCGCGGGCGACCCAGGACTCGATTTCTTCTTTCGTGCGGTAACGGTTCCGATCCGACTTGGAATGCCCGCGCCAGCGATAGGTCACCGATTCAATCAGACTGGGTCCTTCACCCGCCCGGGCGCGCTCGATGGCGATATAGCCCGCTTCGGCAACGGCGGAGAAGTCATTGCCGTCGACAGTGACGCCGGGCATCGCGTAAGCGGCGGCGCGCTCTGCCACGCGGGGCTGCGCGCTCGACCTCTCGGTCGATGTCGACATGCCGTAGTGATTGTTCTCGCAGGCGAAGATGACCGGCAGCTTCCAGACCGACGCCATGTTGAGCGCCTCGTGAAAGGCGCCTTCGTTGACGGCACCGTCGCCGAAGAAACTCATCACGACAGAGCCGGGATTGAGCCGCTTGGCGGAAAGCGCCGCACCCACCGCGATGGGGATGCCGCCGGCGACGATACCGTTGGCGCCCAGATTACCCTTGGCGACGTCGGCAATATGCATGGAACCGCCCCGCCCGCCGCAATAGCCGCTCTCCTTGCCGAAGAACTCGGCGTACATGCGCCCGACATCGGCGCCCTTGGCGATACAATGCCCGTGGCCGCGGTGGGTCGAGGTGATCTTGTCCTCATCCGTGAGCGCCATACAGAGGCCGACCGCAGAGGCTTCCTGGCCGATGGAAAGATGCATGGTGCCGTGGATCAATCCGCGGACGTAACAGTCCTCGGCGCCCTCTTCAAACTGCCGCACCAGATACATCTTGCGCAGCGCGTCGCGCAGCACCTCCGGTTTGTATTGCCGGATCGCAAAGGGGGCGTTGGCAGGCGGGTGAGCCAGCATCAGATATAGCGTTTCCTAATTTAGTGAAAGAAGTTGATCCTGCCGCGCCCTCAACGCCACGATCTTGGCGTCCTGGGGCGGCAGCGCGTTTTCATAAGTGATTAACTCGCCCTTGCGGATCGGCGCGGTTACCTCACCATCGGCCAATAAACCGCAGGGAATAGCGCCTTCAACGCGGGCTTCTTCGCTCCGCATGATCCAGGCGCGGTAGCAGTATTCACCGATGGCATCCAGGCGTTCGCCCGGCGCAAGATCCCTCTTGGCCACCGCACAAACCTCTGCAACCGGCCGGTCCAGCGGGACCATGTCGGCCTTGCCGTAAAGAACGGCGCGCGCACAAGTCAGCGGGACCTCCAGGGAGGTAAGGTGGTAAGGTCTCAGGAAAGTGAAGTAGGGGCCTTTGCCCAGCTTCAGGTCGGTCATGCGTTCGGAGAGACGGGGATGGGACATCTCGACGACGACGAAAACGCCCGGCGCCAGGCCGGCGCCGATGGAATAGTCGACCCGGCCGACATCGGACAGCACGCCGCCGTCTTTCTCGGGCACCAGCACCTCGGCAAGCTGTTCCTTGGTCGCCGCCGGTCCGTGCAGACCGGGCTTGTCGGGGAGCAGCCCGGTGGCATTGGCGATCGCCGCCATCTCCACCATGGTCTTCGAACCGTCGATGAACTCGACCAGCATCCGCGCGCTCATGTTGCGGCGCTCCGCCTCTTCGACATAGGCATCCGGCGTCGCTTCGATGTTGAGGGGATTGTTCTTGCCCTTGCCGGCACAGACGATGGGATGCCCCATGGCCGAGACGAATTCGATCAGCTCGATACAGGAGGACGGCTCGTCACCGGCGCCGAGGGAGTAAACGACTCCCAGGCGGTCGGCCTCGGCCTTCAGATAAGCACCGATGGTGACGTCGGCCTCGACGTTCATCATCACCAGATGTTTACCCTGCTCCATGGCGGCAAGACCGATCTCGGCCCCGACCGCCGGCACCCCGGTCGCATCGACCACCACGTCGATCAACCCGCTTTCGACCATCGCCGCGGCATCCGGCGTGACAGCGATCTGATCCGCCTCCATAGCCGCGTTCAACGCCGACGGGGTCGCCGCTTCCCTGGCGCCGCCCGCACCATTAAAGGCGATATCGACCGCTTGCATTGCCGCCGGCACGTTCAGCTCGGCAATCGCGCCGATGCGAATTCCCGGCATATGGGCGACCTGGGTGACGATGTCCGTGCCCATTTCCCCCGCGCCCACCAGGCCGATCCGCAGCGGCCGGCCCGCATCGGCGCGAGCGGCAAGATCCTTGGCAAGGCCGGTCAGTTCAACATTGGTGGCCAAGAGAGAAACTCCATCATCAGACCTGATGCGGACCCTAATGAACATCTGTTTTATCGTCAATACGCATGTTCTGGCCCTAATGCGGGCCCGACCCACAAATGCCTTGACAAGACTGAAAGACAAATGAACATTTGAATGAATAGAAATAACATTGTTCAACGATAAATGGGAGGATTCATGAAAACGGCGCTGCCGACCCCCTCCCGCGAAGCACCCTGTAAAGCCTCCCGCTTGCCGGACGCAGCCACACGCCGACAGTGACGTGCGCCCGGCATCCCGAGGTTCCGCAGTGCCTTCAGACGTAAGAACGATCAAAAAGGGAGGTTTTTTCCATGCGCGTTAACAGTTACGGCACGACCCGCCGATCATTCCTGAAATCAAGCGTTGCGGCCGGCCTTGCAGCCGGTGCCGGAACCTCGCTGGCGGCGCCCGCCTTTGCCCAGTCGTCACTGCCCGATCCCGCTGCCGTCCTGGCGGACATTTCGGTACCGAAATATGTGCGTGAGGACTACCGCAAGCTCTACAGCATGTCCGACGAACCACTTTGGGATCCTCAGAAGGACTGGATCCGGACCGTGGACTGGGAAGCTGTGCGGGCCGAACAGGCCGGCAAGACGGTGCGTTTCGCCATCGGCGCGGCGGACCAGGAATCAGCGGCCGAAGGCCTCGTACCATTCGAAAAGCTTTCCGGCATCAAGGTCGAACTGGTTCCCATCCCGGACGACAGCTTCTACGACAAGGCGATTGCCGAGTTCATCTCCGGCAACGCCAGCTTCGACGCATTGCAATTCTTCTCGCCCTGGCTGGGCGACTTCGCCGCGCCGGGCTTCCTGGCGCGCCTCGACGACTACGCCGAGAAATGGAACCTGCCGCTCGACGATTTCTACGACACCTACCGCCTCAATTACGGCCAGTTCGGCGACAAGGGCCTCTACGGAATCCCCTTTGACTGCGACATCCAGATGGTGCACCTGCGCAAGGGTTATGTGGAGCAGGTCACCGGCGGACCGATCGACAAATGGAAGACGGTCGAGACCTACGATGACCTGATCCGGCTCTCAGGCGAGTTGAACAAGATCGAACCGGGTGTCGCCGGCGTGGGTCTGATGGCCGCCCGCGGCTTCTGGTCGACCTATACCTGGGAGCACATTGCGGCCCAATGCGGCGTCGACCTCTTCGACGGCGAGTGGAACCCGATCTTCAACAACGATGCCGGCATCAAGGCGCTGGAGATCATCCTGGATCTTCAGAAGAATGCCGCCCAGGGCGTTGCCGGTTGGGGCTGGCCGGAAAACCGGGCAGCCTGGCTCGGCGGACAGCTTGCCACCAACATCTCCTGGCAGGACAGCGGCACCCAGGCGATGCGGCCGGACCAGAGCCAGATCGTCGACGACTTCGTCACCATCTACGAACCCCGGGTGAACATCGAAGGCGCCCGTTTTGCGCCGCCGAACATCGCCGGTTCGACCTCCTGCGTCGCCTCGACCTCGCAGAATCCGGAAGGCGCGTTCCTGATGCTCGCCTTCCTGACCACGGCGTCGATCATGGCGATGAACGAAGCCAACGCCAACGGCGTGGCGCCGGGTTACAAGTCGGTGCTGAACAACGAGCGTCTGCGGGCCGTTTCCCAACCGGCCGAAGTCTGGGCGGAGAGCCTCGACTATGCCTGGTGCGCGCCGCGCATTCCCGGCATGTTCGAGATGGAGCAGGCCCTCGGCAACGAGATCAACCGTGCTGTCGTCGGACAGATTCCCGCCAAGGAAGCACTGGACAACGGCGTCAATGCCTGGCGCTCGATTATGAAGAAAAACGGCTTCTTCAGCAGCCGCGAGCCTTTTGCCTATTCCGCGGTGGAGGCCGGCACCTGGGCCGGCCGCGGCAAGCCGTCACCGATCTGAGTTCGGCGTGCTGTCCTCAGTGAAGCGGGTAAGAGCCCGACATCGATGACGCAATCCGCAGCAACAAGCGAGGGGACGGCGATATCCGCCGTCCCTTCTCTGCGGCGGCGCCGGCGCAGTCCCTTCCGGCGCAAGCTCTTTCCCTACCTGCTGGTTGCACCGGCGGTGATCTATCTGTTGATGATCACCCTCTATCCCGGTGTTTACGCGATCTATCAGTCCTTCTTCTTCGTCACCTTCACCGGCTGGGTGCCGGCCGGTTTCGAGAACTACACCAATCTGTTGCGGGACCGGGAATTCTGGGCGGCGCTCTGGAACACCCTGGTCATCGGCGGCATTTCTCTGGCCCTCGAATGCGTGATTGCGATGACTCTGGCGTTCTACGCCTACCGCGATCCCTTCATCCGCGGCTGGCGCATCATCTTCCTGATGCCCATGCTCTTCATGCCCTCTGCGGTGGCCTTCATCTGGAAGCTGGCCTTCAACGACGGGCGGGTGGTCTCCGACCTCCTGATGCAACTCGGCCTGATCTCCGAAAACATCGACTTTCTGGGCGACGTCTGGAATGCCCGGCTGACGCTTATCGTCGCCGACGTCTGGCAGTGGACGCCCTTCCTGTTCATCATTTTCGTTGCCGGACTCCAGGCCCAGGACAAGGAGATCGAAGAAGCCGCCCGCCTCGACGGCGCCAGCTGGCCGGCGATCTTCTGGAACATCTCCCTTCCACTGATGCGCCCGGTGATCGCGGTGGCCGTCATCCTGCGGGGCATCGACATCACGACGATGTTCGCCAATGTCTTCATCATCACCCAAGGCACGCCCGGCGGTGCGACCGAGACCATCAGCTATTTCATCTACCGCATGGGCTTTCGCACCTTTAACTTCGGCTATGCCTCCGCCGCCTCCGCCCTGATGCTGATCTTCACCATCATCGTCGCCCAACTGCTGTTGAAGCGGTTCTTCCGCTCGGGAAGGGCGTGATGGCCGCGACCGGAAGAATGCGCCGCCGCTCAGGCGAAAGCCGCGTGCTCCGCTATGTCATCCTGGCCGGCTGGGCACTCTGCTGCCTGCTGCCGATTCTCTGGTTTCTTTCCATCGGCTTCAGGCCGCGCACCGAGATCATCACGCCGCAGCCGATTTACTGGCCGACCTTCTCCCTCGACGCCTGGCATATGATCTGGGACGACTGGCCGATGGCCAATTACCTGATCAACTCCCTGCTGGCCATTGTCGGCTCGGTGGTCATCGACCTGGTGCTGGCGATCCCCGCCGCCTATTCCCTGGCGCGCTATAACTACAAGGGCCGCGAGGACATCGGTTTCTACATCCTCTCGACCCGGATGATGGCGCCGGCCATCGTTGCGATACCGATCTTTTTCCTGTTCAAGGGTCTTGGCCTGCTCGACACGGTCTGGGGCCTGATGCTGGTCTATGCCGCGATCAATCTCAGCCTCGTCACCTGGATCATCCGCTCCTACATGCAGGATATTCCCCACGAGCTGGAGGATGCAGCGCGCACCGACGGCGCCTCGGACCTACGCATTCTCTGGGAGATCGTGATTCCGATCTGCCTGCCGGGAATCATCACCGCTGCGGTGATCGCGGCGATCTTTGCGATCAACGAGTTCCTCTTCACACTGTTGATCGCCTCGACCAAGAACGCCTACACCATGTCGGTGGCCCTGGCGAATTTCACCGGCGGCTCGGACGGCAAGATATACAATGCGATTGCGCTTGTTTCCTTCCTGGCCTTTGTGCCGGTATTTCTGCTTGTCATAGCGATCCAGAAACATCTGTCGCGCGGACTGACGTTGGGAGCTTTAAAAGGATGAGTCGTGGCAGAGATTGAGTTGCGTAATGTCAGGAAGCACTGGGGTGACTTCGTCGGCGTCGATGACGTCAATCTGAAGATCGCCGACGAGGAGTTCGTTGTCTTTCTCGGTCCGTCGGGCTGCGGCAAGACGACGACCATGCGCATGATCGCCGGCCTGGAGGACCCGAGCGGCGGCGAGGTGATCATCGACGGCGAAGTCGTCAACGACGTCGATGCCCGCGACCGGGACGTCGCCATGGTCTTCCAGAGCTATGCGCTCTATCCCAACATGACGATCTTCGAGAACATCCGCTTTCCCCTGCGCATGCGCGGGGTGCCCAAGGCCCAGCATGTGGAGCTGGTGAAGCGGGCGGCGGAAATGGTGGAGCTCGGCGACTACCTCGACCGCAAGCCGGGCGCGCTTTCCGGCGGTCAGCGCCAGCGCGCGGCCCTCGCCCGCGCGGTGGTCCGTCAACCCGATGTGTTCCTGATGGACGAGCCACTCTCGAATCTCGACGCCAAGCTGCGCTCGGCGATGCGGGTGCAAATCAAGCACCTGCAACGCCGCCTGAAGATCACCACCGTCTATGTGACCCATGACCAGGTTGAGGCCATGACCCTGGCCGACCGTATCGTCATCATGAACGGCGGCGCGATCCAGCAGATCGGCACGCCGGATGAAATCTACAGCAATCCGGCGAATACCTTTATCGCCGGTTTCATCGGCTCACCTCCCATGAATCTCATAAGAGGACGCGTCGAGGGGGGCACCTTCATCGCGCCCGGCGTGAAGGTCGAAGGTATCGACGCCGAGAGCGGCCGTGCGGTGACCCTGGGCGTGCGGCCGGAAGACTGTCATCTGAACAGCGCCCCGGCCGAGATGACCGGTATCGTCTTCGGAATCGAGCCGACCGGCGACCAGACCCTGGTGAGCCTGCGCACCGATGACGACCTGTTCGAGATCCGCGCCGACCGCGACTTTCGGGCACCGCTGGACACCACGGCGCATATCAGCTTTGATCGCGATCGCCTCTACCTCTTCGACGGGGTGTCCGGCGAGCGCCTGCGCTGACCCGGATGAAAAGTCAAAACGAAAAACAACGGACGCAGTCGGTAAAATGACGTTCGACTATACCTCCCTCGGGTTTTACACCTTCGACTGCCTGGGCCGCCCGGTGAGAGACATTCCACAGGGCGACGATACTTATTTCATCGACGAGCTGACCATCGCCGTTTCCGGCGCCGCGGGCAGCGCCGCCATCGTCGCGGCCAAACACGGGCTCACGGTGCAGGCCGTAGGCGGCGTCGGCGATGACGACATGGGCCAATGGGTGCTGCAGAAGCTTCGAAGCTTCGACATCGACACCGCCAACATGGCGGTCTGTCCGGGTGTCGCAACCTCCTCCTCCATCGTCGCCACCCGCCCCGACGGGGCCCGCTCGGTTCTGCACAAAAAGGGCGCCACCGGGGCCTTCTTCGTCACCGAAGACCAGATCGACCGGGTGCTCGACACCCGTATCCTCCACATCGGCGGCATCGGCCTGATGGACCGGATGGATGGCGCCCCCAGCGTTGCCCTCATCCGCCAGGCAAAGGAACGCGGGTGCATCACCACCCTCGACGTTTTTGCCAGTACCCAGGACGATATGCCTCTGGTGGAGGGGTTGCTTCCCTATGCTGATTACTTCCTGCCGTCCGAAGAGGAAGCGATGGCGCTTTCCGGCCTCACCGACTATGACGATGTCGCCAGTTTCCTCCTGGACAAGGGGGCCGGCTGCGTCGTCCTCACTCTCGGCGCGGGAGGTGCCCTCTACCGGCACAGCGACGGAACGCGCTTTCATCTTCCGGCTTTCGACATTGATGTGCGATGCACCTGTGGTTGCGGGGATTGCTTTAACGCGGGCTTCGCAACCGGTCTTCACCTAGGATTGGACCCGGAAACCTGTGTGCGCCTGGGACAGGCGTCTTCGGCACAAAACGCCATGGGCCTCGGCTCTCAGGCCGTCGTCACATCGCTCGCGGCAACGCAGGCCTTCATGGAACAGACGGCAGTCAGGAACTGATTCCGGCACTGGTAGGCGCCGCGCACGAAGACTATATAACTGAGGGGAGATTTGGTTCAGGCAATGCCCGGCAGTCAGCGGAGTCTCAGTACATCGGCAGCCACGCTGCCCCTCAAAGACGCCTTGCGGATGCTGCGTTTCACGGTGAAACGCGGGCGCAGCCTGCTGGACAAGCCGCTGGCGCCGGTTCCCTCGCCGATCAGCACGGTCGCAAGGGCGGCGCTGCGGGACTTCGACCAGTTTGCCGACCGCGTCAACGATGTCGCCGCGGGCCTTTCCCATCGTTTCCTCGATTCAGGCGATCCGGGGCGCCTGCGAGCCGCCACGCTGGAGGACATCGAAAACATCGGTGAGGCGGAGATCGTTTTCGCTCAAGCCGCTTACCGGGGCCTGACCTGTGCGCTGCGCCACCTCGGCGCCAACGAAGGACTGGTCAGCGAGGTTCGCATCGCCGAAGCCTACAAAACGGTCATTCAGTCCGGCGTTACAGAAGGAGATCGCTTCTCCATCGCCGCGGCGCTGATGCAGGAATTGGTGCAGCGCAAGGTCGTTCGCGATCTGCTCTCCGGACCGGACCAGGAAGCCGCAAGCCTGACCGAGGCCGAGCTTGCCAAAGTATCGATTTTCGCGCTCATCCTCTGGTTCCTGGTCGAACGCGAGGGTGACCAGGACGATGTCGAGGCCCTGTTGCTGACCTGCTGCGATATCGCCCGGGCGCTGGAATCCGATCTGGCCGAGCGCTGCGGCGATGTCGAGCGCCTGCGCGACCTTTTCGCCGCCTATGTAGACAAGATCTGAGGCGGTCATGGGGTTCCCGGTTCCCGACGCCCTCAGCGAAACCGACCGCCCGATCCGCCGGGCGATGCGACGGATGCGCTGGTTCAAACAGTCCTTTGCCGAGCAGGTCAAAGCCATCTCCGACGCCAGCGGCGTCGAATACAGCATCAACAACGAGAAGCTGGCCCGGGTCTTCGTCGCCTGGCTGCGCGATTTCGAAGCGCAGAAGCCGACGCAGCCGGCCGCACGGCGCGCCTTCACGAACTTTGCCTCCGGGCTGATGCTGCAACAGCTGATCTGCGATGCCCCGCTGGAGGTGGTGAGCGTTCCCGTCGGCTCCGATGCCTCCAACCCGGCCTACTACTGGCCCGAAGGTTATGTCTATGTCGCTTACTGCCTGAACGTGCGCGCCGCTGTTCTGGCCCAGGATCTCGACGAAGCGCTGACCCTGACCCCGGATCTGTCGAATATCCGTACCTGGTGGTCCTTCAAGGAGAACGTCACCGAGGATCCGGCCCTCGCCATCGCATTCCTTGATCTTTTCTCCGGCGAAAATCCGAACTGGTCCACGCCTTCGCTGTTCTACGAACAGGTAACGCAGTTGCCCAAACAGCCGGCGAACGGTAACCAAAGCAAAGACTGATCACGGCCTGTCCAGCGGAAGAGTCTCAGCTCCGCTTCGGCCCCTTCCAACCGAGCAGCGTAATCATCCTCTCGGCCTCGGCCTGAACCGCCGGCATGGCCGCCCTCATCAGGTCAAGACGGTCATAGATCTTGGGGTCTTCCGCAAAGGTCCGGCGCAGCCTGTTGCCGAAGGCCTGCCGCAGCACGGTCCCGATGTTGAACTTGCAAACCCGCGTCGCGGCCAGCCTGCGGACATCTTCTTCGTAGAGGCCCGAGGTGCCGTGGATGACGAGCGGTAACTTGACCAGATTTTCGATCTCCGACAGGCGGTCGTAAGCAACCGTCGCAGCGGGCGCGCTCAGCCGATGCACGTTGCCGACGGAAACGGCCAGGGCGTCCAGACCGCCCTCCTCTGCCAGGCGCCGTGCCTCTGCGGGATCGGTAAGCTCGGACTTGATGTGATCGCGGCCCTCCGCATAGGGAACGGAGCCGATCTCCGCTTCCACCGAGGTTCCCGCCGCATGGGCATGCGCCACGACACGCTGCACTGCCGCGATGTTCTCCTCCAGCGGCAACTGGGAGCCATCGATCATCACCGACGAGAATCCCAGGTCGACCGCATCCAGAACATCGTCGATTTCATAGGTGTGGTCGAGATGGGCACAGACCGGCACAGTGGCGTCCTCGGCAAGCCCCCGGAACAAGGCCGCCACCATCTTCACCGGCATGAACTGACGCAGGTCCAGGTTGGCGGAAAGAATGACCGGGGCGCCGAGCGCCTCCGCCGCCATGACTACGGCGCGCGCGTCCTCATAGCCGAAAACGTTGAAGCAGCCGACCGCATAGTCGCTTTCAAGGGCCGGCTGCAGGATTTCCGAGAGGTTGACCAGCATCTATTTGAACCCAGCATCTACTTGAATTTGGCGATCATGTCCTTGATGCCCGGGATCGTCTCGACCTGATAAGCATGCTCCGGCTGGAAGTTCTGCACCAGCGGGCGCTGCGACAGGCCGCCGAGGATGGTGAAGTAATACATCTCATAGCCCGGCGCCGCGACGGAGGGGTGATAGCCGCCGTCGATGACGAAGGTCGAGCCGTTCTTCACATGATAGCACTCACCGAACTCCTCGTCCTCGCGCTGATGAAACTGCGCGCCGAAACCCCAATCCGGGTTGAAACGGAAGTTATAGACCTCGTCATGGCGGGTTTCCCCGGGCAGGTCGTCGGTATCGTGTTTGTGGGAGGGAAAACCCGACCAGCCGCCAGCACCGACGGTGAAAAGCTCACTGACCAGCAGACGCCCGACCTTGCCGGCCTGTTTCTGGCCCAGGATATGCTTGATCTTGCGGTGGGTCTTGGTGTCGTCGGAGCCGTACTGTACCGGATCGATTTCATCCGGCCTGACGACAAAGGGCTCCAGCACCTCGTCGAACTTGGCCCCGGCCACGAAGACCTCGGTGTCTTCGGAAACACAGGTGAAGGACGCCAACCTGCCGCTCGGCACATAGACACCGGAAGGATTTCCCTCCCAGAGCGACGGGCGGTCGCCCACGGCCTCGAAGATCTGATTGCCGACCGCCACATCGATGGTGCCGTGGGCGGGCACGCAACAGGTCTCGTAGCCATCTTCGGCGTAGCTGAAGGTCTCGCCCTTCTGAAGCTTGACGATGTTCATATAGACCAGCGGCACCCGCGCATCATTGGCGCCGACAATCGGTTCGTTCTTGTTGTCATAGGGCTGAATGTGCATGGCTCAAGTCCTCGTCGGGTTTGAGGTCATCTGCTGCGATGACAGGAAAGTGGTGAGTTCGGCGCTGTCGGGCATGGCTGAAGCGCAGCCGCGGCGGGAGACAACCATGGCGGCGGCGGCGGAGCCGCAGCGGACGGCCTCTTCCAGCGTTTCACGCTTCAAAAGGGCGGCCATCAGCCCGCCCATGAATGCATCGCCGGCGCCATAGGGCTTCAAGGCCGTTACCGGGAAAACACCGCTGTCGATCCGCCAGCCGGCACCGAGAACCGTTGCGCCGCTGCCGCCACGTTTCACGATGGCAAGGCGGCCATCGGTCTCCGTCAACCTTGCCGCGGCCGCCTCGCCGTTGCCATCGGCGGAGAAAACCGAAAACTCCTCGCTGTTGCCGACGATGAGGTCGCACAGCCCGGCGGCCCGGTCGTAAACCGCAGCCGTTTCTTCCCGGGACGACCAGGCATAGGCGCGATAGTCCAGGTCAAAGACCGTCACGGTCCCCGCAGCCCGCGCCGCCGCCAGAAGAACCATCGTCGCAGCGCGCGAGGGATCGGCCACCAGGGCAGTGCCGGTAATGATAAGCACGCCGGCCTCGGCCACGGCGGCCACGAGCGCGTCATCCGCTGTTAGCTGCAGATCGGCGGCGTTGTTCCGGTAGATGGTAACCTCACAGTCCGCCGCCCGGACTTCGGCCAGAGCCAGACTGGTGCGCGGATCGCCGGAAACCGTCTGCAGAAAGCGGGTATCGACACCGAAGCTCTCCAGCCGGCTGCTTACGAAGCGACCAACCGGGTCATCCGATACGGCAGAGAGCAGACCAACCGACACCCCCTGGCGTGCCAGAGCGACTGCGATGTTGCCGGCTGAACCGCCGAGATCGCTGGTGAAGCCGGCCGCCTCGGCGATTTTGCCGCCGTCTTCCAGCGGATAAAGATCCAGGCCGGCGCGCCCCAGGACCAGCGCACCGAAAGGGCGGTCCCGCTTCAGACGGTCTATGGCAAGGGTCTGCGCCAATTCAGACACCACGCCGCTGGTGCCGGCGGCCTTCGTCCCATTTGCGGGCTGCTGCGCGAACCCCTTCACGCTTTGAGACTTCAGGGATGCCAACCTCCCACCAGGCATCCCCTTCGGTCCAGACGTACCTGTCGACCTTGACGGTGATGACATAGGTGCCGGCCGCCGCCTTCGCGCGTTCCAGGGCCGCGTCCAGTTCGCTGATCGAAGACACCGCCTCGGCCGCCGCGCCCATCGCCCGGGCATGGCCGGCGAAGTCGACATTCACGAAGCTGTCGATGCGACAGTCCTCCAGCAGGTTGTTGAAGGATTCGTTGCCGCTGTTGTTCTGCAGCTTGTTGATCACGGCAAAACCCTGGTTGTCACAGATGATCACGATCATTTTGTGCCCGGTCAGAACCGAGGAGTAGATATCGGAATTCATGATCAGGTAGGACCCGTCGCCGACCAACACGTAGGTGTTGCCGGGCTCGCCGGCATCCGCCTTGGCCATGGCTGCGCCCCAGCCGCCGGCCACTTCATAGCCCATGCAGGAAAACCCGAACTCGATGTCGACCGAGGCGATGCCCTTGGCTTTCCAGTTGGTGTTGAGTTCCGCCGGCATACCGCCGGCGGCGGTCAGAACTCGATCCTCCGGCCCGCTTGTCCGGTTCACCGCACCGATGATCTGAGCGTAAGACGGAAGGCTGTTGGTGGCCCCGGAAGACTCTTCTGCCGTGCGTTCGTCCAGCGCTGTGTTCCATTGCCCGTAGAGCTTCTGCGCCTTTGCCGCCCAGTTTGCCGGCGCCGTCCAATCACCAAGCCGGGAATCGATCTCGGCAAGCGCCACCTTGGCATCGCCGATCACCGCCTGGGCACGGTGCTTGGCCGCATCGAAGCGGGCGGTGTTCACCGAAACCAGGCGCATCCCGGGGTTCTCAAAGGCCGACCAGGAGGCCGTCACGAAGTCCTGCAGCCGGGTGCCGAGCGCCAGCACAAGGTCCGTCTCTCTGGCCAGGGCATTGGCCGACTGCGACCCGGTCGGGCCGATCGGCCCGGCATTCATCGGATGGTCGTGGGGCAGCAGGGCCCGGCCCGCCAGGGTTTCGACCACCGGAACGCCGTGCCGCTCGGCGAAGGCCGCCAGATCTGCGGAAGCGCCGGAATAGTGCAAACCCCCGCCGGCGATGATCAGCGGCTGGCGGGCGGCTGCAATCATCCGGGCCGCGCCGGTCAGATCATCGCTGTCCGGCCTTGGACGGCGGATACGATGAACCTGGGGCTCGAAGAAGACAGCCGGATAGTCATAGGCCCTGGCCTGGGTATCCTGCGGCAGGCCCAGAAAGGCAGGACCACAGTCGGCCGGATCAAGTAGGGTTTCGACCATCTGCGGCAAGGACTGCAGCAGTTGTTCCGGTGCCGTAATGCGATCCCAATAGCGGGTCACGGCGCGGAAAGCGTCGTTAACCGATATCGCGGGATTGTGGAAGTGTTCGACCTGTTGCAGCACCGGGTCCGGCAGGCGGCTGGTGAAGGTGTCCCCGGAGAGGATCAGCAACGGCAAGCGGTTGGCATGGGCCAGGGCCGCCGCCGTCACCATATTGGTCGCACCCGGCCCCGCCGAAGAGGTGGCGACACAGATCTGCCGGCGCAGCCGCGCCTTGGCATAGGCCACCCCGGCCAGCGCCATGGACTGTTCGTTCTGCCCGCGCCAAGTCGGCAGGCTGTCGCGCTGCTCGTAAAGGGCCTCACCCAGGCAGGTGACGTTGCCATGACCGAAGATGGCAAAGACAGCGGCAAAAAGCGGCCACTCCTCGCCGTCGATGTCGATGCGCTGGGCGACGAGATAGCGCACCAGCGCCTGGGCCATCGTCAGGGTCTCATCGCCTCTCGCCATCGCCGCGGAACCTCCATCGCATGCAACGATTTCCCCCTCCTTTCCCGGAGGCGGGGTGCCCCTTTCCCGGGGACGGGATGAAGGACCATACTTGACGGGCGATCCTATATATCCGATAGAGGGTTTGCAACCGGTTGCAGTCATAGAACGGTGCAGGAAGCGAGTTGCCATGAAGAGCATCGGCGTCGGGGTCATAGGAACCGGCTACATGGGAAAGGCGCACAGCGTTGCGCTGAAAGCCGTGGGGACCGTCTTCAAGACGGGTCTGCGGCCGGTCTGCGAGATGATCTGCGCCACAACGGCGGCGGGAGCAGCCGAGAAAGCCGCCGCCTACGGCTTCGCGCGCGCCACCGACGACTGGCGGATCTTGGTCGCCGATCCGGCGGTGGAGGCGGTGGTCATCGCCTCGCCCCAACGCACCCACCGCGAAATCGCCCTGGCCGCCATCGCCGTGGGAAAGCCGGTGTTCTGTGAAAAGCCGCTGGGCGAGACACTTGAGGACTCGGAAGTCATGACCGCTGCCGCAGAGGCGGCAAGAATCGTCAACATGGTGGGCTTCAACTACATCCGCACGCCCGCCAGCCAATTGGCGCTGCAGATCATCCAGGCGGGCGAGATCGGCCGCCTGGTCCACATCCGCGCCGAACACACCGAGGACTTCCTGGCCGACCCCGAGACACCGGCCAACTGGCGGACCCGCGAAGCCTCTTCCGGCGCCCTGGGCGACCTCTCGCCGCACATCATCAACGCGGCCCTGCGCCTTGCCGGACCCATCGAGTCCCTGGTCGCCGATATCCAGACCGTCCATGCAACGCGGCCCGGGCCTGATGGACCGGAACCTGTGGCGAATGACGACCAGGGTCACTTTCTCTGCCGCTTTGCGAGCGGCGCCATGGGCTCCCTCAGCTTCAGCCGCGTCGCCAGCGGGCGCAAGATGGGCTACGCCTACGAGATCTACGGCACCAAGGGCGCTCTGCGCTTCGATCAGGAAGATCAGAATGCGCTCTGGCTCTACGAGAACGAGGCAGCGCCGGGGCGCGAAGGCTACCGCAAGATCCTGACCGGACCGGCGCATCCGGACTATGAGGCCTTTTGCCTCGGTCCCGGCCACGGCACGGGATACAACGACCAAATCATTATCGAGGCACGCGACTTTCTGCGGGCTATAGAAACGGGTAAAGCGGTCTGGCCGACTTTTCGCGATGGCTGTGAGGTTAATCGTGTCGTTGCCGCCGCTGCGCTCTCCAACCGAACTCGCGGCTGGGTGACGGTCAGCCAAGTGTAAGCCTGAACACAGCTTTCAATCATCAACAAGGAACTCACCATGCCTCTTTCGATCGGCAATGCTCCCTGCTCCTGGGGTGTCGAATTTGCGGACGATCCGCGGAACCCGGGCTGGCAAGAGGTTCTCGACGAGGCCGCAGCGGCGGGCTACGGCGGCCTGGAACTCGGCCCCATCGGCTATATGCCGGAAGACCCGGCGGTGCTGGGCAAGAGCCTGGCCGAGCGCCGGCTGTCGCTGATCGGCGGGGTGATCTTCCGCCCCTTCCACGATCCGCAGAAGTGGAATGAAGTTCAGGGCGCCAGCCGGCGGACCTGCGAAGCCTTGAAGGCCCATGGGGCGAAACACCTGGTACTGATCGATTCCATCGCCGCCAGCCGGGCCCCGACGGCAGGGCGTCCGGACGAAGCAGAACGCATGAGCGACGCCGAGTGGCGCGGCTTTATCGAGCGCATCCACAGTGTCGCCCGCATGGGCGCGGAGGACTACGGCTTGACCGTCGCCCTACATGCCCATGCCGCCGGTTTCATGGAGTTCGAAGACGAACTGGAGCGCGCCCTAGCGGAAATCGATGCCGCGCTGTTGTCGGTCTGCCTCGACACCGGGCATTGCCTCTATGCCGGCTTCGATCCGGTCGCCTTTTACCGCCGCCACGCCGCCCGGGTGAGCTATATCCATTTCAAGGACGTCGATCCCAGGGTGAAGGCCCAGGTGGTTGAAGAGCGTATCGGCTTCTACGATGCCTGCGCCCGGGGACTGTTCTGCAATCTGGGCCAGGGCGCCGTCGACTTCGAAGCCATGCGCGATGCTCTGACGGAGAACGGCTTCGACGGCTGGGCGACGGTGGAGCAGGACTGCGATCCCGCCGGCAACACCAAACCGCTGGAAGATGCCAGGGCGAACCTGGACTACCTGCGCAGCATCGGCCTTGCCGCCTGAACCTTGGAGAAGTCCATGAACAAGCTTACCTGGGGCATGATCGGCGGCGGCGAGGGCAGCCAGATCGGGGGAGCCCATCGCGTCGCGGCGGGGCTCGACGGCGCCTTCAGCTTCAGCGCCGGCGCCTTGGACATCGACGCGGCGAAAGGGCGGGACTTCGCCATCCGTCTCGGCGCCGCAGCAGATCGCGCTTACGGCGACTGGCGGGAGATGCTGGAGGGTGAATCGAACCGGCCCGACCCCGTCGACCTGATCACCGTCGCAACCCCGAACAACACCCACTTCGAGATTACCAAAGCCTTCCTGCAGGCCGGATTCAACGTGCTCTGCGAAAAGCCCATAACGACAACCGTCGCCGAGGCCGAGGAGATCGTCGCCGTCGCACGCCAGGCCAAGCGCCTCTGCGCCGTCAACTACGGCTACTCCGGCTATCCCCTGGTGCGCCAGATGCGGGCCATGGTCGCGAAAGGCGAGCTCGGCGCCGTCAGACTGGTGGTCGCGGAATTCGCCCACGGGTTTCACGCCGATGCCGCCGATGCCGACAATCCGCGGGTCCGCTGGCGCTATGATCCGGCCCAGGCCGGCGTTTCTTCGGTAGTGGCCGACTGCGGCAGCCACGCCCTCCACATGGCCTGCTTCGTCACCGGCCAGACGGTCACGAAACTCTCCGCCGACTTCGCATCCTGCCTTGAGGGCCGCGCCCTGGAAGACGACGCCCTGATCGCCTTTCGCATGCACGGCGGCACCGTCGGGCGGCTCTGGACCAGCGCCGTTGCCGTCGGCCGCATGCACGGCCTGACCCTGCAAGTCTTCGGCGAGAAAGGCGGCCTGCGCTGGGCGCAGGAACAGCCGAACCAGTTGATCTGGACGCCATTGAATGAATCCAGCCGGATCCTGGAGCGTGGCGCCGCGGGCCTGTCACCGGCAGCACAGAGCGCCTCGCGCCTTGCCATCGGCCATACCGAGGGAATGTTTGCCGCCTTCGCCAACCTCTACGCCGATCTCGCAGAGGCCATTCGGGCCCAAAAGGAAGGCAGGAGCATGGCGGCGGATGCGTTTGCCTGTCCAACGGCGGAGGACGGCCTTCACAGCGTTGCAGCCATTCACGCCGCCGCTGCCTCGGCCAAGTCCGGAGGGGCCTGGGTCGAGCTAGAGGGCTAGAGCGAGCGCAGCGTCTTGCGTACCACGGCCTGACAGGGGAAGAGGCGCGCCTCGGCGCTGCGGCCCGGCTCTTCGACCAGCCGAACCACAAGTTCCACCGCGGAGATGATGATATCGCGGATCGGCTGGCGGATCGTCGTCAGCTCGTAAGCCGTCCAATCCGCCATGGCAATATCGTTGAAGCCGATCAGGCCGATCTCCTCGGGCACCGTCACACCCCTTTCGCGGCAGATGTCGCGCGCGCCCATGCAGAGAATATCATCGCCGCAAAAAACCGCTTCAACCGGCCCCTGGTCGAGCAGCGCCGCCATTTCCTTACGCCCGGCGGCGTAACTGTAAGTCTCGGCAAAGCGGGTTTGTGCAATGCCGATTCCCGCCAAGCCCAGCCGCCGCTCGAACCCGGCCAACCGATCCTCCGTCGAGGTCGCCTTGCGCGGGCCGCCCAGGAAAGCGACCGAGCGGTAGTTCCGCTCAATGAGAAGTTCCGCCGCCAACTCGCCGCCGTGGACATTGTCCACGCCCACCACATTCACCTTGAAAGGCGCCGCCGGCTTGCCGAAGGCATGCACCACCGGCAGGCGGGTTTCGGCCAAAACCTTGGAGAACTGTGGCGGCAGCGTCGACGAGGCGACGATGAGCCCGTCGACGCTGTATTGCATCAACATCTCAAGCGAGGCTTCGGCCTGGTCGAGATCTGACTGGTTCACCAGCAAGGGCCTCAAACCGCGCTCCTGCAGACCGGCGGTGAAAAGATCGAAGACCTCCATGAAGGCCGGGTTCTGAAAGTTGTTGGAGAGCAGACCGATCAGCGCCGTGCGTTTGGTCGTCAGACTGCGCGCCAGAAAATTGGGACGGTAGCCCAGATCACGGGCCGCCTTCTCGACCTTTTTGCGGGTCCGGGGCGAGACGCTGGCACCCTCGGTGAAGGTGCGTGATACGGCAGAGCGCGACACCCCCGCCGCCTCGGCGACCTCCTTCAAAGTCACCCTGACGTCGCCCTGACCGCTGCGATCCCCGCTCCGCTCCAAACCCTGACTTCCCTCTTCGTTGGCCTTGCCGAATCCCCGCGACAGCGGCGCTTCCTACCTATCTTCGGCGATACCGCAGGTGCCGACAACTCTGTGCCGATGGACCCAGTATTGCAACCGGTTGCATTTTCCCTATGCCCGGTCTAGTCTGCATTAGACTCAGGTCATATGCCTGAAAAGACCACGAAAGCGCCCAGACCGACCTTGTGGGAAACCCGCACAGGGAAAATCTCTTCGGACACTCAGGGCGCGCAGAGGGAGGATGGAATGAAGTCATTGATGAGGGCCGTCTTCGCGGCCGTCGCGCTGGTCGGCGCAATTGCCACCGGCACCCCGGGTGCCTTGTCCGCCGCTGAAATCAAGATCATTGCCGTGGTCCACGGCCAGGCCTCCGATCCCTGGTGGTCGGTGGTCAAGAACGGGATTTCCGAAGCGGCAGAGGCCAACGGCGTGACCGTCGAATATCGTGCCCCTGAAACTTTTGACATGGTTGCCATGGCGCAGTTGATCGACGCGGCGGTAAACCAGGAACCCGATGGGATCATGGTCTCTATCCCCGATGCCGATGCCCTCGGCCCGTCTATCGAAAAGGCCGTCGCCGCCGGAATCCCCGTGATTTCCATGAACTCGGGCTCCGACGTCTACGACAAGCTGGGCGCCCTGCTGCATGTCGGCCAGGAAGAATACGCCGCCGGCCTTGCCGCCGGAAAGGCCCTGAAGGCCGCCGGAGGAACCAAGGGCCTCTGCATCAACCATGAAGTCGGCAACGTGGCCCTGGACACACGTTGTCAGGGTTTTGCCGACGGTTTTGAAGGCGCCATCGTGGTCCTGCCGACCACCAACGATCCCTCGGAGATCAAAGCAAAGATAAAGGCCTCCCTGGAATCCGATGCGGATCTCGACACCGCCCTGGGGCTGAGCGCCTCTCTGGCCGGTGAGCAGATCGTGGCGGCGGTGGCGGAACTCGGCCGGGCCGGCGAAATCAAGATCGGCTCCTTCGATCTTTCCGGCGGTTATCTGGAGTCGGTGCGCGACGGTGAAGCGCTCTTCGCCATCGATCAGCAGCCGTACCTGCAGGGCTTCCTGCCGGTGCAGCTTCTGGCCCTCAATGCCAGATATGGCGTTATGCCCGCCACGGCCATCGGCTCCGGCCCGAACCTGATCACCAAGGACAAAGCCGCCCAGGTTATCGACCTGGCTTCCAAAGGTATCCGCTAAGACCCCTGGTGCACTTCGGGTGGTGCAACCGCGTTTGCACCACCCGTCTCTTTCAATCTCTTCGAAACCATAACGCGCCGCTAAGCCGGGCGAATCAGAATCTTGCCCCGCTCTTCGCCTTGGGCGACGCCCAGGATGGAGCGTTCAAGATCATCGAGTCCCCTGACGTCTGCCACCAGCCGGTCGAAAGCAATGTCCCCTGCCTCGACGGCCTCAGAAAGCAGATCGATCGTCTCGCAGAACTCCTCGCGTGGATAGACGCGGCTGCCGACAAAGCTCAATTCCTTCATGATGCCGAAGGTGACGTTGTAGCGGGCAAACCGCTCTGACGGAAACCCGAGCGAGACGATGCGGGCACGCGGCGCCGCCGCCTCCACAGCCATGGCGATCCCGGCATCGACGCCGGAGGTCTCGACAATCACATCGTAACCCTCGCCGCCGCTGCGCGCTGCGAGATCGGCAAGGCAGGAAGATGCGAGAGGATCGAAGGCGTTGACGCCGTGGCTTTCGGCAAAGTCACGCCGGGCGGTCAGGGGCTCGGAGACCGCGACGTCGGCGGCACCGAGGCGCCGCGCCACCATCGCGGCAAAGAGCCCGATGGGGCCGCCGCCGATCACCAGTACCCGCTCTCCGGGGCTGAGCACCGCCCGCCGGCAGGCGTGATAACCCACAGCAAAAGGCTCGGCCAGCGCTGCCACCTCATCCGGCAGATCGTCCGGCAGCGGAATCAGCCGTTCCGCCGGAACGCTGACGTACTCGGCAAAGGCGCCATCGCGATTGACGCCGATGACCACGAGGTTCGCACAGACGTGGGGCACCCCCCTCCTACAGGCAACGCAGGTACCGCAGGAGACCAGGGGGTGAACGGCAACCCTTTGTCCCACCGCCAGCGTCTCCGTTCCACCGTCAGGCAATCCGGCGATGGTACCCATGAACTCATGGCCTGGAATCACCGGCGTCTTGGCGATCGGTATATCGCCGTTGAAGATGTGGTAGTCGGACCCGCAGACCCCGGTCAATCCGACCCGGACCAGCGCTTCTCCCACAGCGGGTTCGGGATCACCGACCTGGCGCACGGCGATGCTTTTCCATCGCTCAAGAACCGCTGCTTTCATATCGATCCATCCTTTGCTTCTAACCTGCCGGCTCTGATCTCATCGATCAGGTTCCTCACGATCAGCCAGTCTCCGCAGTAGTGACGCTTCAAGGGATGGAGCCGCCAGGGCAGGCGCCAACGGCTGCGGTAAGTATCCAAGACCCGTTCTTTCACGAAGCTCTCATCCCAGCCGGACCAGTTACCGGCAACAGGGTGGAGGTTGGCGGAGAACGCCGGCCAGACTTCATTGAACATGATGCGGTCCAGATCCGGACCTGAATAGGGGGAAGATGCGCAAGCCCGCGCGATGCTGCGAAGGCCGGTCTCTCCCGGATCGTTATCCAGATACAAATCACTGCAGGCCACCCACACCGGTACCCGGTTTTCAATATCGTCCCGCGGGTGAGAAAGCATCGTCTACCCGTCGAGTCCGTCAAGGCGGTCATAGAGCCTGCCGGACTCCTCACAGATCGCATCAAAAACTGGCGCCATGCGGTCATATCGGTCACGCCATGCCGGATCGGGTTGCACTTCCCGGTCATAGCGAACCATCCGGGTAACGGCGGCCTTCAAGTCCGGCGCATCACCGCAGGCCACGGCCATCATGCAGGCGGCTCCCACGACACCACATTCAAGCTCTGCCGGAATCAGATAGGGGGCACCGAACATGCTCGCTTTGATGGCGACCCAAAGGTCGGACTTGGCGCCACCGCCAGCGGCGACGAACATCTCCGGCGCATCCCCCAGACCCTGCAGGACCGGCAGTTCGCGGCGCATGGAGAAGGCGACCCCTTCGAGAACGGCGCGATGCAGCTCCGGCAAGCCGTGCGCCGCCGTGAGGCCAAAAAACTGCGCGCGGGCGTTGGCCGCCTCTCCGAAACGCTGGCCTGAGAGATAAGGCAGGAAAAACAGCGACCTGGCGCCGCAGTCGGCTTTCTCCGCCGCCGCGGTCAAGGCGGCATAACTCAGCTGGTTATCGTGAAAGGCGCGGCGCGCCCAGCGCACCGCATCCCCGCCGGCGTCGAGCAGCGTAAAACTTCCCCAGTTTCCCTCAACCGTTGCGACGTTGGAGACGGCCTGGTCGATGACCGGCGCATCATGTATCACCGTCACGATGGCGGAGGTTCCGGTGACGTCGGATGCCCAGCCCGGCTGGGTGAGGCCGGAGCCCAGCAGCGCAACCGGGTAATCTCCCCCGCCAACCAGAACGGGGGTGCCGGCCGACAAACCGGTCTCTGCCGCGGCATCTCCTTTCAGGCTGCCGAGCAGATCCCAGGGCGCGCGAATGCCCGGCAGCAGATCGCGGCGCAGGCCGGTTGCCCGAAACATTTCTGCCGACCAATCGCGGCTGCCGGCATCCATCAGAAAGCTCATGGAAGCCTCGGTCCAGTCCCAGGCGCGCTCTCCCGTCAGGCAGAAGCCGATATAGTCCTTGGGCATCAGCAAGGTGGCGGCCCTGTCGTAGGCCTGCGGGTCGTTGTCCGCGATCCAGCGCAGCTTGAAGGCAGGCCAGGCCGGCGCGGCGAGATTTGCCGTGGCCGTCAGGTAGCTTTCGGGGGGATGGGCCGCAGCGAAATCGGCGACCTGGGGCGCCGTACGCTTGTCGTTCCACAGCAGCGCCGTTTCACGGGTCAATGCCCCGTCTGCATCGATCAAGACCGAACCGTGCATCTGACCGCAGGCGCAGATCGCCGCAACCCGGCCTGCTGCGCCTTCCACCTTGGCAGCCACACTGCGGATGGTCGCCTTGACCCCAGACCACCAGTCCGCCGGGCGCTGCTCCGACCAGCCGTATTGCGGCACGATCTGTTCGTGCTCCTGAAGGCTGAAGGCCAGCATCTTGCCGTCGCGGTCAACCAGGGCTGAACGGATGCCGCCGGTCCCCACGTCAATCGCCAGATAGAGATCCCGCGGCATTTAGATCACGCCCGCCCTGCATAGGATCTTGTGAATGCGATCATTCCTCATCGGTCAAGAATCGTCCTGAGCTCTCTTTGAAGCTTCGAATATAGCCTCTCGGCATCGTAGAGTATCGGCTGAGAAAACGAATGCCAGCAAGTTGAGGAACGCGGTGTGATTTTTGAAGCGGCCGGCCGGCCAACACTCCACTTCATCGGTGTGACGACGGGGCGGAGCTCGATCATGCGGGTGTTTCCGGCCTGGGCCGACTATCTTGGGCTGAAAGACGCCCAAATCAGCGGCATGGACTTCGCCCCCCATTCCGCCGCCGAGCGCTACCGCGAAGCGGTGGACTTCATCAAAAACGATCCGCTCTCACTGGGCGCGCTGGTCACAACGCACAAGCTCGATCTCTTTGCGTCCTGCCGTGATCGCTTCGACGACATTGACCCGTTTGCGGCGCTCCTCGGCGAAACCTCCTGCCTGTCCAAGAAAGGAGATCGCCTCGTCTGCCACGCCAAGGACCCGATTTCCTCAGGCCTTGCCATCGATGGCTTCCTGGCGCCGGACCACTTTTCAGACAGCAAGGGGGCGCTCTTCGCCATGGGCGCCGGCGGATCGACCATCGCCATTTCCTGGCATCTGCTGCAAAAAACACGAGGGCCCGACCGGCCGTCACGCATCGTCATCTCCGACCCCTCCGCCGCAAGGCTGGATCACGTCCGGGAAATCCACCGGCAAATGGCTCCCGACATCCCGATAGACTACATCGAAATCGCTACAGTTGCAGACAATGATGCGGTCCTTACAGGCCTTCCGGCGCGATCCCTGGTGATCAACGCCACCGGCCTCGGCAAGGACGCGCCGGGTTCGCCCCTCGGCAGCGCGGCGTGCTTCCCCGAGGCGGCCGTGGTCTGGGAGCTCAACTACCGTGGCGACCTGGTTTTTCTGGAACAGGCCCGCGCTCAGGCGGCCGGCGCCGGCCTGCAGGTCGAAGACGGCTGGACCTACTTCCTGCACGGCTGGACCCAGGTCATCGCCGAGGTCTTCGACATCCAGGTACCGACATCAGGCGAGGGCTTTCAGACCATCGGCCGCATCGCCGCCGAGGCCGCAAAGCCGGCAAGCTGATTCTCTCAGGCGCTACTTGGTCTCCGCAGTGTAGACACCGTCCCAATCCGGTCCCGGGGGCGCCTGGCGAAAGGCCTCGGCGCGGGCGCGGTAGAGCCCGGCAAGAACCGCCAAGTCCAGATGCGGCAGCTCTTGGGTGGACAGCACGTCAGCAGCCCGGATCACACCCTCCCAATCCTGCGCGCGGTAGGCCGAGAGCATCGCGGCTATCTCATCGATTGTTTGGCGTATCGGCTCTTCCGCGGTGAGGCCGCGCTCACCCAGCAGCGCAAAAATCCGCTGCGGCTCGCGCTTGCCTTTGACCCGGATCATGTCGAGCGGTACCACCGCGCCGCCATCTTCCAGGATCGCCGCCGTCGACTCGCCGAGGATGATGTCCGCGCCGTAGGTCTTGCATTGACCTTCAAGGCGCGAAGCGAGATTGACCGCATCGCCAAGCACCGAATAGTCGAAACGCTGTTCGGAGCCCATGTTTCCCACGACACAGATCCCGGTATTGATGCCGATGCCGACCCTCATCGGGATCGCCTCGTCCCCCGCCTCTGCGGCCTCTCGCTCCAGCGTCCGGTTCAGGCGTTCGAGAGCCTCCAGCATCGCGAGGGCCGCCTTGCAGGCGTTGGCAACGTGCTCGACATCAGGCAGGGGGGCGTTCCAGAAGGCCATGATGGCATCGCCCATGTACTTGTCGATAGTGCCGTTGTTGTCCATGACCTCGGCAGTCAATGGCGTCAACAGCCGGTTCATCAGGCGGGTGAGTTCCTGTGGTCTGTCCTGCAGGTGTTCCGAGATAGAGGTGAAGCCGCGAACGTCGCTGAAGAGGACCGTCATCTCCCGGCTTTCACCGCCCAGCACCAGACGGTCCGGCTCGTTGGCCAGTTGGTCAACCAGGGTCGGCGACAGGTACTGCCGGAAGGCGCTGCGCACCCGCTGGCGGCGCCCCTCCTCTCGCAAGTAGTTGGTGAAGACCAGCAGGGTAAAGACTGCGAAGGACCCGATCAGCGGATAGGCGACGTCGATCAGAAGCCCCTCGCTGGTGAAAAAGAACCATGAGGCCATCGACAGAGCCGCCGCAGCGACAGCGCCGAACAACATGGTAGGGATCGCACCGAACACCGGCACCAGTGCAATCATGGTCAGCGCCACAACCGCCAGCACCATAAGTTCCGCCCCCAGGGCATAGTTCGGACGCAGTAGAAGCTGGCCGGAAAGGATCATCTCGAGGACCTGGGCGTGCACCTCGACGCCGGGCACCCGGTCCTGCAGCGGTGTTGCCTTGATATCGAACAGGCCCGCCGCCGAGGTGCCGATCAGCACCAGCTTTCCGGCCAGACGCTCCGGCGGCACCGCGCCGTTCAACAGATCCTTGGCCGAAACATAGAGATTGGGGCGGGACAGACTGTAGTGGACCCAGATGCGCCCGTGCCTGTCCGTCGGCACCTCGACGCCACCAACCACGAAAGAACGGACGCCCGCCTCATCGGTCTTGATGGCAAAAGCATTGCCGCCGGTCGCCTGCCGCAAGAGTTCGATGCTGAGGCTCGGCAGGATCCGGTCCTCCGCCACCACGAAGGCCGGCACCCGACGCACGATCCCGTCCCGCCCCGGCACCAGATTGAAGACCGCCCGGCCGGGGGCGGCTGCATCCAGGACGGGCGTGTTGCGCACCAGGCCCGGAAACCGGAAGAGGTAGGGCTTGGGGTCTCCGCCGATGACCGCCAGGGGAACACTGGGCTTGGGAGCTTCCGATTCCGAAAGGCGGTCCGCACTGCCCAGACGGCGATGATAGCCGGACTGGCCAAGAACCAGACGGTTTTGCCGCAGTTCGCGCGCCAGAATCTCGTCGTTGCTCGGCAGGCTCCGCAGGGCCGTTGCGACTTCCGGCTCCAAACCCTCAAGGGTCTCGGCATAGAGCCCCGGCGAGGTCCGGTCCGGCTCGGCGAAAACCACATCGAAAGCAATAGCAACCGCGCCGGCCTCCCGCAGCCGCGCGACCATCCGGGCCACGTCATTGCGCGGCCAGGGCCATTGACCGACGGCGGTCAGGCTTTCCTCGTCGATGTCGATGATCACCGCCGGCTCCATCTGGGGCACGCGCGGTTGGGCAATCTGATAAAGATCGAAGATCTTGACGCGCAGGATTTCCAGCGGCGCCGGGTCCCAGACCCGGAGCGCCAGGAGCGGCAGCAGCAGAGACAACCCCAGCACACGGCTGAACCCGAAGCGGCGCAACAGCGCCCGCAGGCGCCGATTGCCGAACAAACCGAAGAGCTTCGAAAGCAACACGGCGAAGGAACGCCTGTTCGCCGCCGGCAGGGCTTCCCCAGTCACTTCAGGCTCTCTCCCCTTCACTTCCGCGCTGCCCGCATCAGGGCATCGCCCTCAGGATACCATAGGCGTGATATCGTCGGCGCCGATATCTGCCGCGGCAACGCCCTGCACGACGGCGAGAATGGCACCGCTGGACTGCAGGGCGATCACGGCATCACCCGTATCGGTTTCCGTAATCGAGAGATCCTCGGCGGCCAGACCATCGGCAAGGGCGAGACTGTCGATACCACTGTCGAAGTCCTGAATCACGTCCGCCAGATCGAGGCTTTCGGCGGCATCCGCCGCCCGCAGAACAAAAAGATCCGCGCCACCGCCCCCGAAGAGACTGTCGCTGCCGGCGCCGCCGTCCAGCGTATCGTCACCCTCTCCCCCCCGCAGCACATCATCGCCGCCGAGACCGTCAAGCCCCAGTCCGGTGAGGGAAGAGTCACCCAGGAGAATGTCATCCCCTTCGGTGCCTGTTAGTCTGCCGTTCTCACTATTGGTGATCAGGGTGGCGTTGTCTGCGCCGGGTTCATCATCAAAGATTCCCTGATCAACCGTCGAGAAGGAAGATGTAAATCCGGACACCGGTGGGAAGATACTAATGAAGATCGACCCCGTGCCGACGCCACCGTTACCGTCTGAAACTGTGTAGTCAAAACGATCTTCGTCTTGAGGATCCAGTTGGCCGTTCGGGTTATAGGTGTAGGTACCGTCACTCCTCACCGTCAACAGCGCTCCCGAGGGCAGCTCGATTGCTTCGCCCACGATAAAGGCTACGCCGTTTATTTCAGTGATTGTCAGGTTCTCCAGGTCACCGTCATCAATGTCCCTTACCGGAACTTCGGCATTGGATGCGAAGATATCGCCTTCCAACGTGCGATTGGCGGCAACACCCGGGAAGTCCAATCCACCCTCCGGGGCATCATTCACGCCGTCAATGGTGATGGTGACGGTTGCTGTGTCGGCACGGCCGCTACCGTCTTCGATGGTGTAAGTGAAACTGTCTGTGGCGCTCTGACCAAGCGGCAGTTCTTCAAACGCACGATTCGGAACATAGGTGAAAGTGCCGTCCTCGTTCAGCAGGATCTGCGCGCCTGACGGCAACGGCAGATTGTCATCGAAAAACGCCGGCTGACCATTGATCAAGGTAATCGTCAGGGTGTCGCTCTCAGCATCACTATCCACGCCATTACCGTTGTCGGCAAAGAGACTTCCTTCAAAAGCGGAGTCCTCATCCGTAGTGAAGCTGTCGTCGGCAGCCACCGGATCATCACTCACGCCGGTAAGGCTGATTCTCACCTCTGCGGTACTCGTGCCGCCGTTACCGTCGGCGATGGTGTAGGAGAAACTGTCGTTTCCGCTCTCGCCACCACCCAGGCTGTCGAAAGCTGTGCCGGGGTCGTAGCTGAAGGTCCCGTTCTCGTTCATCAACAGCAGCGCACCGGACGGGAGCGTCACCGGGCTGCCGACGTTGGCAGGAACGCCGTTTACCTCGGTGACCGTCAGAACATCATTGTCGTCTGCGTCGGAGTCCCCACCGTAGACGGAATCGAAATCATCGATCGCATTGCCGGCCAGCGTGTCGTTCTCGCCGATGAGGTAAAGATTGTCGAAGGCGAAGGGGTCGTCGTTCTCGCCCTCAATGGTGACGGTTACCGTTGCCGTGTCGGTGCCGCCATTACCGTCGGAAATCGTGTAGGTGAAGCTGTCCTCGGCAGCCTCACCAGCACCCAAGCCCAGAAACTGCTCGTTGGTCTCGTAGTCGAAAGTTCCGTCCTCATTGAGGATCAGAACAGCACCGGAACTCAGTCCGATCTGGCTACCCGCTTCGCCGAGCTCGCTTTCGCCATCTATGGCGACAATCGTCAGCTCGTCACCCTCGGCATCGCTGTCCGGCCCGTTGCCGTTGTCGGCCAAAAGATCGAGAGTCAAGCGACCGTTTTCGCCGACGATCGTGAAGGCGTCGTTCTCAGCGACCGGCGCATCGTTCACCGGCGTGAAGTCGATCGCCGCCGCGGCCGGCGCCGTCGACAGATCGCCGTCGCTCACCGAGACGTTATAGCTCGGGGAAGCTTCGCCACCATCATGGATGAAGACGATATCGCTATCGGCAATCTGCTGCTGGGTGAAGCTGGTGATGGTTCCCTCGACATCGGCCGCCAGCGCAAAACGCCCGCCGACAACACTGCTGACGGTGAACGTCAGGCTCGCATCGTCATCATCGATGTCCCCCGCACTGAGGTTCTGGCTGCCGAGCACCACGATGTCGCCCTCGGCAAGGCTCAGGCTGTTGTTTCCCAACAGCGGGCCGTCGTTCACCGGGGTGAAGTCGATCTCCGCCGCCACCGGATCGGTTGCAAGATCGCCATCGCTCACCGAGACTTCATAGCTCGGCGCCGCTTCACCGCCGTTATGGATGAAGACGATCTCTCCCTCGGCGATCTGTTGCTGGGTGAAGCTGTCGACGGTTTCTTCTATATTGTCCGCCAGCGCAAAGCGCCCGCCGGTAACGTCGCTGACGGTGAAAACCAGTTCACCATTCTCGTTGTCGACATCATCAGCGCTAAAGTTCGCACCGCTCAAGACAATGGTCTCGCCTTCGGAAAGGCTTAGGCTATTGTTGAGCAGCTCCGGCGCATCGTTCAGGCCGGTCAGGTTTATGGTGACCGTTGCCGTATCTGTCCCGCCATTGCCGTCATCGATAGTATAGGTGAAGCTGTCGCTGCCGCTCTCACCACCGCCCAGACTGTCGAAGGCCGTGCCGGGGTTGTAGCTGAAGGTGCCGTTGGCGTTAAGCAGCAGCAGCGCGCCTGATGCCAGCGTCACCTGGCTACCGACATTGGCCGGAACTCCGTTTACTTCGGTAACCGTCAGAACATCATTGTCATCCGGATCGGAGTCCCCGCCGTAGATCGAATCGACATCCTCTATCACATTACCGGTAAGCGGATCATTCTCCCCGATGAAATAGAGGTTGTCCTCGGCAAGAGGATCGTCGTTCTCGCCCACTATGGTGATGGTGACTGTTGCCGTGTCGGTGCCGCCGTTGCCGTCGGAAATCGTGTAGGTGAAGCTGTCCTGTGCCGTTTCACCGGCCCCAAGCCCCAGAAACTGCTCGTTGGTCTCGTAATCGAAGGTGCCATCTTCATTGACGATCAGCAACGCACCAGAGTCCAGTTCGATCTGGTTGCCCTGGTCCCCGCCGCCGCCGAAGGCTTCGCCGTTGACTTCAATCACTGAAAGGCTGTCACCCTCGGCATCGCTGTCCGGCCCGTTGCCGTTGTCCGCCAGAAGGTCGAGGGTCAGGCTGCCGTTCTCACCGATAATCGTGAAGGCATCACCCTCCGCAACCGGCGCATCATTCACCGGCGTGAAGCCCGCCGTCACCGCTTCCGTCGGGCTGGAATTTGTGCCGTCACTGACCGAGACGCTGTAGCGCGGCGGGTTTTCGCTACCATCATGCACAAATTCGACTTCGCCGTTGTCGATCTGTTGTTGGGTGAATGAAGTCACAGCCGCTTGCTGAACTGCAAGCGATGCAAAGCCGGAAATCGGGCCTGGAGGGGGGAGGGCCGTCAGTTGGAATTGTCCCCCGGTTACATTGCTGACAGTGAAAATCAGGTCAGCGTCATTCGTATCGGCATCGCTGGCGCTGAAGTTGGCATTGGTCAGCACCACCGTTTCACCCTCGGTCACGGTGAAGCTGTTGTTGAGCAGAATCGGCACAAGGTCGTCGACCGGATCCACCGCAATGGGCACCACCGTCGGTCCTGAGACACCGCCGTTAGGATCAGCAACCGTGACCGTGAAAGACCCCTGGGTCGTCTCGCTGTCGTCATGAGCAAAAAACACGAGACCGTTGTCGATATCCGCCTGAGTGAAACTGAACACGACCTGAACACCGTCACCGACCGCCAAAACCACGAGGCCGTTGGATACGGCGGTCACCGTATAGACAAGCAGCGCCGGATCGCTGGTTTCGGCATCGCTGGCGCTCAAGGCCGCCGGGCCGATCTGCACCACGGCACCTTCCGACGCCGCAGTACCCGGCGCTGAGATGGTCGGCGCCGAGTTCGCCGGCGAGTCGTCATCGCCGCCGCCCGGTGTTCCCAATCCTGGGGGTTCGGTGTTGCCGTCGGAGGGGCTCGGCGCCGGGCTGGAGGTCTCGATACCGGTACCGCCGCCGGGGCCCGTCGGGCCGCTGCCAGAGCCCGGCGGCGTAAGGCCGCCGGCGAAACTGCTGCCTTCGCCCAGCGGCTGCTGGGGCGCTGGGCCCGCAGCGGTCTCGATCGGCGGCTCGTTCAGCAGGGCGTCGATCTGTTCCGGGGTCAGGCCCGCTTCCTGCAGCGCCTGAAGCTGATCGATTTCCCCCTCCTGTTCCTCGGTCGGGTCCGTCGGCTCGTCTTCCTGGTCCTGACCCAGGCTGCGCTGAATCTCGACCGCCCGATTCAAAGCACGGCCGAAGGCGTTGAAGATCGCTTCACCGGAAACCACGGTCGGCACACCGGGATCGACGTTGGCACTTCGGATGTCGAGAAAGTGGTTCGACAGCGTAAACAGGGCATCACCGGCCGCATTGCTGAAGACGAAGCTGCCGAGTTCGCCGGTCTCCGGATTGATAAGGTTGGCGATGCGGGTCGCTCCGCCGAAAGCGGAAACCTGCACGCCCACGGTGGTCCCGCGGATACCGATGGTGCCGACCGGGGTTTCGACATCCATGCCGCCGTTCGGCGCCACCTTTCCGGTGACGAAGACGAAAGTCCCCTGGATCAGGGAAACCCCCATGGAGTTACTGGTGCTGCCCGGGCTGTAGATCAGCTCGTCAATGAGCATCCGCGAACCGGCGGAAAGCGAGAAGATGGTGTCGTCGATGAAAAGAATGCCGAGGTCCGACCCGACACCGGTGGAGACCACATCACCCTGGAAAATCGGGTCGCCTTCCCTGAGGTCGTCGCGGCTGCCGTCGGCACGCTGGACCCGGGCGATGCCGTCCAGACTGCTGACCGCGCCGATCGGCTGGCCCAATTGAACGTTGCCGGCCTGGGCAAAGGCTGTCGGCAGTTCCGGCACCGCCAGCCCCTCGATGGTCTCCGGCGTCAGTCTTGCGCCTTCGGCCGTCTCAAGCGGCGGCGGCATCTCCTGGAGAAAGTAATCGCGAAGCAAAATCTCTTCGCCATCGGGACTCCGCAAAAGCAGATCGTCGCCGAGCCGCAAATAGTCTGCGTCGAAAAGGATCTCTGCGTTAAGGACGATACCGGATTGATCAGAGGCCTCTATAACGCTGAGGTTGCTGTCCGTAACGTCATGATTCGAACCGGCCGCCTTAGTCATAAGGCACTCCCCGAAAAAGGAAAATTCTCCGGGGCGGCAGATTCAGTCCGACTTCACAGGACTACAAAATTTAATAAATTCAATAAGGTGCTCTCCCAAACCCCTGCCGCAAACTATCAGTTGGCAAGCTGAAACGGGAGTCAAAAAAGGGGGAGTGGGGGTGATAGTCTGGCAATTATGTATGAGTCTCCTGAGGCCCGCCGCATCGCAGCTTTTTCTAACGCCAATCCGAAATACACGTTTTAGTAGAGCAATAGCGTTAAGCTGACCATTGCTGAAACCATGAGCTGCATGGGCAGCGGCAAATCCGTCGGAATTGATCGGATCCCGCCGTTTTCCTCGCCAAAACAACTAGGCAGCAAGCGACGTTGCAGAGGCCATCAATTCACGCGGTGGTGGTGGCAAGATGGAAGATCAAAAAGTCGTGAGTCGAGAGGCCGCCCCTTTTGCCCGCTACCGTCCGGCGCAGCGCGGCCGCGTATCAATCGTCTCGACGTCGCGGATCGGCGGCAGTAGGCTCAGAGAAAGCTCTGCGCAGGGAAAGAAGATCGGGTTTTGATCATCCCGCGCGCAGGCTGCCTAAAATGTGGACGCTGTCCGTGGAACCTTGCAGCGCAACCACAAGCCCAGCGGCACCTGCACAATGGCATGGGAATTGCCTCTCACTGCTTCTGCAGGTTCGCTCGATAAAAACGGGGAGATATCAAAGGCATGTTCAACGTCAAAACCTTGCGCTGCGCCACCCTGGCGGCGGTTTTCTCATTGGCCGGCGGTCAGGCTTGGGCCGAGACCGACATCAAGTTCACCCTGGACTGGAAGTTCCAGGGTCCGACAGCCGCCTTCCTGGTCGCCGCCGACAAAGGCTTTTATGCCGAAGAAGGCCTGGATGTTTCCATCGACAGCGGTAACGGTTCGGCCGGCGCGGTCACCCGGGTCGCGGGCGGCGCCTATCAGATGGGATTCGCCGACATCAACGCGCTGGTGGACTTCAACGTCCAGAACCCCGGCCAGTCGGTGAAAGCGGTGATGATGGCCTATGACGCTCCGCCCTTCTCACTCTTCACCTTGAAGAAGAACAACATCGAAAAGGCTGAGGACCTGGTCGGCCGCAAGTTGGGAGCACCGGTCTTCGATGCCTCCTACAAGCTCTTCCCGGCCTTCGCCCACGAGACCGGGATCGACGAAGGGGCGGTGGAACGGGTCAACATGGACCCGGCCCTGCGCGAGACCATGCTGGTCCAGGGGCAGGTCGACTTCATCTCCGGCCATTATTTCTCCTCCATGCTCGATCTGAAGTCGAAGGGTGTGGCGGAAGAAGACATCCAGTTCTTCCTCTATGCCGACTACGGCATGGACTTCTACGGCAATGCGGTGATCGCCTCGGGCGACTTCATCAAGGAGCACCCGGAGGCCGTCGCCGGTTTCATCCGTGCCACGGTGCGGGGCTGGAAGGACATCATCGCCGATCCCGAAGGCGCCATCGACATCGTCGCCAAAAGCGATCCGCTGATCGACAAGGGCTTGGAACTGGAGCGGCTGCAGCTTGCTCTCGACGTGAATGTGCTGACCGATCACGTGAAGGCCAACGGCATCGGGGACGTCGACGAGGCGCGGCTGCGCAGTGCGATTGCCCAGTTGGCGATTGCCTATGACCTGAAGTCGACGCCTGAGCCGGAAGCCGTCTGGACGTCGGAATTTCTGCCGCCGGCGGAAAGCCGGATGCTGAAGCGCTGATCCTGCCGCAAATCCCAACAAGAGATCGCTGATACAGTTGTGACAAGCTTCGTTGAGCTCGACCGGGTCACCATGACCTATGGTGGCCCGGGCAAGGGCACGCCGGCCGTGGCCGAGGCATCACTGAAGATCGACTCTGGCGAATTCGTCGCCATGGTCGGTCCTTCAGGCTGCGGCAAGTCCTCCATCCTGAAGATCGTCTCCGGCCTGATGCCGGTCGATTCCGGCACCGCCCGGGTCGAGGGGGAAACCGTTTCCGGCCCCCTCACCATGGTCGGCATGGCGTTTCAGAACGCTACCCTGCTGCCCTGGCGCACGACGCTGGAAAACGTGCTGCTACCCCTGGAGGTTAGCAAGACTCACCGCGGCAGCTTCCGCCGCAAGAAGGCCGAACACATTGCCGCCGCCCACGATCTGCTGAAAATTGTGGGGCTTGAAGGCTATGAAGACCACGCACCGCATGAACTTTCCGGCGGCATGCAGCAACGGGCCTCGCTCTGCCGCGCCCTTATCCATGCGCCTGATCTGCTGCTGCTCGATGAACCCTTCGCCGCTCTGGATGCCTTCACCCGCGAAGAGCTTTGGGGCGTGCTGCAGGAACTCTGGATGAAGAAGAGGTTCACCGTCATCCTGGTCACCCACGACCTGAGGGAGGCGGTGTATCTCGCCGACCGTGTCTATGTGGTGAGCAAGCGGCCCGGCCGCATCGTCTACGAACGGCCGATCGGCCTCGCCCGGCCGCGGACCTTGGACTCCACCTTCAATCAGGACTTTGTCGATCTCGTCCACGGCCTGCGCGATCATATCGGCGAGGTGCGCGCGGCATGATCTCCCCCCTGAAACTCGCACCCTGGATCGCCACCATCGGACTCTTCGTCGTCTGGGAACTGGCCTGCCGGCTGTTTGCGATCCCCGAATTCATTCTCCCCGCGCCCAGCCAGGCCATCGCCGCCCTGATTCAATATTGGCCGGCGATCTGGCAGAATGCTTTCTATACCTTCTGGGTGACCCTGGTCGGTTTCGGGCTGGCCGTGGTCTTCGGTCTGGCCCTGGGCCTCGTTACCGGGGCCTCGGCCCTGGTCTACGCGGCCGTCTATCCGATGCTGGTCGGCTTCAACTCCATCCCCAAGGTCGCCATCGTACCGGTCCTGGTGGTCTGGTTCGGTATCGGTACCATCCCGGCGATCCTGACGGCCTTCACCATCTCCTTCTTTCCGATTGTGGTGAACGTCGCGACCGGCCTCGCCACTCTGGAGCCGGAGTTGCGGGACGTGCTGCGCTCTCTCGGCGCCCGCAAGATCGACATTCTGCTAAAGGTCGGCCTGCCCCGTTCCATGCCGTACTTCTTTGCCTCATTGAAGGTCGCGGTAACCCTGGCCTTTGTCGGCACCGTCATCTCCGAAACCGTCGCCGGCAATGCCGGCATGGGGCACCTGATGCTGACGGCCTCGTCCAGCTTCCGCGTGCCTCTGGTCTTCGCCGGCCTGCTGGTGATTGCTGTCATGGGGGTGGGCATGTACGCGATCTTTGCCGTGATCGAGCGCCGATTTGTTGGTTGGGCCTTCCGAGGTGCCGAGGCGGCATAAACTGCAAAGCGGACAGATATCGCAAAGCCGCACCGCATGGCGGCAGATCTTCTGGCCCAACCGCTTCATGCGCTGGTGATGGTCATCGAAATCAGCGGCACTCCAAGCCGGCGGCAGGTAGGGCACGATCCGGTCGTAAACCTCCGGCGTCGTGGCCCGCTTGCCAGCCAGGCCGATGCGCCGCAGCACCCGCAGATGATGGGTGTCGATCACCAGGGCCTTCATTCTGAGCGTGCTGAAATTCAGGGTCGCCGCCGCGGTCTTGCGGCCGACCCCGGGCAGCCGTTCGAGCCAGGCCAGAGCCTCCTCGACAGGCCAGCATCCAAGAAAGTCGAGGGAGAGGCTGCCACGTAGCGTTGTGATCTGACGCAGAGCCGCTTTTAACCGCCGCGCCTTCACCTCAGCGAAGGTCACGGCATGGATAATCTCATGGATCTCAGGCGCGGGCGCCTCGCGCAGCCGCTCCCAGGTTCGGTAGCGCTGTTTCAGAGCGACCGTGGCGCGCAGTGAAACCGTACTCCGGGTCCGGCCACCGACCAGACCCAGCACCAACTGGCTGACAGGATCCGGATGCAGCCAGGGGCCGGGCGGATCGAACTGCCGGCGCAGCCGTCTATCGATCTCCGCGAGTCTCTTCTGCCGGTCGTCGAGCCGTAGCGCAAGTTGCATCGCACGATATATATCGCGCAATTACAGGAACAAAACAAGAACAATTACTCAACCAGGATTGAGAAGGCAGCGGCGGCTGCCGAGCCAGCAGCAGCCGCCGCGAAACTCAGATGGCCTGCAGGATCCGGCTCTCCTCGCGCGTGGCGCGCATTGCCTCCAGCAAACGCTGAATGCCTTCCAGCTCGTCCTTGACCGAAAGCTTGCGGCGCTTGAGCCGGCGCAGAACGGCGGTATCCGGGAGGGGCCGTTTCATCTCCGCCTCCAGCTTCTCTTCCAGACTGCGATGCGTCATGAGAAGCGCGCGAAAGCGGCTGGCAACACCAGATCCGGGATAGGTTTTCCGCCGTTTAATGGAACCTTGGGGCATTATCGCTTGTCTCCTTTTCCGCTGGCCAATTCGGCTCTCTGCAGAAGGGAGATGGGGATCGTCCAACAGTCAATCCAATCGCCGATCAGCGCCCTGCTGATAGAGATCAACGATCAAGGACGTCCAAGCGGTCCGTTGTGCGCTGCATCACACCCGGTTGCCTGCTACAGCATAACCGGCCGCCCTTCAGCCATGGACCGCTCCGCCGCCGCTCCCATGGCGACAGCTTTCAGGCCATCGCTCAGGGTGACCTCGACCGCCCCCCGGCCAAGCACCGCTTCCCGGAATCGCAGATGCTGATAGTAGGTGGAGCCGTGATGCTCACCAGCCCGCAGAACTGCGGCATCGACGGGAACCGGGCGGCGTTGCGGGTTTACGGGATTGCGCGGCGAAACCTCGATCATCGCCTCGCGTTCGGCACCGCCGATCCGCCGGGCCGGGCCGGGAATAAAGCAGGCGACCCTGCCCTGCTCGCCGGTCGCCGTGATCTCTTCCTGAAACCAGCCGCCTTCGGCAAACATGCAAAGCTCCAGCATGGCCCGGGCGCCGCCCGCAAAGTCGACCATCACATAGGCATTGTCGACGATGTCCGGTTGCCGGCCGTCATAGCGCTCCTCGCGGTGATTCACCTCGGCGCCGCCGGAGGCGAAGATCCGCTGCGGTTCATCCTGCAGGATGAGGCGCATCAGGTCGAAGAAGTGACAGCACTTTTCGACCATGGTACCGCCGGTGTTGGCGTTAAAGCGGTTCCAGTCGCCGACTTTCTCGAGAAAGGGGTAGCGGTGTTCGCGGATGGTGAGCATGCGCAGCGGGCCGGTGACGCCGCCGCGCAGTTCTTCCAACAGCGCGGCCACCGGCGGCATGTAGCGATACTCCATCGCCACCCAGAACGGGGCCGGCCAGGCCGCCGCCTGCTCGGCCAACTGCGTGCCGAGATCCGGCGTGGTCACTACCGGCTTTTCCACCAGCAGCGGCCGCGGCCGGCCGGCAAAGACCCGCTGCAGCACGTCGAAGTGGGTGTGATTCGGGGTTGCGACGATCACGGCATCGACGTCGTCGCGGGCGATCAGGCTGTCGGCATCGCTGAGCAGCGCTGCTCCGGGCGCGGCCTCGGCGTTCAAGGCCTGTTGGCCGGAATCGGGGTCGGCGACAGCGGTGACCACCGATCCCGGGATCAGCGCCAGGTTGGCCATGTGTTCGCGCGCCATCATGCCGCCGCCGATGACGCCGTAACGCAGAGTCGCCGCCATCACCGGGCCGCGTCGAGATCGAGGACGGGCAGATCCACCGCCGCCGCCGCCGCCTCAACCCCGTCCTTCACGTCGCCGTAAACCACGGATACATGGTGTTCCAACTGGCCATCGATCAGGGCGCGGCGCGCCGCCCCGGCGCCGCAGTCGAAACGGATGACGCCGGAAGTGCCGGTGAAGGACATCGGCCGCTGCAGGATTTCGCCGCGGCCGACGACCATCTTCAATTCCGAACGGGATTGGCTGATCCGCGCCACCGTGACGCGTCCGGGTTTCAGCGGAAACTCGTGCAGCAGCGGCATGCGGCGGTTGGTATGGATGGTCGCCCGCGGCGCAAAGGCCGGATCGCAGAAGTCCAGCGGCGCCAGCCCGCAGTGCCAGAGCACGGCGGTATCGTCCGCCGTGTCGAAATCGACGATATCGGTCAGCATGGCCGGGCTGTCCGCCAGGTCCTGCAGCAAGTGCGAGCCCACGGTCCCCAGCATGTCGGCCTCGCAGGAAGCCGGAATGCGCTCGCCGTTCAGGGTCGCCATGGCGCCGCAGACCGCGCAGCCGTATTCGGTGAAGGTCTCCGGCCAGCAGCGTACAGCAAATCCGTCCAGGCTCTTGCTCTCAGCCATGTCGCGCAGCGCGGTGTAGCAGCGCAGCGACCGTGCGACCTGTTCACCGTCCAGCGCGTCGACGCCTTCTAGACGTTCGGCCGCTTCGGCCTGCAGGCGGCGGATGCGCCCGTCATCGGCAGCTTTTGCAGCGTCAAAGAGAGCCGTCAGATCGATGCGTTCGACATCGACGCCGAAGCGCGTCTTCAAAGCCGCCTCGTCGAAGGCGCAGGTATCGAAACCGGCGGGATGCTCACCGACCAGGCCGACTCGGCAGGCAAGACTGGCGGCTGTGCCCGGCTTGGCCGGACGGCTGGCCGGCGACCGGTCTTCCGTGCCCAGAAGCGCCGCGAGGTCCGGCGTCTCCTCCGCCGGACCGTGCAGCCAACCGCAGCGCCGGCCGATTTTTCCCAGGGCATGGGCGGCGAGGCTGAGACCGCAGAAGGAGTTAAGCCGCAGCCGCCCGCCATCGCGTGGTTCCGGGAAGGCCCAGATGGCGAGCGGCGCGGTGATCGCCTTGCCGATAGCGGCGGTCATCGCGGCATCGCAGAAGGTCGCCTGAACAATGATGACACCATCGAGATCTTGACCGGCCAGGTCGGCCAGGCGTTCCTCGACCATGGCGGCTTCCAGCAGCAGCGTTGCATCTCCAAGCACCTCGGCCCCGCCGCGCGCCAGGGAAGCGACGGCACTGCGGGCAGTTTCCGCCGCCAACTCGACATCAAAGGTCGGACGCGCCAGGCAAAACACGGCAAGCTTCATCGCAGGTTTCCTTCCAGATCGGCGTATCCGCCCTGCATCCATTCGCTGTCCCAACCCTCGGGGCGCGGCCCCCCCACATCCTTGAACCACTCGGTCCATGGCTTGGCCTTCGCATCGGCCAAGGCATTCAGTTCCGCCATGTAGTCGGCGGCCTGCCCCTGCAAATCGGCGTTCATGCGCGTCATGTCCGGAAAATGCTGAAAGGCATCCCACCAGATCGCCCGGCCAGCCAGAAAACCACTCGCCCCGGCATCAAAGGCGTAGTGGAGCACATTGCGGAAAGCTTCCTGCGTGGCGCCGGCAGACAGCATCACCCAGGGCCGGTTGGCGAGGCGCCCCATCTCGGCGAAGAGCGCAGCAGTCGCGCTGTCGCCCGGCGGCGGCACCTGCTTTGCCGGAAGGGGACTCTCAAGTTTGAACACATCGACGCCGAAGTCCGGCGCGGCCATGATCTCGACCGTCTTCAGCACATGATCGGCGCGCTTGCCCGACTGTTCCACATAGTCCTTCGTCTGTTCGGCATCCCCGGCCAAAGGATAGAGCAGCATCTCCAGCAGAAAAGCGATGTCGTAGCGCGCGCAGGCTTCGCCCACCTGCTTGGTGAAGTCAAGTTGCGCCTGACGCGAGGCGGCATCCTGTTCCGGGTGAAACCAGGTCAGGACCTTCACCGCATCGCCGCCGATCCGTTTGATCTTCGAAACCGACCAGTCGTCGATGGCTTTGGAGAGACGGCCGTCCTTGCCTTCACCGAAGACCGAATCCTCTAGAGTGACGACAAGGCCCTGACCCGGCGAAAGGATGGAGAGCGCATCGCTCAAGGCATAGGTCGGATCGGCCAGCACCGCCGTAGATTGCGGCGCCAGAGCTTCCATCAGGGCCCGCTTCACCGCCCGCACGTCGTCGTAGCGCGGCGCATCCTCGCCGCGTGCCGCCACCACCTTGTTCTTGATCGGTGGACGCTGATCCACCGCCAGCATCTTAAAGCAGCCGCCCGCGTCCGCCATGCGTCTCAGGCCCCAGAACTTGCCGGGCGTCATACTCTGCACTCCATCAGTTTCTCCACGTCTTGTCGGGTCGGAAAGGCCGCCGCGCCGCTCGGCTGCGAGACCTTGTGGGCGGCCGCCGCACTGGCAAAACGCAAGGCGTCCGGGAAGGCGCTGCCCTCGGCCAAGGCCAGGGCCGCCGCGCCGTGAAAGACATCGCCCGCCCCCAGCGTATCGACCGCCAGCACCGGCAGCGCCGGTACATGGCCACTGCGATCCGCCGCGATCCAGAAAGCGCCTTCGGCCCCCGCGGTCACCGCAAAGGCAATCTCCGGAAAGCGCCGCGCGACCGTCTCAAGGGCGGCGGAACGATGCCCGCCGCCGGCCAGTTCAAAGAGCGCCCCCTCGCTGAAGATCACATGGCTGGCCAGGGGAATCAGGTCAGCCCCGTCTTCCGGCGCCAGGTCATAGTCCAGCACCGCCGGTATGCCGGCCTGAACGGCCGTCGTCAGGGCAAGCCGGGCGGCTTCCGGCCAACGCAGGTCGCTCATCACCGCATCAGCCCCGGCGAAACTCTCGACCGGCGGCTCCCCGGCAAAGAGAACCGGGTCCTTGTGGTTGACCAACATCCGCTCACCCTGGGGATCGACGAAGACCGCCGAGGTCGAGGTGCTGCCTTTCGCTGGGCTATGCAGAACGGCGCAGTCGACACCTGCGCTTTCGAGCACGGCGCGCAAGCGTTGGCCGGCGGAATCCTCTGCAACACGGCTGACGAGGCGTGCGCCGCCGCCGAGGCGGGCGACCGCCATCGCCGCATTGGCCGCGATCCCGCCGGCGACTTCGCGGCGCGCCGTGGCCGGATACTTGCTCGCCGCAAGCGGCAGGGCCGGAACCTCGAATATCTCGTCCAGAACGGCAATGCCGACGCAGGCAACAGAGGCCGTCACGACATAACCTCCAGCACCGCATCAGCGATCATCTCGCTCACCCGTTCGTTGGACTCCTCGGTCACGCCGGCGATGTGCGGCGTAAGGATCAGGTTGGGCACATCCTTAAACACCGCAGCCGCCCCGACATCCAGCGGCTCCACCGCAAAAACATCCAGCGCGGCACCGCCCAAGCGCTCCGCCCGCAGGGCTTCCGCCAGAGCGGTTTCGTCGACGATGCCGCCGCGCGCGGTGTTGATCAGGACCGCATCGTCCTTCATCCGCGCCAGGGCCCCACTATCGAGGAGCCCGCGGGTTCCATCGGTCAGGGGCACGTGGAGGCTGAGGACATCGGCGGCCTCCAAAAGCCCGCCGAACGACAGGAGCCTCGCCTGGGCAGCCTCGGCTTCCGCCGCTGAAACGGCGGGATCGTGGGTTACCACAGTCATGCCCAGCGCCAAGGCACGCCTTGCCACCCGCCGGGCGATATCGCCGAAGCCCAGCAGACCGAGACAGCGGCCCGCCATTTCTCCGCCCTGGCAGGCGGCGCGCGGCCAGTCCCCGGCCCGAACGGCCTCGGTTGCGAAAAAGGCACGCCCCCGCAGCAACTGCAGGGCCGCGCTTATGACATATTCGGCGACCGCATCGGCGTTTGCACCCGTGGCCGGACGCACCGCCACGCCCTGCGCCTCGCAGGCCGCAAGGTCGATGTTGTCGAGGCCGACGCCGAGCCTGCCGACCACCTTCAATGCGGGCGCCGCCTTGAGCAAGGTTGCGGTTACCTGGGTGCGGTTGCGCACGATCAACGCCTGCGCCCCGGCCACGGCAGCCTGCAAGTCAGCGTCACGGTCGACGAGGCCGGGATCGTAAGTGGTCGGAAAGGCATTTGACAGGCGGTCTACAGCCGCCTCGCTCATAAACTCGGAAACAATGATAATCGGCTGTGCCATGCCGACTCCCGGACAGTGAAAAGGGTCTGAAGAAAGGTCATGGCGGCGGTCCGGGCCCCAGAGGCGCCCGGACCTTTCGCCAGGACAGGTCTACTCACACGATTCGAACAGTTACGCTACTTGGATACATAGTCCTCATTTCAATTGGCACCGCAATCGCGCGGTCAGGCTTCACTGAGCGGCCGCGGCGAACTCCGCATCCAGCGAGGCCTCGCAAGCCGTGACGGCGGCCTGCGCGGCATCGATCCACTCGTTGCCGAAGTTATCCGCATACCAATCCCAGACCGGTTTAGCGGCGGCCTGGAAGGCGGCTTTCTGCTCGGCGGTCGGCGTATAGATCGTACCGCCGGCATCGGTGAACGCCTTGAAGGCATCGACCGCCTTGCGCTTGGGCAGCACGCGGGCCGTCATTTTCAGTTCCTGGAAACCGTCATAGACGATGCGCTTCTGATCATCCGGCAACCCTTGGAAGACATCCTCGTTCATCCACCACAGCGCGCCCATGTAGGCGTGCCCGTCGAGGGAGATGTACTTCAGGTGGTCCTGGAACTGCATGTTGACGATGTCGGTGATGCCGTTTTTCGTGCCTTCGACGACACCGGTGCCGAGTGAAGTATAAACCTCCGGCCAGGCGATCGGGGTCGGCGAACCGCCCATGGCCTTCACCAGTTCGATCTGGATGTCGGCACCGATGGTGCGGAGCTTCAGACCCTTCACGTCATCCGGACTCTTCACCTGCTTGCTGGTGGTAGCGATGTTGCGCCAGCCGCCGGTGTTGGAAACCGCCATCAGCCGCGCTGCCCCGACATCCTCCAGGACTGCCGTGCGCAGCTTCGCGGTCAGCGGGCCGTCGAAAACGCATTCGGCCACACGGTCGTTGGGGAAAAGGTAAGGCAGATCGAGGAACTGAGCCTCGGGGTACCAACCGGCCAGACCGCCGTTGGTGGTGATATAGATATCGAGCCGGCCGTCGAGCAGCGCTTCGGAACACTCGTCGGCGTTGGAACAGAAGCGCCCGTTCGGATAGATCTCGACCGCCAGGGCGCCGTTTGACGCCGCCTCGACATAGTTCTTCAAGACCAGGGAGCCGTCGAAGTCTTCATCGTCCTCCGAACCAAGGAAGGCGATCTTCAACGTCGTGTCGGCGGCCATGACGGCCGACGCCCCGGCGGTCACGGCTAAGGCGGCGGCCCCTGCCGTCAGGGTTTTCCAAATGCTCATCTTCTTTTCCTCCTAGTCGTTTCTTGTTGTTGGCTTGAACCGCGCCCTAATAAAGGCCCAGGGCGCGGGGCATGAAGAGGACCAAATCCTCAAAAAAAGTAATCAGGAAGATCACGCCGGCTTCCACGGCGAGAAAGGGCAGAATCGCCTTAGCGATCACTTCTACCCGTTCTCGTGAAATGGATGATGCAACGAAGAGGACAAGCCCCATGGGCGGTGTTGCCAATCCAACGGTCACGTTGACACACATGATGATGGCGAAGTGAACCGGGTCGAGCCCGAGGTGCCCGACAAAAACCTCTGAGAGGATCGGCCCGAGAATGAGGATCGCGGGGCCGGCATCCAGGAACATCCCGACGACGAAAAGCATCAGGTTAACCAGGAGCAGCAGCAGGTAGTGGTTGTCGGTCAACGAAAGCACGAAGTCCGCCAGCATCTGCGCCGCACCGACCTGATCGGCGACCCAGGAGAATGACTTGGAAGCGCCGATCAGCATCAGGATAATGCCGGATGCGACAGCCGCCCGGTAAAAGGTCGCCGGCAGATCGCCGAACTTGAGGGCGCGGATGACGAAGACCGAGACGATCAGGGCATAGAATGCCGCGACGCCGGCGGCCTCCGTCGGCGTGAAGAAACCCGAGAGAATGCCGCCCAAGAGGATGATCGGCGTCAGCAGGGGCCAGAAGGTCTCCCGCCCGGCCGCCACCACTTCCTTCGCCGAGGCGCGCTTGTTGGCCACCGGGAAGTCGTACTTGATCGCCAAGCGCCAAGTCACGAACATCAAACCGCCGCCGATCAGCAGGCCTGGCACGATGCCGCCGGCAAAAAGTGCGGCTGGGCTGACGCCCATGATAAAGGCATAGATGATCATGATGCCCGAAGGCGGAATGATCGGTCCGATGACAGAAGAAGCCGCCGTTACCGCCGCGGCGAAACGCCGGGTGTAACCCTGCTTTTCCATCGCCGGGATCAGCATTGAGCCCAAGGCGGAGGTGTCGGCAACAGCGGAGCCGGAGAGGCCGGCAAAGAGGATCGAGCTCAGGATGTTCACATGGGCGAGGCCGCCGCGCAGGTGGCCGATCAGGGACTGGCTGAAGCGCACCAGCCGCGCCGTGATGCCGCCGGCGTTCATCAGCTCGCCGGCGAGGATGAACATCGGCAGCGCCATCAGCGGCACCGAAGACATGCCGGAGAAGACCTGGCTGAGCAGAGAGTTCAGGTCACGGGTATCAAAGTCGCGGCCCAGGTCATTGGCGACGACGATGCCAGAGGCGCCAAGCAAGCCGAAAACGACCGGAACCGACAAGGCCAGGGCGGCGAGGAAGAGCCAGAGAAAAGCGCTTTGCATCGGCTCACTCGCTCACGTTTGCGGAAACGTCTTCGAAAGACCGCACCGGACGCACCAGGCGATTGTCCGGATCGAAGAGACCGATGATGTAGCGCAGCAGGAGTTCGAAATTGACAATGATCATCAAGGTCACGCAGACCGGCAGCACCATGAAGACATGGCGCCACTGGATGCCGATGACCGGGATGCGCATCTTGGCCTTGAACGGACGGATCGAATTCAGATCGAGACCGAAGATGCTGTCCAGCATCAACGTCATCCCGTCCCACTTCAGGCCGACCTTGCGCAGGGAAAGATCCAGCGCAATCAGCAGGATTCCCAGGATGATGATGTGAAGCAGCAGGGAGTGGACGCTCTTCAACGCCTTCGGCAAGGCATCGTGCAGCATGTCCAGCGCCACGTTAGCGGCGCGGCGATAGGCGATGGGCGCAACGAGAAAAGCCAGGCTGGGCAGCAGGATCAGCATAACCTTTTCCGTCCAGGGCGCGCTGAAACCGGTCAACCTGGCAACCACGGTCCAGACCACGGTCGCCAGCATGGCAACAACGACGACGATGATCACCGGGCGCAGAACGAATTCGACGGAGCGGTTTATCCCGCGCAGCAGCGCGACGCCCTGAGACAACAGTTGAACCATTCCATTCCTCCCACAGAGCGCGCGCTTCTTCGGCACGTCACCTGGAACCGATCAGGTCATCACCTGCCCGCCATCGACATTGATGCATTGGCCAGTGATGTAGCTGGAATCCTCACTCAAAAGAAACCGAATGACCGTCGCGACTTCCCGCGGATCGCCGAAGCGGCCGAGCGGAATCTCTCTTAACAGGCGCTCGCCGCGCCTCTCGATCACCCGTTCCGGCATCCGGGTCAGGATGATGCCCGGCGCCAGAGCATTCACCGTTGCCTGCTCTTTGAAGCGGCGGGCGAGGGCCCGGGTAAGGCCGACAAGACCACCCTTGGCGGCGGAATAGGCGACGGCGTCGACGGCACCGCGGCGAAAGGCCAACGAGGAAGTAAAAACCAAGCGGCCCATGGTCCCTTCGGGCAGGCGCTCGCCCACGGCGGTGGCGAAATCGTAGGCATTGCGCAGGTTGTCCGCCATGCAGCGGTCCCATACCGCCGGATCGTCGCCAAGCTCCGGGTCGTCCTCCATGGTGCCGGCCAAATGCACGAAGCCATGAATCGGACCGTCAACCGGCGCCAGGGCCGATCGTGCCCCGGCTGCATCAGCCACCGGATGATTGCTGGCGCTGGCCCCGATTTCCCCAGCAAAAGCAAGAACGTCGCTTTCCGCGCGGTCGATCAGATGGAGACGGCAGCCCGCCTCGGCCAGAAGCGTGCAAAGCGCCCGCCCAATGCCGCCGGCGGCACCGGTTATCGCGACGGTTCCCTGCAGCGCTGTCATCGATCAGTCGTTCCCCTGCACGCGCCGAGGCAGCACCGATGATCGGTTTCTGCCAATATGTAAAGGTTTACATATCTCAGTTCTTGCCGCAAGCCGGAATCCGGCTGTATCATTGATGTTCTTCCTGTGTTTCCCTGAACCCGTAAACAGACATCGTCGGAATGCGTAAGCGATTACAGAATGCCAGCGTTCGAACGGCCGGTCGCGCCAGCGTGGCGGACGTGGCCGCCGCGGCGCGGGTCTCAACGGCCACGGTATCGCGGGTCCTGAACAATGCCGACTATGTGAAACCGCAGACACGCAAGGCGGTTGAGCAGGCGATCGCCAACCTCGGCTACATCCCGAGCGGCGCGGCACGCTCGCTGTCGAGCCGGTCCAGCCGGATCATCGGCGCCATCATTCCTTCCATCGACAATTCGATCTTCGCCGCCGGTGTAGAAGCCCTGCAGGGTCATCTGAGCGAGCGCGGCTATCACCTGCTTATCGGCTCCAGCAACTATGACCCTGAAGAGGAATACCAGGTCTGCCGCAGCTTTCTGGAGCAGCATGCCGCCGGGGTGATCATGATGGGGGAAACCCACACGCCGGCCTGTCTGGACCTTCTCGACCGCCACGGCATGCCCTTCGTCAACACGGGGGTGTACACTCCGGACCAGCCCTACTACTGCGTCGGCTTCGACAATGCCGGGGTCGCCGCCACCGCCGTGCGTTATCTGGTGCAGCTTGGTCACCGGCGCTTCGCCATGATCGCCGGCATCACCGCCCACAACGACCGGGCCGTCGGCCGGGTCAAGGGCGTGCGGGCGGAGCTGGCGCGCAGCGGTCTGTCACTGCCGGACGACAGTGTCCTGGAACGGCGTTATGACATCGCCGAGGGACGCGCCGCCTTTCGCGAGCTGATGGCGCGCGCCGAGCCGCCGACCGCCGTTCTCTGCGGCAACGATGTTCAGGGCTTCGGGGCGATCCTGGAGGCCCAGCACTCGGGCATCCGCATACCCGAAGAGGTCTCGGTGGTCGGTTTCGACGACTTGGTGCTGTCACGGCATTTGAAGCCCGCGCTCACCACCATCAGGGTCCCGACCCAGGAGATGTGGTGCCGGGCCGCCGACATGCTCTTCGCAAGGCTGAAGGGTGACGACACACCGCGCGCCGTGGAGATCGAGACCTCACTCATCGTCCGCGATTCAACCGGACCGGCGCCGGCCTAAGCCGGCATCAATTCCTCGCCGCCATGGCATCGGCCAGGTAAATCTCGCTGCGTGCGATACGGCGGGCAATCTTGAAAACGCCGTCAAGGATCTCCAGCAGTTCAACCTCGCGCACATAGCCATGAACGTCCGTGCTCTTCTGGTCCGGGAGTTGGAGAAAGCTGTCCCGCTCTATCGCCCGGGCGATCTGCGAAACACCGCGCTTCATCCCGCGAACCCCCTCTGCAGCATCGCGATCATGGGTCATGACAGCGTCCAGCGCGCCTGAAAGCGCCCGCGCCACCTCGTTATAGAACGTATCAATATGTTCAGCAGAGTCCGCACTGATCGACGCATGCTCTTCTATGCGCTTACGCGCCGAAGTCACGATATCCGAGGCGACGCGGTCGGCGATGTGCTCCAGGTCATTGGCGATCTCCACCAATTGCATGAGAACGCGCGCCTGCTCTGCGGAAAGCGAGGCATGAGAAACACGGCGGAGATAGGCGATGATCGCCCGATGCAATTTGTCCACGGGGCGATCCAGCGCCTCCAAGGCGTCCAGCTCCCCGCGGCTGTCGCCCAGGGCCGCAACCTGAGAACGCACCAGCATGTCGTGAACGTATTCGCCCATACGGCCGATTTCATGACGAGCGTTCTCGAGCGCGATTGCCGGTGTCGAAAGCAGATTGTCGTCCAGGAACTTGGGGGCCAGCGGCTCCTCATCGGAAAGCGGCCGGTCCGGCACCAGCCATTCCACCAGGCGGGCGATCTGCGGCGTAAAGCCGATAAAGATCAGGGTATTCGCGACATTGAAGATGGTATGCGCATTGGCAATCTGACGCGGTGCCCCCGCGTTGGCGCCGGTGGCTGTCCCGACAATCCCATCACCGGGCGAAATCGCGCGCGCCAAATCCGCCAGTTCGCCAATCAGGCCGATCCAAATCAGACCCCCGGCAACGTTGAACAGCACGTGAACCAGCGCCGCGCGAACCGCTTCGCGGGGCTTGCCGATGACCGCCAGACCGGCGGTGGCGCAGGTGCCGATGTTGGCCCCGAGGGCCACGGCAATCGCCGTTTCCAGGCCGATAAGGCCCTGCCCGGCCAGAACGATGACAATGCCGGTGGTCGCGGCTGAAGACTGGATCACCGCAGTAAAGGCCGCCCCCACAAGCGCGGCAGCCAAGGGGTGCGATAGGGTCGCAATGAAGTCGATGAAAGGTTCGTAAGAACGCAGGGGCGCCATGGCTGTACTCATGACACCCATGCCGAAGAACACCAACCCCATGCCGAGGATGATGCGTCCATACTCCCGCCAAGGCTCGCTCCGGGAAAGGAAAGAGAGCAGGAATCCCAAGGTGATCATCGGCAGCGCGAAACGCGTCACATTGAAGGCGAGGATCTGGGCGGTCACGGTGCTGCCGATGTTGGCCCCCATGATGACGCTGACGCTCTGAGCCATCGACATCAGACCGGCCGAAATGAAGCCGACGAGGATCACTGTCGTAACCGACGAGGAATTGACCATGCCGGTCACCAGCGCGCCCATGCCGACGCCGACAATGCGGTTGCGTGTGAACTTGCCCAACAGCTCTTTCATACGATCGCCGGCCGCCCGCTTCAGCGCCCGGGTCATTAGATCCATACCGAAAAGAAAGAGTGCCAGCCCCCCAAACAAACCAGTCCAGAGATCGAACTGATTGAACTCGCCTGCCATCAGGCCACCCCCTTTCGCGGCGGCTTGACCACGACGACCGGCATTGGCGCGGTCTGCACGATCCTTTCAGCAACCGAGCCAAGCAGGATATGGGGCAGTCTACTACGTCCACAGCTGCCGATCACGATCATCGAGGCGCCCAGGGAATCAGCCACCTCGACGGTGCGCCCCGCCGGCAGGCCGGCGACCATACGCCGTTCGGCGGTCTCCAGCCTGGCTTGATCGGGACTCGCCGCCATCGCCTCTGCCAGAAACTCCTCCATCATCTGTTCCGCCACTGCCGCCATGGGACGCAGCCAATCCTCTTCGACTGTGCGGTAGAAGCCGGGAGAGGCGGCCGGATCGTGCACCACGTGCAGCACGACAAGCGACAAGTCGGCCAACCCGGCCTGGCCGACGGCCCAATCCAGCGCCGCACGCGAATCCGCCGAGAAGTCGACGGCACAGAGAATAGGTCCTGTCATAGAGCCCTTTGGATCGGGAGGGGGCGTCTGGTCATGGCAGCATGACGCCCCTGATCATGAAGAAAATCATGGCGCCCAGCAGGCCGGCGACCGGTACCGTTATCAGCCATGCACTGGCGATCCGCAGGAGCAGCGAGCGTTTCACCAGTTCCAGGTTATGAATTCTGCCCAGCGCCTTCCGTTCTTTTTTGTGGAGCAGCGCCGGGCTTGCCTGCCGCTTCAACTCGCGCAACATCGTGTCTTTTTCCTCGACTGTCGCCGCCTCAAAGCGCGCCAGGAAGTCGTTCACCGCTTCCGGGGCGTTTGCCTGATGGTGCGCTTTGATCTCCTCGATCTTGCGGGAATAGCTGACCTTCAGATACTCGCGCAGGAAGCCGACGCCAAAGACACCGCCCACGGCGATGTGTGTCGAGCTGACCGGCAAGCCGAGTTGGGAAGCGATGATGACGGTGATCGCCGCGGCCAGCGCAATGCAGAAGGCGCGGGTCTTATCGAGTTCGGTAATCTCGGAGCCGACCGTGCGGATCAGCTTCGGACCGTAGAGCGCAAGCCCCAGGGCAATGCCGAGGGCGCCGACCAGCATAACCCAGACGGGAATCTGTGCCTTCTGCACGATTCCGCCGGACATGACCGCATCGTTGATGCCGGCCAGCGGGCCCACCGCATTGGCAACGTCATTGGCGCCATGGGCGAAACTGAGGAGGGCGGCGGCGAAAATCAGCGGGATCGTGAACATGTCGTTGACCCCGTCTTTGCTGTCGGGCAACGCCGGGACAAGACGGGCGACATGGGTTCGCATCAGAAAGTAGAAGAGGCTGGCGACGACGAGGCCAAGCGCCGCTGCGCTGACGAAGTCGAACTTCCAGATCTGTTTCAGGCCCTTGAGCACCAGGTAGGTGGTGAACGACCAGGCCATGATTCCGATCAGCAGCGGTACCACGCGCTTTGCAGCGACCAGGATTTCGCTCTGGTAGGTGATGCTGCGCTTGATGATATAGAGAAAGGCGGCTGCGATGATCCCGCCGAGAACCGGCGAAATCACCCAGGAGGCGGCAATCTTGCCGACCTCCGCCCAATCGGCGATACCCCAGCCGCCGGCCGCGATTCCCGCCCCCAGCACACCGCCGACGATGGAATGGGTGGTGGAAACCGGAGCGCCGACCGCAGTTGCGACGTTCAGCCATAGCGCCGCTGCAAGCAGGCCGCCCATCATCAGCCAAATGAAGGTGTCGGTATCCTGGATGAGGGCCGGATCGATGATGCCCTTCTTGATGGTTCCCACCACGTCACCGCCGGCGATCAGCGCGCCGCAGGCTTCAAAGATCGCTGCAATGAGAATGGCGCCGCCGAGGGTTATGGCTTTGGAGCCGACGGCAGGACCGACGTTGTTGGCGACATCGTTGGCGCCGATGTTGAGCGCCATGTACCCACCGATCATGGCCGCAATGACAAGCAGCGTGCCGTGAGGGCCGCCGGCGTCCCGCGACACCGTGAACAGCATGACCCCGACAATGAAAAGCAGCGCCGAGCCGAAGCGGAACAGCTCTCCACGGTTTACGAGAAGCGCTTTCTCGAGCTTTTGGACATTCATGATGCTCATGGACGACGTCTCCTCCGCGGACTTCCGGCTGCTGCGGCGCCGTGAAGGGAATGGCAGGAACGGCGGAGACCGTAATATTTTCGTCATAAAACTGAAATGAGGTGGATCAATCGCCGGCTGTGGCTGCCTCCCAGCCGGCAGTTGACGGGCGGCTCGCTGTATCCGCACGCGCCAGCGCCTACATCGGGCCGGACAAGCCGCCCGCACCTCTCCGCCGATCCAATGTCGAGACTTGATCGTCGGCAAACTTTCCTTCAATCTGTCTGACAGCCTGACTACCTGCTATTAGGACCAAGCTTGATGGAAAAGCAGATACCGCCGACCGCCGGCCCTACCGGCTCCGGGCGCAACGCCCAGGCCGACGATGCCGCCGGGCATCTGCGCCCGCTGGAAAGCCGCACCCGCGACATGGACGTGCTGGATGCCCTGGCGGACATGATCGCCAAGGCGGGGCTGAAAGTCGGCGACCGCCTGCCCTCCGAACTGGTACTGGCGCAGCGCCTCGCGGTCGGGCGCTCAACCATCCGCGAGGCACTGAAGTCCTGGCAGAGCCTGGGGGTGGTCACCAAGCGCACCGGCTCGGGCAGTTACCTCGCCGCCGACGTCTCCCCCGGCTCTTTCCATATCCCCCTGACCATAAAATTGGAGGGCGAGAGCCTGCTGCGGACGCATCAGGTGCGCCGTGCCCTGGAAGTCTCAGTGACGCGGGAGGCCGCCTGCAACGCGACGAAGGCTCAGCGCGCCGAAATTCGCGCCCGCTACGACCATCTGATGAAGGTCTTCCACAGCGGCGAGCACTGGTATGCGGCCGATCATGCTTTCCATCGCGCGATCTACGATGCCTCCAGCAATCCGCTGTTCGGCGAAGTCATCCAGCAGGTGCAGTCGGCGTTCCACCGGATCTATCCCGAACCCTTCGGCACCACCGCCATCGGCGCAGCATCCTTGGCACTGCATGGTGCGCTCTGCGACGCGGTTTGCGACGGTGACGCCGAGCGCGCCGTCGAACAGATCAACCTGATTCTCGATGAGACCGAGAAGGACGTCCGCAGGATTCTGAGTACCGGGGCCCTTGGGGCGGACAGACCCAAGTGAAACAAGATTCCCCTCACAATCCGGCGGGCCGGCCCGCGGATCTGGCGCGCGAAACCATGCTCGCCGAACCCTACGGCGGCGTATTCGCCTCGGCACCGCCGCCGATCGCACAAGCCTCCCTCTTCATGTTCGACAGCTATGAACAGCTCGAAGCGCGTTTCACCGGCGAGTCGGATCGCGCGGTCTACAGCCGGGTCGACAATCCGACGGTGCGCGAGTTCGAGCGTCTGATGGCGCAGATCGAAGGGGCCGACGTCTCCGCGGCCTTTGCCTCCGGCATGGCCGCGGTTACCGCGGCGGTATTCTCTCAGGTCCGCCCGGGCGACCGGATCGCCTGTGTGCGCGGCGTCTATCCCGACACCTACCGCCTCTTCGAGAGAGTCATGAAGCCCTTTGGTGTCGCGGTGAGCTATCATCCCGTCGAGGCCTTTGAGAAAGATCCGGATTTGCTGCGTGGCGTCCGGCTCGCTTACCTGGAAAGCCCGGTTTCAATCACCTTCGACCTGCTCGATCTCGACAAGACGGTTGCCCATGCGCGCCACCACGGCGCCGTCACGGTGATCGACAACTCCTGGGCCACGCCGATCCATCAACAGCCCGTCGCCCATGGTGTGGACCTGGTGATCCACTCGGCCTCGAAATACATTTCCGGACACTCCGATGTCGTTGCCGGTGTGGTCTCCGGCAATGCCGCAGCGATGCAACCAGTCATCGAAACCCAGGTGCCGCTGTTCGGCGCCAAGATGGCGCCGCTGGATGCCTGGCTGCTGATCCGCGGCCTGCGTACCTTGGATGCAAGAATGGAGCGTCATGCGCGCAATGCCGAGACCCTGGCCGCACGGCTCGAAGACCACCCGCTGGTCGAGCGGGTTCATTTCGCCCGCGCCGGCGCCGTGCCCTCGCTGAAGGGCAACTCCGGACTGTTCTCGATTGAACTGAGTGAAACGGTTTCGGTCCGGGCCTTCTGCAATGCCCTGACGCTGTTCCGCTTGAGCGTCAGTTGGGGCGGCTTTGAGAGCCTCGTCTTCCCGGCGGCAATCGGCAAGGTCCAGAAGGCGGAAGGCAATTCAATGGCCGAGTTCGGCATTCCCGACAATCTCGTGCGGCTGAGCATCGGGCTTGAGAACGCTGAGGATCTGTGGAGCGACCTTGTGTCGGCCCTGCAGCAAGGAGCCGCGGCATAGCGGCATTCATCAAGGGAGGTGAAACATGAAAAAACTTCTTCTGGCCGCGGCCTTTGGCGCGCTCTGCGCCACCGGGCCGGCAATGGCCGAAACCAAACTGAAGCTGGTCGAGGTAATCACCAGCCCCGAGCGGACCGAAACACTAAAGGGAATCGTCGCCGATTATGAGGCGGCCCATCCCGGTGTTTCGGTCGAGATCGTCTCCCTGCCCTGGGGACAGGCCTTCGAGAAACTGGCGACCATGGTCTCGGGCGGCGACATTCCCGATGTCGTGGAGATGCCGGACCGCTGGATGGCGCTCTATGCGGGTTCCGATCAGCTTGTGAACCTGGAATCCCGCCTCGCCGGCTGGCAGGGAACGGCGGCCCTGACCGACAAGACCCTGGCCATGGGGCGCCTGGTCGACGGCAATGCCTACATGATTCCCTACGGCTTCTATCTGCGCGCCATGTTCTACAATAAAAAGCTGTTCGCTGAAGCCGGCGTCTCCGCGCCGCCGAAGACCATGGACGAATTCATGGAGGTCTCGCGCAAGGTCTCCGCACTGGACGGCAAATATGGCTATTGCCTGCGCGGCGGGCCGGGTGGCCTCAACGGCTGGGTTATGATGGCCGCAGCGATGAACGGCACCAACCAGTTCTTCACCGAGGACGGCAAGAGCCGGATCAACGAGCCGGGCTCGGTCGCCGGCATTCAGTTCCTGCTTGATATCTATCAAAAGGGCTACGCACCGAAGGACTCGGTGAACTGGGGCTTCAACGAGATCGTCGCCGGCTTCTACTCCGGCACCTGCGCCATGCTGGACCAGGACCCGGACGCGCTGATCGCCATTGCCGAGCGGATGGACGCCGCCGACTTCGCCGTCGCGCCAATGCCCACCGGCCCCAGCGGCAAGGCCTTTCCGACCATCGGCTATGCCGGCTGGTCGATCTTCAAGGCGACCGAACATGAGGACGAGGCCTGGGATCTGGTCGCGCAGCTGTCCAGCCCCGAAGCAAATATCGCCTGGGCCAAGCGGGTCGGCGTCATTCCGATCCACAAGGGCGCCGATCAGGACCCCTACTTCAGCAGCGAGCAGTTCTCCGGCTGGTTCACCGAACTCAACAATGCGGAGTACGAACCGACGGTCATGCCGACTTATCTGACCAAGTTCGCATACTTCGCCGATGTCAAAGTGCTCGAAACCAGCCAGGAGGCTTTGCTCGGTCAACGCTCGGCTCAGGACATCGCCGATGAATGGGCCGCGTTTCTGAACGACGAATACAGCAAGTGGAAAGGGAAGTGACAACGGCCGGCGGCCGCACCGCCCCGGGAACGCCTCTGAAGGATTCCCGGCGGCGGCGCTTCACCTGGCTGAAGGCAGCAGCGGAACCCTATCTCTACCTGAGCCCGGCGTTGACGCTGCTCTCGCTGGTCATGTTCGTGCCCCTGGTGATCGGCATCGGCTACGCCTTTCAGAAGCTGTCACTGACCGACCCCTTCGACCGTGGCTGGGTCGGCTTCGACAACTTTCGCAGCCTCGCCGGCGATCGCCACTTCTGGCGCGCCCTGACCAACACCCTCTGGTGGACCTTGGGTTCGCTCTTCTTCCAGTTCTTTCTGGGTCTCGGGCTGGCGCTGCTGCTGAACCGCCACTTTGCCGGTCGCCGCTTGGTGCAGGCACTGGTCTTCCTGCCCTGGGCGGTGCCGACCTTCCTCTCTGGCCTTACCTGGGCCTGGTTGTTCAACCCGGTTATCGGGCCGCTGGCGCACTGGATGGCCGCCTTGGGTGTTCTTTCAGAGCCCTACAACATCCTGGCCGATCCCGACATCGCCATGTGGGGACCCATCGCCGCCAATGTGTGGTTCGGCATTCCCTTCTTCGCCATCACCTTGCTGGCGGCCTTGCAGTCCATCCCCAAGGAGCTTTATGAAGCGGCGGCAATAGACGGCGCGACCGCCTGGCAGATGTTCACCAAGATCACCCTGTCGTTTCTGGCGCCGATGATTGCGATTACGGTGCTGCTACGCACGATCTGGATCGCCAACTTTGCCGACCTGATCTTCGTCATGACCGGCGGCGGCCCGGCGAACTCCACCCAGATCATTGCCTCTTACATTTTCACCACCGCCTTCCGGCGCCTCGATTTCGGCTACGCCTCGGCCATCGCCATTGTGCTGTTGGCGTTGCTGCTGGCCTATGCGCTGGTGCTGCTGTCGATGCGCGCCAGACTGGTCAGGGTCTGAGGGGCCGGCGATGAACCACGCTCTCTACCGACGCGCCGCCGGCGCCGGGCGCTGCCTCGCCCTCACCGGCTATGTTCTCTTCGCCCTGTTCCCGTTGTTCTGGCTGCTGAAGATCGCCGTGACGCCCGGACAGTTGCTCTATACCGAAGGCACCGCTTTATGGCCCAGCCGGATGACCTGGGAAAACTTCGAGACCGTGCTGTTCTTCTCGGACTTCGTCGCCTACTTCGCCAACAGCCTGCTTGTTTCTCTGGGCACTGCGGTCGCGGTCACGCTCATCGCTGCTGCAACGGGATACGCCTTCTCGCGCTTTGACTTCCGCGGCAAGCGGCTGGTCATGTTCGTCATGCTGCTGACCCAGATGTTTCCGCTGCTGATGATCATTGCGCCGATCTACCGGATCATGGGCGTCTTCGGCCTGCTCAACACGCTTGAGAGCCTGATCATCGTCTATACCGCTTTCAACATCCCCTTCGCGGCCTTTTTGATGCAATCCTTCTTTGACGGCATCCCCAAAGACCTGGAGGCCGCCGCCATGATCGACGGCTGTACCCGCTTCCAGGCCCTGCGCCGTGTCGTCGCGCCTTTGACGCTGCCCGGCCTGGCCGCGACGCTTGGCTTTGTGTTCACCGCCGCCTGGTCGGAGCTTCTCTTCGCGCTGATGCTGATCAATTCCAACGATGCGATGACCTTTCCGGTGGGGCTGCTTACCTTCGTCTCCAAGTTCTCAGTGGATTGGGGTCAGATGATGGCCGCCGGCGTGCTGGCGCTGATCCCGAGCTGTCTGTTCTTTATCTTCATCCAACGCTTCCTCGTGCAGGGGCTGACCGCCGGCGCCGTAAAAGGCTGACCGGCAGAACGGGGGAGGACTCTTATGGCCGAAATCGAACTGCGAAACGTTGCGAAGAGCTACGGCGATGTGGAGGTCCTGCGCAGCGTGGATCTGACTTTCGAGGACGGCGAGTTCGTCGTCCTGGTCGGACCTTCAGGCTGCGGCAAGTCGACCTTATTGCGCATGATCGCCGGGCTGGAGCCGATCACCGAAGGCGAAATCGCCATCGGCGGCAAAGTGGTCAACGACGAGCCGCCGCGCGACCGCGATATTGCCATGGTGTTCCAGTCCTACGCCCTCTATCCGCACATGAATGTCGCCCGCAACATGGGTTTCAGTCTGGAGATTCGTAAAGAGAACAAGGCATTGATCCGGGAGCGTGTGGACACGGCCGCACGAACCCTGGGGCTCTCTGACCTGCTGGAGCGCCTGCCCAAGGAGCTTTCAGGCGGCCAGCGCCAACGTGTCGCCATGGGCAGGGCCATCGTGCGCGATCCCAAGGCATTCCTTTTTGACGAGCCCCTGTCCAATCTGGATGCCGCCCTGCGGGTGGAGATGCGTATCGAGATTGCCCGGTTACACCAGGAACTGCGGGCAACCATGGTCTATGTCACCCATGATCAGGTCGAAGCGCTGACCCTGGCGGACCGCATCGTCGTCATGAACCAAGGTCGCATCGAACAGGTCGGAACGCCGCTCGAGCTCTATGAAAGCCCGGCGAACCTCTTCGTCGCGACCTTTATCGGCTCGCCGAAAATGAACATCGTGGACTGTACTGCCGATGAACGGGGCGTTCACCTGCCCGGCGGCGGGACCTTTTACCCCGATGCCTGGTCGCCCGACTTCCGGCCGGCCCGCCTGGGTATTCGGCCGGAGCATATCGACCTGACCGCCGGCGGCCAGGGGGACTGCTGCGGCTGGGCGGAGGTGGTCGAGCGTCTCGGTTCCGACACTTTCGTCTATGTGAAGGTGGACGACTGGGGCGGCATGGTCGCCCGCCAGTCCGGCAATGCACCGATAAACCCGGGCGACCGCGTCGGCCTGCATTTCGACCCGGCGCAGGCGCGTCTCTTCGATAACACCGGCACAGCCCTCTATGGAGCAGAGCGAAATCCAGGTTGATGTCACGCCGGAGTGTTGGCCTCCGACCTTCTCGCTTAAGTAGTGAGAACTAAACGAAGTTGCAGAGTCATATAGTCAATACAATTAGCACTTGTTTAGCGAATTTCTTGTAGTTGGAGAGACTAGGTTAAAGAGGTCTCGTCCAGATTATGATCCAAGCAGTGCCCAAATCCGCAGCCATCGGCCTTGTCGCGCTCGCTCAGCTTGCCATCTTCGCGTTTATCGGATTTATTTCCTATGAGCGAACGCTGGCAGAAGAAAAGGCGCATCTGGCCTTGGAAGCCCGAGCCTCGGCCGAGCAAATCGCTCAGGCAATGCGGCAAGTGGAAATCGAACTGGAGCACCTGGTCCGCCAAGTCGAGCGCCACGGCCTGCGCATGGACGAATACAACAACGCTGCGCATCAGTCCCTTGTCGGCGTCACCACTTCTGCGCCATATGTCGGCGGGGCAGGTTTTGTCGATGCCGGCGGCACAGCCAGGAACCTGGTCATTGCCAACCCCCAAAAGGTGGTGAGCGGCCTTCAAGTCGCGGACCGATCCTACTTTAAGATTCACCGGGACCATGCAGCAGCGGGAACCTATCTGAGCGAGCCGATCCTGAGCCGGGTCGGAAACAGGTGGATCTTTGTCGCCTCCCGCAGGCTTTCAGCGCCGGACGGCACCTTCCTCGGGGTCGCCGTGGTATCGATCAACCCGAACTACTTCGCCGAAACATTTGCGCTTAGCCACGAGACTCCGGTCCAGCGGCAGATAATCACGAAAGATGGGGCTGTCGTTGCGACGGCAAACCATCTACTGCGCGATCCCCTTGAGCAGTCATCCGATCAAGTGCCTGGCCGGCTATCACGGGTCCCGGCCGAACAAGTCTCCAAAGAGGGTTTCTTCTGGAGTAGTCCGGTGGGTGGCGGCGATGTCCTGACGGCGGTCGCTCCGGTGCCCGGCTGGCCCCTGGTCGCGACGGCCAGCATGAGCAGCGGCGATGTTTTCGCCGACCTCTGGACGGATCTTGTCGGTCTCGGCCTGGTGCTGATTGCTTCTCTCGGCGCTCTGACAGCACTGCTTCTGAATTTTTACCGTCACCAGGAAAAAGATAACGAGCTTCAGCGCCGCTTTCGCGGCTTGATTGAAGATGCCAGCGACGGCGTTGTCATCCACGACACCGGCCTTGTTCTTTTTGCCAATGACGCAACGGCACAGATGTTGGGATTGCATCATGGCACCGAGCTGCGCGGGCGTTCGCTGATCGACTTCATTCCGGAAGATCTGCACAACCAGACAAGGGCGGAGTGGCGCAAGATCAAGGAAAGCGGCCAACCATCGACACAAAGGCGCACACCCGGCCGACGGGTCGATGGCGAGGCCATCTTTGTCGACATCGCCTCGCAAAGGATCGACTGGGGTAACAAGCTGGCGATCCGCTCCTCACTGATCGAAGTCACGGAACAGGTACGGCTGGCCAAGCGCGATCAGCGCCGCACCGCGATCTTGTCCGCCGTCAACGACGCCCACTCGATCTATCTCAATCAGACCCGCAACAGAGACTCTTTCGAAAAGCTTCTGGAAAAGATCTTGGACCTCAGCGGGTCCGCCTACGGCCTGATCGCGGAGAAGCTGGAGGACGAGGAAGGCCGCCCCTACCTGCTCAGCCTGGCGATATCAGACATCTCCTGGGACGATGAAACGCGCCGTTGGTACGACAGCGTCAGCAGGGGCGGTATGGAGTTCCGCAACATCGACAACCTGCGCGGTGTGCCCCTTCGCGAAGGCAAGACCCTGATCGCCAACAATCCGAAAAGCCACCCGGCATCCACCGGCGTGCCCTGCGGGCATCTGGCGATGGACAATGTCATGATCCTGCCCTTGGCCCAGGATTACGAGATTCTCGGCGAGGTCGCCCTGGCGAACCGCGAGGGTGGCTATGATGAGGCCCTGGCAGAAGAACTCGGCCCAATCGTCCAGGCGATTACCCGGATCGTCTCGGACTACCGCTCGACCCGGCTGCGCGAGGCGGCTGAACAGGCATCCCGGTCGAAATCTGCCTTCCTGGCGCACATGAGCCATGAACTGCGCACGCCTCTTTCCGGCGTCATCGCCAATCTTGAGCTTCTGGGCGACACGCCGCTGGAGCATGAGCAGTCGGAACTCGTGGATGCCTCCATGAGCGCCGGCAAGGCCCTGCTCGGGGTCATCGGCAATACTCTGGATTTTTCCAAGATCGAAGCCGACGAACTGGTTCTCGACATGGTCGAGTTCGACCCCGGCGCAATGATCGAAAATATCCAGTCGATTTTCCTGGCCGCGGCCAAGGACAAAGGCGTCGATCTCTACACCGTCGTCGACACCAATGTGCCGCAGATCGTCGTGGCGGATGAAATGCGCCTGCGGCAGGTCTTCGCGAACCTCGTCGGCAATGCCATCAAGTTCACCGGGAATGGGCGCATCGGCATCTATCTCTCGGCCGAGAAGACCGGCAACAGTCAGGCCCGTCTGCGCTTCTCGGTGGACGATACCGGCACCGGCTTCGACCCTGAAAAGGCGGCAGACCTGTTCAAACCCTTTGGCCAGGAAAAAGACTCGACCAGCCGCAGCTTCGGCGGCACCGGTCTCGGCTTGACCATCGCGCAGCGGCTGCTTGAGCTTCACGAAGGTGAAATCTCCTGCTACGCGCAGCCCGGCGAAGGCAGCAGTTTCGTGGCCTCCCTCCCCGTCGAAGTTGTGGAGTGGAGCATTGACGCCGTACAGGACCTGAGCGGCGACCGTATCGTTCTGCTCTTTCCGACCGGCGATTTTCCCGACGATCTCGCGAATGGCCTCACGGCGGCCGGTGCGGAGGTTTTGCAGACCACCGACCCTGCAGCGATTGCCGATGTGAACCAAGCGAGTGACGGCAGGCGAATGACCCTTGTTATAGATTGGGACTCAGCGCAGTTCGGCATGAATGCGTTTCTTAGACAACACGGCAAAACCTTCGACCAGATCCTGGTCGCGGCCTCGCGCTATGACCCAGACCGCCGCCGCGCAGCTCTTTTCTTCAAAGATCTGGACCTCGTCACCAAGCCGCTCACCGCATCAAACCTCTCCCACGCGATCCGCGGTGAGGAGCGGGTGACACCACCGGCAGCCGAGGTGCAGAACATCAGCGCTCCAGTCGAAAACCGTCTGTTTGAAGATGGTGAAGCACCCAGGATCCTGATTGCAGAAGACCAGCCGATGAACCAGATGGTGCTGCGCCGCCAACTTCGCCGGATGGGCATCGACTGCGATATCGCTGAACATGGCCAGGAGGCGCTGGAGTTCATGGAACGCAGCAGCTATGACATGGTCATCACCGACTGCTCGATGCCGATCATGGACGGTTTCGACTTGAGCCGTGCCATCCGCGAAAGGGAATCTGGCGGCGGCAAGCCCTGCGCCATCATTGCCCTGACGGCCAACGCCGTAAGCGGCGATGCACAGCGCTGTTACGACGCCGGTATGAACGCCTACCTCTCGAAGCCTGCAAGCCTTTCCGAACTCTCCGCCACGATACAGAAATGGTGGAAGGCGTCAGAGAAGGATCTGGAGGAAGCCCCCTCCGAGGCGGAGGAATGTGCATTGCCGGAAGAGGCCGCACAGGAACCTTCAAGCGAGGCCGCACCGCCGATCAACCGGGAAGCCCTGGCGGAACTGCTGGGCGAAGACGATCCCGAGACGCTGGATGCCCTGATATCCGACTTCTTTAGAAGTTGGCAGACCTCCTTCGCCGCCCTTGAGAAGCCCCTGGAGAATAAAGACACGACAGCCCTGCGCGAAGCGGCCCATGCGGCGAAAGGAACCGCCCGTTACGGCATGGCGAACAGTCTGGCAGATACCTGCGAAACCCTGGAGAAACTCGCAGGCAGCGGCGAGCTGGATGGCGCCGAGGACCTGATCAAATCCCTTGAGACCGAAACCGACCGATTGAAATCCTATCTGGAAGACGCAGGACTGATTTGCGATGAAGAACGCCAAAGCGCATAAGACTGTGCTGGTCGCCGATGACCAGGAATTCGTGCGCAGCCTTGTCATGCGGATGCTGCAGCAACTTGGCTATGAAACGCATTCGGCCAAGGACGGCGACGAAGCCATGCTGGCGCTGAAATTCGTTGACGGCGCCCTGATTCTGGATCAGCAGATGGACGGAAAGACCGGGCTGGAAGTCCTGAAAGCCGTGCGAAGCGGCAAGACATCCCTGGATCGCGACTTTCCGGTTCTGATCATAACCGGCAACGCGGATAAGGATGTGGTGCAGTATGCCAGTGCCCTGGACGTCAGCGGCTTGCTCGGCAAGCCGGTATCGAAGGCGCAGCTCGGTGAACGTCTGGCCGTCGCGATGCAGCGCAAGATAAAACTGCGGAGCCCGGAAGAGTACGACATTATCAACGTGGTGAAGAAGCCGGAACCCGAATATGAGGCCATCCCGGCGCCGGCTCCGCCACCGGCAGAGGACAAGACTGCGGACACCAAGGCCGAAGCTCCGGAAGGCGACGGAGAAGCGAAACTTGCCAATGCCAGGACCCTGAAGACGAAAGATGACCCGAAGGCTTCCTCGGGCAAGAACGGCTCCCAACGCAAGGTGCGAACGAATATCCACTACAAGGATGCCCAGCCGGGCATGACTGTCGCCGAGAACCTTGTCTCCTCCCACGGCAAACTGCTGCTCGGCGCCGGAACCGAGTTGAACGAAAATCTGATTGCCCGGCTGGCCGTGAAATGCGAGACGGATCCATCTCTGAGATTTCTGCCGGTCTTCGTGCCTGATTGATCCGGGAAACTCTGTTGAACCGATCGCCATAAAGGCACGACTGACAAGGTGACCACCGGCTGTGCCCTTGCCGGGGGAAAGCCAATCCAGGTATAGAACGTGCCGTGAAGACGCTGCTGACAACCCTCATGCTCGCAACCTCGCTGCCGCTATCGGTTGCGGCGCAGGAAGGCCCACCACCCGGATACTTTGCCGGAACCTACGAGATGGTCGGTCGGGAACCGGGTGCGGCGGGGAAACCCCTAACCGACTGGTTGCGCATTGGCGCGGCGGACGATCATCTGCAACTGAAGACGTGCAGACGCGGTGACGGCCGCCTGGCGATGAATCCCTCCGGGCACGAAGGCGCGGCGCCTTTGGTCGGCAACCTCGGCGATTGGTCCCTCAGTTGCCATTTCACCAACGACAGCAACAACTACCCGCGCCTCACCTGCTTCGCCGTCGCCGACGACAGCGAACGCACGCCCGGGCTCCTGGCACTCTGGCCGGCCGATTGGGAGCGCCCAACGCATGCGGCGGGCTGCTCATGAGCCGTGCCGTCCCCAAACTTGTTCTTGCAGAACGCGGCACCAGAGCCTACCTCTGGGCCATGCCCTTCTTCGCAGCGACAACCGGCCGAATATCCTGACGTCCCCCTTTGCGGGCGTCAGCACTGGTTGTGCGGGCGGGGCTTATACCCCTGTAGAGCGCCGGATTAGCGTGCACGGCTGGGTTCGAATCCCAGGGCGCCCACCATTATCTGTTCCGTTACTCAGCCGAAGGTTACCCGCCGGCCGGCTTCACTCGATTCCCGGATCGCCTCGATGACGCGGATGGTATCGCGCGCTTCCTCCGCCAGGACAGGCGGCGGACTACCGTTTTCGATCGCCTCGCGCAGCAGGCTGTAGAACTGCTGGTGGGCGCCGGGAAGGCTCGGCTCGAAGCGGGCCGAGGCCGCACTGCCATCATAGGTGGTCACTCTTGCCCAACGATCCTGCGGCTCGATGCCGTAACCTTCGTCGAGGGGTGTCATGCCGCTGCGCAACTGGTCTTCCTGGATGTCCATGAAGCGCTTCATATAAGACCCCCGGGTGCCGTGAACGGCATAGCGGGTCGAATGGTCCGGCGCGTAGTAGTTGCCGAAGAGGTCGATACGCAGATCGCCTTTGCCCATGCGGGCATGGAAGCCGTCGGCGATCTCACCCCCCGCACGCTGGATCACCAGATCCCCCTCGATCCAGTCCGGCAGCCCGAAGAGTTGCAGTGCCTGGTCGATCAGATGGGCGCCGAGATCATAGTGGATACCCACCCCCGGCGCCGGTCGCTCCTGCCAGCGGTCGCCGACCTCGCCTTTGTAGAATTCGAAGTGCGCGCGATAGCTCTTGATCTCGCCCAGCTCACCGCTCTCGATGAGTGTCCCGAGTGTCAGAAAGTCCGAGTCCCAGCGCCGGTTCTGGAAACAGGTGGCGATGCGCCCGGCCTTCGCAGCGGCGGCGATCACCCGATCGGCCTCCGCGGCGCTGGGGGTGAAGGGCTTGTCGGAGACGACATGCTTGCCCGCCGCCAGGGCTTCCAGCATCAACGCCGGGTGGGTCGGGCTGGGCGTCGCCAGCACCACCAGGTCAACCGCCGGATCGGCGAAGAGCGCAGCCGGAGTCGGATGCACCGTAACACCGGGATGATCGGCCAGGACCTTGGCACTATCGGAGGAGGCGACCGCCGCCAAGTCAAGTCCAGCGGCCGGAAACAGCGGGGCGTGGAACACTTTTCCGGCCAGTCCGTAACCGACCAGTCCAACCTTCAATGCCATAGCAAACCCTTATCCAACGCTAGTTGATCCGCATCTCGGTCCGCGGATCAAAGAAATGTACCTTGTCCATGTTGAAGGCCAACGGCACCCGGTCGCCGGGGGCAATACGCTCACTGGAGCGCACCCTGGCCGTAACCTCCTTCTCGCCGAGGCGGGTAACGACGAACTTGTCGGCGCCCGTCGGTTCCACCACGTCGATACCGCATTCCAGCGTTTCGACGAAGCGGGCCGAGCGGTCGGCGCTTGAAAGGTCGGTGACGTCCTCCGGGCGCACCCCGAAAACGATGTCCCGGCCGGCATGGGAACGCAGTGCCTCTGAGGGCTCGGAAACCGGCAGGCTGACCGCGCCGATCTGTACCGAAGTCGTGCCGTTGGCCTGCTGCAGGCTGGCAGGCATCAGGTTCATGGTGGGCGAGCCCATGAAATCGGCAACGAAGATGTTGGCCGGGTTGGAGTAAACCTGATCCGGCGTTCCCACCTGCTGCAGGATACCGTCTTTCAGCACGGCGATCTGCGTCGCCAGGGTCATGGCTTCGATCTGATCGTGGGTCACGTAGACGATGGTGGTGGCGAGGGTCTGATGCAGTTTCTTGATCTCCGTGCGCATGTCCACGCGCAGCTTGGCATCGAGGTTCGACAGCGGCTCGTCGAAGAGAAAAACCTGCGGGTCGCGCACCAGGGCCCGCCCCATGGCGACGCGCTGGCGCTGGCCGCCGGAAAGCTGACCGGGGCGCCGCTTCAGCAGCGGTCCGATCTGCAGCATCTCGGCAACGCGGGCCACGGCGGCCTCACGCTCGGCCTTGGCGACACCACGCATTTCCAGGCCGAAGGCGATGTTCTCCGCCACATTCATGTTGGGATAGAGCGCATAAGACTGGAACACCATGGCGATGTCCCGCTGCGAGGGATGCAGATCGTTGACGGCGCGGCCGGCTATGCGGATCTCCCCCGACGTCACCGTCTCCAGCCCGGCGATACTGTTCAGCAGCGTCGACTTGCCACAACCCGAAGGCCCGACCAGGACGAGAAAACCACCTTCTTCGATGGCGATATCGATTCCCTTGAGGACATCGACCTCGCCGAATGATTTGTGGAGATCGCGGATTTCGAGGAAAGCCATGATTATCCCTTATCCTTTGACCGCGCCGGCCATCAGCCCGCGCACGAAGTAACGCCCCGACACGACATAGACGACCAGGGTCGGCAAAGCGGCCAGGATCGCACCGGCAAAGTGAACGTTGTATTCCTTCACCCCGGTCGAGGAGGAGACCAGGTTGTTCAGCGCCACCGTCATCGGCTGACTGTCGAAGTCGGCGAAGGAGGCGCCGAAAAGGAAGTCGTTCCAGACGTTGGTGAACTGCCAGATCACCGTCACCACGATGATCGGGCCGGAGGACGGCAGCAGAATGCGCCGGAAGATCCGGAAAAACCCGGCACCGTCGATGGTGGCGGCGCGGATCAACTCGCTCGGGAAGGCATCGTAGTAGTTGCGGAAGAACAGCGTGGTGAAGCCGAGGCCATAGACGACGTGCACCAGAACCAGGCCCCAGGTCGTCCCGGCAATCCCGAGCATGCCCAGAATACGCGCCATGGGGATCAGCACGATCTGAAACGGTATAAAACAGGAAAACAGCATCAGCCCGAACACGATGCGATGACCGCGGAACTGCCACTTGGTGAGGACATAGCCGTTGAGCGCGCCGAGAAAGGTGGAGAGCGCCACCGCCGGGATCACCATGACCAGGGAATTCACGAAGTAGGGCGAAAGCCCGGTGGGCTCGACACCGATCTGCGCCTTGCTCCAGGCCTGTACCCAGGGCGCGAAGGTGAAGACCTCGGGCAGGGCCAGCATGTTGCCGGAACGGATTTCCTCCAGCGGCTTCACCGAATTCACCAGCATCACGAAAAGCGGCAGCAGGTAGTAGACCGCAAAGACGATGAGCACCGCATAGATGACGGCGCGGGCGACGGCGCCGCTACGCAGGGCAACGTCGTTGCCGCCGCCGCTCATGTCCGCTTCTCCCGCAGTTCGCTATAGAGATAGGGAATGATGATGGAGGCGATCATGATCAGCATGATCACCGCGGAGGAGGCACCGACCCCCATCTGGTTGCGGGTGAAGGTGTAGGAGTACATGAAGGTCGCCGGCACCTCCGTCGCCCGGCCGGGACCGCCGTTGGTCAACGCGATGACTAGGTCATAAGCCTTGATCGCCAGATGGGCGAGCACCACGAAAGCGGAGAGGAAAGCCGGACGCAGCATCGGAATGACGATGCGGCGATAGAGTTTCCAGGCCGAGGCGCCGTCAATCTGGGCGGCCTTCAGGATCTCGTTGTCGATGCCGCGCAGGCCGGCCAGGAACATCGCCATGACAAAGCCGGAGGACTGCCAGACCGCGGCGATGACGATGGTGTAGATCGCCATGTCGCGGTCCTTGATCCAGCGGAACTCGAAAGACTCCCAGCCCCAGAGGTGCATTACGTTTTCCAGGCCGATCCCGGGATCGAGAAACCACTTCCAGGCGGTCCCCGTGACGATGAAGGAAAGCGCCATGGGATAGAGGAAGATCGGCCGCAGCACGCCCTCGCCGCGGATCTTCTGATCCAGCAGGATCGCCAGTCCCAGCCCGATGACCGTGCAGATGACGATGTAGAGTATGCCGAAGATCGCCAGATTGCTGAGGGCGGTCGACCAGTGACGCAGGCTGAAGAGCTTGAAGTAGTTGGCGAAGCCGACCAGATCGAAGGACGGCAGCATGCGCGAATCGGTGAAGGACAGATAGCCGGTAAAGACGATGAAGCCGTATACGAAAATCAGGATCAGCACGAAGCTCGGCGACAGCACAAGTTTCGGCAGCAGGTCCTGGGCGGCATCGCGCAAACGGTTCGACATGGCGAAGACGGCAGCCTTGTGAGGGGGAGTACCGGCAGAATCGGCGCCCGAGCCGAAACCCGGGCGCCGTCCCGTCAAAGCAGGGTTACTGCGCGGCGTCCACCGCGTTGACCAGTTCCTCCGCCGCAGTGGCGGCGTCGTACTCGCCATTGAAGTGCGCGGTCACGACATCGTAGACCGCATTCTTCACCGAAGCCGGTGCCGCATGCCCGTGGGCCATGGAGCCGAAAAGCTTGCCGGAATCACTGGCCGCCGCCAGTTCCTTCATGCCCTTCTTGCCGCAGGCATCGAAGTCGGCGTCGGAGACATCCGTGCGTGCCGGCACGGAGCCCTTCACCACATTGAAAGCCGACTGGAAGGAGGGCGCCATGATCGATGAGGCCAGCTTCACCTGGGCGTCACGCCGCTCGTCACCCACCGAGAACATGGCGAACTGATCGGAGTTGAAGGTGACCGTGCCCTGGGTGCCCGGGAAACGGAAGCAGAGGAAGTCCTCATCCGGCTTGAGGCCGGCCTTCAGGAATTCGCCCTTGGCCCAATCGCCCATGAACTGGACGCCGGCCTTGCCCTCGATGACCATGGCGGAGGCCAGGTTCCAGTCACGGCCGGAGAAATTGTCGTCGACGAAGCCGCGCAGGGTCTCCATGCGCTGAAAAGCTTCCTGCATCTGTGCGCCGCCCAGTGCCTCGGGATCGAGATCGACGAAGGCCGCCTTGTAAAGCTCAGGGCCGCCGACACTCATGACCACCGCGTCGAAGATGGTCGCGTCCTGCCAGGCCTGACCGCCATGCGCCACCGCCGTATAACCGGCGTCCTGAATCTTCTTCAGCGCCGCCACCAGGTCGTCCCAGGAAGTCGGCTGGGCGATCCCCAACTCGTCGAAGATCTTCTTGTTGGCCCAGACCCAGTTGGTTGAGTGCACATTCACCGGCGCCGAGATCCACTTGCCGTCGTGCTTGGCGAAGCGCTGCAAGGCGGCGGGGACGACCTGGTCCCAATTCTCATCAGCAGCCAATGCATTCAGATCGGCGAGTGCGCCTTCCTGGGCCCAGTCCTGGATATCGAAGCCCAGCATCTGCACCGCCGTCGGCGCATTGCCGGCGGTCACCCGGGCGCGCAACACGGTCATGGCCTGTTCGCCACCGCCGCCGGCAACCGGCATATCCTGCCAGCCGACGCCTTTGCCTTCGAGATCCTTCTTGAGGACGTTCAGGGCGGCGGCTTCACCGCCGGAGGTCCACCAGTGCAGGACCTCCACATCCTCGGCAGCGGAAGCCTGGCTGACGGCCATCCCCCCTGCCAGCAATCCCAGGGCGAGCAGGCTGGTCGACAGCCTGAGGGCGAAGCGGTTCATGGTATTCCTCCCAGTTCTGAGCAAATTCGCCGTGCGGTGAAGTTCCGCATCTGAGATATCTGTAACGTTACAGCTTGCGCCGGTCAACCGTCGCCATTGCTCAGATCATCGCCTTCATTCTATTATATTGATAAATATAATGTTTTTTGGTTGTTATTCATCAGAAAGCACAGCCCAAGCCATGACCTCTCTTGTCATCTGTAACGATACAGGTATATTTGCCGAGATTTCGAAACGGGAGACAGACAGGGATGGCGCCCAAGGACAAGGCCGAATTCTCAGCGGCAGACCGGCCCTCGGCGGCGCTGCGGAGCGGCCTGCCGTCATCGGCGGAGTCAACCAAGCGGCCGACCCTGAAGACCATCGCGGAAATCGCCAATCTCGGGGTTACCACCGTCTCCCGGGCCTTAAAGGACGGACCGGAGATCGGCGAAGACACCAAGAAACGGGTACGCCGCATCGCCAGCGACCTGGGCTACCGGCCCGACCGCGCCGGCGTTCGGCTTCGAACCGGCAAGACCAATGTCATCAGCCTCGTCCTGAACCCCCACGAGGAGGTCATGGGTTACGGCACCTCCATGATCTTCGGTATATCCCAGGCCTTGCGCGACACCGCCTACCATCTGGTGGTCACGCCGCATTTCCTGGGCGGCGATCCCATGGAGCCGATCCGCTACATCATCGAGACCGGTTCGGCCGACGGCATTATCCTGTCGCGCACCCGCCCGCAGGACGAACGCATCCGCTATCTGCTGGAAATGGGCTTTCCCTTCGTCTGCCACGGCCGCAGCGAACTGGCGACGCCGCACCCCTACCACGACTTCGATAACTACGGCTTCGCCTTCGAAGCCGCCAAAAGGCTCTGCGTCAAGGGACGGCGACGGCTCTGCATCATCGCCCCGCCCAGCGGCGTGACCTACCACAACCATATGATCATGGGCTTTGAGCGTGCGGCACACCAGTTCGGCGCCACGATGGTTCCGGCACCGGGAATCGATACCGACAGCGCGCCCGATACGATCCGCGCAGCGATTCGCCACATGATGGGCCAGACCGCTGCGCCGGACGGCTTTATCTGCAGCGGCGATGTCTCCGCCCTCGCCCTTACAGCCGGGCTGCGGGACGCCGGAATGACACCCGGGGACGACGTAGATCTGGTCGCCAAACAGACATCGACGGTACTCGACCACACGACGCCGGCCATCGACACCATCTACGAGGATCTTACCGCGACCGGCCAGACCCTGGCGCAAATTCTGGTCGGCTGCATCAACGAAGAGCCGATGGAAAACCTTCAAACGATCCGTGAGCCGGAACTTCGATTCAGAACCGGCAGCCAACAAGAGGCCGCCCCCTAAAAACAAGAAGAAGAACACCGCGGCAGGAAGCGCACAAAGAGAGGACCCGATGAACGACATGATCCGCCCCTTCATCGCCGACGCGAAAAGAGAACTCCGCAGCGGACAGGACGTGGCAGCCGCTTTCGCAAAGGTAAAGGACGGCATGCGCCGTGAGGTAGAAGCGGTGCTGGAAGAAGAAGCCAGAACCGGGTCCGCCGTTCCCCAGATCGACTTCGCGGCGGTCAAGGCAGACAAGGTTTCCGCCGGCCAGATCGACCACATCCGCCGGCGCGGCGCCGTGGTCATCCGCGGTGTCTTTCCTCAGGCCCGCGCGGAGGCCTGGAACGAAGAGATCGGTGCCTACATCGCCGACAACGACTACCTGGAGAAGGCGCAGGAAAAGTCGGGCATGGACAAATACTTCGACAACCTGGAGGCCGGGCGCCCGCAGATCTACGGCCTCTACTGGTCGAAGCCGCAGATCATGGCCCGCCAAGCCGAGGAGATGGCCGAGACCAAGCGCTTTCTCAACCGCCTTTGGGATGTGCGCGGGCCGGTGGGCGATGAATTCGACACCGACAACGACTACAGCTATGCAGACCGCACGAGGCGCCGCCAGCCCGGCGACAGCCGCCTCGGCCTGTCGCCGCACATGGATGCCGGCTCCTACGAACGCTGGGTCGATCCCGCTTTTCGGAAAATCTACGAGCCGATCTTCGCGGGCGACTGGACCGCCTACGATCCCTGGAAGGCGACCTACCGCACCCAGACCCGCGAGTATGCCTCGCCCGCAGTCTGCTCCATGTTCCGTTCTTTCCAGGGCTGGACGGCGTTGACCACCCAGGGACCGAACGACGGCACCCTGCAGCTGGTGCCCATTGCCTCCGGGATCGCCCACCTGTTGCTGCGGGCTTTGCAACCGGACGTGCCCACCGACGAACTCTGCGGCGCCGAACCCGGCAAGGCGCTCTGCGCCGACCCGGCCTGGCATGCCGATCTGCTGGAAGGTCTGGTCTCGATTCCCAGGGTCGATCCCGGGGACACGGTCTGGTGGCACCCCGATCTGATCCATGCCGTCGAAGACGTGCACAACGGCGAGCGGGAATCCAATGTCATCTATGTCGGCGCCTCGCCGCGCTGCGCCAAGAACGAAGCCTATGCCCGGAAACAGGCCGCCCGCTTCCTGGCCGGCGAGTCCGCGCCGGATTTCGCCGCCGAGAACTACGAAGTCGACTTTAAGGGCCGGGCGACTCTGGACGATCTGACCGACCTCGGCCGCGCCCAGATGGCATTGTAGAGACTTAGCGGGCGCAGCATCCGGAGGAGGCCTGAAAGGCCGTCTCGAAGGGCGCAACAGGCAGGATAGTTTACTCGGCAGAGACGAAGTCCGGCTCCGGCAGGTCGACCGCCTGCCCGCCTTCATCGCTGACAGCCTCCAGAAGGTCGAGCCAGTTTTCGAGGTCGAAGTGAATCGGCCCGTCGGTACCGAAGTTTTCCTGCAGCAGTTGCGTGAACAGTCCGTGCGCCTCTTCCAGCCGCCCCGCGCGGCCGTTCCAGGCGGTGCCATCAAGGCGCAGATCTTCCGTCACCACGGACAGCAAACCAACCAGCGCGCCCTCGTAGGGATGCATCAGCGGCATGACTCTTGGCGCGGCGACCGGCCAGTCGGCGGCGACGGCCGGTTTGTCCTGCTGCCAAGCCCAGATGGCCCTCAACAGACGCCAATCTCCCTCCGCCGCCGCATAGTCACCGGCGGCGTGGTTCAGGCGTGCGCGCATGTAGTGATAGGGAACCTCCACGATGCGGTCCATGGCCGCCAGTTCGATCGCCGAATCAATGAGATGCACTGCGCCGATCAAGCCCTCTTTTCTTTCTGCGGCCGTCACCCTGCGGCGCAGCAGATCGCCCTCTGAATCCCTTGGCCGGGTCATCGCCAGCCGGGCCCAGAGGTAGCGCACCAGGGACTCTTCCCAGTTCTTGCGACCGCCCTCGGCATAGCTCTCCATACGCCGCACCGGATCGTCCGGCAGCGGGCTGATCTCAAAGCCGTCCCAGTCGAGCTGCCAACCGGAATAGCTGCTGTGCGGGCTCGGTTGACGGTCGCCGGTGGTCATCCAGACTTCGTCGCGGCCGGCCCGGCGCCCGGGGTCGGCCAGCACGATGCTGCCGAGCTGGCTGTAGACCTTGCGCGGCACCCGGCCATAGGCGCGCTCTGCGGCCAGCGGATCCGGCGGCGTCGGCATGGCGAGACGCATTTTCTCCAGCGCGCCGTCGCGGCTGGAGCCGAGCCAGTTCATAGCCCAGGTCAGGTCGATCCTCTCCTGCCCCGCATCGGCCTTCAGGGCCGCCGATACCGAATCGTAACGCGCATGGGTTTCCAGCCATTTGCCAAAGGTCACGGTGAAATGGTTGTCATCCTCGTCGAACAGCCGCTCGGCCATATCGTGGTGCAGGAAATGGTTGGTCTGGGGCACCGCCTCGCCGTCGTGCTTCATCACCCGCACGCGATCGCCGTTCAGTTCGATGCGGCAGACTTGGCCGGTCTTCGCTTCGGAAACCAGGATGGTCCAAGCCGCAAAGTGTTTCGCGTCTTTCACAAGGTCGACGGCCTCGTCGATGCTGCCGGCCTCGCGCAGCACCCGCTGCTGGGTGAAGGGACAGATGTCACCATGACCGAAGAGGAACCCGCTTTCGAGCTGCGTTGTCGAAAGCTGGTGAAGAGAAACCGAGAGACCGGCGTCGTTCATGCCGGAGATGCCGCCGGGGTAGATCAGGCCGGCGGTACCGAAGGCGACATACTTGTGCCAGTTCGCGTTGTCGCCGGTTTCATCCAGCAGGGACAATACCGGCGCCTTGTTCCAGTGAAAGAGGTCCGCATCCAGGTTGCGCGCATGCAGAAGCCGTCCATCGCGGCTGAGCGCGCCGGGTACGGCAAAACCGGTACAGCCGAAGTCGTAGCGGTTGTTCGGGCCGGTCATGGCGGCGAGCGCCGCAGCGATGTCGTGCTGTTTCTCCGGCTCCCGCTTTGCCTCTTCCAGATAGGCCTTGGCGTCGGGATCGGCCAGGGACGGCAGCACCAAGGCCAGAATCGCCGGTGCACGGATTGCCCGCACACCGGGGATCTGGAAGATCCGCGACAGGCCGTCGATGATGTTGCCGACCTCAATCGCGATCAGGGCGTCGCGCACCTCAAGCTGGGAAAACTCGGGATTGGCCAAGCCTGCGCGATAGCCTTCGCCCAGCCCGTCGACGGCCTGCTGAAATTCTTCGCTCGAATTGTTCAGGATACGGTCGCTGTAACAGCGGTAGAGCGCCGAGGCGACATGGCGCAGGGTCTCGTTCTCCAGGTTCACCCCGCGGGCGATGGTGGAGACGATCTCGGGGAAAGCGCCGTCTTCAATTTCCTGTGCCAGCAGGCGGCCATGATCATAGGCCATGTCCGGGAAACTGCCGCGCTGCTTCAGCACGAAGAAAGGCTGCCCGCCGATGGTCAGGCGCCGCAGGCTGCTCTCGGCGCGGCCCTCTCCGGACGGTAAGGTCTCCGGCGCCTTGTCCAGGCCCTCGATTGTGTTGCTCATTGCCCTCTCACCCCGATTGTCGGCGCAGCCGGAATCCCAGCGTCCCGGGTGTCGCCGCCCAACACTTTAGACCTCTGGGTGTATTGCACTGTGGGGGAACTCACATTGCCCAGCGGCTGGCCAGACTAGCCACGGCTATCGGAACAAACCAAAGGACAAAGAAGGGCCTGAGATTCGGCACAACCTCAAGTAAGCGGACTTGGATGAATGGGAACCTAGTAGGGCAGGCCGACGTAGTTCTCGGCCAGCGAAGCGGAGGCCGCTTCGGAGGAAACCAGATATTCCAACTCCGCCAGCTGTATCTTGTGGCCGAAGCGCCCGACCTCCGGGAAGCGGTGGAGCATCGAGGTCATCCACCAGGAAAAACGCTCGGCCTTCCAGATACGGGCCAAGGCCCTTGTGGAGTAGGCGTCGAGCCCGGCGGTGGAACCGCCATTGAAATACTCAACCAAAGCTTCGGAGAGGTACCGGATGTCGCTGGCGGCGAGATTGAGGCCCTTGGCCCCGGTCGGCGGAACGATATGGGCGGCGTCCCCGGCCAGGAAGAGCCGCCCGAAACGCAGCGGTTCGGCGACAAAGCTGCGCAGGCGGGCGACTGATTTCTCCAGAGCGGGCCCTGTGGTCAAAGCGGCTGCCGCTTCCGGGTCGAGCCTCGCACGCAGCGCCTCCCAAAACCGCTGGTCGCTCCAGTGCTCGACCTTCTCATCGGCCGGGCATTGCAGGTAGTAGCGGCTGCGCGTCATCGACCGCATCGAACAAAGAGCGAAGCCGTCTTCGTGGTTTACGTAGATCAATTCCTCGTTCACCGGCGGCACGTCGGCCAGCAGGCCAAGCCAGCCGAAGGGGTAAACCCGCTCGAAGGTCTCGATGGCGCGCTCCGGCACCGACTGGCGGCAGACTCCGTGAAATCCGTCGCAGCCGGCAATGAAGTCGCACTCCAGCGTCTGAGCAATACCGCCTTTCAGGAAATGCACCAACGGTCTGGAGCTGCCGAAGCCCTCCAGGTGGACGCCGGCGGCCTCGTAGACTGTCCTGGCGCCGGCCGCCGAACGCGCCTCCATCAGGTCGCGGGTCACTTCCGTCTGACCGTAAACCGTGACCTGCTTGCCGCCGGTCAGCCCCGCCAGGTCGATCCGGTGGCGGGCACCACCGAAACAGAGGTTCACGCCGTCATGGGGCAAACCTTCCTGCCGCAGGCGCTGATCGCAGCCGGCCCGCGCGATGAGGTCGACAGTGCCGGACTCCAGAACCCCGGCCCGGATGCGGCCCAGCACATAATCTGCCGAGCGCCGCTCCAGGATTACGGCGTCGATCCCCTCCCGGTGCAGCAGTTGACCGAGCAGCAGACCCGCTGGTCCGGCGCCGATGATCGCCACCTGCGTACGCAATTCCGCCTCCCCAGGCATTTTGCTCCCGAGGTGGCGGTCTTGCGCTTGCCCCGGGCCGTTTTCGTCCCGGGGCAAGGGTGCAGGGCTTTGCCGCTTTAGGCAATGCCCCTTCCCCTGCGGCCGTGCATCTTCCCTAGACCGGCGACGCCTCCGCCAAATCAAAGCTCTTGTGACGGATACGCCAGCCATCGGCCGTTTCATGCAGGGTCAGCAAATCGATGTAGACGGTCCCACCGACCGGGACCCTGGCTTTCACAACGGCGATCCGCCCGGCGACTTCGACTGAGAGTATGCGCTTGTCCATCGTCGCGCCCAAGGACGCCTGCGACGGCTGAGACACAACAAGATCCACGAAATCGGCGACGGAGAGATCCGCTCTGTCGTCGCCGAAGAATCCGACAATCCGGGCTGCAGGATCGAAAGCGCCTTCAAGGCGTGCCCGGTCGCCGTGAAAAGCGCCACGGAAATAGTTTTCGACCACCGCTTCGATGCGGTTCTCACTGCTTTCGAATTCACTCAAGACCAGGTTCTCCTGTTGTTGAAGCCAGCTGTCGTGCAGCCATTTCTCGGTACCCCGGTGTCCGGGAAAAGTGATCCAGTGGATATCGCGCTCAAAAGTCATGACCGAGCCGTCGGCGGCCAGAATGACCCAGAAGTAGAGCCCGTCATCCAGATTGCGGAATTTCACTTTCATGCCGCTCAGCGTGACCTTGCGGCCCTCGGCCTGAACCTGCTCGTCGTGCCGGTCGATCCAGAGGATTTTGTGGTTCGACAGTAGATCGGGGGCCTGCCGGTGGAGAAACCCCAACGCCGCCTGCCGGGCTACGTCCTCCGTCGGCAAGGCGCCGTCGGAGACACCTCCATAAAGACGGGTGAAGCCTTTGAGGCGCTCCGATCCCTGTTCGACGACAAAGCTGACATGCTCGCCGCCGAGATCAACCGAAGCGCGGTCCGACGGCTGAAAGCGCCGCAGTACAATCTCCGCGTCGTCCATGCGCCCCGGCATCGACAGGGTCAGGCGATAACCCTCAGGCAGCATCGCCTCCAACGGCGGCTTTCCCTCAATGGCACTCTCATTCTGCGAATTCATGTTTTCTCCATGGGTGTCAGCGGTGCCGGCGGTCGGCGACAGAAGAATCGAAAGGCCGGCAATTACGGCTGCCCAGCCCTTCCTTTCCGACAAAAGTTGCATTTTGGGTGCTCCTTCATTCTCGATCGGTCATCCTTCGCCCGGTCGATGTTCGGCAAAGCCTGCTTCGCGTCATCGACGGCGAAGGATGAGGTTCAAAGACGGATCTGCTCATTCAACATCTAACGTCAACTGTAGATTTTGGACAAAAAAATCAGCCGCGGCCTTCAGCCTTGGCAATCAGCCCTTCCAGCTTCTTGATGCTGGCCTTGGTGTCTTTCCTGAAGCCCTGCAGCGAGACTATCCGGGCCTCAGTTCCTTTCAGATGGCCCTGCAGAATTTCAAGGACGCGGCGCTTACCCATGATTCCGGTCTCGTCCTGGAAATAGAGATCAATCACCCCGGCGATCTCATCCAGTGACAGGCCGATTTCCTTCAATGCGGAGATCTTTTCCAGGCGCCGCAACGTCTGTTCATCATAATAACGGTAACCACGCCCCTCCCGCTCGCTCGGCGAGATCAGCCTCTTTTCCTCGTAGAAATGTATGGTCCTTTGGCTCAGCCCGGTACGCGCCGCGAGCTCGCCGATCTGCATTTTAGACATTCATCACCTTACGTTGACTGTAGATTATGACTCTACGGCGCCTTGTCAAGACCCTGGGTCAAGACCCTGGCCGTCTTTCCGGGCAGCCGCGGCCCTCCGGATTGACCAAGATCCCCTTCTGGTTTGACCAAGATCCTCCTTTGGTTTGACCAAGATCAATGTCGGTGGGGGCTGAAAATGGCCTGATCCTTACAGCACGTTACAAGCACTATCAGGGAGCAGCGCATGACCCATACGCCTCACGAACTGGCCGAGGAGTTCCCCGAAGCAACCGGTACCATCCACCGGCTGAAGACCGAGTCGGCACACTTCGCCCGCTTGGCCGAGGAATACCACAAGGTCAACCGCGAGATTCACCGCATCGAGGCGGAGGTCGAGGCTGCGTCGGACCAGCGCAGCGAAATCCTGAAGAAGGAACGGCTGGCCCTGAAAGACGAAATCGCCCAACTGCTCAACGACGCTTCTTAGCACAGATCCGGGATTGATCGATCTCTTCTCGATCCATCAATCCCGGTAAATCAGCTCAATCCATTCGAAAAGGAACGGACTGCCGCTGTCCGGCGGGACTCCGGCTCAGTTCACACGGACCCAGCGCAGGATGAAGAAGTTGTCGGCGCGCTGGGTCACCTCGACGTTCTGCTTCATGCCCCAGACCAGCGGCTGGACGTAGAGCGGCACATAGGCCACGTCCTCCTGCAACAAACTATGTACCTCGTCCAGCATCGCCTGGCGGGCGGCGGGATCGATCTCTCGCTGGATCTTCGGCAGCAACGCGTCGACCCTGGCGTCGGAGAAGCCGCCGAAGTTCCAGCTTCCCAGCTTTTTCTCCGCATCCGGCGTCGCCAGCAGGAAGCGGACCGGATGTTCGGCATCGAAGGTGCCGGGCGACCAGCCGAGCAGATACATGTCGAACTGGTCGGCCCGCAACTCCGGCCAGTACTGCCGTACCGGCATGGCGTTCAGCTTTGCAGTGACCCCCACCTTCGCCAGCATGCCGACGATGGCGGTGCAGATGCTGGCGTCATTGATGTAGCGGTCGTTGGGACAGGAGAGGCCAAAGCTGAAACCTTCGGGATAGCCCGCCTCCGCCAGCAGGGCCTTGCTGGCTTCCCGGTCAAAGGGGTAGCGGGCCGAGAGGTCCGGGCTGTAGCCACGCATTGCCGGGCTCACCAGCAGGCTGGCGGCCGCGGCATTGCCGCGCATCACCTTCTTGATCAGCGTATCGACGTCGATCGCCTGATAAACCGCCTTGCGCACCCGCGGATCACGGAAGGGATTGGCGTCGCTGGTTTCATCGGAAAACTTCAGCGCCGCAGCCTGATGGGCAAAGCCCAGCATAATGACGCGCGCTTCGACTCCCTGCAGGATTTTTACCCCGGCAGCGCCTTCCAGCCGGGGAACGTCCTGCAAGGGCACCGGATTGATGAAATCGACTTCGCCGGAGATCAGCGCCGCCACCGCCGTTGCCTGCTGGGTGACCGGCGTGAAGACGGCACGGGTGACGTTGTGTTCGACCTCTCCCCACCACCCTGCGAAAGGCTCCAGCACCGTGCGCACACCGGGCGAGCGTTCGACGACCTTGAAGGCACCGGTGCCGTTGGCGTTCAGGGTGGCAAAACCCTCGCTCTGCGTCGAGGTCCGCGCGGTGCCGTTTGCCTCCGACCAATCCTTGTCCATGATCATGAAGTTGGCGATGGAGTCCGGAAAAATCGGATTGGGCGCCTTGGTCATGAAGTCAATGGTGAAGTCGTCCACCAGCTTCACCTCGCTGACCGGCGCAAACCAGGAGCGAACGTCGGCCTCCTCGGCGCTGGCGCGCTGGTAGGAGAACAGGACGTCCTCGGCCGTGAAAGCCGAGCCATCGTGAAAGGTGACGCCACGGCGCAGATGAAAGCGCCATCCGTCTTCGCCGAGCGGTTCCCAGCGCTCGGCCAGCGCGCCCTCGATCTTCATGTCACGGTCGCGGCGCAGCAGCCCCTCATAGACATTGTTCAGAAACCCGAGCACCGGCGCCGAGTTGACCGCGTGGGGGTCCAGGGTCTGCGGATCGGTGGTCGCGGCCCAGCGGAATTCCTTTGCCTGGGCTGCGGGACTCAAGAATACCAAGACGCCAAGAACTACGGCAAACGCGAGGGCGGACATGGCCATCTTTTTGAGATCGATTGCATTCATCGCATCACGCTCCTTGCGCCTTGATCTTGTTTGGTGGCGTTTACCCCGGAAGTCTATGCCCGACTGTCTCCCGCGTTCAACCTTTGGGGGCGATGGATCAGGATTTGCGCTTTCCTTCCAACGCGCGGACGACGCGGCGCAGGATTACGCGGCGCGCCTTGTCGTCGGCCGCTTCGTCCAGCTTATCGCGCAGATTGATCGAGAAGGCGGCCAGATCGTTGTGCCAATCCAGACCGCGCAGAGATTCGGCCGGCAGCCGGTGCGGCACCGGGCGGAACCGCACCCGGCTCTCTCCGGCCAACAGATCGACGACGTCGTCAAGCTGGGGAATGATGATCCGTTCCGACGGCACCCCGGCCGCCTCCAGGCCGTCGCGCAGCGCCGCCAGGCCGGCCTCCTCGCCATGGGTCAGAAAAATCGCCCCCTTCACCGGCAGGCGGGCATTCAGCCAGTCCAGTAATTGATCCCCATCGGCATGGCCGGAGTATACGTCGATCTGGCGGATCGCCGCCTTCACGCGCAGATCCTCGCCTTGGATTTTCACGGTGGAAACACCGCGGGACAGCAAGGCGCCCAGCGTGCCCGGCGCCTGATAGCCGACCAGCATGACAGTGGCGTCATGGCGCCAGAGATTCTGTTTCAGGTGATGGCGGATGCGCCCCGCATCACACATACCGCTGCCGGCAATGATGATGGCGCCGCCGGAAAAGCGGGCGATCATCTTGCTTTCCTCGACGGATTCAGTGAAGCGAATGTTCGGGCGCCGAAAGAGATCCGGCACATTGTCGGTGTCTTCCAGATAGGCCGCATTCTTCAGGAACACCTTGGTCGCCTTGATCGCCAGCGGCGAGTCGAGGAACACCGGTACTTTCGGCAGCACGCCGCTGTCGAAGAGGACCGAAAGATCGAGCAGCAGTTCCTGGGTGCGTTCGACGGCAAAGGCGGGAATCAGGAGGTTGCCGCCGCGTTCCAGCGCCGCGTTGACCTCCCGCGCCAGGATCTCGCGGCGCTGTTCCGCTGTAGCATCGGTTCTCTTGCGCCCTCCGTAAGTCGCCTCGCAACAGACGTAGTCGAAGTTCTCCGGCGCCTCGGGATCGGGATGAAACAGCTTGTGCTCCGGCCCGATATCGCCCGAAAAGAGCAGTCGGCAGACGCGTGGACTGGGCTGCCCGGTGGCGACTTCGATCTCGATCGACGCCGCGCCTAGAATGTGGCCGGCATTCCAGAACCTTGCGCGCACGCCCTCACCGACCTCGCGCCAGGTTTCGTAACCAACGATCGAGAAAGCCTCCAACGCGGCCTCCACGTCACGTCCGTCGTACATCGGCTTGACGGTCGCACGCCCGCGCTGGGCATTGCGGCGGTTAAGCCGTTCGACTTCGGATTCCTGGATGTAGGCACTGTCGGGCAGCATATAGCTGAGCAGGCCGAAGGATCCCTCGGTAGCAAAGATGGGCCCCTTGAAGCCTTGCTTCACCAGCTTGGGGATGAGGCCGGAATGGTCGATATGGGCGTGGGTCAGCAGGACGAAGTCGATCTCGGCAGGATCGAAGGGAAAGGCCCCGTAGTTCAAGGCCTTCAAGGTTTTGGAACCCTGAAACATCCCGCAGTCGACCAGAAACTGGCAGTGTTCTGTCCGCAGCCAGTAGCAGGAGCCGGTCACCGTGCCGGCAGCGCCGCAGAAACTTAGCAACATGAACTGCGCCTGAGATCCGTGGTGGTGCAAAAACTCAAAACCGGCTCCCCGAGCCGAGCCTCAGAAGGTACCGGCAATCGATATCGCTTACACTGGCTTTTCGCGCATCTCCAGATGCAGCGCCGTGCCATTATAGGGGTTAGCCCTGGCCACTGCCTCGTTCAACTCGACACCCAAACCCGGTTCGCTCGGCGGGATCACATAGCCCTCCTCCCAACGGATCGGGCGTTGCAGGATCTCGCTGTGGAAACCGCCCCAGGTCTGGATGGATTCGAGGATCAGAAAGTTGGGGCTGCAGGTGCTGATCTGGATGTTGGCCGCGCCGACCACCGGCCCGCAGTAGAGATGCGGCGCGATCTGGGCATAGAAGGTCTCGGCCATGCCGGCAATCTTCTTGGCCTCCAGAAGGCCGCCAACCCGCCCCAGGTTCATCTGCAGAATGGCCGCCGCCTCTGACCGCAGGAGCGCGGAGAACTCATACTTCGTGGTCAGCCGCTCACCACTGGCCACCGGAATGGTGGTTGCACGGGCCACCTGCCCCATCGCCGCCGGAACCTCCGGCGGGGTCGGTTCCTCGAACCACAGGGGATCGTAGGGCTCCAGGCGCCGCGCCAGGCGGATGGCGCCCGCCGGGGTCATCTGTCCGTGGGTGCCGAACAGCAGATCGCAGGACGTGCCCACCGCCTCGCGCAGCCGCTTCATGAAAACCTCGCAACGCTCCAGCGCCTCCAGGGACAGCTGGCGCGGATCGAAAGCGCTGTAAGGACCGGCGGGATCGAACTTTACCGCCGTGAAGCCCTGGGCCAGGTATTCGCTCGCCCGCTCCGCCGCCAGGTCGGGGTCGCTGTAGACGCGCTCCTCCTCGCCCGGCTTGGGGTAAAGATAGGTATAGCTGCGCAGGCGCTCGTGCACCTTGCCGCCCAAGAGATCATAGACCGGCCGGTCCAGCTCCTTGCCGATGATGTCCCAGCAGGCCATCTCGATGCCGCTCAGCACCCCAAGCAGCGATGGATCGGGACGCTGGCTGTACCCGCTGCTGTAGACCCGGCGCCACAGGGCCTCGATCCCAAAGGGGTCGGTGCCGAGCACCATGCGCTCGCAAACATCGGCAACCATTTTCTCAACGGTGCGGGGATGAAAAGGAACGGAGTAGATCTCACCGATCCCCGTCACGCCGCCGTCGGTGGTCAGCTTGACGAAGACCCAGTAGCGCCCGCCGAAATGCGGCGGCGGCGTGCCGACAATAAATACCTCAAAGGCGCTGATCTTCACCTGCAAGTCCCCCTTTGCGACCCTCCGCCTCACCCGGACCGGCGAATCGCAGGCCTCGGCGGAGTGATGCATGATTACGCGGCTTTGGTGATGGGCCCGTCAAGCCGGGAAAGGCGGCATCGAAGTCTTTCGGCTCAACTTGCAATAGCACTGGACAGCTTGAGAGGTTCGGTCTCTTCTGCCTTCTGGAAAAGACTCTGGAACGTGAGAGCGCCATGCAGATCGCCTTTATCGGCCTGGGCAACGTCGGTTTACCCCTGGCCCGCAATCTCCTGAAAGCCGGACATCAGATGACGGTTTTCGACCTTGATCCCGAACGCGCAGCCCCCCTGATCGACGCCGGCGCCAGGCTGGCGGCGTCGAGCCGTGCGGCGGCGGAGGGGGCCGAGGTGGCCGTGACCTCGCTGCCCAATCCCGCAGCCGTCGCCGCGGTGGTGCCGGGTGAAACCGGGCTGCTCTCGGCCCTCGGGCCGGGCAGCCTGTGGATTGAAATGAGCACCACCGACGAGGCGGATATGCGGCGCTTCGCCGAGGAGGCCGGGGCACGCGGCATCGACGTGCTGGAGGCGCCGATCACCGGCGGCGCCAATCGTGCCTGGACCGGCGAAATCTCGATCCTGGTCGGCGGCGACGAAGCGGTCTTCGAACGCTATCGTGATCTGCTCGGCGTCATGGGCGGCGCCATCGAGCACATGGGGCCGATCGGCGCGGCTTCCGTCGTCAAGGTAATCACCAACATGCTGGCCTTCGTCCATCTCTGGGCCAGTGGCGAGGCCATGATGCTGGCCAAGCGTTCAGGCGTTGACCTGGCGAAGGCCTTTCACGGCATCCGTGTTTCCTCCGGCAATTCCTTTGCCCACGAAACCGAAGGCCAGCTTGTCCTGAACGGTTCCTATAACTGTGCCTTCACCATGGCGCTGGCCCTGAAGGACATGCGCCTGGCGATGAAACTGGGACAGGAAACCGAAACGCCACTGGCTTTGGCCGAGCTGGTCAAAAACTACTTCGAGCAGGCGCAGGAAGCTTATGGCGAAGACGCCTGGTCTACCCAAGCGGTGAAAATTCTGGAGGATCAACTGGGCGACGCACTGCGGGCACCCGGCTTCCCGCCCCTGCTGGCCGGCATGGGCGGCGAAACCGACGACGCCGCGGCCCGGACCTGATCGGGATAGACGACAAAAGAGGGCGTTGAACGATGGGTGAGCTGAGGTGGGGTGTCCTGAGCACTGCGAAGATCGGCCTGGAGAAGGTCATCCCCGGCATCCAGCGCTCTAAACGGGGCCGGGTGATGGCCATTGCCTCACGCGACCTTGACCGCGCACGGGCGGTGGCGGACGAGCTCGGTATCGAGAAGGCCTATGGCAGCTACGAGGACCTGCTGGCCGATCCCGATGTCGATGCCATCTACAACCCCCTGCCCAACAACCTCCACGTCCCGCTGACCCTGCAGGCTGTTGCCGAAGGCAAGCCGGTGCTTTGCGAAAAACCCATCGGCATGAATCAGGCCGATGCGGAACGGCTCTTGGCCGTCGAGGACAGGGTTCCGGTGATGGAAGCTTTCATGGTGCGCTTCCATCCGCAGTGGCTCTGGGCGCGCGCGCAGATCCGCGAGGGCCGTCTGGGCGATGTGCGGGCGATCCAGTCCTTCTTCTCCTACTTCAACCGCGACCCGGCGAACATCCGCAACGTGCCGGAAACCGGCGGCGGCGCGCTGCTCGACATTGGCTGCTATCCCATCGTCGCCGGACGGTTTCTGTTGGAAGCCGAACCGCAGCGGGTCTTTGGCCTGATCGAACGGGATCCGGACTTCGGGGTCGACAGCCTGACCACCGGTATTCTGGACTTCGGCGGCAAGGGCCGGGTCGACTTTACCGTCTCCACCCAGGTCATCCCCTATCAGCGCGTCCAGGTCATCGGTACCGAGGGACGCCTGGAGATCGAGATACCCTTCAATGCCCCGCAGGGGGAGGCGACCCGGGTTTTCCGCGACAACGGCGGCAATCTGCGCGGCGAGTCCGTCCAGATACAGGAAATCGCCGCCGCCGATCAGTATGCCGAACAGGCCGACGCTTTTGCCGCAGTGGTGCTGGATCAAGCCCCCCTGCCCTACGGAATCGCCGATGCAGTCCAGAACATGCGGATCATCGACGCCTTGTTCCGTTCAGAAAAGTCGGGCGCCTGGGAGTCTCTCAGTTAGGCACGGGCATCCAGCGGGCCGTCCGCCGTCAGCGCGATGCCGGTCAGGCGCCGGTCAAGATAGCGGCTGCGCCAGGCCAGAAGCTTCTCGGCCATCGCAAGACGCTGACCCTGGTAACCCGCATCTTCGGCAAGGTTGTGAAGTTCGCCGGGATCTTTCTGCAGGTCGAAAAGCAGCGACGGCAAACCGGCAAAGTGGACATATTTGAAACGCGCATCCCTGATGACCGCGAGCGAACAGTCGTCGAGATCCAACCCCAGCGCCGCCTGGGCACCGCCGCCGGCCACGTCGCGGAAGTCGAATTCCCAGTGCGCCTCCTTGCGCCAGCCGGGCACCGGTTCCCCGCGCAGGAAGGGCATCAGCGAATGGCCGTCGGCCGGCCCTTCCCGGCACGCGCCCGTCGCCTCGACCAGCGTCGGCATGACATCGACCGCCTCGGTGAAGTCCGTGACGCGGGCCCCAAACCCCTGCGGGTGGCGCGGGTCGCGTACGATAAGCGGGATATGATAGGCCTGATCGAAATAGCCGAACTTCCCGAGAGTCCAGTGGTCTCCCATCATCTCGCCGTGATCCGAGGTGAGGACGATGACCGTATCGTCCCAGGCGCCGGTGGCCTCAAGCGCCGCCGTCAACCGGCCGATCTGGCGATCCACCTCGGAGATCATGCCCCAGTAAGTGGCGCGGACGGTGCGAAAAGCCTCTTCCGGCCAGTCGGCTACGAGGCCATCGCCATCCTCCAGAAAACAGAAACTGGCGGTCTTGGCCTGGTCCAGCCAATAGGCGAGATAAGGATGCTGCGCAGCCTCAACCGCCACGTCCGCTGCCCGCCGGAAGGCCGGACCGTCGGCGGGGTCGTAGAGCGTATTGAAGGGCGGCGGCACCACAAAGGGCGGATGCGGATGCAGAAAGGAGAGGTGCGCGCACCAGGGCGCACCCTTGCGCTGCTCCGAAAGCCAATCGATGAAGGCGTCGGTCAGAAAGGCAGTATCGGTTTCGTCCTGACTGAAGCGCGGGGGGGCGGTTGACGGCAGCTTCGGCCGCCCCTCCGGCGGCCAGAACAGCGCCCAGGGATCTTCCGGCAGACGATGTCCCCGCGCAGCCATCCAGTCGAACCAGGGGCCGTTTTCTTCCGTCATCTGGATCTTGGCGGCGAACCCGGGCAGCACGCCCTCATAGGTGCGAAGCCGGGGATCGTCCGGCGTCGTGGTACGCGGATCGACAGCCTGGTCTGTGTAGCCGAACAGCGTCGGTTCGTAACCCTGACGCCGCAGCGCCAGCGCCACATTGTCGTGCCGCGCATCCAGCGGCGTTCCATTGCGCAGGACGCGGTGGTTCATCTGGTAGAGGCCGGTGTAGAGCGATGCCCGTCCGGGCGAACAGGGCGCCGCCTGGGCATAGTGCCGGGCAAAGAAAACGCCTTGGGCCGCCAGCCGGTCGATTGCCGGCGTCCGCAGAGCCGGATGTCCGGCCGCGCCGAGGCAGTCGCCGCGCCACTGATCGGCGGTGATGAAAAGAACATTCGGTATCATCGACTGGCCCATTGCGTTTGAAATCAACCTTGCCATTCAACACGCTTTGCATTGCGAAGCAACACCATGAAAATCCACTCACTCAAAACAGCAGAGCAACCGCCCGTTAGCCGACCCCAGGTCATCGGTCGTCGGCAAACAATCAAATTACTTAATCAAAACAACTAGCTACGCATTCTGGTTTAACAAGGCCTAAAGGCTTTTTTGGCTTAATCGCCGGCGACCAGAGATCGAAAGCCGATGACCAGTCAAAACAGATCATGTCCGCGTGCCGCAGCGAACGCGTCTGTTCGAACCAGCCGTTTCACGACCGGCCTTGTCGTCGCGTTCCTGCTGCTGTTCAGCATGGCGCCGTTGCTTGCGGTTGCCGATCTTCCCGGCGATGCACAAGGCACAGTGGCGGCCGTCTTTCCGCCCGGAACCGGGAAAGAGGAAGCCATGGCCGCCGTCACCGAGGCCGACGGCCTGGTGATCCGTACAGGAAGCTGGGACACGGTGCTGATCGTGCACAGCGACATCAGCGGTTTTGCCAAGCGGCTTCGCGAAGCCGGCGCCTGGCTGGTGGCCGATCCGCAGACCGCGGCCGGCTGCCTGCTTATCGGCAAGACAGACATCAACACATAAGGTTCGAAACATGCTTCAGGCGACAAGAAAGGTGGGAGATCTTCCCGCTGTCATCGAGGAAAACGAAAAGACAGAAGGAATCACCGCGTTACGCCGCACCGCCAGCAAGTGGTCCAGCCTGCTGCTCTTTGCCGTGGTGCCTGCGGTGGCGGCAACGGCTCTGCTGACGGGCAATGCCTGGCTGACGCCGACCGTCGCGGCTTTGCTTGTCGCTTGTTGTTCCTTCGCCATCTGGAGAGTTGCCGGCGGCGATGCCGCCCTGACGCGCTATGTCATCGCCGTCGCAACCGTGGTGCAGGTTTCCTTGATGGTGCTCGCGGCGGCCGGGCCCTGGCAGATCGACTTCCATATGATCTACTTCGCTGCCCTGGCGATGCTTGTCGCCTTTTGCGACTGGCGGACCATCCTGGTGGCGGCTGCTGTCACGGCCGTGCATCACATCGCCCTGAACTTCCTCATGCCCTGGGCGGTCTTCCCTGACGGTGCGAACTTCGCCCGGGTGGTTCTGCATGCGGTCGTCGTGGTTCTGGAGGTGGTGGTCCTGGTTCTGCTCAGCCACAAGCTGGTCAGCCTCTTCGACAGCGCCGCGGCCGCCGTGGCGAAGGCCGAAACCGCCGTCGCCGAAACCGAGAAGCTGAGTCGGGAGCAGCAGGAGTTACAGGGCAAAGCGGCCAGGGAGCGGCAGGAACTGCTGCTGTCTCTTGCCGACAAATTCGAAACCGGCGTCAAAGGCGCCGTCACTCAGATCCGCTCCTCCCTCGACGACATGCAGGGGGAGACCAAAGCCATGCTGGAGCGCGCCGAGAAGACCCAGGGCACCGCTGTTCAGGTGGCCGATACGGCGGACAGCACCACCGAAAAGGTCGATGCAATCGCCGGTGCCGTCGGTGAACTCTCTTCCTCGGTCAGCGAGATCACGGCCCGGGTGCGCGAAACGGCTGATATCGCCGCGCAAGCGGAAGGCAAGGCCGATTCGACCTCCGGTCAGGTCGGGGACCTGGCCGAGGCGGTGTCCGGCATCTCCGAGGTGGTGGGACTGATCGCCGAAATCGCCGAGCAGACCAACCTGCTGGCGCTCAACGCAACGATCGAAGCGGCACGCGCGGGCGAAATGGGCAAGGGCTTCGCGGTCGTCGCCAACGAAGTAAAATCGCTGGCCACGCAGACCGCCCGTGCAACCGAAGACATCACCGGGCGTATCGAAAAAGTGCAGGGCTCCACGCGAATCACCGTCGACGCCATCAAGGAGATCCGCGACGTCATCAATCAGTTGAACGAACACGCCACAAAGATCGCCGGGGCCGTCGAGGAACAGGACGCGACGACGCGCGATATCTCCCGCAATATCCAAGAGGCCGCGGACGGCAGCCGACAGATGAACGAAGCCATGGCCCTGGTCCGCCAGAATACGGAAACCGCCAGCCGATCTGTGCACAAGGTGGTCGATGCCTCCGGTATCGTCGCGCAGAACACCCAGGAGCTGGATGAAAGCCTCTCCAACCTGCTGGACGGTCTGCGCAGCAAGCACGCCTGATTACGGCGCAGAGGTTCCACCCTCCGCCCACAAGGGCAGCGTCGCATTTGGCGGCTTGCGCTGGCGGCATCTGCCGCCTATGCCTTGTTTTCGACCTTGAGCGGCAACGAAAGGGCCGAAGTGGGCACAGGGAACGAAGCGCGGGCTTGGCAACGCATGCTTTCGGGACGGCGGCTGGACCTGCTCGACCCCTCACCGCTCGACATCGAGATCGAGGATATCGCCCACGGCCTCGCAAGGGTGGCCCGTTGGAACGGACAGACCAGCGGCGCATCGGCTTTCTCAGTGGCTCAGCACAGTCTTCTCGTCGAACAGATCGCCGGGCAGCTTCGGCCCGCATCGGGCCCCGGTGAACGCATGGCAGTGCTCCTCCATGACGCACCGGAATATGTGATCGGCGATCTCATTACCCCCTTCAAGGCCGCGGTCGGGCTCGACTACAAAGCCTTGGAGAAGCGGCTGATGACCGCGATCCGGATTCGCTTCGGCCTTCCCGGCCGGGAGCCCGCCGCCCTGACCAAACTGATCAAAAAAGCTGACTGCACGGCCGCCTATCTGGAAGCAACCCAGCTCGCGGGCTTCTCCGTCAGTGAGGGCCGCCGCCTTTTCGGCCAGCACAAACGCTTCGAGTCCATCACCTTGACCCCCTGGCCCGCGGGCAAGGCGAAGCGTCTTTTTCTGGAGCGCCACAGCAAACTGTCGAGACTCTTGTAATCGTTCCAGCTATATTTACTTCTTGCAGGGGGAATGGTGTAAAAAAACTCCCGCAGAGGTCGCAATTCTGGGATGATGGGGCTCAGGGGCAACTGCGAGTCGCCACTGGGCTGGGAGACGAAATCATATGCAGTTCGCAGCGCAACTCGGCGAGCCGGTGCTCGGCGAGCTTTATCAATACTGGCTGACCAAGTGCGACGGTCGCCGTGCAGCAGCCCGATCCGACATTGATCCCATCGACATCCCGCAGCTTCTGCCTCACCTTACGCTGACCGAGGTCATCGGCGGTGGGGAAAGGTTTCGCTACCGCCTTGCCGGCACCCAGGTGGAAGAACGCTTCGGCTGCTCGCTGACCAACTGCTACCTCGACGATTTGATGCACGGCAGCTATCTGGACTACGTTCTGGATCTCTATCGCAAGCTGCTGGACGACTTCGGCCCGATCTACTCGGAGAGCACCTTCGGGCGCGATCCATCGCAGAAGCTGCGCGCGAAGCGCTTGATGCTGCCACTCAGCGATAATCAGAAGTCGGTGAACATGGTCCTTTCCGCCATGCTCTATCTGCCCAGCGACCCGAATGACCGCAGCACTGTTCTTCGCGCGCAGAATCAGTTCAGTCCACCGCAAAGCGACGCGGTCTGATACTCAAGTTCAAGTCCCGACCGCAGATTCACCGGTTTGTTTGGATCGCTCTCCGTCGGGTTTCCGGGTTGATTTTTCCGGGTCGATTTTCTGGGACGATTCCATCAATCCCGGATCTGCTCTAGTCTGTGGGTTTCACTGATTCGCCGTCTCGCAGTTTCAGATGGCCCAGTTCGGGAAGCCGCCCGCTTTGCCAACACCAGTCTTTTGGATCGTTCTCCTTTCAGCAGCTATCTGGGTTTATCTGCTGCTGTTCCGCGGCGGGTTCTGGCGTTGCGCCGAACGGCTCGGCAATCCGCCAGCACCGGCAAACTGGCCGGCGGTCACCGCAATCGTTCCGGCACGCGACGAGGCGGACGTGATCGAAGAAGCGCTCTCCTCGCTCCTCGAACAGAACTACGCGGGCGACTTCTCAGTCTTTCTGGTCGACGACCACAGCCGCGACGGCACTGCAGACCTTGCCCGAAAGACGGCGGCACAGAGTCCGCAGGGCGGGCGCCTTTCGGTGTTGCAGGCCCCGGCCCTGCCGGAGGGCTGGACCGGCAAACTCTGGGCCTTGGAACAGGGCCTGCGCAGAATCGACGGCCGGAGCAGCTATGTCTGGTTCAGCGATGCCGACATCAGCCAGCCGCCGGATGCCCTGACCCGGCTGGTGGCCAAGGCGGAAAACGAGCGGCGCGATCTCGTTTCCCTCATGGTGGCCTTGCGATGCGAAGGGTTCTGGGAGCGGTTGCTGATTCCCCCTTTCATCTACTTCTTTCAGAAGCTTTACCCCTTTGCCTGGGTCAACGACCCGAACAGACGAACGGCGGCGGCGGCCGGCGGCTGTGTCCTGATCAGGCAGGAAGCCCTGATACGGATTGGCGGACTGGCAGCGCTGAGCGACGCGCTGATTGACGACTGCAGCCTTGCGGCGAAGGTCAAGGAAGATCGGCAGGCAAACAGCGGCGGCATCTGGCTGGGCCTGGCCGAGCGGGCGCGCTCCATCCGGCCCTATGCCGGGCTCGGCAGCATCTGGACCATGGTGGCCCGCACCGCCTACACACAACTGGCGAACAGCCCGGCCGTACTGCTCGGCACCCTGATCGGTATGGTCCTGACCTATCTCGCGCCGCCGCTTGCCCTGCTGAGCTATCCCTGGCACCTGAACACCGAAGCGGCAGTTCTGGGGGGGCTCGTCTGGACCGCCATGACGGTATCACTGCTGCCGGTCCTGCGATTGTATGGCCAATCACCCTGGCTTGCGGCTTTGCTGCCGCTCGCCGCTGCTTTATACAGCGCCATGACCGTCGATTCCGCCCGCCGACATTGGCAGGGCGCGGGCGGCAACTGGAAAGGGCGAATTCAGGCGCGAAACCAAAATTCGGGTTGATTACGTAAGTCAGTCCGAGTTCGCGCTGCGACAAGGGTTGGATCTTTCCTTAAGACAACAGCAGAATGAGCGGTCCCGGTACCGCAGAAAGAGATCATGGATGGCGCTGGCAAGCGTCGAAACACCTTCCGGCAAAGGCGCGGGCGACGAGAACTTTCCCGTCGGCTCCTGGCTGCTGCCGGCGGAACTGCGACCCCAGGTCGCCGTTTACTACGCTTTTGCCCGGGCCATTGACGATATTGCCGATAATCCTGAACTCGCCCCGCAGGATAAGATCGACCGCCTCAGCCGTTTCGACGCGGCGCTCGGATCTGCGGAGAGTGACGGACCCGGTCTGGAAAAGGCCACAGCCCTGCGGCTCTGCCTCGCCGAAAATGGCATATCCACTGCACGCGGCAGCGATCTCGTTGCCGCCTTCAAACAGGACGCGGTCAAGCTGCGCTACCGGAACTGGGAAGAATTGTTGGGCTATTGCCGCCTCTCGGCCAATCCGGTCGGGCAGTTCCTGCTCGACCTTCATGGTGAGGACCCCAGCGGCTATGCCGCCTCCGATGCACTCTGCACGGCCTTGCAGATCCTCAACCATCTGCAGGACTGTCAGGACGACTACCACGCCCTCGATCGGGTCTACCTGCCGCTCGATTGGCTGGAGACCGAAGGGCTCGATGTAACGGTGCTCGATGCCGAAGCCAGCCCGCCCGGACTGCGGCGGGTGCTCGATCTCTGCCTCGACCGGGTCGACGGCCTGTTGACCGAAGCCCGGCTTTTGCCCGGCCAGCTTCGATCCTCCCGCCTGGCGATGGAATCGGCTGTGATCGTAAAACTGGCAACGCGCCTCACCCGGCACCTGAGAGAGGGCGATCCGCTCGCCCAGCGGGTTGCCCTCGGCAAGACGGACTTTGCACTTGCCGGACTTGGCGGGATCTTCGGCGTCCAGATACAGCGTCTGTTCGGCAAACCCCAAACCACAGGCCGGATCAAGTGACCGCCCTCCGGCAAGAGAGCAGCGACGCCGACGAAGCCGTTCAGCAGGTGCGCGCCATTGCGACGGCTTCGGGCTCTTCCTTTCTCTGGGGCATGCGCCTGCTGCCGAAACCGCGGCGCGATGCCATGTATGCGATCTATGCTTTCTGCCGCGCCGTCGACGACATCGCAGACGATGGTGGCGCGGCGCCTGACAAGCAGCGGGATCTCGCGAGCTGGCGCGCGGAAATCGAGCGCCTCTACGACGGCTGTCCTGAAACGCCTATCGCCCGGGCTTTGTTGCGGCCGGTGAAGGACTACCGGCTTCCGAAGGAAGAGTTTCATGCCGTGATCGACGGCATGGAAATGGATGCGCGCGAGGACATCCGCGCCCCGGATATGGAGACCTTCCGGCTCTACTGCCGCCGTGTCGCCGGGGCGGTCGGCGTTCTTTCGGTGCACGCCTTTGGCGCCGAGGAACCGCAGGCCCGGGATCTGGCCCTCGCCGAGGGCGACGCGCTGCAGTTCACCAACATCCTGCGCGACATCGGCGAGGATGCCGAACGCGGCCGGCTCTACCTGCCCCGCGACCTGCTGCTGCGGCATGGCATAGACAGCCGCGATCCGGTCACCGTCGCCAGCGATCCACGCCTGCCGGCGGTCTGCTTCGATCTCGCCGCCATGGCCGAGGAGCGTTTCAATGAAGCGCGGCGTCTTATGGCTTCCTGCCGGCGTGGGCCGATGCGCCCTGCCCGCATCATGCTGGCGGTCTATCAACGCCTGCTCACCCGCCTGCAGAAAGAGGGTTGGGCCGACATCAATATCCGGGTACGTCTGCCCAAAGCGGAAAAGCTCTGGATCGCGCTCAGAAACGGATTCTGATCCGATGACGGGAACCACCAGCCGGCCGCGGGTCCACATCGTCGGCGCCGGTCTCGCTGGGCTCTCGGCTGCCGTGCGTCTGGCTGAGCGGGGCCATCCGGTCACAATCTATGAGGCCACCGCGAATGCCGGCGGGCGTTGCCGGTCCTTTCACGACGCGAAGCTCGACCGGCTGATCGACAACGGCAATCACCTGATGATGACCGCCAACACGGCCGTGTTGGATTATCTAAAGCTAATCGATGCCGGGCCGGTGCTGACCGAGCCCGCACGCGCGAGTTATCCTTTCCTGGACCTGACCAGCAGCCGGAGCTGGCACCTGCGGCCGAGCCGCGGGCGATTTCCCTGGTGGATCTTCGATCCAAAACAGCGCATCCCGGGAACCGGCACCCTCGATTACCTGAAGGGCCTGCGCCTCGGCTTCGCCGGCAAAAACGACAGGGTGACGGACTGCCTGGACAGGGAGAATCCCCTTTGGCGGACCTTCTGGGAACCCCTGGTGGTCGCGGCCCTCAACACACCGCCGGAAGAGGCCTCGGCCTATCTGTTGCGGCGCGTCCTGACGGAGACCTTTGCGAAGGGCGAGGCTGCCTGCCGCCCGCTCGTCGCCCGCGAAGGCCTGGGGCCGGCCCTTGTCGATCCGGCTCTGAGGTTTCTGCAGCACAGGGGCGCCGGCCTTCGTCTCGGCCAGCGCCTGCGCAGGCTGGACCTCACGGACGGGCGGGTTGCGGCTTTGGATTTTGCCCAGGAGACAATCGCTCTGGGCCACAACGACCGGGTGATCCTGGCGCTGCCGCCGCAGGCGATCCAGACCCTGCTGCCGGGCGTCGACGTTCCGCTGGACAGTCACGCCATCGTCAATGCCCATATCCGCCTGAACCAGGCCCCGGCCTGGCCCTTCGGCAACGCAGACGAGGCTCTGCCCGAGGTGCCCTTCCTCGGTCTCGTCGGCGGCACGGCCGACTGGCTCTTCCTGCGCGGCGATGTGGTCAGCCTGACGGTGAGCGCGGCCAGCAGGCTAGCCGAGAGTCCGAACGATGCGATCGCCGCCCGCCTCTGGGCCGATACCGCCAAGGCGCTGCGCCTCGACCCCGCAGAACAGCCGCCAATCCGGGTGATCAACGAGAAACGCGCGACCTTTGCCCAAACACCGGCGGCCCTGCACCGGCGCCCGGGCCCGCAGAGCGCCTGGGGTAATCTTCTGCTGGCGGGCGACTGGACCGATACCGGTCTGCCGGCGACCATAGAATCGGCAATCAGGTCCGGGGAAGCAGCCGCCAAGGCACTGACTTTGCCATGAAATTGCCCGATTGCGGGGGCTTGCAAGCAACCGGCGGCTTCTTCACAATCGCAGCGATTGAACCGGCGATTCGCGGCTTCGGGCGGGCGGCCGCGCTTTCCGATTGTTATGGCATTGGCGGGGTTATTCCTTTGCTCCTTTCCGGGCGAAAGCACAGAAAATCGATATGACAAGAAGCAACGCGATCAGAGACGAGCGTGCTCTGGCACGCCCGGCGGAAGCCGAGTTGCCGGACCTGCAGGCCGTGGACCAACTGGTCGACGAGATGTCCCAGGCGTTGCTGGCGCAGCAACGCCCCGACGGCCACTGGCTTTACGAGCTGGAGGCCGATGCGACCATTCCGGCCGAATACATCTTCCTGCAGCACTTCCTCGGCTCCATCGAGTCCGCCGCTTACCGGGACGTCGAGCCGAAGATCGCCAACCACCTCCGGGCCATTCAAGGGCACGATGGCGGCTGGCCGCTGTTCCACGCCGGCGACATGGACCTCAGCGCCAGCGTGAAAGCCTATTTCGCCCTGAAGCTGGCCGGTGACGACCCCGATGCCCCGCACATGGCCAAGGCGCGGGCGGCGATCCTGGCCCAGGGCGGTGCGGCGCAGAGCAACGTCTTCACGCGGATCGCGCTCGCCCTCTTCGGCGAAGTGCCCTGGCGTGCGGTGCCGGAAATGCCGGTGGAAATCATGCTGTTGCCGCGCTGGTTCCCTTTCCACCTCTCCAAGGTTTCCTATTGGTCGCGTACGGTCATTGCGCCGCTGCTGATCCTGATGGATCTGAAGCCCAAGGCGGTCAATCCGCTGAAGGTCTCCATCGGCGAACTCTTCGTTCAGCCGCCCGAGCGCGCCCAGTATCCGATGAACGCCACCGGCAGCCCGCTGGGGGCGATCTTCGCGGGCATCGACCGGGTGCTGCGCCTCAGCGATCCGCTACGGCCCCGCGCCCAGCGCCGCAAGGCGATCAACGCCGCCATCGACTTCGTGAAAGAACGCCTCAACGGCGAAGACGGCCTCGGTGGAATCTTCCCGGCCATGGCCAACGCCGCCATGGCCTTTCACGCCCTGGGATACGACTGGGACGAGCCCAACTACCGCATGACGCGGGAAGCCATCGACCGCCTGCTGATCGCCCGCAACGGCGAGCGCGTCACCTGTCAGCCCTGCCTTTCGCCGATCTGGGATACCTGCCTGGCCGCTCATGCAATGCTGGAAGCGGGCGAACCCGGTGACAGCGACAGCTTCGACCGGGCCTTTAATTGGCTGCTGGAGCGGGAAATCAAGGAGGTGCGGGGCGATTGGGCCTGGCGGCGCCCCAACGCCCCGACCGGCGGCTGGCCCTTCCAGTATCAGAACGCCCATTACCCGGATGTCGACGACACCGCCGTGGTGGTGATGGCCATGGACCGTGCCAAATCGGAAGCCTCTGAAGGCGCCGTCAGCCGCGCCGCCGACTGGATCATCGCCATGCAGAGCAAGAACGGCGGCTGGGGCTCCTTCGATGCGGACAACGCTTTCGACTATCTGAATCACATTCCCTTCGCCGACCATGGCGCCCTGCTGGACCCGCCGACGGCCGACGTCTCGGCACGCTGCCTGTCGATGCTGGCGCAACTGGGCTACGGCCGCGACAACACCGTCGTGCGCCGCGGTCTCGACTATCTGCTGCGCGAGCAGGAGGCCGACGGCTCCTGGTACGGCCGCTGGGGCGTCAACTATGTCTACGGCACCTGGTCGGTGCTCTCAGCACTCAATGCCTGCGGCGAAGATCTTTCCTCGACGCCGGTCCGCCGGGCGGTGGCCTGGCTGGAAAGCCGCCAGCGCGAAGACGGCGGCTGGGGCGAGGACTGCGCCACCTATTGGGCCGCGCGGCGCTACGAGGCCAAGGCCTCCACTGCCGCCCAGACCGCCTGGGCTTTGCTCGGCCTGATGGCCGCCGGCGAGGTCGACAGCGATGCGGTGCGCCGCGGCATCGCCTTTCTGCAGAACTGCCCGCACGACGAGAAGCGCTGGCTCGACACCCACTGGACCGGCACCGGCTTCCCGCGGGTCTTTTATCTGCATTACCACGGCTACAGCGCCTACTTCCCGCTCATGGCCCTCGCCCGCTACCGCAACCTCATGCGTGCGAACGAGCGGCGCGTCGCCTTCGGCATGTGATGCCGGGCGGCATGTAGTGTCGAGCGGCAGGTGAGCGGCAACCGGCCCAACTCTGTTGGTGTTGTCACCGGCCTGGCCGCAGAGTCCCGTTTGATCGCCGACCATCGAGGCTTACCTGAGGGCGTACGCGTTTACTGCGCCGGCGCCGACAGCACACGTGCCGAAGAACGGGCAGAGTTGTTGCTGGCCGAAGGCGCAACCGCGCTGATCAGCTTCGGTATCGCCGGCGCACTCGACCCGGCATTGGCAAGCGGTGATCTCATCCTGGCCCACAGCGTGCGCGCGCCCGAGGGACAGCATTACGCCGTTGACGAGACCTGGCGAGTGGCCGTTGCCGGAAGTCTACCCGGCCAGGCTGCCACAGTCCGCCAGGGCATGATCCTCGGTTCAACGGAAACCTTGCTCACGACCGATCAGAAGGCCGCAGCCTTTGGCGCCAGCGGCTGTCTGGCGGTCGATATGGAGAGCCATGCCGTCGCCGCCGTCGCCGCGCGCCACGGCGTCCCCTTCCTGGCGCTGCGCGCCATCGCCGATACCGCAGATACGCCCTTGCCGGCTTTCGTGACCGACGCGGTCAAGGCCAACGGCGAAACGGCAGTCTTAAGAGCCATGGGCGCGCTCGCAGCGCAACCCTGGCAACTGCCGGCGGCGTTTCGCCTGTCCCGGCGCAGCACCCTGGCCCTGGCAAGACTTGGCGAAGCGATGAGAAAGTCGGAAGCGCTATTCCGCCGCGGCGGTTGAGGAACTACCTTCTTTGGCCGCCGTTTCCGGCTTCTGCGCCGAAGCTTCGGCGACGAATTCCTCGAAGGTATAGACAGCGGGACGCTGATTGGAGAGATCGATCTCCGGCGCCATCTCGCCTTCGGTGGCGGGGCCCTTCAGCGCCACCTTCAGCGCCTTCAGGGGGTGCTTCACCGTGTCGGCGACTGCCGTGCCTTCGAATCCGCAATGGACCATGCAGTTGGCGCACTTCTCGTAATTGCCGGTGCCATAGCCGTCCCAGTCAGTTTCTTCCATCAGGGCCTTGAAGCTGGGCGCATAGCCTTCGTTCAGCAGATAGCAGGGCCGCTGCCAGCCGAAGACGTTGCGGGTCGGGTTGCTCCAGGGCGTGCAGTGGTAACTCTGGTTGCCGGCCAGGAAATCCAGGAACAGGCTGGACTGGGAGAAGCGCCACTTGCGGTCTTTACCGCGGCGGAAGACGTCGCGGAACAGTTCCTTGGTCTGGCGCCGGTTGAGGAAGTGCTCCTGATCCGGCGCCCGCTCATAGGCATAGCCCGGCGAAATGGTGACACCCTCGACGCCCAGATCGCGGGCGAAGTCGAGGAACTCCGAGACTTCTGCCGGCTTGGCGTTGTTGAAGAGGGTGCAGTTCACGTTCACCCGGTGGCCGCGGTCGCGTGCCGCCTCGATAGCCTTCACCGCGCGCTTGAAGACGCCCTTCTGATCGACCGCCCGGTCGTGTTCCTCCTCCAGGCCATCCAGATGGATGGAGAAGGTGAGGTACTTGCTGGGCTTGAAGAGATCGAGCTTCTTTTCCAGCAGCAGCGCGTTGGTGCAGAGGTAGACGAAGCGCTTGCGCTTCACCAGTTCGGCGACGATCTGATCCATCTCCTTATGGATCAGCGGCTCACCCCCGGGGATCGAGACGATGGGCACACCGCTTTCCTCGACCGCCTCGATGCAATCCTCGACGCTCAGCCGGCGGTTCAGAATCTCGTCCGGATAGTCGATCTTGCCGCAGCCCGGACAGGCCAGATTGCAGCGGAACAGAGGCTCCAGCATCAGCACCAGCGGATAGCGCTCGTTGCCCTTCAGGCGCTGCTTCATGATGTAAGCGCCGACGCGCAGCTGCTGTATCAGGGGAACCGCCAAGGCGAGACTCCAAAAAAGGTCAGAAAAGCGGGAACCGAACGGCGCCAGTCTAGCGATTTTGCGCCGCAACACCACCCCAAACACCGTGGGGTTATAGAGCGAAAATGGGGCTGCATGGTTCGAGACGCCGCCTAGATCGGATCATGTTTTGACGGAACCACTTCGTGGTTGCTCCAAAACATGTGAATCCGATCGACATCAAATAGTTAGAGCAGATTCACCGGGTTGGATGGATCGCTAACGCGATTCCATCAAACCCGCATCTGTTCTAGGGGCGGCTCCTCTCCATGAGGTCTCACTTCTCCCTCGCCCTGAGGAGGTGCGCCAGCACCGTCTCGAAGGACCCTAGCCCAGATATCCTTCCCTTTCGAACCAGGCGACGGCATCGCGGATCGCCTCGCCGGCCGGGCGGGGCTGATAGCCGAGCGCCCCCGCGGCCTTGTCATGGCGGAAATACATCGGCTTGGCCGCCATTTTCAGCCCGTCCACCGTGAGCAGCGGCTCCTTTCCGCCGCTGACGCGGGCCCAGACCTCGGCCCCATAGGCCAGGGGAAAGAGGGGCCGGCGCGGCAGGCGGATCTTCGGCGGGCGGCGCCCCCGCAAAGCCGCCACTTGTGACAGGATTTCCGCCAACTTCAGGTTTTCGCCGCCCAGCAGGTAGCGCTCCCCGATCACACCCTTGTCATAGGCAAGCAGGTGTCCGGCGGCGACATCGTCGACATGGACAACATTAAGGCCGGTATCGACGAAGGCGGGCACGCGACCCGTCGCCGCCTCCACCACCAGGCGCCCGGTGGGAGTCGGCTTCACGTCACGCGGGCCGATGGGGGTGGAGGGATTAACGATGACGACCGGCAGCCCCGCCTCCCGCTGCATCCGGCGAACCTCTTCCTCGGCCAGGAACTTGGAGCGTTTGTAGACGCCGATCATATCGTCCAGGGCGACCGGGGTTTCCTCGTCCGCCGGCGTCCCGCCCGGCGCCTTGCCGAGCACCGCAACGGAAGAGGTATAGACCACCCGCTCGACCCCCTGTGCCAGGGCGGCGGCCATGAGCTGGCGGGTACCCTGTACGTTGGCGCGGTCCATTGCCGCCGGATCCCGGACCCAGATGCGGTAGTCGGCGGCGACGTGAAACAACGCAGAGCAATCCTGCAGGGCCGCCGCGAGGGAATCGGCATCGGTCAGGTCGCCCTCGACCAGATCGACGGCGAGATCGTTAAGGTTGCGCCGGTCGCTGCCGGGCCGCACCAGACAGCGCGGCCGCTCGCCCCTGGCGATCAGCGCCCGCACCACCGCAGAGCCGACGAAGCCCGTGCCGCCTGTAACCAATGTCGTCATGGCCGGCAGCTTGCCCGCGGCAGCCCGGTACGGCAAGTCGCAGACACAGATAGAATGGAATAGAAAAGCCCTTGCACCCCCGCCATTCATCCGTACATCTGATAACAACGAGATGAAGGAACCCTTTGTGAGACTGCCCAGCCTCCCCGCTCTGGCCCTCGCTCTTTTGTTCGCCGCCGGACCGGCGACGGCGCAGGAAAGCGCCACCGCGCCGGTTGAGCGCCTGAACACCGCGTTGCTCGACGTGATGCAGAATGCCGAGGCCCTGGGGTACGAGGGCCGGGTCGAGCGTCTGGCGCCGCAGCTTGAGGACGTTTTCGACTTCGCAACCATGGCCCGCATTACCCTGGGCCGCCACTGGCGCGACCTGAAGCCGCCGCAGCAGGAAGCCTTTACCGAGGCCTTTACGGATTTCAGTGTCGCCGTCTTTGCCGACCGTTTCGACGGCTTCTCCGGCGAACGCTTCGAAATCCTGGGCGAGCAGCCGGCGCGGCGCGGCGCCGTGTTGATCCGCAACCAGATCGTGAAAAGCGACGGTGAAGCCGTGCCGATCAACTATCTTGCCCGGCCCGGCAAGGGCGGCGAAAGCTGGCAGTTGGTCGATATCCTGCTCGACGCCAAGTACAGCGAACTGGCCACCCGCCGCTCCGAATACAGCGGTATCGTGAAGAACCAGGGCATCGACGCCCTGATCGCCGCCCTGAAAGACAAGACCGCAGGCTACGCCGCGCCCTGATCCGCTCCCGCTCAGACCTCGATCACCAGTTTGCCGAAATGGCCGGCGGCCTGCATGGCACGGTAGGCCTCGGGGGCTTCCTCGAAAGCAAATGTCCGGTCGATGACCGGGCGCAGTTCGGATGCTGCAACGGCCCGGTTCATATCCTGGAACAGCCGCCGCGAGCCGACATAGATGCCCTGCAGGGTGATCGACTTGGCCATGATCGGCCGTGGATTGATGGTGCCGCCGCTGAGCACGCCGATGAGGCCGATGGTTCCGGCGATCCGGGTGGCCGCGATCGACTTCTCCAAGGTGCCGGCACCGCCGACCTCCACCGTCAAGTCGACCCCCCGCCCCTCGGTCAGCTCAAGAACCGCCTCTTCCCAGTCCGGGTTGCGACGATAGTTCACCGTCTGCCAGGCGCCCAGACTCTTCGCGCGCGCCAGCTTCTCATCGCTGGAGGAGGTGATGATCACCCTGGCCCCCATTAGGCCGGCGAACTGCAAGGCGAAGATCGAGACACCGCCGGTGCCGAGCAAGAGCACCCTGTCACCGGCCTTCACCCGACCAACGTCGACCAGTGCGCGCCAGGCCGTCAAGGCCGCGCAAGGCAGGGTCGCCGCCTCCGCGTAGCTCAGGTGACCGGGGATCTTCACCAACCCGCCCGCGCTGAGGGTTACTTCCTCCGCCAGCATGCCATCGAGCGCGCCACCCAATGCCGAGGCCATGGCCTCCGGCGTGCAGGCGCCGTCGCCCCAGTCCTGGAAGAAGCAGCCGGCCACCCGGTCGCCGGGCGCAAACTCGGTGACCCCGGCGCCCACCGCCAGCACCTCGCCAGCGCCATCAGAATTGGGAATGCGCGGCAGGGCGATGCCGCGGGCCGCTGGGTCGCTGACCACACTGAGATCGCGATAGTTTATGGAACTGGCGCGGTTTCGCACGCGCACCTCGCCGGGGCCCGGCTCGATCGGGCGCAACTCCGCCATCTTCAATCCGTCAATACCGGTGGGCGTTTGAATCTGCCAGGCCCGCATGTCATCCACTCCCTCTGTTTTGTTGACGGCGATCATAGGGCGCCAAGTCGGCTGGATGAAGGGCGACAGATGAGAGCCACTGTCAACGCATGGCGATTGGCGATAACACCCCCCTCTGCTAGCGTCGGCCCAGAACTCGTTTTGGGGGAGTCCGAAGATGCCGCTGCTGACCACCACCATCGGGGCCTATCCGAAACCGGAGAGCGTTGCCGTGCCGGACTGGTTCGACCCCGGCGCCATGGACAGTTCCGTCGCCACCACCGGCTATACAGCCGCCCTGGAGCGTCTGGGTTCGGAGGCCGAGGCGATTTTCGCTGAAGGCACGCGCCAGGTGATCGAGGACCAGGTTTCCTGCGGCATCGATATCCCCACCGACGGCGAGGTCAGGCGGGAAAACTATGTCCACTACCATTGCCGCCACCTCGACGGCTTCGACTTTGAAAACCTGACCCATCGCGTGCTGCGCGGCGGCGCTTACGAAACCGATTTGCCGACCATCCGCGGTGCGATCCGGGCGCGCGCGCCCTTCCTGCCGCATGACTGGAAGGTTGCCCAGGGCTTCACCGACAAGCCGGTGAAAATCACCCTGCCCGGCCCGATGACCATCGCCGATACCACCGCGGACGAGCACTATGGCGACCCAAAGACTCTGGGGCATGACCTGGCCGCGGCGCTGAACGCCGAGGTGCTGGCCCTAGCCGAGGCCGGTTGCAAGGTTATCCAGATCGACGAACCGCTCTTCGCGCGCAAGCCCGAAGCGGCGCTGGACTACGGCATGGCCAACATCGACCGTTGCTGGCAGGACGTACCGGAAGGCGTTATCAAGGTGATGCACATGTGCTGCGGCTACCCCAACTACCTGGATCAGGAAGACTACGCCAAAGCCGACCCCAACGCCTATCTGGCACTGGCCGAGGCCGTGGATGCCTCGCGCGTTGATGTGGTCTCCATCGAGGACGCGCACCGCCACAACGACCTCGGCCTGCTCGACCGCTTCAAAGACACCGCTGTCATCTTCGGAGTCATCGCCATCGCCCGCAGCCGGGTGGAGAGCGTGGCGGAAGTGCGCGAACGCCTGCAGGCAGCCCTGCAGCACCTCCCCGCCGAACGCCTGATCGCCGGCCCGGATTGCGGCCTCGGCCATCTGGGGCGGGACCTCGCCATGAAGAAGCTGCGGGTACTGAGCGAAGCGGCGAAGGGAGTCTGACGCCGCAGACAACGGGCTCATCAGTCGGGCGATGCCGGATCGATGCCCGGTTTTTTGTCCGCCGAAGGCGACTGTCGCGCCTCTGCCGTGATGCTCTCCTGCAGCGACAGATCGAGGATCATGATTTTCTGCCAGATCTTGCGGGAAAGGTTGGTGGAGAGTTCCTCCAACTCGTTCACCGTATCGATGACCACGGAGTCCTGGACACTCTGGGTATAGAGGGCGGCGATCTTGCCGGAGAGCGACAGCATCTCCGAACAGTAGTCGAGATAGCGTTCGATTTCCTGGCGGCCCATCACGCGCTTGGGGGAGCTCGCGGTCGGCTCTATGGTATCCAGCAGCACGCTGGGGTTCTTGGTCAGCTGATGCATGTCGATCACATGGATCATCGAGCGCAGCGAATGCAGCGAGACCAGGGCCCGCTTTCTTTTCCAGCGTGATTCCAGACTGACGATGAAGGCGATACCAAGCGCAACAATAATGGCAATGTTGGCCGCCGGCTCGATGATCTGCACCAAGGTGGTGGCCTCGGTTACCGGGGAGCTGAAATGAAGCTCTTTGAAAACCATCGCGAAAAGAGCAAGGCCTGCCGCCAGAATCCCAAGAGTGATCAGGCGGAGGCGCCAGTTGGGCCGCCCCAGCGCCAGGGCGTCGCCGCGCATCTCGCGCGCCACCTGCGTGAAGTCCTCGGCCACCCGGCGCAGTCCCGATTCTGGAAAGCGCTCACCGATCCGCTGAGCCAGTGTATCCACCGTCGCAATGATGCGATCCGCATCGAGCGTCATTCTCATATCTTACCGTACCCCGACGATGAAATCCGTTCGCGAGCCTAGAGCAGATCCGGGTTTGATGGAATCAATCCCTGGCGTTTCATCCGGGCAATCCGGGAAGCCGCAAGATGTGGCCGCCTTGACAGCTGCGCGCAAGAACTGCAATAACCCGCCCATGAGCCAAGTCTTCCGCAGCGCTGCCAAACTGAAAAAGTCCTCCTCACCGGGGACCGGGATTCGTTGCGCGCTCTAGGAAGTGGACCATAACGACCCGATTGAACCCCGCCGGTTTCGACGGGGTTTTTTGTTGCTCCCGTCTCCGGCCCGCAAGGAGAGAAACAACATGGACAACAATCCGGCGAGACTGAGCGGTCTCTGGCTGCCGCTGATAACCCCCTTTAATGACGGCGCCTTGGATGAGGTTTCCCTGCGCCGACTGCTGCGACACTACGCGGCCGAGCCCATCGACGGCCTGATCCTGGCTGCGACATCCGGGGAGGGCCTGGCCCTGGATGAATCGGAGACGGAGCGTCTCGTTTCGATCACCGCGGAAGAACTTGGTGACAGGAGCAAGAGCCTGCCTGTTTATCTCGGGCTCTCCGGCAATGCTACCCGCAAAGTCGCCCAAATGCTGCAGCGCACGGACGGCTGGCCCCTCGACGGCTACCTAATCGCCTGCCCCTCCTACATCAGGCCGAGTCAGGAAGGCCTGCTCCAGCACTTTACCGCCTTAGCCGGGGCGACGGCACGGCCGATCCTCATCTACAACATTCCCTATCGCACGGGGGTAAATCTGGAGAACGCGGCCATGCTGCGTTTGGCCGCATGTTCCAACATCGTCGGGCTCAAGGACTGCTCGGCCAATCCCGCCCAGTCCTTCGACCTGCTGCGCCGCCGGCCGAAAGACTTCGCGGTCCTGACCGGCGAGGACGCCCTCTTCTACACCGCCCTGGCCCAGGGGGCCGACGGCGGCATCACCATGTCCGCGCATATCGAAGCCCGTGCCTTCGCCGATGTTCGCAACAAGCTGCGCGCCGGCAATCAGGCCGCCGCGCTCTCGGACTGGTACGGGCTTTCGCATTTACCGGAGTTGCTCTTTGCCGAACCGAGCCCGGCGCCGGTAAAACACTGGCTCTGGCGTATGGGTCTGATCGACAGCCCGGAACTGCGCTTGCCGATGACCGGCATCAGCGAAGCCCTGGCACAGCGGATCGACCGGACAATCGAAAAGCGCGCCCTGGCGAAAACAGCCTAGACCGGAGTCTTCAGGCCTTCAGTGCCAAGTCCAGATCCTCGATCAGGTCGGCAGGATCTTCCAGGCCGACCGAGAGCCGCAGCAGACCATCGCCGATACCCAGTTCGGCACGTTCCTCGATCGAGAGGCGCTGGTGGGTCGTGGTCGCCGGATGGGTGACGAGGCTTTTGGAATCGCCCAGATTATTGGAGATGTCGATCACCTCCAGGGCGTTCAACAGGCGGAAAGCCCGGGCCTTGCCGCCCTCGACCTCGAAGGCCACCAGACTGCTGCCGCCCTTCATCTGGGTCTTGGCCAGGGCTGCCTGGGGATGGCTGTCGAGACCGGGATAGAGCACCCGGGTGACGCCGGACTGTTGTTCCAGGAACTGCGCCACTGCCAGCGCATTGGCGCAGTGGCGCTCGACCCGCAGATCCAGCGTCTCCAGGCCCTTCAGCATGACCCAGGCATTGAAGGGGCTCATGGAAGGGCCGGTGTGGCGGTAGAGCATCTGCAGATGATCGGTGATGAAGGCCTGGCTGGACAGGATCGCCCCGCCCAGGGTGCGGCCCTGGCCGTCAATGTGCTTGGTGGCAGAATAGACCACCACGTCGGCGCCGAAGTCGAGCGGCCGCTGCAGCATCGGCGTGGCAAAGACGTTATCGACCACCACGGTGGCGCCGGCGGCGTGGGCCAGATCACTCACCGCTTTCAGGTCGATGATCTCCAGGGTCGGATTGGAAGGAGTCTCCAGAAATACGCAATTGGCTCCCGGCTTCAACGCCGCTTCCCAGGCATCCAGATCGGTGCCGTCGACCAACTGGGTTTCGATGCCGTAGCGCGGCAACATCTCGGCAACGATGTAGTGGCAGGAGCCGAACAGCGCGCGGGAGGCGACCACCCGGTCGCCCGCCTTCAACTGGCAGAGCAGGGCGGCGAAGACGGCGCTCATGCCGCTGGCGGTGGCGCGGCAGGCTTCCGCGCCTTCGAGCAGGCGCAGCCGCTCCTCGAACATCGACACCGTCGGATTGGCATAGCGGGAATAGACGAAACGATCCTTGTCGCCCTTAAAGGCGGCCTCGGCCTCTTCGGCGGAGGCATAGACATAGCCGGAGGTCAGGTAGAGCGCTTCACTGGTTTCATCGAAGCCACTGCGGGACTGACCGCCGCGCACCAGTTCGGTTTGCGGGCGCCAGCGCCGCGTCGTGTTTGAATCCTTGGGCACTTTCATCTTCCTGTTCTTGCAGTCGGCGCGGCTATCGTCTCGTTCTAGCCCTGGGCCCAGGGCAGGCCGGCGACCTTCCAGCCCCCGACGGAACCACGATGGAGATCGCCGTTCCGATCCCCCTCAAAACCCTCAGCCACATTGTAACAGGGCCCGAAGCCCGCAGCGGTGAGCGCCATGGCGGCGGAGCGCGACCGCGCACCGGAGCGGCAGATCAGCAACACCGGCTGGTCCTTGGCGACGCCACGGGCAGCGACTTCTCCAGCGAAATCGGCATTCATGTCCATGCCCGGGAAAACCTGCCAGGAAACGCAGATCGTCTCCTTGCTCAGACCGTCGAGCCGCGGCAGACCCACGAAGTTCCACTCCGGCATCGTACGCACGTCGACCAGAACCGCCTTCGGGTCTTCCTTCAACAAGGACCAAGCCTCGGCAGGGCTCAGATCACCAGCATAGCCTTCTTGCATTTCGCCTCTCCCAAGTCAGCATCATAGGCACGACAGGCAAAGCCTCCTCTCACGGCAGCACCTGCGGGCCCTTTCGGGGCAGCGGAGTTTAGGCGTCCCGGCGGCAGACGCAACAGCCTTTCTGGTGTTTTGCTAACTAACGACCGAATAGTCGGCGGCAGAAAGCAGGGTGGTGGGGTGCAGGCGGAAGCCCTTAACCTTCTTGGAGACCACCGTCACCACGGAGAGCCAGGACGGTTGGACCATAGGACCAATATCCTGAATACGCTGTTCGAGACGGCGTAGAACCTCCCGCCGCCGCTCTACATCCAACATCGCCTCCGCCTCCAGAATCAGCGTATCCACCTCGGCATCGGAAAAGCCGGTGCTGTTCCAGGGCACGTTGGAGCGCAGCGTGAGCCCTGGGAGCATGAAGCCCAAGGGCCGGGGCGCCCACTCCACGAAGGCCAGCGGCGCCTCGTTCCAGACCTCCCAGAAGCGGGCCGCCGGCATCAAGTCGATGGTCGCGCGGATGTCCGCTTCGCGGTATTGCTCGACCATGGCCTGCACGGCAGCAAGCTCCCAGCCCGGCCAGTTCTTGCAGGTGATCTCTATATCGATACCGTTGGGATAGCCGGCTTCAGCCAAGAGGCGGCGGGCCTGATCGGGATCGGGCTCAAAAGCCGGCAGGGCGGCATAATCGGGGTGCGCCGGAGAGACGAGATGATGTTCCGCCGGTGAACCGAAACCCCGCAGGGCCAGCTCGGTCACCGCCGCCGTATCAATCGCCAGACGCATGGCCCGGCGCACGCGGACATCATCGAAGGGCGCCTGGTTCACCTTCATCTGCAGCATGGCGGTTGCCGAGGTGGCTGTGCGATGCACGGTGAAATCCGAGTGTGCCGCAAGACTCTCGGCCACCGAATAGTCGCAGCGGTCCAGACCGTCGACCTGCCCGGAAAGGAGAGCCGCGGTCGCCGCCGCCGGGTCATCGCCGAGATCGACAAAGGCAAGTTCGTCAATGCACGCGCGGCTGCCGTCCGCCTTCTCGACCGCGCTCAACAAGGCGCCTTCGCCGACCGCAAACTCCCGCAGCGTAAATGGGCCGGTGCCGTTGGCCCCAACGCCGAAGCGGCCGGCGTCTTCCGGATCCAGCATCACATTGGTGTAGTGAAAAAGGTGCTCCGGTACGGCGACCTGCGGGCGCTTCAGATTAAGCCTGACATGGAAGTCATCGATCTTTTCAATGGCCGAGGCATCCCATAAAGCCGGTCCATCGGAAACCAAGGCCGGGTTATCCTGCAGCAGATAAGACTGCATCAGGCCCAGCGTCGAAGATCCGGTGGCGGGATCGAGCAGATGGCGCAAATTCCAGATCACATCGTCGGCAGTGAAGCGCCGGCCATTGTGCCAGTTGACATCCTGGCGCAGGAACAGATCCCAGGAGCGCAGGTCCGGCGAGGCGCGCCAGGATGACAACAGATGGGGACGGGTCACGTTGTCGAAGCCGGTCCAGGTCAAGGGCTGACAAACCTGTTGGACCAGATTGGCGGGTTGCAGCCAGCTCAGGGCATGGGGGGAATCAATCGGCTGGATCCGCATGCCGAAGCTTAGCCGTCCACCTGCAGGACCTTTACCGGAGGTTGTCGTGGCAGCGGCTTCGCCACCGGAGAGACCTGCCATGTCGTGAGCAAGCGGCGCCGCAACGCCCAACAAGGTCGCCGCGCGCAAGAAGGAACGCCGGCTTATCGCCCCCTCTGAAAGCCGGCGTCTCAGCCGTACAAGCAGCGAATTCCCTTGGTTTTCATCCATTGCCGATCCTCGGCAAAGGGTCGCCAACAGCGACCGTTCCGACCAGGCTGCAATTGACGCAACCGCCCCTGTTGAGAGGATAGTGCGACCCCGGGAAATGTCTACCGACCGATCTCAGCCGCCGGGGGGTGGCAAAGGGGGCTTCGGCTTGTTCGGATCAGGCGAGGGCGAAGACCCGCCGGCCCGGGATTCGTCGGGCCTAGATTCGTTGGGCGTGGATTCGTTGGGCGAGGGGTCGGCGAAATGCACGACCCGCTGCGGGAAGGGAATCTCGATCCCGGCTTCGCGGAACAAACGATCGATCTCAAAGCGCAGGTCGCTGGCGATGATAATGCGATAGCTGACTTCGTTGGTGAAGCAGCGCAGTTCGAAATCCAGACTGCTTGCGCCGAAATCCATGAACACGACAAAAGGTTCAGGTGACGTGAGCACCCTCTCGTGACGCCCTGCGCAGCCGAGCAGGATCTCCCTCACCTTCTCGACATCGGACCCGTAGGCGACGCCGACCGCTACTTCGATGCGGCCGTAGTGATCTTTGTGGGTCCAGTTGACCACAGCCGTCGAGATGAAGTCCGAATTCGGAATGATGACCGACGCCCTCTGGAAGGTCTGCAGCTCTGTGGAACGCACGGTTATCTGTTTTACGAAGCCTTCGTTCGCTCCCACGATCACCCAATCCCCCACTTTGATCGGACGCTCGATCAGAAGGATGATGCCGGAGACGAAGTTGCTGACGATGGTCTGCAGGCCAAACCCGATACCCACGGAGAGCGCACCGGCGATAAGCGCAATGTTTGAAAGATCGATACCCAGCGCGGAAATACCGAAGACTGCGGCGAGGATGATACCGACGTAGCCAAAGCCGGCGGAAAGGGAGTGCTGAACACCGGAATCAAATCCGGTTTCCGGCAGCACCTTGGTCCGCAAAAAACGTTGGCTGAGCCGGGTGACGAGCAGGATCACGGCGAAGACGATGATGGCCGCCAGCACATCGGTGAAGGCGATGGTCACGCCGCCGATGGTAAAGCCGGTGAGCAACCGGCGCGCCTCGCCCCAAAACTCACCAAAGGGCGACAGCCATATGGCGGCAATCAGGAATGCGCCGGCGACGGCGAAGGCCGCGTCCAGCAGGGTGCGCAGCCAGAATTTGATCCGTCTGCGGGCAACATGGCGGATCTCCAGATTGTCACGCATGAACCCGGAGCGCAGCGAGATACCGATGAGCTCCCGCCCCAGGCCGCGCAGAATGACGACACCGCCCAGGCTGATCGCAGAGAGAACCAAATTCGTCAACAGAAAGTCACCGAAGTCCACATAACCGATCAGCGACACCAGAATGCTGGCCACCGCCAGCGCCATCACCAGGCGGCGCACCAGGCGCCAGAACCCTGATTGAATGAACATCTTGGGTTCGGGGGCCGGCGCCCCTTCTTCATCAGCCTTTTCCGCGGCCATGAGCCAGCGACTGCGACGGGCCGTATCAATGAGCACCAGCGCCGGCAGGGTATTCAGCGCAATGGTCGCCATCGAGAAGTAGATGTCCGTCACGCCGATCTGGCTGTGCGCCTCGGTCATGAAAATCCCGACGGCGAGAAGGGCGGCCAGCAGCGTAAACCGGCGGCCCAGTATGCGGGCATTGTCCGGCGAAACCGACAGCAGGCGCCACTGCGGCATGTCCGGCGAAAGCACTGCATAGGGCAAGGCCCAGGCCAGAGAGAAGAACACCATCACCGCGAAAAACAACGGCACCAGCGCCCAGAACAGGCTGTGGTCCGACGACCTGCCGGAGAGTGCGAGATAGAGCAGACCGCCGAAAACCAGCGCCGGTATAATCCCGCGTGCCACCGCATTGGCGATGGCGGCGATCAGCCGGCGGCCGTAGCTCGGATCTGAAAGAGCGGGATCGCGGTCATAGCGTTTGAGCAGCCAGCGCCGCAGCAACCAACCGATAACCAGAGCCAGACCGAGGATGAATGCAATGCGAGCGGGAACCGCGTTCTGGCGCTCTTGTTTTTCCAGACTCAGCCACCAGACCACCGGCGAGCGGCCGATCTTCTGAATGACCACCACGAATTCGGGAACACCACGAACCCATGTGTCCGGCGCCCAAGGGAAAGGATAAACCTGGAACAGGGCGTCGAAGCGCTTCTTCTGAGAAAGGGAGCCGATCAGACGGTCCAGCTCGTCGGCGCGTACAATGGCCAGATTCGCCTGCGCGACGCGGGCTTTGAGCCCCTTCAGCTCCTCATCAAGGGCTTGGCGCTGGCTCGCGACTTCCTCGGCTTCGGCCAGTTCCTCGCCCTCGGGGGCCGGTCCGAGAACCTCCAGGCGCCGCTCTATACCATCGACTTTTTCCTGTGCCAGGTTCCTGATCTCAGTGGCTTCACGACGGACCCGTGCGGTCAGGTCGAGAAATCTGCGGGCGCTCTCTGCGGTGGTATCCGCACGGCGCAGTTCCTGCTCTATGAGATCGAGCGTTCGGGTCCACTGATCGACAAGCACCGACGACGTGTCGGCCTTGGTCGTGGTCTGGGCAAAGGCCGCCGTCGGTACGCCCAGGCCCAGACAAACCGAGAAGAAGAACAGAACTGCGAAAGCGGCCGGAAAGCGCAACGTCGTCACCTCATCCGGCAGAGGCCGGTCCGCGAACGCTAGCACGGCGCGGGCTGCTGTTGGAAGCGGGGCGCGGCGGAGGAGGCGCGTCAAATACAGGCCGTCAGGGATAGTCGCAGCGATCCGCCGTAACGCTCAGGAATCCGCGTGCGCCCGGCAGAACCGTGAAGCGGTACTCGTTGCTGCCGACAACCACCGAATGATGCAACGGCAAGCTTCCTTCCGCCGTCACCGACTTGCCCCCCAAAGCCGTAAAGGAAACCGATATCGGCTGATTGGGGTCGAACCAGGCTTCGATGTTGCCGTTTGCATCGCGTGCCGCTGTTCCGTTGCCGGTCACCGTGATGCTGCGGTCGGCGAAACTGACCGCATCGTTGGCGCCTTTTTGCAGCGAGGTGGTGACGATAAAGCGTTTGGTCTCCGGTTGATCGTCGCAGGTCCGCGGTTTCTCCGCCGCCGAGATCAGGAACGCCAGGCGCTCTTCATCGGCGCCGGCCCTGAGCTTTTGCTGAACCATGCTCATCAGTTCGCGCACGAAGCCGGTCGGCACCTCTTTTTCGTAGCGGGCCTGCCAGGCAGTGATGGATTCCTTGGACTTTGCGAGTTCCGCTGCCAAGGCGGCAGACTGGCGTTCCAGCCCCGACACTTCTTCGCTCAACTCCGCGATCCGCTGTTCCGCCTTGGTCACGTCACGGGCGGCAAGCTGGGCGCCGATGCGATAGGAATAGGCTCCGGCAGCGACAATCGCAGCCAAAGCCAGAGACCACTTGGTCACGCCCCACCAGAACCGCCGACGGCGGCGCTGGCGATTTTCATGCAAGCCCAAAGACATACCGGTTAACGCTCTCGTTCTTCCTGGTTCCCAACCTCAAAGGCAGTCCCACAAAGCGAATTCCAATCAGGCGGCGCGGACCCGGCTCAAGACTGTCGGAAGCCGGATCTAACCGATTGAAATCGCGCTGTCTTTGATCGAGACGGGCGCATCTTCTACCATTGTGACCCAGTGCGATCAAGCCGACAAGCCGGACAAACCCTAGCTTATAGGCGATCCGGGGGCGTTAACGAAAGATTGCCGCCTCGCCTTGTAGAATGACAAAAATGAGGCAGAGCGCCTCGCGGTTTTTGAACCCGGCAAGCGATCCGAATGAGCGGTTCTTCGAAAGATCTTCGCGGTGATCTGCTGCGACAATTGAGCGCCCTGCGCGGGCGGATCGATCAGCGCGTCCTCGATCATTTTCTGACCAAGGTCGATGGCTGGGAACCTTATGATCGTGAATCCGCCGGCGAGGCCGTGCGCCAGTTTCTGGCGACCCGTCAGGACGGCGGCAAGTTCCAGGACCGACTGCGCGGCGAGATGGCGAAGAAGAAAGACAACGACTGACCCAGGGCGCTAGACTGCGGCATCGTCCCTTTCCGTCCCGGCGTTGGACCGCTGCCCATGTCCTTTGATCTCTGGCTCGCTTTCACTCTGGCCGCGGCGCTTCTGATCGCCATCCCCGGCCCCACCAATCTGCTGGTCGTCGCCTACACCCTGCAGCAGGGCAAGCGCGCCGGGCTGGCAACAGTCTTCGGAGTTCTGCCGGGGATCGCAACCAGCATGGCGCTTTCCTTCGCCGGTCTGGGTGCCGTGCTGGCAGCTTCTGCAGAAGCTTTCCTGGTGATGAAGTGGATCGGGGCGGCCTATCTGATTTATCTCGGTATCCGTCAGTGGCGTGCGCCGGTTGCGGATTCCGGTCTGGCATCCGGCGTTATGGCATCGACGAAGCGGCGTATGCTGCGGGAAGCCTTTCTGGTCACGTTGCTGAACCCGAAAGGCATCATTTTCTTCTCCGCCTTCTTTCCGCAGTTCCTCAACACCGGCGAAGCTGTCGCGCCGCAGATGGCCGTATTGGGGGCGACCTTCCTGCTGCTCGTTCTGCCGATCAACACGGGTTATGCCTTGACGGCCGAGGTCCTGCGCAAGCGCCTGTCCCGCGCCGACTGGCGCCGCCTGCTCAATCGAGCAGGCGGCGCCCTTCTGGTCGGCGCAGGTTTGCTCACCCTCTCTTTGCGGCGGTCTTAGAAACAGGCAGCCAAGCTGCGCGGTCACGCAGCCGTCAGATCTTCTCCGCTCAAAAAGCGCCGCTCGGCCGCAAAGAGTGCTTTCAAGGCATCGGCAATCGCGCGGACCGCTGGCTCGCGCAGCATGTCGCGATGGCTCAGGAGGTGCTGACGTTTGCCGAGGCCATCGATCGGCGGGGTCAGGCGTTCCAGGCGCGGATCGCTGTCGGCCAGGCAACAGGGCACGACAGCCAGACCGGCCCCCTCGGCCAGAGCCTCCAGCACCACATCCATGTCGGTGCTGCGCAGGCGCGGCGGGCGTGAAAGGCGGCTGTCCAGCCACTTTTTCTGCATCGGAAAGAACAAGCGATCTTCGCTGAAGCCAATCCAGTCGCAGGCGTCATAGCGCGCCTCGCTGCGGGCGGCCGGCTGACGCGCAATCAGTTCGCGCGCGCCATAGACCGCGTAGCCGACATCGCCCAGGCGGGTGACGATCAGGCTGGCCCCCTCCGGCAGGCATTCGCGGATCTGCAGATCGGCTTCGCGGCGCCAGAGATTCACGTCCGCATGAGCCGGCAGAAGTTCGATCTCGACCCCGGGCGCCGCCGCGAACAGCCGATCCATCCGGCGGCTGAGGTAGCGCGACACCGTCTCCATGGCCGAAATCCGCACCGTGCCGCTGGCATTCTCCGGCAGTGCCGGACGCAGACGGGCAACCGCATCCGCCGCCTTGGCCATCTCCGCCACCAGCGGGATCATCTGCCGGCCCGCCGGGGTCGGCGCCAAGCCGCTGGGCAGCCGCTCGAAGAGGCGCGCACCCAGCATGTCTTCCAGCGCCCGCAGGCGACGGCTGGCTTTTGGCTGGCTGATCCCTAGCTGCCGCGCGGCCGCCGAGAGGCTCATGCTGTCGGCAGCGGCATTGAGCACCCGCAGGTCGTCCCAGTTCATTTCCGCCAGGGCACTGTGTTTCATCGCCGTTCCTCCGGTCTTCACATGCCATTCATGAGAGCATGGCAGATATACAATAAATCTATGTTCCATGCATCAGCGATATAACCCACAATGCCGCCCACGCAGACGTTCCGGCCTGGACATCCCCTGCCCAACCGCTCAAAAAACGGAGGAAAGCGCCCTTTGTCGCGCGATCTTGCAAAGGCCATGACCTGGGTGACCCTGGGGGCCTTTCTCTTCGCTTTTATGTTCATGCTGCCGAAGCTGACCTCCGCGGCGGTGACGCCGCCTCAGGTCGCCTTCCTGCGCTATCTCGCGGGCTTCATGATCATCCTGCCGTTCTTCCTGCAGGCCCACGGCGCCCGCGGTGCATTACCGGAATTGATCGGCCCCCGGCGCCGACGCCTTAATCTGTTGCATGGCCTGCGGGCCTGCTTTGGTATTGCGAGCGTCTGTTTCGGTACCTATGCGGTGACGCATATCCCCCTGGCCAACGCCCAGGCCATCGCCATGACCAATGGGGTCTTCGCCGTCATCCTTTCGGCGCTTTTCCTGAAAGAGCGACTGACCATCGCAGACGCGACGGCCGGGATCATCTGCCTGACCGGCGCCATCGTCGTGGCCGAACCCGATATCGGCGCTGCCGGTTGGATTTCGCTGGGCGCCGCCGCCGCCCTCGTCCAGGCCTTCGCCTGGGGGGCCGAGGTGGTGCTGCTGCGCTTCACTGCGGTGAACGACACAACCCAGCGCACCCTCACTTTGGTCAATGGCAGCGCCAGCCTGTTGCTGCTGTTCCTTACCGCCTCCTGGTGGGATCAGTTACCGGCAGGCGACATCGCGATCCTGCTCGCCATGGGCCCGGTCGCGATCATCGGCCAGTACTGCAACATCCGCGGCTTTCGCCTGGCCGCCGCCAGCGAACTGGTGCCGATCAAGTACAGCGGCGTGGTCTTCGCAGCGCTTCTCGGTATCTTCTTTTTCGATGAGTGGCCCAGTCTGGCCGCCGTGCTCGGCGCCGTGATGATCTGCGGCGGCGCCGGATACCTCGCCGTAGCCAAAGCGCGCTAGTAGCTGTTCTGCCTTCAACCTTCGATTTTCGGCTTCGAAGAGTCCTCAAACCACCGGGCCAGGAACTCTTCATCGACATTGCCGGCCGCCAGATCGAGAATGACTTGAACAACCGCTGTCTCTTCCGGCTCAAAGTCATAACCGTTCAGACTGAGGAAAACGGCACCAGCCAGAATACCGCTGCGTTTGTTGCCATCGACAAAAGGGTGGTTGCGGATGATGCCGAAGCAGTAGTCGGCCGCCAGCGCGAAGGGAGAGACTTCATCCTCGTAACTGGCCCGGTTCCGCCGGCGGGCCAGCGCGCTTTCCAGCAGGCCCTGATCGCGCACCCCGTCGCTACCGCCGAAGCGGGCAATGGACTCACGGTGAAAGGCCATCACCATGGCGAGGGTCAACCAACGGCGGTTCATTACTCAGCCAGCTTCTTCATGGCATTGGGGTACCTCCGGACAAAATCGCCGGCGGCTTCCAAAGCCTCTGCAAAGTCGGGGTCATAGGGTGTGAGTTCGATACCGTCGCGAGTTTGCACGACGTAGAGGCTATCCCCCTCCTTGAGACCCATTGCCCGCACGTGCTCTGAGAGCGTCACGCCAAGAGAGTTTCCGATCTTGCGGATTTTCACGGGTTCGGACATCGATCCGGCTCCTTCGCTGACCCAGGGAACAGCTGCAAGATACACCATATAATTATACAATTGTATAATTACATGGTCGTCGATCGCTAGCTCAGCAACAGGGAATCGCTGTCCAATTCTTCGCCACGCACCTTGGCGAAGAGGGCCATGAGATCGCCGACCTCAAGACGGGATCTTTCCTCACCCGCCACATCCAGCACCACCTTGCCCTCATGCAGCATGAAGCTGCGGGTGCCGAGGGAGAGCGCCTGACGCATCGAGTGGGTGACCATCAGGGTGGTGAGTTTTTCGGCTTCTACCAGCTCGCGGGTGAGATCGAGGACGAAGGCCTGCATGCGCGGGTCCAGCGCGGCGGTGTGTTCGTCGAGCAACAGGATCTTGGTCGGCCGCAGGGTCGCCATCACCAGACTGACCGCCTGGCGCTGGCCGCCGGACAGCAGGCCCATGCGGTCGCCGAGACGGTTTTCCAGATTGAGTCCGAGGCGGGAAATCTTGCCGCGAAACTCGTCACGGCGGGCGGCCGTCAGGGCTTTGTCCAAGCCGCGGCGGGTGCCTCTTGCGGCGGCGAGGGCGAGGTTTTCTTCGATGGTCAGGCCCTCGCAGGTGCCGGCCAGGGGGTCCTGGAAAACGCGGGCCACCAAAGCGGCGCGGCGCGGCGCCGGCCAGCGGCTCACATCGGTACCATCGATGACGATGCGCCCGGCGGTCGGCGCGACATCACCGGTCAGGCAATTCAGCAGGGTCGACTTGCCGGCACCATTGGAGCCGATGACGGTCACGAACTCGCCCGCGCCGACCTCGGCGGAGAGGCCTTGCAGGGCACGGGTTTCCATGACCGTGCCGGCGCTGAAGGTAACCCGCAGATCCTCGACCCGGATCATGCGTCGCCTCCCCGCCTGAACAGGCTTTTGAAGGGATTGCGCGCACCCGGCAGGATCAGCGCCAGCGCCACCAGGATGGCGGTCACAAGGTTCAGGTCGGCGGCCTTCAGTCCCAAGGCATCGGCGTTGAGGGCCAGAGCAATCGCCATGCGGTAGAGGATGGAGCCGACGACGCAGGCGACCACCGCGATCACCACGCCTCGCGCGCGAAAGATCGCTTCTCCAGCGATCACGGCCGCCAGGCCGACGACGATGGTGCCGGTGCCGATGGTCACGTCGGCGAAACCGTTCATCTGCGCAAAGAGCGCGCCGCCGAGCGCCACCATCGCATTGGAGAGCGCCATACCGACGGCGGTCACCTTCGCCGTGGCGATACCCTGCGCCCGGGCCATACGGGGGTTGGCGCCGGTGGCGCGCATGCCGAGCCCATAGTTGGTGGTCAGGAACCAGGCGGCCAGCCCGGCAACCACGAGCACCACGACAAGGCCAACCAGCGGCTTCAGATAGAGACCCGAGAGCCCGAGCCCCTCGAAAGGAGTCAGTACCGTCGGCTCGGTGATCAGCGCAATGTTGGGCCGCCCCATGATGCGCAGGTTGATCGAATAGAGCGCGATCATGGTGAGGATCGAGGCAAGCAGATGAAGGATGCCGAAGCGCAAATTCAGAACCGCCGTCACCAGACCGGCAAGCGCCCCGGCGACGACCGCAAAAAGCGTCGCCAGGTACGGATCGACGCCGGAGACGATGAGGGCCGCAGCGACGGCAGCGCCCAGGGGAAAGCTGCCGTCCACCGTCAGATCCGGAAAGTTCAGGATGCGGAAGGAGAAATAGATCCCCAGGGCGACCAGCGCATAGACAAGGCCGATTTCGATCGCCCCGAGGAAGGAAACGAGGTTCATAAGCTTTGCAGGCCCGTTTGCGGCGGCACGGTCCTTGGGCGTCTTTCGTTCAGATGGTCTTAGCGCACGACCTCTTTGGCTTGTTGGATCAGCGCGTCTGGAATGGTGACGCCCATCTTCTCCGCCATGCCGGGATTCACATAAAGCTCGGTGATGTCGACACCCTCAACCGCGATGTCGCCGGGCGCCTCGCCCTTCAGGATGCGCAGGACCATCTTCCCGGTCTGGCGGCCGACGTCGTAGTAGTTGAAGCCGAGGGCGGCAATGGCGCCGCGCGCGACCGAGTCCGTATCGCCGGCATAAACCGGTAGCCTGTTGTCGATGCCGACTTTCACCACGGCCTCGAAGGCCGAAATGATGGTGTTGTCGGTCGGTACATAGATGACGTCCGCCTTGCCGACCAGACTCTGCGCCGCCCCCAGCACCTCGGAGGTCTTAGTAGCCGGTCCCTCGACCACGGTAAGGCCGCGCCCTGGCGCCTCCTGCTTCACCAGTTCCAGCAGGCTGAGCGAGTTGGCCTCACCGGGATTGAACATCACGCCGAGGGTCTTGGCCTCCGGCGTGATTTGCTTGATGAGATCGAGGTGTTTGCCGATCGGCGAGAGATCGGACATGCCGGTCACATTACCGCCCGGCTTCATCGGATCGCCGACCAGCTTGGCACCGACCGGGTCGGTCACCGCCGAAAAGACGATCGGAATGTCCTGGGTCGCCGAAGCGACGGCCTGCGCCGAGGGAGTGGAGATCGGCACGATGACATCGGGCGACTCGCCGACGAACTTGCGGGCGATCTGCGCAGCGGTGGCCGGGTTGCCCTGGGCGCTCTCATAGAGGAAGCGCAGGTTCTGGCCTTCCACATAACCGCCGGCAGCCAGTTCGTCACGCACCCCGTCGCGCGCCGCATCCAAGGCCGGATGTTCGACGATGGCGGTGGTGGCCACGGTGACGTCGGCCGCCTGGGCCGCGCCGGCGATCAGTGCTGCAACGGCGAAGGATGAAAAAAGCTGTCCGACACGCATGACGATCTCGCTCCCGTTCCGCATATTCAAGACGTTTCTGAAGTTGCCTATTGGCTTAGCACGCGCCCCCGCGGCAGTCCAAGACCCAAGCTGTTTCAGTCATGCAACAGATGTGACGGAAGGTTGCCCGAACGGCCGGTATCGGACTACACTCGCGGCGTCACTTCAGCCCTAAATCCGTCCACGAATAAGCTCCCGCAGCGAGGATCCCCATGGATATGCGCAAACTCGGCCGCTCCGGCCTGACCGTCTCCCCCATCTGTCTGGGCACCATGATGTTCGGCGACCAGACCGAAGAAGCCGAGGCCAAACGCATCATCGACCATGCCCGCGACCGGGGCGTGAACTTCATCGACACCGCCGACCAGTACGCCGCCGGCGAGTCGGAGAAAATCGTCGGCCGAGCCATCGCCAAGGACCGTGATTCCTGGGTGCTGGCCACCAAGGCCGGCAATCCGATGAAGGGCGACCAGCCCAACGGTGCCGGTCTGGGGCGCAAGTGGCTGCTGCAGGCCATCGAGGAAAGCCTCGACCGGCTGGACACCGACTATGTCGACATCTGGTATCTGCATCTCGACGACTACACCACGCCGCTGGAAGAAACGATTTCTGCGGTGGCCGACGTGCTCGGCGCCGGCAAGGCAATTTATTGGGGCGTCTCCAACTTCCGCGCCTGGCGGATCTGCGAACTCGTGCGCCTGGCGGAGCTTGCGGGCATCGACCGGCCGGTCGTCTGCCAACCCTACTATAACGCCATGACCCGGGTGCCGGAGGTGGAGATCCTGCCGACCTGCGAGTACTACGGCCTGGGGGTGGTACCCTACAGCCCACTGGCACGCGGCGTGCTGACCGGCAAGTACGCCCCCGGCGCGGCGCCAGCGGAAGGCACCCGCGCCGCCCGCAAGGACGTGCGCATGATGGAAACCGAGTTTCGCGAGGAGTCCCTGGTCATCGCCCAGAAGATCAAGGAGCACGCGGAGGCCAAGGGCATGACCCCCGGTGACTTCGCCGTCAATTGGGTGCTGGCCAATCCCATCGTCACCTCGATCCTGGCCGGCCCACGCACCATGGAGCATTGGGAGGGTTATGTCGCCGCCCTCGACAAGACCTTCGACGCCGAAGACGAGGCGCTGCTCAACAGCCTGGTCCCGCCGGGCCACCCCTCGACGCCGGGCTACAACGACCCGCGCTATCCGATTACAGGCCGGCCGGGATGGTAACGACACTCGACCGGGTGTTTGAATTGCCTTTGTGAACCCTAATAAGGACTGTCCGGCCTGAAGGGGATGTCGGTGCCGCCATAGTCGATGCCCATGCGCCAAAGCTCCGAGAACACCTGGCTGCGGTGATGGGTCTGGTGGCTGAACATCTGGGTCACATAGAGCCCGCGGGGAATCTTCCTGATGCGCCCGAAAACCGAGCTGTCGAATTCGATCACCGCATCGAGCCAAGCCTGGTCGACGCGATCGCCCAGCTTCCGGATACGCTCATCAAGGCGCTGGCGCTCGGCTTTCAGTTCTTCCCAGCCGGCGTGGATGATCTCCTTCATGTCGAAGCGCCACGGCTCCGCACCGTCCAGCACCTCCAGAATCCAGCGGTCGATGGCCGCGATATGATCCAGGGTATGGTGGATGGAGCCGAAGAACATGCCGCGCTCGCGGCGGCGTTCCCTATCGTCAAGCGGATCGACAAGGCCGAAGACCACGCCGTTCTGCCAGGTGTTGTGCGCCGCCATCTCCATCACGTAGCCGGGCATGATCAACATTGCATTTTCCTTGGGTTGGTCTATCCGCTGTCACGTACCAAGAGTACATCGTAGATCGCCTGAACCAAGGTAAAGGCGTCCCCCAGCGAGACGGACTCAAGGTCCGCGTGGTCGAGACCGTCCAGCAGATGAACCCGGGCGCGCGGCGCATCGCCTGGCTCTGTTACCGCCGCGGCGAGAGCCAGGCTTTCGCTGTAAGGCACGATGGCGTCGTCGCGGCCATGAACCAGCACCAGCAGCGGGCCGGGTCCGCTCAGGTCCTGCGCAGAAAGATCCAGGGCCTCCATCTCTGCGCGCACGCCGGGCGGCAAGGCGGCGATCAGTGCCGCCGCCCGCGCCGGATCGCGGTTGTTCAGAAAGTCAGAAACTGCCTTGCCGTCCGGTCCCAGGCGGCCTTCAAGATCCTCCAGAGGCGCTGACGGGTCGGCAAGCCGGCGGTCGGCCATGGCGGAGAGCAGCCATTGGTCACGGGGTTCGCGCAGGCGTTCGGCGTTGGCCCGCACGAAAACCCACTTGCCGTAGCTGTTGGGTTCCAGGTAACGCAATGACCCGGTCTCGGGATCTTCGAAATAGCCGGTGGTGAAAAACGTCGCCACCGCCGCGCTGTCGTAGTAACCGCCGATACCGACGAGAAGATCGACCCGGTCCCGCAATTCCGGCTGGTGCGTCGCCAGTGCCGTCGGTCCGACCGCGTAGGAAATCGCGACGGCGCCGAGCGGCCGGTCGCCGCCCTGTTGCCGGTCAAGATAAACCAGAGCGTCGGCGATGACCCGGGTGTCGTCGGAGGAAATCGTCAGCCGGCGCAGGTTCTCGATCTCCGGTACCAGAACCGCGAACTCGGCATCGGCCAATGCAGCGGCAAAGGCGACAACCCTGGGGTCGTCACGGCCCTGCGGGCTCGCGCCCGGCAGGACGACGAGGCCGGCCCGCGGCGTCTCACTCATGCTCCGATAAAGGTCACCGGCCCCTTCGCGGTCCTCAACCTTAAAGGTGACGGCCTGCCGCTCGATGCCGGGCGGCACTTCACCCGCAGCGATGTCAGTGAGCAGGTCAACCGACTCGATAACCCGCAGCGGTGAACAGCCCCCCAAGGAGATGAAGAGAAGAACAACAAGACAGAGACGCAACAAGGGCAGTTCAGAGCGAACTGTTGATTGTTTGCCCGATACACCGTGCATCCAGCAGGGCGTGGTCATCGCAGCCCGGCAAGTCACCCGCGCAGGCGGCCGGCGGCTTCGCGCTTCGTCGGTTCCGCCAGGCTATTCACGGGAACGTAAACGAGCTTCTGTTCCTGCATCACGGCGATATCGAGATCAACCAGGGTTTTGCGGACCGTCGCACCGATCAGTCCATCCGCCGTTTCTCCATCGCTGGACAGCGGCAAGGCCAGGCGCTCACCCAAAGCGACACGGTCGGTGCAGCGGTAAACCGGGCCGACAGCCAACATTGCCGCTTCCTCTTCGATCACACGGCGGAAGGCCGCGTTCACCGAGTCGAAGCGATCCGCCGAGACAATCTCAGACAGCAGACGTCCGTTGACCGACTGGCCGAAGGCATCGTTCACCTCTTCGCCGGCGAGGCGGTAGCGAAAAGTTCCGGCGGCGGGTTCGTATTCGCTTATCCAGATGACGGGCAGGGCGCTGCCCAGCTTCAGCGCATCGATGTCCTGGCGCGACGGCAAACGCTTGGCGCCGAGTGTTTCCAGATAATGGGAGAGCAAAGCCTTCAGCGCCGCGCTCTCGATCGACGATATCACGCTGATCCCATCCCTTCCTGCCCTGCGCAGGACCCCAACCGCGCAAGCTTACGCGCCAACACCCAGCGCGATACAGGGGCTTAGCATAGCACAGCCTGTCGCCGGGTGTCGCCTATCGCTGCGCGCCTTGACAGCGGGCTTTTGGCACAAACCCTGGATATTCGGAAGCAGCTTGCTTTCTATCCATGGGCGCTGGAAGCCGCCCAGAGGTTGATGCCGCTTTCGGTCGCCAAACCGTCGATCTCAGCCAGCTCGGCCTCGGTAAAGGTCTGGTTGTCGAGCGCCGCCACACAATCCTCGACCTGTTCGACCCTGCTGGCGCCGATCAGGGCGGAGGTGATCCGCGGATCACGCAGCACCCAGGCCAGGGCCATCTGCGCCAGGCTCTGACCGCGCCGCTGGGCGATCTCGTTCAAACCCTTGATCTTCTCCAGATTCTCCTTGGAGATGAGCTTCGGATTCAGCGACTTGTCCGCCGCGGCGCGGCTGTCCACCGGCACCTCCTTCAGGTACTTGCTGCTCAGCATGCCCTGGGCCAGCGGCGAAAAGGCGATACAGCCGATCCCCTCTTCCTCCAGAACCGGCAGCAGGCCGTCGTCTTCGACCCAACGGTTCAGCATGGAATAGCTCGGCTGATGGATCAGGCAGGGGGTTCCCAGTTCACGCAAGATACGCGCGGCCTCGCGCGTCTTCTCCGGCCCGTAAGAAGAGATGCCGACATAGAGCGCCTTGCCCTGGCGGACCATGGCGTCGAGCGCACCCATGGTTTCTTCCAGAGGTGTCTCGGGATCGACCCGGTGCGAGTAGAAGATATCGACGTAGTCGAGGCCCATGCGCTGCAGGCTCTGATCGAGACTGGCCATCAGATACTTGCGGCTGCCCCAGATGCCATAAGGGCCCGGCCACATGTCGTAGCCGGCCTTTGAGGAGATCACCAGTTCGTCGCGGTAAGGCGCAAAATCAGCCTTCAACATGCGCCCGAAATTGGACTCGGCGGAGCCCGGCGGCGGGCCGTAGTTGTTAGCCAGATCGAAATGGGTGATGCCAAGATCAAAGGCGCGGCGGCATATGGCGCGGCCGTTCTCATAGGGCCGGTCGCCACCGAAGTTGTGCCACAATCCCAGGGAAATCGCCGGCAGGTGCAGCCCACTGCGGCCACAGCGATTGTAGGTCATGCTGTCGTAGCGTTCCGCGCGGGCAAGGAAAGGCGAGAATTCGGACATGGCGATCTCCTGTTGCGTCAGGGATGTTCTTTTCAGGGCGGCGGCGAGGACGAAGTGTCCCTGCCTTTCCTATAGCACAGCTTAGCGTCTGACAACGCAGAGGCGCGCGATTTTACGCCTGGTTGAAACCTGGGAACCCGCGTGACGACAAGCGAAGGGCGGTGCTTTCCATCACGCGGGTCCACAGAACGCAGCCATCCTGGATGGGAGGGAGGACAGCCACTCACTTGGGGAGTGTGGTCGGAAGATGGTCTCGCGCCCGACGCTTGACAAACGAAAAGAACTAAGCTGAGACTAAGTTTAACTTATCTTTTGGAACTTGCCTTGGCCCGCGACCTGCCGCCCCTGATCGCCATGCGCGCTTTTGAAGCCGCCGCCCGCAACGGCAGCTTCACCAAGGCGGCGACGGAACTGGCGATTACACCGGCGGCCGTCAGCCAACAGGTCCGGCACCTGGAGGAGCGCCTCGGTGTGAAGCTCTTCCTGCGCCAGGCCAGAGGGGTCGTTCCGACCGCGGCGGGAAAAGACTACGCCCAGGCGCTGGGCCCGGCCCTGGACCAGATCGCCACAGCGACCCAACAAGCCCGCTATGCCGACCGGGGCGGCCGGCTGACCGTCGCCACCACACCGTCCTTCGCGGCCAAGTGGCTGGTGCACCGGCTGGCCCGGTTCCAGGCCGAGCAACCCGACCTCGACGTCCGCCTTTCCACCGCCAACAGCCTGACCAGCTTTGGCGAGGACGACATCGATCTGGCCATACGCTTCGGCAGCGGCAACTGGTCCGGCGCGGCGGCGCGGCTCCTGATGACGACGGAGCTGTTCCCGGTCTGCAGCCCGGCCCTGTTGCGCAGCCCCCGGCCGTTGCGCAAGCCCGAGGATCTGCAGCACCACACCATGCTGAGGCTGATGTTCCCCGACTGGATCAAATGGTTGCAGGCCGCCGGGCTGGAGCAGCTTGCCCAGCGCCGCGGCCCTCAGTTCAGCGATGCCGGCCTGATGATGCAGGCGGCGATCGAAGGTCAGGGCGTGGCGCTGGGCCAGAGGGTTCTCGTCGCCGATGACCTGGCTGCCGGCCGCCTGGTGGAACCCTTCGATCTGCGGGTACCGAGTGAGCCTGCCTACTTTCTGGCTGCCCCGCCGGGCGCCTTCGAGCGGCCCAAGGTGAAAGCCTTCTGTGCCTGGCTGGAAGACGAAGCACAGAACGCCCAGGCAGCATCCTGATCTGCTTCTCTTGACAAAACTAGAACGGCCGTTCTAATCACAAGACATGAGCAGCAAGCGCGATACGCTGGTCGCGACCGCAGACCGGCTTTTCTATACCGAGGGATTTGCCGCCACCGGCATCGACCGCGTGGTTGCAGACGCCGGCGTCGCTCTGGGAACGCTCTATCGTCATTTCAATGGAAAAGCTGATCTTGTTGTCGCCGTGCTCGACTACAGAGAAGCCGCTTTCTTCGCCAGGCTTGACGAAGTCGCAGCGGGTAAGAAGGGCCCGGACCGGGTTCTCAGTCTGTTTGACGGCATGTTGAGTTGGGCCGAACAGAAGCCTGGCAACGAGAATGGCTGCCTTTTTCTGCGGGCGGCATCGGAGCACCCCGAGGAACCGGCGATCCGCGCACGTGTCCAAAAGCACAAGAAAGACTACTTGGCGTTTTGCCGCAAACACCTGCGCGAAGGCGGTTGGGACACCGCCGCCGCGCGCAGGCTGGCACCCAGAGTCTTTCTTCTGCTTGAAGGCGCAGTAGCGACTTGCGGCTTTCTCGGCAACCGGGCTGCCATCAAGCAAGCGCGCGATGCTGCGGAAGATCTATTGAACCAGGAATCGCCAATACCGACGACGCAGCACCGCACATGAACCGTGCGCTTCTGGTCACGTTGCTGCTGGAAGCCGCGATGGTGGTCGCCTGGAGTTCCGGCTTCATCGGCGGCAAGCTCTCAGCCGACACGCCGGGAGTCTTTCTGGTTCTTTTCTGGCGCTTTCTGATCGCCAGCCTGCTGCTCGCCCCCTTTTTTGTCCAGGCTCTGCGCAAAGGCCTGAGCGCTACCCAGTTATGCCGGCAGGCGATCATCGGGTTCTTTGGCATGACGGTCTATCTGGCCGCCGGGTTAAAGGGTATCGAACTGGGCGTACCCGCCGGTCTGGCCGCTCTCATCGGGGCGCTGCAACCCATGGCCACCGCGGCACTGGCCGGCCCGCTGCTCGGGGAGTTGGTGGGGCGGCGTCAATGGTTCGGCCTGCTGCTCGGCTTCGCCGGTGTCGCCTTGGCGGTCGGCGGCAGCAGCGGCGACGCGCCCGTCTGGGCCTACGGTCTCTGCCTCTTGGGCATGGCCAGTCTGGTCGGGGCGACGCTCTATGCCAAGACTCCAGGCGACTCAACCGCCCCTCTGCCCGCTCTCGCCATCCACTGCCTTGTCGCAACGCCGGTTTTTCTGATCCTGACGCTGTCGGAAGGTAGCTTCGTCCCGCCGCTGGATCGTGATTTCCTCTTCGCCGTGGCTTGGTTCATCGTCTTTTCGACTCTGGGCGGCTACGGCCTCTACTGGCTCTGCCTGAAACGCACCACGGCGACGCGGGTCTCCAGCCTCATCTACCTGACGCCCCCCGTCACCATGATCTGGGCCTGGGCGATGTTCGGCGAGGCCCTCAGTCCAGCGGGCTGGATCGGTTTCGGCCTCTGCCTTCTCGGCGTGGCGCTGGCGAACCGGCACCAACACCCAGAAGGCAATAACAGGGGCAAGCTCAGTACTGTGCCAGCTTCGGATCAATCTGCCAGATCTCCGTGACCAAGTCGGCGCCGCGGTAGGTCAGCACATAACGCACGGGAATGGTCTTCTTTCCCTTGAACATGACGTCTGCTGTCACCGTAGAACCCTTAGGATTGCCATTCTCGGTAACGTTGGCGACCGCTACCTCCAGCTTGCCCTGGGCAGCGGTGAACTTCCGCCAGACCTCGGCAATGGCTGACTTGCCTTTGTACTCACCGTCCAGCGGCCCGCCGATCCATTGAAATGTGCTGGCATCGGTGTAGGCGGCGGTAACGACATCGAGTTGGCCCTGTCCGATCGCCTGAAAGTGTGCGGTAGCGCGCTCGGAGGCGGTCTCCGCAACTGCCTGGCCGGCAGCACAGCCCGTGAGCAGGACGAGCCCCAAAAAGCTCGAGAGATGAGATTTCACCATCAAGGAAGACTCCGGTTTCATATTCGCGGCATCTGACCTACGGATGAACCCACAGGTTTATTCCCTCGATCCCTTCGCTTCTTCCGATGGAATCATCTTCTTGTTCCGATTCCGACAGTCTTTCTACGCGCGAATAAAGTAGTAAGTACGTCGGCATGGGCAAAGAAAGCGCCGTGTTTCGCAAAAAATCTCACCTCGATACCTTCAGTCGCTATTCAGTATCGAAGGCGTCAGCCCGTCGCGCTGGATCTGGACAAGACGCCTGGAAAGATGCCGCGAGGACCTGGAAGACCCGAAGCTTGCAAAGACCAGCATCACGACAATCAGTTACGGCTGGGGGTTCAACGACAGCACCCATTTCAGCCGCGCCTTCAAGAAGCGCTTTGGCCAGTCTCCCAGAGACTTTCGCCGTGCAAGCCAGTCTCGACGGCAAAACCAGACGATAACGCCCGCCACAGGACCGCTGGCCGACAACCGCGAAGACGTGACGCTGTCAGCGCTCTAACCCATCCGAGTCGGGTTGGGTCAGGAAGAGAGTTGGGCTTGTATAAGATGTGCTACCGGTAACAGCTCCTCTTCTGAAAAGGCGCCGGCGAGGCCGAAACCGGTGGCCCCCCTCGCCCAGATGACGACCCCTGTCTTTCCAGCGCGGGCATAGCGCGGCTCAGCGGCGGTGGCCTCCGGCAGGTCATTGCGCAGATAAATGACCAGGCGGCGGCCCTGTCCGTTTTCGTACATCAGAAGGGCGGCAGGCGCCGAGTCGCCGACCATCAGCCGGCCGCCGACCAGTTCGAAACCGAGATTGCCCAACCCAGGGATCTGAAAGGTCATGCCCATGCGGTTGGAAAGCCAGGCCGAAAGATGCTCGGAGTCCGACGCGGCGACCTCTACCGGATGGCGTTCGTCCGGCGCGTAGACCACATAGGCAGCCGCCGACCGCTCGGCGAGTTGGCCGAGAGCAAGCTCGTCGGCAGCATCAAACCCCTGGGCGAACCAGGCAAGACCGATACCCAGCAACAGCCCCGCCGCGGCAGCCAGAGGTACGGCAAAGCGCGGGCGGGCATCTCGTACTGCGGCGATCTGGTCGGCCGGGATCGGTTCGTCGAGTACCGTGTCGAAAACACTGCCAAGCGCCCGGTTGATGCGCCGATAGTCTTCCACCTCGGCGGCCTTGTCCGGGTGCTCCAGCAGATAGGCCTCAACCTCCTCGGCGCGCTCTGGCGGCAGCTTGCCGTCTACGTAGCCATGCAGGTCTTCGGTGGTTATCAAAGCGCGCGTGTTTTTCATTGCGTCCATCACTTTACCCGGCGGATCGCCGGTGTGCCCTCCGTCATTTCCAAGTGCTCGCGCAGCTTCGCGCGGCCGCGGTGCAGTCGCGACATCAGAGTTCCCGGGGGAATGCCCAAAATCGCCGCCGCTTCGCCGTAGCTGAGCTCGTTGACGCCGACCAGCAGCACCGCGTCGCGTTGCTCCGGCGGCAGACGGTCGATCTGCGCCAGCACGCGCCGGGCGGTCAGATGATGCTCCTGACTGGCATGCTGACTGGGCCGGCTAGCGGTCTGCTCACGCAGCGCCCCCGCCGCCGCGCTGGCGCGGTGCCTCAGGCTGTCGACGTGGAGGTTGTGCAGCATGGTGAACAGCCAGGGGCGCAGGCGGCGCTCCGGCTGCCAAAGATGGAAGCGCGACAAGGCCCGTTCCAGGCAGCCCTGTACCAGATCGTCGGCAACATCAGGGTCGCGCGCCAAGCTGCGTGCATAGCGCCTGAGATGTGGAATCTCGGCGATCAACAAGGAACGGTTCCTCAACATACCCGGGCGGTCCTCTCGAGTTTCCCGTAGGCTTGCTTGGGATCGGCGGTGCCTTTCCCTTATGTACGTGCCATCGGGTGATTTTATTTCAGGCGCGGTGACTTTAGAGACCGGATCGGCGCGATGTCGCCGGGGCCGATGGCCCCGGCGACCGCTGTGAATAGGATAGGATTATTGGACCCAACCCTCCGACGCGAAGAGCGCAGCCGCTTCCGGACCCTTCAGGAAGGCAAGGAAGTCCTCTGTTGCCGGGTCCGCGTCAGATGAGACGACCGTATTGGTCACCCGATAAATCCGCCGCTCGGGCTCCAACTCCACAAAGTCAGCAACTTCAGTGTGATCGAGGGGCCAATGCACCCAGGTCAGCCAGGCATCGGCATTGCCCGACTTGAAGGCGCGAAAGCTGGCGCCACTGCCTTTTTCGAAGGCAACGATGTTGGCCCGCAGGTCTCTGACGTCCTCAAGGGCGCCGAGGCGGCCAGCAATATCCTCCCAGAGGCCGGTACCAGAGGTGTTGTAGACACCCTTTCCCTCTGTCACGACAATCCGCATTCCCGGCTGCAAAAGATCGTCGAAACCGGCAATCGCCTTAGGGTTTCCTTTGGGGACGACAATGACCGAGCGGCGAATGAAAAGCGGTTCAACATCGCGGCTGTCGACAAAGCGGTAGGTCTCCAGAAACGCCGTCATCGACTGTTCGGAACTGCCGAAGATCATATCCGCGCCGGCCTGTGCATCCTTGGTCCACTTGCTTTCCGGGCCGAAGACAACCTCGACCTTGACGCCGGTCTTTGCTTCAAATGCAGCGGCTGCTTTGATGAAGGCACTATGCGGCCCGCCTGGGCCGAAGACGCGGATGACGCCGTCCTTCGGCGCATGGGCAACTTCCGGATCGTAAAGGCCTGAAGCCTTGGCAAGGCTGGCCGTAGACAATAGGGCCAGCACGGCGGCACCGAACACTGCAAATCTGTTCATGAGTTGGAATTCCTTCACTCGGTCAAAGAAAGACGCCAAGCTGGCTTTCGGGCCGGCGCTGACGCCTCTGACCTACGGGCCGCAAGTCATGGCTATTCCACGATTGCAGCCGCCACGGCATCACATCGCCGTGAAGCAGCCCGATGACCGCTTCGATTCGTGGGAAACACCCGCCTCTAGGAAGGGGTTTGGTTCCGCTCAGGCTGCGCTGATGCCGCCGTTCACCGAAATCGCCTGACCGGTGATCTTCGCCGCCGCCGGGCTGGCCAGAAAGACGATGAGTTCGGCCAGATCCTGCGCCGTGGTCGGACCAAGGCCGGCAAGCGGCCGCGCCTTCTCAAAAAGTTTCTTGGAAAAGGTGCCGTCGGCCATCAAGCGCTCGGTCAGGGCCGTGCCCTCAACCAACGACGGCGTGATGACATTGGCGCGAACACCGTTGCGCTTGCCTTCGATCGCCAAGCCGCGGGTGAACTGGATAATAGCGGCCATCACCGCACCGATCACGGTTTCTCCTGGCGTCGCCACCTTGCCGGCATCGGAAGCGACTGTGAGCATACAGCCACCCCCAGCCTGCATCATCACCGGCAAAACAGCGCGACAGGCGTTCAAGGTCGGCGCCAGGTCCTGCAGCAGCGTGTCGTTCAACTGGGCGATAGGCTGGCGGAACAGCAGCTCCGGCAGGTTGTTGCCACCGGGCGAGCAGACCAGCAGGTCGATGCCCTCCATGCCCCTGGCGGCCGCCTCGGCCATCTTCTCCGCCTCCGCCCCGTCACCGCAATCCAGAACCAGAGCACCGACATCTGCCCCCTCGTCGATGCGCCGCAGATCGTCCACGGCCAGCGCCGCCCGCTCAGGGTTGCGCCCCACCACACGCAGCCGCGGCACCCCGGCCCTCAGCAGGGCCTCCGCCGCCGCGAAGCCGATGCCGGAGGTCCCGCCGACCACCAGCGCGGATATCTCGGATAGATCTTTTGCCGTGACTGTCATTGCAGAACTCCTGATCCTCGCCGCCAGCAAATGAGCAGTTTCCGACAGCGAGCACAAGAAGCGGATAGAGCGCTGAGCCGAAGCCTCGCATCTTCCGGAAATCGGCCTAAACCCGGAGGAACCCATGACTTCTCTGCGATTTGTCGCGTTGGACAGCGAGACCGTGAAGAGCCTGCGCAACGGCGGCAAGGATGCAAACGGCCAAACGCCGGAGCCCCAGGTTTCCGACGGCGGCGGCAACCCCTGCCGCCACTGCCTGGAGGATATGCCGGAGGGCGATCCCTTTCTGGTTCTGGCCCACCGCCCCTTCCCGGGCGCCCAGCCCTATGCCGAGGTCGGCCCGCTCTTCATTCACGCCGGGGATTGCCAGCGCCATTCGGAGTCTGCCGGCGTCCCGGCCTATCTGAAGACGCGTGAAGGGATACTGATCCGCGGCTACGGCACGAACGATCGGATCGTTTACGGCACCGGCAAGGTGGTCGCGCCGACGGAGATCGAAACCGCCGCGGCGAAAATCTTCGCGGACCCCAAGATCGCCTACATTCACGTTCGTTCGGCGAACAACAACTGTTTTCAGTTCCGCATCGAGCGCGGATAGCCCGCTATTCCCAACGCAGCTTGCGTTCCGCATCGCCCCGCAGCCCGGCGGAATAAGACAGGATGCGTGCCCGCAGCAGCAGATTGCGTCCGTCGCGGGTCCGCGTGTTGACCAGTTCGCAAGCGCCAATACGCCTTTCCCAGGCGCGCTTCAGCATGGCCCGCGCCGCTTCGTGATGACCGATAGCGTCGGGAACGGCATGATAGTCGATCTGCTTCAACCAGCCGCGCCGGTGACGGCGGATCAGAAGATATCTGGGTGACTCGATAGGCCCGAAGAAGGTCACCATGGCATCGGCGAAAACCACTTCATCGTGGTGGGCCCCGCCGGTAACCCGGCAAAAGCGTATCGCCTGGGGCGCAGAATCCTCGACCCAGACATCGACCTGGTGCCGCGGCGTATGCAGTTCATCGGCAACGGCCAGGCCATCGAGCAGCGAACGGCCGATCTCGGCCATGTAACGCGCGGGCGATCCGGCCCGCAGAGTCCGAAGAATGGCCCCGCTTGAAAGAAGCGTCACCAGGATCAGCCCTCCGCCGCCAACGGCCAGCACGGCGCGCAGCCCCAGGCTGCTGAAGTTCAGGGAAAACTGAAGCGCCTGTATGATCAGACCGATGAAGCCGGCCATCAGGGCCGTCGTCCCGAAGCGCACCACCGCCTTGTGCCCCTTAACTTGCGGCACAGAGGCCCCGGTCGCCGGCCTCTCGACCTCCGCCTTGAAATCGAAGGCCGCCTTCCAGGCATCCCCGACCGAAGCACGGGCTGCCGCCCTTTCCAACATGGTTTGATTCCATGCTGCCGCAGAGGACTCCGTCCAGCGGTGGGTCTGTATGCCGAGCCGGTCAATACCCGATTCGATGACATAAGGCGGCTTGTGCGACACCCCGGCAAAAACCTTGAAACGCCGGAAAACGGTTACGGCATCCCGGCCCAGCCAGGAAGGATTGACGTCCAGCCGGCCCCTGGCTTCGGTTTCCCGTTTGATGAGACCCAAACGCTCCCAGACCGAGACCTCGTTTTGCGAAAGCGTCGCCGAAGGCGGCAGGATCGTGGCCAGATGCCAGATCGCCGCCACCTTGTCTGGGTTGCGCCGGGAAATCCTGATCGCCCGGCCGCGCATCTGGTTGGACAGCATGAAGGACTTCACCGAGGTGGCCAGAACAAGGGCGTTGATCGAAGGCGCATCCCAGCCCTCGCCCAGCAGCGCCGCGGTCCCGATGAGGCAGCGCAGATGCCCTTCTTCGAAAAGGTGGGTGATGACCCGCAGCCTCAGCGGCGCCTTGCTGTTGGTGACCGAGATCCGCGACCAGCCCGGCAGATGCGGCAACGACTTGATCGCCATGTCCTCTTCCAGCAGGCCGAGCTTCGCGGCCTCGCTGCGCAGCGCCGGTATGACCTCGTCGGGGATTACGACCCAACTGCCGGTCATCAGGGCAGGCCGCAGAGCGGGGGCCAGACCCGCCTGCCCAAGGCGGCGAAGAATGGGGCCCGCGCCCAGGACGTTGCTCGATTGACCGGTCGGGCGCGTCAGAGCAGCGGAACGTACGAAGTCGGTGAGCACCACCAGGCGCAGCGCCTCGCCCTGACTCTCCAGCTCGGCCCGGGCAATGTCCTCGATGCTAGCCAGCTTGCCGGTGGTGCCGGCCAGGGCCCGCGCCAGTTTCTCTTTCTTATGAAAGCGGATTTTGCCGCGCCACAGCGCACCGACCGCCTGAAGATCCCGGCGCAGCCGCTCGGCCAGCGGGCCGCAGTCGAAAGGCGCCTGATTGTCGAGCAGGTTCTGGAACAGGCTTTCGAGGACATTGGAAGCGGGTTCGGGAATCTCCTCCCGGTCAAAGTCGAGAACCGCCAGAGCCTCGGCGGTGACTTTCAAACCGGCCAGCCGGGCAACCGAGAGCGCGCCCAGATAGGCATCCGGCGCGCGAAGAATGTCGAGCTCGTGGGCCGCAGGCTGCTGCAGCCAGGTGAATTCCCTCACCCAGGCCTGCAGTTCCTCGTCCCGCGCCCAGGTCCGGGCCAAAGCCTCCACTTCGCGGGCAAAGGTTTCCAGGCTTTCGATGGCCTCCCCCTCGGCAACGCTGAAGTGGAGAAAATCCTGATGCGGACAGAGATCGCCTTGTTTCACCAGTTCGGGGATCGAGATTTCCGCGTCGATCGGCCCGCAGACCTCAGCATAGCGGTCCCATTCCTCCTGCTCGACGTCGTAGGGCGGGGTTGCGGTAAGGCTGACGATGTGAAAGCCGGGCCGCCGCTCTTTCAAATGGCCGATGACTTCCTGCAGACTCTCCCACCAGGCGCGGCGCAGGTGATGGGCCTCGTCGAGCACCAGGGTCTCGATCCCGGCACGCTCCAGGGTTTGGAGCAAGGCCTCGCCCGCCAGACGAGCCGGATCTTTCGCGGTGTCGGTATCTGGCTCTTCTTCATCGTCATCGTCGTCGACGTTACCGGCTTCCTCTTCTTCCGATCCTTCATCCTCCGCCGCCATATCGGGATCCAAAAGACCGCGCAGGGACGAATGCAGGGACTGATAGGTGGCCGAGGTCAGCCAGCCGGGCGCGGCGAGGTCGATGCCCAGGCCGGTAGGCCAGTCTCCTTCCTCGGGCTGGAAGAGTTCATGCAGACGGGTAATCCATTGATCGCGGATCGCGCGAGTCGGCGAGAGCACCAGGGCCGGGCGGCCGAGGCGGCGCAGAACTTCCAGCCCCAACACCGTCTTCCCCGCCCCCGGCGCCGCAACGATGTTCAGGCGCGCGTCATCCAGGTGGCCCTGCAATTCCGCCAGCACCCGCGCCTGGTAACCGCGCCACGTCCCGGCAAAGTGAAAGGCCGGAAAAGCCACCGGTTCCGTTTGTGAAATCGCGTCCACGCGTCCCCCGAAAACATCTGACCTTCGCAGGCTGGGAGACTAGCGTTCCGGATCAAGCCTTGCCATCGGCAAATCAGGGACGCGGCGATTAGAACGCCGCTTCCTTCATCTCCATCAGCGGCGCCTTGCCGGCCATGATGGCGGCGAAGAGGCCGGAGCTTTTGGGCAGGAGGCGCTGGAAGAAGAAGCGCGCAGTGGCGAGCTTGGCCTCGTGAAACTCGGGTATCTCGCCGTTTGATGCGGCGAGACTGACCTTCACCATGCGCGCCCACATATAGGCCAGTGCCGTCAGGGCGAAGAGGTTTAGATAGTCGGTGGCGGCAGCTCCCGCCTCCTCCGGGTCCTTCAGGCCCTGCTGGGCGATCCAGAGGGTAGACTGCTGCAGACGGCTGAGAATCTTCGCCAACGGCGCGACGAATTCGGCCATCTGCGGGTCGCTCTGGTTGTCCTCGATGAAGGCTTGCACCGGGTGGAAGAAACGGCGCAGCAGGCGGCCCATGTTCTGGCCCAGCTTGCGGCCCACCAGGTCGAGGGCCTGGATGCCGTTGGCGCCCTCATAGATCTGGGCGATGCGGGCGTCGCGCACCAACTGTTCCATGCCCCATTCGCGAATGTAGCCGTGCCCGCCGAAGACCTGGACCCCGAGGTTGGTGTTCTCGAAACCCTGATCGGTGAAGAAGGACTTGATGATCGGCGTCATCAGGGCCACGAGATCGTCGGCCTCCTGGCGCTTCTTTTCATCCGGATGCTTCTCGGCAATGTCCACCGCCATGGCGACCCAGAAAGCGAGAGCGCGCGAGCCTTCGTTGTAGGCCTTCATGGTCAGCAGGTTCTTGCGCACATCGGGATGCACGATAATCGGGTCGGCTGCCTTGTCGGGATGCTGCGGCCCGGCGAGGGAGCGGCCCTGAAGGCGTTCCTTGGCGTAGGCCGCCGCCGATTGATAGGCCGTCTCTGCCAGGCCCAGGCCCTGCATGCCGACATCCAAGCGCGCGACATTCATCATGGTGAACATCTTGGCCATGCCGGTGTGGGGCTCACCCACCAGATAGCCCTCGGCTTCGTCGAAATTCATCACGCAGGTCGACGAGGCCTTGATGCCCATCTTGTGTTCGATGGAGCCGCAGGCAACGCCGTTGCGCGGGCCGACAGAGCCGTCGTCCTTCACCAGGAACTTCGGCACGATGAAGAGCGAGATACCCTTGGAGCCTTCCGGCGCATCCGGCAGCTTTGCCAGCACCAGATGAACGATGTTCTCGCTCATGTCGTGTTCGCCGGCGGAGATGAAGATCTTGGTACCGGTGATCTTGTAGCTGCCGTTGCCGTTGGGATCGGCCTTGGTGCGAATGAGGCCGAGATCGGTGCCGCAGTGCGGTTCGGTCAGGCACATGGTGCCGGTCCAGCGGCCGTGAATCATGTTGGGCAGATAGGTTGTCTTCTGCGCCTCGCTGCCGTGCAGTTCCAGAGCATTGCAGGCGCCGTGGGTGAGACCCGGATACATGCCGAAGCTGAGGTTGGTCGAACAGATCAGCTCTGTCAGCACGAACTGCAGGGTCTTGGGCAGGCCCTGACCGCCATGATCGGGGGAGAGCGCCAGGCCGTTCCAGCCGCCCTCGCAGAAGGCTTCGTAGAGTTCCTTGAAGCCCTTGGGCGTGCGCACCACGCCGTTCTCGAAGGTGCAGCCTTCCTCATCGCCGGAGCGATTCAGCGGCAGCAGTTCGTTTTCGCAGAACTTGGCGCCTTCCTCGATCACCGTGTCGACCAGATCGCGGCTGGCTTCCTCGTAACCGGGCAGACTGGCGACCGCACCGTCGTAGTCCAGCAGGTCGTAGAGCACGAAGCGGATATCGTCCAGGGGGGCGGAATAGCTAACCATGATGTCGTTCCTCCAGCGCCGCCTAATTGCGGAGCGGCTTGCCGGTTTCCAGGGTGTGTTCGACGCGGGCCAGGGTGCCCGGGGTGCGGACCAGCCGCATAAAGGCTTCGCGCTCCATCTTCAGCACCGTCTCCTCGGGCAAGGGCTCGGTATGGTCGGCGGCGTCGCCACCGGTCAGCACATCGGCCAGTTCCGAGGCCACGACCATGTCGTGTTCGGTGGCGAGGCCCTTGGCGTAGAGATCGCGCAGGGCAAAGGCCAGCGATGCCTTGCCCGACGGCCCCGGCAGGGACAACTCGACGGGTTCGGGCGGCTGATAACCCTCGACAAGCGAAAGCGCCTTGGCCTTGGCGTCGGCCAGCAGGCGTTCGCGGTTAAAGGTGACCTGGTCAGAGCCGCTCAGAAAGCCCAACTCCTTGGCCTCGAAGGCGGATTTCGCCACCTTGGCCATGCCGATGGTCTCGAAAGCAGCGGCAACGGCGGGCATGGGCCCTTTGGGCCGCCGCGGATCAGCGGCGAGACGGCTCAGCAATTCCTTGCAGCCGCCCCAGGCGGGCACCACGCCGACCCCGGCCTCCACCAGCCCGACATAGCTCTCCGCATGGGCCTGCACCGCATTGGCGGCGAGCAGGATTTCGCAGCCGCCGCCCAGCGCCAGGCCGGAAGGTGCGGCAACCACAGGAAAGGGTGCGCGCTTCAGGGCGGTGTAAATTTTCTGACCCTGGGCCACCATGTCCTCAATCATCGGCCAGGCGCCGACGTTGGCGGCGAACATGGCAAGGCCCAGGTTGGCCCCGGCGGAGAAATGGCTGCCTTCGTTGTAGATCACCAGCGCTTTGTAATCCTTGCCGACGATGTCCAGAGCCTTGGCGATGATCTTGAAGACTTCGGGGTCCATGGTGTTGAGCTTGGTGTGAACCTCCAGGCAAACCACACTGTCACCGATGTCCCAAAGGCTGGCCGAGCCGTTCTTGGCCAGAGGTTCGCCGCGCAGCTTCACGTCGGAGAGCAGCAGCACGCCCTCGCCGCGCTGGACATCGGCATAGTCGCCATCGACGGTCATCACCTGCTGACGGCCGTCCTTCACGCGGTAGAAGCCTTCGGCGGCGGCAGCTTTTTCAAGCAGCGGCGGCACGGCCTTGCCCTCGGCTTTCAGCCGTTCGGCAAAGTCGGCGGCGCCCAGTTTGTCGATCAGTTCGAAGGGGCCGAATTTCCAGTTGTAGCCCAGGCGCATGGCACGATCGACTGAGCGCACGTCGTCGGCGATCTCCGGCACCAGGGCGGCGGCATAACCCAATGTCTGAGACAGCACCGCCCAGGCGAACTGACCGCCCTTGTCGTCATGGGCGACCAGGGCCTTGGGACCGCCGCGGCGGCTGGCGGAAACGCTGGTCAGCGACGGCTTGGCAGCCGCTGCGTAGTCGCCGGTCGTCAAGTCGACGGCTTCCTTTACCCGCGCGCCATTGGTCTTGTTCAGGCGGTAGAAGCCACCCTTGCCCTTACGCCCGGTATAACCCTCGGCAATCATCTTTTCCAGGAGCGGGAAAGGCCGGCGCAACGCCTGATAGGGATCGTCGTCCGCCAGGGTCGCCGCCAGGGAGGCGTCGACCTTCGGCATCAGATCCAGCCCCACCAGATCGAGCAGCGCAAACACGCCGGTCTTGGGCACACCGACGGGGCGGCCCATGACGGCATCGGCCTCTTCGATGGTGAGCCCACGCTCCAGCGTTTCCACGACCGCGCACTGCAGCCAGAAAGTGCCGATGCGGTTGGCGACAAAACCCGGCGTGTCATGACACAACACGATGCCCTTGCCCAGCACACGGTCGGCAAAGGCAGACAGCGTTTCCAGGACCTCGGGCTTGGTCTTCGGCCCGGTCACCAGCTCCAATAGCGGCATGTAACGCGGCGGATTGAAGAAATGGGTGATGAGGAAGTCGGCGCAGAAGCGTTCCGGCATATCCTTGGTCAGCAGGGACAGCGGCAGGGTCGAGGTGTTGGAGGAGATGATGGAGCCGTCCTTGCGCACCGCCTCCAGACGCTCATAAAGCGATCGCTTGATTTCCGGGTCTTCCAGCACCGCTTCGACAATCCAGTCGACCGCGCCCAGCTTGTCGAGATCGTCTTCAATGTTGCCGGGGGTGACGAACTTCGCCATACGTTTGGACATGAAGGGCGCCGGATCGGCCTTCAACATCCTGGCAATGGCCCCTTCGGCAAGAGCGTTGCGGTTGTCGCCTTCCTTGGGCACGACATCCAACAACAGGACCGAAACCCCCGCGTTGGCGAGATGGGCAGCAATCCCCGCCCCCATCACGCCGGCGCCGATAACGGCGGCAGTGGCGATGCTCATCACGCGGCCTCCAGCACCGTGGCGATCCCCTGTCCGCCGCCGATGCACTGGGTGGAAAGCGCCAGTTGCTTGCCTTCGCGCTGCAGAAGCTGCGCAGCCTTGCCGGTGATCCTTGCGCCGGTGGCGCCCAACGGGTGCCCCAGGGCGATGGCGCCGCCGTCCAGGTTCACCTTGTCCAGATCGAGCCCCAGTTCGTCGGCACAGGCCAGCGCCTGGGAGGCGAAGGCCTCGTTCAACTCGATGATGTCCAGGTCGCCCGCCGATATTCCGGCCCGTTCCAGCGCCTTGCGGCTGGCCGCCACCGGGCCGATGCCCATGATGTCGGGATCGCAGCCGGCAACCGCGATGGAACGAAGCTTCGCCAGCGGCTTCAGGCCGTGGGCCTTGGCATAGTCTTCGGAAGTCACCAGAACGGCCGAGGCCCCGTCGGTCAGCGGCGAGGCGGTGCCCGCCGTAACGCTGCCGTCCGTCGAGAAAGCCGGCTTCAAATCGGCCAGCGCCGCCGCCGAGGTGTCCGGACGGATGCAGCCGTCGGCCTCCACCGAGGCGCCGTTGGCCTGGATCGCGACGATTTCGTCTTTCAGCTTGCCGGCAGCCTGGGCAGCAGCAGCCTTCTGATGGCTGGATACCGCAAACTCTTCCTGGCGCGCGCGCGGGATCTGGTGTTTCTGGGCGACGTTCTCCGCCGTCTCGCCCATGGAGATGTAAGCCGCCGGAAAGCGCTCGGCCAAACCCGGATGCAGCAGCGGATTGAAGCCGGCCATAGGCACCCGGCTCATGGACTCGATCCCGGCACAGATAAAGGCTTCGCCCGCGTCCATCTGGATGTTGCCCGCCGCCATGTGGATGGACTGCATGGAGGAACCGCAGAAACGGTTCACCGTGGTGCCGGCGACCGAGATCGGCAGGTCGGCGAGAAAACCGATCAGACGCGCGACATTCAGGCCCTGCTCGCCCTCGGGAAAGGCGCAGCCCACAATCAGATCTTCGACATCCTTGGGGTCGATACCGGTGTTGCCGAGCAAGCCGCGCACCACCTGCGCCGCCATCTCATCGGGCCGGACTTTCACCAGGTCACCCTTGTTGGCGAAGTGAAAGGGGGAGCGGGCGTATCCGGCGATGACAACGTTCTTATGCATGATCGGACCTTTCGGCGTTTGGGTCGGCTTGGGGACACTGCGGCTATTCGGCCGCCTCGGCGTCGGCCCCCTTTGTTTTCAGAAAATCGACAACGGCGGTTTCGATGCCGCGCAGCTCTTGCAGGGTTTCTTCCAGGTCCCTGTGCCGCGCCTCCAGGGACTTGATGCGCTTTCGCGTCTTCGCCAGGGTCAGGCGCATCTGTTCGACCTGGTCGGGGTCCTGGTCGTAGAGATCGAGCCACTCGGCGATCTCCTTCAGTGAAAACCCCAGGCGCTTGCCGCGCAGGATGAGGATGATGCGGCCGCGGTCGCGATGACTGTAGACCCGGGTCTTGCCGGCGCGCTGTGGCGCGATCAGGCCTTTGTCCTCGTAGAAGCGCAGAGCCCGCGGGGTGACCTTCAACTCCGTCGACAGCTCGGTGACCGAATAGAGTTTGCTCACGAGGGCTTGTCCCCGGCCTGCTTCGCACGCTCTTCGGCGACCAGTTCCTTCTTGGAGAGCTTGCCGATGATGGTCTTCGGCAGGGCGTCGCGGATCTCGATCTGACGCGGCATCTCCATGGGCGAGAGCTTGTCTTCCAGAAACTCCTGCAGCGGCTCCAGTTCCAGGCTTTCGCCGTCCTTCAAGCGGATAAAGGCCTTGGGAATTTCGCCGCGGTAGTCGTCAGGCACGCCGATCACCGTCACCTCGGCGACGGCGGGATGGCGATAGATGGCCTCTTCGATGTGGCGCGGATAGACGTTATAGCCGCTGGAGATGATGACTTCTTTTAAGCGATCGATCAGGAAAGTGTAGCCGTCAGCATCCATATAGCCGACATCACCGGTATGGACGCTGCCGTTGCGCAAGGTTTGGGCGGTTTCTTCCGGGCGCTGCCAGTAGCCGGCCATAACCTGGGGGCCTCTGACGCAGATCTCGCCAACCTCGCCTTGGGGCATAAGCTTGTCGGGATCGTCGAGGGAGCGGATTTCGATGGTCGTCGCCGGCATCGGCAAGCCCACCGAGCCGTCTTTCTGAGTCCCGAACAAGGGATTGCAGGTCACCACGGGCGAGGTTTCGCTGAGGCCGTAACCCTCCAGCAGGGTGGCACTGGTAATCGCCTCGAAACCTTCGCGCACCTCCTGCGGCAGCGACGCGCCGCCGGAGAGGCAATAACGGATACAGGAGAGGTCGTAGCTTTCGATCTTCGGTGTGTTGATGATGGCGTTGTAGAGCGTCGGCACACCAGGGAAACAGGTCGGCTTGGTGCGGGCGATCGCCTTCAGCAGCATCTTGATCTCGAAACGCGGCAGCAGAATGATCTCAGCGGCGCCACGAATTCCCAAGTGCATGATCACCGTCATGGCAAAGACATGGAACAGTGGCAGCACCGCCAGCATCCGCTCCTTGCCCATCTCCGCACCGATGAACCAGGTCCAGAGTTGGCTGGCATTGGCCGAAAGGTTGCCATGGGTCAGCATCGCCCCCTTGGGAACGCCGGTCGTGCCACCGGTGTACTGCAGTACCGCGACGTCCTCTGTGGTGACGCTGGCCGGCTCGAAGCCGCCGTCGTTATCGATCAAGTCGGCAAAACGCAGATAGCCATCGCCCGCCGGGGCCTTGGCCAGGTCTCCCCGCTTGGCAATGGCAAAGAGCTGACGACTGGGAAACCGCAGGATGTCGGTCATGGCGCAGACCACGACCTTTTTCAGCGGCGTGCGCTCAAAGGCGGTGACCAGCTTCGGCAGCAGAATCTTCAGATCCAGCGTGACCGCGATCTCGGCACCGGAGTCTTCGATCAGGCCGAGCACCTCTTCTTCGGCGTAGAGCGGATTCACATTGACGACGATGGCGCCCAGCTTCATCAGGGCAAAGTAACTCACCACATAGTAGGGCGTGTTGGGCAGGAAGAGCGCGACCCGCGAGCCTTTCTTTACCCCCAGGTCCTGAAAGCCGCGGGCGGCCCGATCAACCAGCGCGGAGATCTCCGCATAGCTGTAACGCTTGCCAAGAAAATCGAGACAGGGGCGGTCGCCATAGCCGGCGACAGCGCGGTCGAAGGCCTCGTAGAGCGGCTCCTGCAGGACATCACCACCCCACTCGATCTCGGGCGGATAAGATTCATCCCAGGGCTGCGCCTGCGTCTGCATTTCTGAGTTTCCCAAAGCCACGTTCCACCACTCTGCCGACGTGAAAGGGATCTGCGTTTCCGGCGGGCGGCGCCCCAGCGGGCCTCCGGCACCAGCCTCTCCACACCTTTGACTATGTGTAGATCGTAAAGGTTACGTCAATAAGATGACGTAAAGGTAAACTCGCCGAGGCTGTGTCAAATTCGGCCACCGGATGGAGCATCGACAACTACAATCAATAATTGTTTTACTTAGTTTGATAATCGAAAAAGGCGAAAATCGGATCAAAAACAGCGTCGATAAGCAGAAAGCAACAACGGGCGGCAGCTTTCGCCGCCGCCCGTCGCCTGGCGAACCCGGCCCACCCCCCCGACGGGCTGGGTCAGGCTGCCAGATTGCCGCTGTCGATCAGGGCCTGGATGATCTCGGCATCATTGTTGCCGAGAGCGGTCAGGTCCACACCCTGCAGGACAATCGTCGTCGTATCTTCGCCGGCGCCTTCACCGTCGAGATCGACGGTTATCGTGGTGTCGGTGCCGTCAAAGGCAAAGTCCAGGAAGGCATCCAGATCCTCTGCGGACGCCTCTTCCGGCGCAGCCTCAAGTAAATCAACGAGGTTGAGCACATCGCCGCCGTCACCGGTCGTGAAGTCACCGATCGTGTCGGTATCGCTGGTATCCGCAGCGGTGAAGACGAACTGATCGCTGCCTTCACCACCGAAGAGAACGTCATCGCCTTCACCACCGAAAAGGATGTCGTTGCCGGCACCGCCGTCGAGGAAGTCGTTGCCGAGACCACCAAACAACTCATCACTACCGCCACCACCGTAGAGATCGTCCTTGCCGGCCCCGCCATAGAGCGTGTCGGCACCGCCACCGCCGAAGATGGTGTCTTCTCCATCGTCGCCGTAGAGCAGATCGGCGCCACCGGTCTGCTCGCTGCCGTCACTGGCATCGCCGTAGATGATGTCGTTGCCGCCGCCGCCGAAGACGGTGTCGTCACCGCCAATGCCGACCTCGGTCGAGCCGCCGCCGGTCGCCAGGGCGTCACCAGCGATCAGATCGTCGCCGTCGCCGCCCAGGATGGAGTCGTCGCCACCCTGATTGACCCTTGCGACCCCGCCGACGGAAAGCGCGTCGCCGGAGATGGTGTCGTTACCGTCGCCGGCAATGATGGTGTCCTGGCTGACCCGGTTGTTGGGGTCGCCGCCGGTGGGATCGTTCACCACCTCGGCATCGCCGCCACCGGTCGCCAGGGCATCGCCGGAGATCAGGTCGTTGCCGGACCCGGTCTCGATCAGATCGCTGCCGACGATAGCAAGACCGGCGAAATTGGAATAGCTGTTGACGACCCGGGCCTTGGCCCCGGCACCCGTTGCCAAGGCGTCACCCGAGACAACATTGTTGCCGTTGCCCGCCTTAATGGTGTCGTTGCCGGCAGAGGCTATGCCGCCGAGGAAGGCCACGACATTGTTTTCCACCGTCGCATCGCCGCCATCAGCACCCGTGCTGGCTGCATCGCCGGCGATCACATCGCCCTGGTGATCGTCCGACGCCGTGATGGAGTCGTTACCGGCCTGTGCAACGCCGAGCAGGCTCGCCTCGGCATCGTTGCGGACAGTGGCGGTACCGCCCGCCCCGACCGCCAGGGCATCGCCCGCGGCCGTGTCGGAGCCGCCGCCGAGGTCGATCACATCGCTGCCGGCGCGGCCAATACCCAGCGTAGCCATCACCTTGTTCACGACCGAGGCAAGGGCACCGGGGTTCACGACCGAGGCAAAGGTACCGGTGGAAACCGCCAGCGCATCACCGGCAACGAGATCGTTGCCGCTTCCCGTGTTGATGTTGTCGTTGCCGGCAAAGGCACCGTCAATAAAGCCTGCCGTCACCGTATTGGCGACATCAGCCGTCGCTCGGCCGCTGGTGGAGATCGCCAGAGCATCACCTGCCACCCGGTTGTTGCCGTCACCGGCAGAGATGGTGTCGTTGCCGGCCCGGCCGATGAGACCGCTCGCGGTGTTGATCTGGCTGGCTGTTGCTCCGCCCGCCCCGTCGGCCTGGGCATCGCCGGAGATGCTGTCGTTCCCGCCGCCGCTGATGATCTCGTCGTTGCCGGCGGAACCGCTGTTGGCGGTGTTTGTGGCTTGCGCTGTTGCAAAGCCCAAGGCACTCGTGGCCAGGGCGTCGCCGGCAATCCAATTGTTGCCGTTACCGGCAGAGATGGAGTCGTTGCCGGCAAAGCTGCCCCTGCCGCCGGCGGTGTTGGATACCATAGCCGTCGCAGAACCTTCCGCTCCTTCGGCAATTGCGAGGGCGTCACCGGCGATCCAATTGTTGCCGTTACCGGCAGAGATGGAGTCGTCGCCGGCAAAACTGCCGTCGCCACCGGCGGTGTTTACGGCGTCAGCCAATGCCGTGGCGGAGGCACCCGTGGCCAGGGCCATGGCATCACCGGCGATGCGGTTGCTTCCGGCACCGGCAGAGATACTGTCGTTGCCCGCCCGGCCACCACTGTCGCCAAGCACGGTGTTGGTCTGACGGGCTGTGGTATTGCCCCCGCCCTTGGCCTGGGCGCCGCCGGAGATGCTGTCATCACCGCTGCCCGTGGCGATTTCGTCATTGCCGGCGGAACCACCACCTGAGGCGTCGTTGGTGCCCTCCGCAACAGCGTCGCCACCCGAGATCGCCTGGGCCTCGCCCGCCACCAGATTGTCGCCGTCACCGGCATCGATGGTGTCGTTGCCGGCCGTGGCGTCGGCGTTCGCCCTGTTGTCCTGCTGTGCGGTCGCCGCGCCGGTCCCGTCGGCTTTCGCCTGGGCACCAGCGGAGATGGTGTCGTCGCCCGCCGCGGCAACGATGCTGTCGTCGCCGGCCGAGCCGTAGTCGTTCGCGACGTTGTCACCGTAGGCCGTTGCGGTACCGTTAGTGGTGATCGCCTGGGCCTCACCCGCCATAAGGTTGCTGCCGCCGTCAGCCGCATCGATCGTGTCATTGCCCGCCTTGGCGTAGTCGTTCGCTTCATTGTCCTGATCGGCGAAAGCCGAGGTGCCGCCAATCGCCTGGGCACCACCGGAGACCACATCCGTCGCGCCACCAACATCGATGTTGTCGTTGCCGGCCCCGCCATAGTCATTGGCCGTGTTGGTGCCATAGGCCGACGCCGTACCGTCCTCGCTGATCGCCTGAACGTCGCCAGCCACCGTGTCGTTGCCGTTACGCGCCTTGATGTCGTCGTTACCCGCAAAGCCGACGCCGTTCGCTTCATTTTCCTGGTCGGCGAAAGCCGAGGTGCCGCCAATCGCCTGGGCACCACCGGAGATCACATCCGACTGGCCGCCGGTAAAGATGCTGTCGTTGCCGGCCCCGCCATAGTCATTGGCCGTGTTGGTGCCATTGGCCGACGCCGTGCCGTCATCGCTGATCGCCTGAGACTCACCGGCCACAACATTGTTGCCGCCACTGGCGTCGATGGTGTCGTTGCCGGCTCCGCCGCCACCGCCGTTCCCCTGGTTGATCTGCTTGGCCGTGGCTTCGGTACCGCCAATCGCCTGGGCGCCACCTGAGACGGTGTCGGCACCGCTACCTGTTTTGATCTCGTCATTTCCGGCGAAACCGCCATCCATGGCATCATTGGTACCCTCTGCCGTCGCCTTGGCGTCCGAGATCGCCTGTGCCTCACCCGCGATCACGTTATTGCCGTTGCCGGCATCGATGGTGTCGTTGCCGGCAATGCCGCCGTCGGCGGTGTTGATGGCCTGAGCGGAGGCCGAACCTTCCGCTCCTTCGGCAAGGGCCAAGGCATCGCCGGCGATCCGATCGTCACCCTCGCCGCCGTCGATAAAATCACTGCCGACGGGGGCCTGGGAAGCCCCAAACACCGCCTCGTTGACGGCCGTGGCTTCTGCAAAAGCGCCGAATGCGTCTTTGTTGCCGGCAATGGCCGCAGCGTCGCCACCGATCACGTCAGAGCCTTCACCGCCGTCAATCACGTCATTGGCAAAGCCGGTATCTGCAGAATTGTTATCGGCGCGATTAACACTATCGTCAGCGTAGGCATAGGCCCGCGCGGTTTGCGCATCGGTCGCCAGGGCATCGCCGGAGATCAGGTCGTCGCCGTTGCCGGCAATAATGCTGTCGTTGCCGCCGAGGATGGCGATGGCATCGAACTCCGTTCCGTCGAACGGGTCGCTGAGGGCTGGATCGCCGTACTCGCCGACGCCCCCTTCGCCGCCATCGCCGTCATCAAGATTCTTCACATTGTTCAGCGCGTCGCCGGCAATTACATCGTTGCCGGCATGGTTCAGGTCATCCTCGGGCAGGCCGCCAACCTCCCCGGCGCCGTCGCCGAAGAGCTGGTCATCACCGGTGCCGCCGTCCAGGGAGTCGTCGCCCTGGCCACCGATCAGGAAATCACTGCCGGAGCCCCCATAGAGGGCGTCGTTCCCGGCCTCGCCGAAGAGGAAGTCGTTGTGGTCGCTGAACAGCGGTTCCTGATCCAGACCGGCAGCACCCTCGCCGCCGTCGAGCAGTTCCTGGTACTGCTGCAGAACTTTCTGGGCCTGTTGTTCCGCCAGTTCCTGAGACCCGCCGTAGAGGGTATCGTCGCCGTCGGCTCCCAGCAGGAAGTCGGGCCCGCCGTTGCCTTCAAGCAGATCGCCGCCGTCTTCGGCCTGCAGAAAGTTCTGTCCAGCCAGCGGGTCCGGGTTGTCCTGGCCCGGGTCCAGGTCGTCGTTCAAGGGATCGCCGGGATTGAGATCCGGCTCGCCGAAAACGTCGTCCGTATTGTTGATGTTGCCGTCTGTCGGCTGCGTGCCCGTCGTCCAGTCGTCCGGGCTGTTGGTATCGTCAGTATCTACCCGCGAGAAAATCTTGTGACCGCTGGTGAGGATACCGTTGAAGGTCTCGAAATCGAGGTTCAGCAGCGGCGAGCCGAAACCCTCCGGCGCCCCTGCGAAGTTCGGATTGTTCAGCCCGTCCTGATCGGCGCCGTTGGCGGCAAAGCCGTCTACATGCTGGTCGCCCTGATTGTCTTCGCCCGCGCGGAACACGACGTTCACAGCGATGGGGTCGGTCGTATCCTCGCCCAGGTCCCAGAATTCGGCATCGTCGATTTCGAAGCCGTCGACCACGTTGCCGTCGGCATCGAAGACCCGCGCAACGATGATTTCCTCACCGTCTTCGCCGGTATCGTCGGCGGCTTGGTAGAAAACGATGTATCCGCCCGGCGGGATGGTGACGCCATCCGGAATCACCACGGTTATGACATCGCCATCCGGATTGACGATCTCGATTGTCACGTCGTCGAGCGAAACCTCGTCATCTGAAGTGTTCAGAAGCTCAATGTAGTTGAATTCCTGGAGCAGCTCATTGGAAGCGCCTTCCTCATCTGCCGCAGATTCGGTGCCGGGCAGATCGGGAATGCGCAGCGCAACCCCCAGGCCGATCTCGTTGACCAGGACCGGCGGCGGGACGAAGACAAACTCGATCTCGTCGGGTTCGACGCCTGCCGCACCAAATGCGAGTTCGGTGGTGCCCAGCGTATCCTGGGCCGACAGCAGATCAACCGTCTCGCCAAAATCGTCGTTGTACTGCGATCCACCGCCGCCGATCGGGCCCTGGCCGGCAGCTGTTTCGAGGCTTGTGTCGTCGGTCCCCGCCAGCGCCAAGGCCTGGCTCAGCAGCACCTCGGCGCCGATTTCGACACCGCCCACGGTGAAGCTCGGCGCGTCGCCGCCTTCGACCAGGGTGACCATGTCGAGGAACACAATCTGGCTGTCCGGGGTGCCGTCGCCGTTGTCGTCGAAAGCCAAAATGAAGTTGGCGCCCTCGACCTGCACCTGCGCCGCGCCCGGGGCGAAATCAAGATTGTAGACCTGGCCCGCCGCTGCCTGAACCTCGACCGTCTGGCCGGGCGTCGGGCGCGGAAGGCTTATGACCGCGCCGGCCTGACCGGTGGTCTCCGTGTCGCTTCCGCCACCGCTGGCGTGGTCGGTTTCGGCGAGCGCCGCCGTGATGTCTTCCCGACCTTCAAATCCGCTCGACAGATCGTCCGTCATGTACTTTCTCCAAGAAAAAATGTTCATCCAAGTCACAGACGAGCGGACCGAGCGGCGATCCGTTTCTATAGCTGTGGTTGCGCAGAATGTTGTCGCAGCCCGATGCATTAACAAGATTTTGACGGTAACAAAGCATCAGTATATGTATGAGTTTCTTGTTACAATCGGCAAAAATCTTCATCATTGCTGATATATCAGACTATTTTCCTAGGAAGATTTGGAAATTCTGCGACAAGTGTCCTATTTGACCCGAAAATCGATTTGGCACCTTAACCACCAGAATTCGGGCAAAGAGAATACAATCACACGCCAGAGGCGAACTTTACAGGGTCCGCCTGAAGGGCGATTTCGCCCGCGTCAGCGACGTTTGCTATTCCTACGAAACTGTGTCGGGAACAGCTTCAGATTCCATGCCGCGACGCCGCATCCACCAAAGCGTCATCTCGGCCAAGACGACGTTGGGCAGCCAGCAGGAGAAACTCAACAGTGCCGATGTCTGGTCGTAGTCGAAGCCCAGCGCTTCGAAGACAAGGAGTTGTATGCGCAGCGAAATGGCGGCCGCGGTCAGGGCAAATGACCTCAACATCCAGCGGCGGTGGCAGTCGACGCGCCGCGCGACGGCATGTCGCCAAGCCACCACCGTGACGCCGATCCAAGCGAAAGCGAGGGCCGAAAATCCCGCTGTCGCAACCGGGCCGCTTTCGACATCCGGCGCAATCCAGAAGGCAGAGAAAGCGCCGGCGGCACAGCACGCTACATAGCACCGTCCCGCCCAGCGATGAACCATCGGCCAGCGTCGGCGCAGTGCGGCCAGAAACTGGGCCGCGCCAACCATCAGCGCGATGGCCGAAGCGATGGTGTGCATGACAAAGATCCAGCCATTCGCCAAAAAAGAGGCCTGCATCGATGGCGGTACGACGGCCGGATCGCCGGAAAGGTAGCGCAGCGAAACCAGCCCCACGCCAAAGGCCAAAAGCAAGAGAACCGTCAGCGATACGCGGCGCAGCGGCCCCGTTCTCATGCCATAGAGGCCAGCCATCTTAGAACCGGAACAACACGGCCAGGCCGGCAAAGGCCTGATCGGGCGATCCCTCGTCATCGACGATCGGACTGTCTGCGGCATCACCGACCAGGCGCGTGTACTCGACCCGGCCGACCACGCCCCAGCTTTCAGAGAAGTTGTAGCTGAGGGTCGCCTCCGCGGTGATGTCTTTCAGGCCGGCATCGGACTCATAACGGCGCAGGCCGCTGCGCGCGGCATCACGGGCATCGACCCCGAAATAGGTTTGCATGTAGTCATCGCTGGCAAAGGTGGCCTCCGTCCCGAGCCCCAAACGCCAGCGCTGGCCAAAGAACAGCGCATAGCCGCCGCCCAGCGTCGCGGTCAGGCCCTCGTGGGTGCCAGTGACATCGGCCAGCACCTGGGCGCTGAGTTCAAACTCATCGCGGGGATCGAGCAGTTCGGTGAATTGGTAGCGGACGAAACCGCCCAGCTCGAAGGCGTCGTCAATCGAGGAAAGGCGGTCAACGGTATCGTTGCTCACATCGTCGCGTCCGGGACGATAAGTCGCGGCGGGCCCGAATTGAAAGCGCGAGCGGGGCAGCACATTGAGGCGGGCGTCCAGGCCTTCGATCTCCAGGCTGAGATTGAAAGCATCCACCCGGCTGATGATCAGTGGGACCGGCTCATAGTCGGACGACCCTTCAAACTCCGGCGAGACTGCCGGGCCCAGCGCCACGAATCCGCTGACACCACCATTGTCCCCCGGCGACGGCGGTTCCTCGGCCAAAGCCGGCAGGGAGAACGCGGACGCGGCCGCCGCAACGAAAAGTCGGAAAGATGAAATAGGTTCCTGCACGCTCGAAAAGCTCCTCTTCTCAGGTCGGTTTCACCCGCATTGTGAGAAGAAGCCCGCGGTCTGAAAACTCGCGTTCCGGCGCCGCAAAAAGATCGGCGGCGGCGTTCAGCCAACCACCGAAAACACTGGAAAAGCCGAGGACGAGCCGCATTTAAGACTCTGTCTTCAGAATCGCTTACTCGCGTTTTGCGGTGAGCGCGGAAGCTGTAAACGACCGTGAAGCCCTGCCTGAAAGTGCCGCTAATATGAGCAAGTCGTCACACAAGAGATCCGCCAACGACTCGACCCGGCCCCGGCGCATGCCGCGGCAGGAACGATCCCGCGCGATGGTCGACGTCATCGTCGAAGCCACCTGGAAGATCCTCGCTGAAGAAGGCTATGCGGCGGCCAGTACAAACCGCATCGCCGAACGCGCCGGCACCAGCGTCGGCTCGCTCTATCAGTACTTTCCGAACAAGGACGCGATCGTCGCGGCGGTGCAGCGGCGCCACCACGCCGACCTGGGCGCCGTCATGGCGGCCGCCTTTTCGGAAGCCGCCGGAATGCCGCTCGAGCAAGCGACCCGCAGGCTGGTGCGTGCCAGCCTGGAGGCGCATCTGCTGGATCCGGACCTGCACCGCACGCTCTCCGAAAGGGTGGCGGACTCGGTGAACCCAGAAACGCGGGAGACTCTGAAAACCGGTATCCAGGGGCAGATTCGCCATTGGCTGGAAGCCTATCGCGACGACTTGACCGTCACCGATCTCGACACCGCCGCCTTCGTCGTCTTGCACATGGTCGAAGGCGTCACGCACGCCGCAATCCTCGACCAGGAACAAACCCCGGACCCCCAGCGGATCGAAGACGAGCTGACCGCGACGGTCGTACGCTACCTGACGGGCTGACCGGACGCCGCTGTGTTCCGCCCGACGCTACCGGCACCGGGATTCTAGGGCCGCAGCACGGCAGCCCCCTGCAAGCGGCCGCAACGCAGGTCGTCCAACGCCCGGTTGGCCTCGGCAAGCGGATAATCCTGGGTGTGGGTCTTCACCGGCACCTTGGGTGCCAGGGATAAAAACGCCTCGGCGTCGCGGCGCGTGAGGTTGGCGACGGAGCGGATCGTGCGCTCCTCCCAGAGGATACGGTAGGGGAAGCTGGGGATATCGCTCATATGAATGCCCGCGCAGACCACGGTGCCGCCGCGCGCGGTGCGCTTCAGCGCCTCCGGCACCAGGGCGCCCACCGGCGCGAAGAGGATGGCGGCGTCCAGTTCATGCGGCGGCGCTTGTCCGGAAGCGCCGGCCCAGGCTGCGCCGAGGTCACGCGCGAAAGCCTGCGCCGCATCGTCGCCCTCGCGGGTAAAGGCATAAACCTCGCGCCCCTCCCAAAGCGCCACCTGGATCATGATGTGGGCGGCGGCGCCGAAGCCGTAGACGCCCAGGCGTCGCGCCTCGCCTGCCATGCGGTAGGCGCGGTAACCGATAAGCCCGGCGCAGAGCAATGGCGCAGCCTCCGAATCACTGTACCCCTCCGGCAAGGCAAAGCTGTAACGGGCGTCGGCCAGGCAGTAGCCGGCATAGCCGCCGTCGATCTGATAGCCGGTGTAGCGCGCCTCGCCGCAGAGGTTCTCCCGGCCCGATCGGCAGTAGTCGCAGACACCGCAGGAAAATCCCAGCCAGGGCACGCCGACGCGCTGTCCCAGGGAGAACCGGTCCACGCCTTCGCCCAGAGCATCGACCTTGCCGACGATCTCATGGCCGGGCACCACCGGCAGCTTCGGCTCCGGCAACTCGCCGTCCACCACGTGCAGATCGGTGCGGCAGACGCCGCAGGCCTGCACCTTCAGGCGGATCTGCCCGGGAGCGGGCTCGGGCAGCGGCAGTTCCGCCGTCTCGACCTTGCCCGCCGCCGCCTCACGCAGGATCATCGCTTGCATGGTGTCTCCGCTCATGCTCGCAGCATAGCAGGACAGAGGCGCGGGCTGGATTGAGGCGCATCAATTCGCGCTAGCGCCAGAACCTAGCGATACAGCAGGGTCGGCAGAAACATCGAAAGCTGCGGCACGAAGGTGACAAGCAGAAGCACGGTGACCAGGGGAATCAGGAAGGGCGCGGTCGAAGCGACGCAACGCTCAAAGGGAACGCCCGAAACCCGGGAGAGTACGTAGATCACCATGCCCACCGGCGGCGTCAGCAGCCCGATCATCAGGTTCAGCACCATGACGACACCGAAGTGCACCGGATCGATGCCCAGTTTCACCACGATAGGCAGCAACACCGGCACCAGGATCGTGATCGCAGCGATGGTCTCCATGAAGCAACCGACAATCAGCAGGATGACGTTGATCATCAGCAGAATGAGGATCGGGTTCTCGGTGACCTGCAGGATCAGGTCGGCAAACAACTCCGTCACTCTGTTGCTAGCAAGAATCCAGGCGAAGATAGAAGCGGCGGCGACGATGAACATCACGATCGCCGTGGTTTCAATGGTGTCGAAGCTCACCCGCAGCAGACGGCGCGGGGTCAAGGTGCGATAGACCAGCAGGCCGAGCAGCAGCGCATAGGCGGAAGCGGCGATGGCCGCCTCGGTCGGCGTGAAGACCCCACCCAGAATGCCGCCGACGATAATCACCGGGGTCAAGAGCGAGAGAAAAGCGCGCTTGAAGCCGGCCAGCAGGATGGCCCAGGCGAAGCGGGCATCGCGCGGATAGTTCCGGGCCCGGGCGTACCAGGCCACCATGACCATCAGGGACCCGGCCATCAGCAGGCCGGGTATGAAGCCGGCAGCGAAGAGCTGGCCGATGGAGGCGGAGGCCACCACGCCGTAAATCACCATCGGCAGCGAGGGCGGAATGATCGGGCCGATGGTCGAGGAGGCTGCGGTGACGCCGACCGAAAAATCGGCATCGTAACCGGCGTCGCGCATCGCCTTGATCTCGATGGTGCCGAGACCGCCGGCATCGGCGACCGCGGCGCCGGACATGCCGGCGAAGACGACGCTGGCGCCGACGTTCACATGGCCCAGACCGCCCCGCATCCAGCCGACGCAGGCCTTGGCGAAATCGAAAATGCGGTTGGTGATGCCCGCCGTGTTCATCAGGTTCCCGGCCAGGATGAAGAAAGGCACCGCCAGCAACGGAAAGGAATCCACCCCGTTCACCATACGGTGGATGACGACGAGGTCCGGCACCTGACCGGACAGCAGGATGAAAACCAGCGAAGAAAAACCAAGGGCGATGGCGATCGGCACGCCGAACACCAGCAGCACGAAAACCATGATGAACAACAGGGCCATCAACATGAAACGTGGGCTCCGCTCAATCGATCATCTGACGCGCGCCCGGCCGGGTCAGCACGGAATACCCCTGGCGCCAGTGCCGCCAGGCGACCCAAAGGGCATAGAGGGTCATGAGAACGAAGGCGACGAAGACGACCCAGTAGACAACATCCTTGCCCAGTTCGATGGACGCCATCTTCTGGTTGGTCTTCAACGCCAGCTTGGCGGTGATCCAGGCGGAAACCGCGAAAAAAGCGATGCGCAGCAGATCGACCAGGGTCGAAAGCCCCCGTCCCCAGGCGCCGGGCAGATAGCGATAGAAGAACTCGACGGCGATGTGGCTGTTCTTACGCACTGCCAGCGCCGCACCGACAAAAGTGACGCCGATCAACAGATAGCGCGCAATCTCTTCGGTCCAGCCTATGGAATCGTTCAGGACGTAACGGGAAAAGAACTGCAGGAAAACCACCCCGGCCAGCACCCAGAACAGCACCAGGACGACGGAGTCTTCCGGCCTGATGTCGCTCAGATCGACGGGGCCGTCATCCTCAGGAAAGGTGGGAGGCGCCGGCGGCGCCTCCCCCTTCTCATCCTCCATGGTATCGGCCATATGACAAGTCCGCGCGCTTTACTGGATGGCTTGCAGCTTGTCGTAGGTCGCCTGATCCCAGGTCGCTGCCGGGCCATTATGCAGCGGCACCACGGCGGCACGGAAAGCCGCACGGTCGACCTCGTTCACCGTCTTGCCCTGGTCACGGAACCAGGCCACCAGGCTGTTTTCAGCCGCGATGATATCGTCGGTGCAGTTCTGCGCCGCTTCCTTCAGCACGCCGACAAGCATCGCCTTGTCCTCGTCCGACATGCCGTTCCAGGTGGACCCGGAAACGATGGTCATCAACGCATCGGTGATGTGGCCGGTCAGGGTGATGTAGTCCTGCACTTCGTAGAACTTCTTGAACTGAATCGTCGGCAGCGGGTTTTCCTGCGCGTCGACCACCCCCTGCTGGAGCGCCAGATAAACCTCGGCAAAAGCAATCGGCGTCGGGTTGGCGCCGACGGCTTCCGGGAACATCTTGTAAAGCGGCGCGTTGGGCACGCGGATCTTCAGGTTGTCCATATCGCCGGGGGCTTTGATCTCCTTGTTGGAGGTCACGTGACGCTGGCCGTAGTAGGTCAGGGTGATCACCTCGTTGCCCGTGCTGTCACGGTAACCGCCGACCATCTCGCCGAACAGGTCGCTGTCGCGGTAGGCCGCCCAGTGGTTATAGTCGCGGAACATATAGGGCGAGCCGCCGATGGCGATGGGACCATAGGAACGGCCGGCAAAAAGCTGGCCGGTGTAGATGATGTCCACAGTGCCAAGGGTCAGCCCTTCATTGATGTCAACTTCCTTGCCTAGCGAGGACGCAGGGAAAACTTCGATCTCGTACTCGCCGCCGGAGCGCTTCTTCATCTCCTCGCCGGCCCAGACGGCCCATTTGTGATAGGGCGAACCGGTTTCGTAGACATGGGCCCACTTCAGCACCTGGGCGGCAGTCGCCTGGCCGGGCAGAGCCGAGACCAGCACCGCCAGGGCAAAAGCGAGGACGCCGAGGCCAAGAAACGGCCGTTTGTATGAGATCCGCATTGTTTCCTCCGAGTGTTTTTTGTCGATCAGCGCAGCTTTTCGGCGCTTTCCATCGGTCAAGAAATTGGCCTGACCACCTGATAGCTTGACCTTTCTATCATTCCTTATCACCCTATGGCCAGTGGGAATCAGCGGCACAAGCTGCGGGTACCCGTCCTCAAAGACGAGAGATCGCCCCATGCCGGTCGAGATGATCCAGACCAAGCGACTGTTTCAGCAGGTTTTCGAACAGTTGGCGGAGCTGATCGGCAAGGGGGAATTCCCGCTGGGCAAAAGGCTGCCGGCGGAGCGCGATCTGGCGCGGCAACTCGGCGTCAGCCGGGCGACCGTGCGTGAGGCGATGATCGCACTGGAACTCTCGGGCCTGGTCGAGGTGCGGGTAGGCTCGGGTGTCTTCGTCATTGCCGAACGCCCGGCGACCCCCTCACCGATACCGCAACAGGACCTCGGCCTGGGGCCTTTCGAACTCATCGAAGCCCGCCGTCTGGTGGAGGGTGAGATCGCTTACTTTGCCGCACAGCAGATTGAGAACAGCGACCTGGAAGCGCTGGAGGCCGCGCTGCGCCTGATGGAGCACGAACACGCGGAAGGCTTTGAGAGCGAACGCGGCGACCGCATGTTCCACATGGCCGTCGCCCAGGCAACCCGCAACAATGCCCTTATGAAGATGGTGGAGGTTCTCTGGGACCTCCGCGAAGCCTCCCCCATGTGGGCAAAGCTTCACGAAAGGGTCCGCGCGGCACAGGTACGCCCGGCCTCCCTTGATGACCACCGCCGCATCATCGAGGCATTGAAACAACGCGATCCGGCACTGGCGCGCAGCACGATGGACCTTCACCTGCGGCGCGTTGCCGACGACCTCTTGCGAATCTCCGAGACGGAGTTCGCCGGCGAAGTCGATGATCTGGAGAGACAGCGCGGACGGCGCGCCGTCGGCCGCTGACAAGCGCTTTGAAAGAAACGGAAATGAATATGACAAGTGCCGATTCCGCCAAGGGTGCAAGCCTGACCATCAGGCTCAGCCCCAACGACAATGTGGTGGTCAGCCGCGCCGAGATTCTGGAGGCAACCGATGTGCCTCAGGAAAACGTGACGACCCGTAACATCATCCCCACCGGACACAAACTCGCCACCCGCGCCATCGCCGCCGGTGAGGCCGTGGTGAAATACGATCAGATCATCGGCTTTGCCAAGCAGGCCGTCGCCGCCGGCGAGCATGTTCATGTTCACAACTGCGGCATGGGCGACTTCGAACGCGATTATGCCTTTTGCGAGGGCGCAAGACCGACGGACTTCGTGGCACCGGAGGCAGCCGCAACTTTTCAGGGTTTCCGCCGTGCCGACGGCCGTGCCGGGACCCGCAACTACATCGGCATCCTGACTTCCGTGAACTGCTCGGCCACGGTGGCGCGTTACATCGCCGAGGCCTTCAACAAGACGGGGATCCTCGACGACTACCCCAACATCGACGGCGTCGCGGCTTTCGTGCACTCCACAGGTTGCGGCATGGCGGACAGCGGCGACGGCTACGAGGCGCTGCAACGCACGCTCTGGGGCTACGCGCGTCATCCGAACTTTGCCGGCGTGCTGATGGTCGGGCTCGGTTGCGAGGTGAATCAGATTCCCTTTCTGCTGGATGCCTATGGTCTGAAGCCGGGCGACGGGTTTCAGACCCTGACCATTCAGGAGAGCGGCGGCACCCGGCGCACCGTCGATGAAGCCATCGAGCGGATCCGCGCCATGCTGCCCGCCGCCGAGGCCGCGCGGCGGGAGACCCTGCCGGCCAGCGAACTGACCCTCGCCCTGCAGTGCGGCGGCTCTGACGGCTATTCGGGCATTACCGCCAATCCGGCCCTGGGCGCAGCCGCGGATCTGCTGGTGCGCCACGGCGGCTCCGCGATCCTCAGCGAAACCCCGGAGATTTATGGCGCCGAGCATCTGCTGACACGCCGCGCCGTCGACCGGGCGGTGGGCGAAAAACTGATCGAGCGCATCCGCTGGTGGGAGGACTACACCAAACGCAACGGCGGCGAGATGAACAACAATCCCTCCCCTGGCAACAAGGCCGGCGGCCTGACCACCATCCTGGAAAAGTCATTGGGAGCAGCCGCCAAAGGCGGCACCACCAACCTGACCGGTGTTTACAAGTATGCCGAACCTGTCACCGCCAAGGGCTTCGCTTTTATGGACAGCCCGGGTTACGACCCCTGCTCGGTCACCGGCCAGGTCGCCGCCGGCGCCAACGTCGTCTGTTTCACAACCGGCCGCGGCTCGGTCTTCGGCTTCAAGCCCTCGCCTTCGATCAAGCTGGCAACCAACTCGGCCATGTACCGGCGCATGGAAGAGGACATGGACATCAACTGCGGCGGCATCGCCGATGGCGACAAGACAGTGGCGGAAGTGGGCGAGGAGATTTTCCGAAAGGTCCTGGACGTCGCCAGCGGCAAACCGTCGAAGTCCGAAGCCCTCGGTTTCGGCGACGCCGAGTTCATCCCCTGGCAGATCGGAGCGGTGATGTGAGCGAAGCCCGCAAAACCACAGCGGCGACAGCGGCGTTAAAGCCCGGGATCGAAGAGGCCGTCAGAATAGAAGAACAGGAGTTGGCGCGCTTCCTGGGTGAAGCCCTTTCCGCCGCCGGTGCCGATATCCCCTCAGCGGAAGCTACCGTGCGGGCGCTGATCGGCGCCTCCCTAAGGGGGGTCGACAGTCACGGCGTCCGCCTGCTGCCGCATTACGTCAAGGTGCTGCAGGGCGGCCGCGTCAAGGGGCGGCCGCAGATGCGCTTCGAGAAGCGCGCCGCCGCGGTCGGCAATCTCGATGCCGGCCATGCCCTGGGGCACCTGGCCGGCTACCGCGCGATGGAAGAAGCCATGACGCTGGCGGAGGAGGCCGGCATCGGTGCGGTGGCCGTCAGCAATTCCTCACACTTCGGCGCCGCCGGCGCTTACAGCCTGGCGGCGGCAGAGGCCGGGTATCTTGGTCTTTCAGTCTGCAACAGCGACGCCGCCGTCCTGGCACACAGCGGGCACAGCGTCTTTCACGGCACCAACCCGATCAGCTTCGCCGCGCCGGTCGCGGGGGAACGGCCCTATCTGATCGACATGGCGACCAGTTCGATCCCCTTTAATCGTGTCCTGCAGTTCAAGGCGATCGGCAAAACCCTGCCGCCGGAGGTCACCGTGGACAATCAGGGACAGGTGACGCAGGACCCGTCGGCAGCCGATGCCCTACTGCCCCTGGGCGGCAGCACCTATGGCTACAAGGGTGCCGCGCTCGCCGGCATGGTCGAAGTCATGTCCGCCATGCTGAGCGGCATGCGCCTCAGTCACGAGATCCCCAACATGATCGCATCGGATTGGGCCGAACCGCGGAAGATGGGCCAGTTCTTCCTGGCCCTGAAGCCGGAAACCTTTCTGCCGAGCGCCGTTTACGCAGAGCGTATGGCGGAATACCTGAAAGCCCTGCGCGGCGAGAGGGCCCAGAGCGGTGAAAAGGTCATGGCGGCGGGCGATCGCGAATGGGCGGTCGAGCGCAATCGTTGCGCCGAAGGCATTCCCCTCGACACCCACAACTGGCAGGTCTTCAATGAGCTTGCGGAAAGCTTCGGCGTAACGGCACCGCAGGCGAAGGTCTGATAGAGAACCAGGACTATTCGAAACAGATCGTGGTGCGGTTGAAAGACCGGCGCAGCTGTCTGAGGATGAAGTAGAGGAAGAGAAGAACGCCGCTGTATTCAAGCGTCTCTTCGATCGACGTGAATATCCGGTACTGCAGCGTTTCAACGCCGCCCACTTCGGCGACCGAACCGCCGAGCATCTCCATACCGATAGCACCGGAGAGGAAGACAACCGCCGAACCAGCCAGAAGGATGCGGTCAATTCCCTTGAAGCTGAGGATGAAGGGTATGAAACAGATTAGCCCCGCAAGGCAGATCACCAGAGCCGGAATGGTCCAGGCGAAGTAGAACAGACCGCTGTTGTCGATCCGGGCGCTCAGAAACCCCGAAAGCCATTCATGGATCATCGCGATTTCATCAACTGAAAGCGCACAAAAGACAACTGCCAAAAAGAACCAGGGGATGGCCTTGCGCGGTTGCTCACGCTTTACCTGTACGGCAACAAGGAAAAGCAGCGCGGAGGCGCAGGCCATCAAGGCGCTGGCCAGCCAGGTCGGCAGGCTGGCCTCGGTATCCAGGTCGAGACGGTAGATTCGCTCGGAGAGGCCGGCCTCCGGAAACCCGAAGATCAGCAGATCCTGCAGCAGGCTCAGCAGGACGACACCGGCCACGGCGAGCCAGAGAAAGCCGAGAACATAACTCAGCTTGATGGTCAGGATATGCCGCGCCTGACCCGGGCCTGCAGCCTCAAGCGCCGTATCGACCTCGGCCGGACTAGAGGGGTCGAAAAGGGGCGGTTGCGCGGCGGCGGAAGATCGGGGCATGACAAGCCTTGGCAGCATTGCAGCGACATCTGCCGACAGCATGCGTCACGTAACTGTCATGTAATTGTAATATATCTGTGATCTGTCGCAGCTTTCAGATGCGGTCCTCTCAGTTGACGAGAACGGCGCGCAGCCCAGCCTCTTTCGTTTCTACAACAGGGTCACGCGGCGCTCGCTGCGGGCGATGCCAAACCTGCATTGCCGGATCTCCCGATACGCTGCCAAAAGCGCTCATGGAAAAAGAACACCACGGTGTTGACCGCCGGTTCGATGAGCGCGACGCCGGTCGCAATCACCACCGAGCCGGTGAGCGCGAAGGTCACGCCAAAGCCGACAGCGAAGTGAAGCACTGCGAAAGACACGGTTTTCGCCAGATCCCGCTTCATGGTTTGCCTTCCTCTATAGTTTCTAATTGCGAATGCTTCTTAGATACATTCTAAATTCAGAAATGTCAAGGCAGAGCATAAATTCCTAATTCAACTCCGGCTTTGACAGCCAGTCAGAGTTCTTCGACACTTCCCGCTAAGCAAAGCGGCAGCGAACAAGACTGCCGACAGGGGGATAGAGGACAACAGGGGCGTGAGATGGGCGACCGCAGGACGCGGGCTCCGGATATGGAGCACAGCAGCGGCATCCGGCTTAACGGGGGTGACGTCGGCAGGGCGGCAATGCCGGCGGGAGATAACGGCGCAGAACGCAGCCCGCTGCTCCGCAAAGACTGGCGCTATATCGACAAGCCGGAACTGGACGACCTGACGGCTGGCGAATGGGCTTTGCTGCAGAAACAACGCAACGCCTACTACGCCGAACAGCAGGCGCTGCAGGCCCTGCGGTTCCTCGGCGCGGCGGAGCACGACGCCAGCTTCGGTTATCAGATCAACAATTACCGGCACTGCCTGCAGGCGGCGACCCTCGCCCACCGCGCCGGCGAAGACGAGGAGACCGTCGTCGCCGCGCTGTTCCATGACATCGGCTTTGTCGCCTGCCCCGACAGCCACGGCGCCTTTGCCGCCGCGCTGCTGGCCAACTACGTCTCAGAGAAAAACATCTGGATGTTGCGCCACCACGCCATCTTCCAGCAGGTACATCTGGCCGGAGTCCACGACCACGAGGTCGACCCGGAGGAGCGGGAGCGCTGGCGCGGCCACCCCCACTTCGACTGGACCGCCCGTTTTGTCGACTGTTACGACCAGCGCGCAATCTGCGCCCGCTACGACACGGCGCCGCTCAGCTTCTTTGAGCCGATGGTGCACCGCGTTTTCGCACGCCCGCCGCGACGGCTCATCGTCGACTGACACGGCGGCAAGGGAACAAAACTCTTTGCGGCTCAAGGCCGCGTTCTTTGATGCAGAGGGCCGCTCCAGGTGAGTGCCCGCATGAAATCCGGGAAAAGGGAAACGACAATGAAAACACTAAGGCTTCTTCTGGCATCCTTGCTGCTGACCGGGCTCGGCTGGGCGGTCCCGGCCGCGGCGCAGGACTCCACCCTCACCAAGATTCTGGAATCCGGCAAGCTGCGGGTTGGCACCACCGGCGACTGGAACCCCATGTCGATGAAGGATCCGGCCAGCGGCGGCTACACCGGCTTCGACATCGACGTGATGACCGAACTGGCCAAGGACCTGGGCGTCGACATCGAATTCGTGCCGACGGAATGGAAGACACTGGTGCCGGGCATCGTCGCCGATAAATACGACATCTCAACCAGCGCCTCAATCACCCCGCAGCGCATCCGCAGCGTCGGCTTCACGGAATCCTACTACACCCTGGGTACCGTGCCGCTGACCCAGCAGAAGAACGCCGATCGTTTCACCGCCTGGGAAGATATCAACCAGGAAGATGTGACCGTGGCGGTAACGCTTGGGACCAGCCAGGAACAGCAGGTCAAGAAGCTTTTCCCCAAAGCGACGATCCGCACCATCGAAGCACCCGCCCGTGACTTCCAGGAAGTGCTGGCCGGCCGCGCCGATGTCTCGGTCACCAGCAACGTGGAAGCCTCCAAGCTGGTCGAAGCGCACGAGGTCCTGACCATCGTGCCGGTGGACGAACCGGCGGCCCCGGCTGACATCGCTTTCCTGGTGCAGCAGAACGACCAGATCTGGCTCAACTACCTGAACCACTGGATCCGCATCAAAGAGAACCAGGGCTTCTTTGATGACCTGACCGACAAGTGGATCCCGCTCGACTGAGCAATTCCTGACCCTCTGACGGAGAGGCGGCGCGGGCCTGGAATGGATTCACTCCAGGCTCGCACCGCCGCCTTCTTTTATGGCCCAGACCACGACCCGCTTCTTCGCCACTCTCGGCGCGCTCCTCGCCGCTCTGCTCCTCCTCAGCGCCTGCGGCAACGCGGGGGGCGTCTCCTGGGGCTGGTACGAGGTGCTGCCGACCACGCCGCGCGGACGCGACAACTTCTTCTTCCTGCTCAGCGGGTTCTGGCTGACCATCGCGATCTCCGGCGTCTCGATCTTCTTCTCGGTGTTGATCGGCCTTTTCGTCGCCCTGCCCGGCCTTGCCAAAGACAAAAAGCTGCGGGCCTTCAACAGGGTTTATGTCGAGATTTTCCGGGCTATCCCGATTTTGGTGATGCTGCTCTGGACCTACTACGGCCTGCCGATCCTGCTCGGCATCTCACTCTCGCCCTTCGTCGCCGGAGTCATCGCCCTGGCGCTCTGCGACAGCGCCTTTGAGGCCGAGATTTTCCGCGCCGGCATCCAGTCCATCGAGCGCGGCCAGATCGACGGTGCCGACTCCCTCGGCCTTACCTACTTTCAGAAGATGCGCCTGGTGATTCTGCCCCAGGCGATCCGGCGCATCCTGCCGGCCATGGGCAACCAGTTCGTCTACATGCTGAAGATGTCGTCACTGGTCTACGTGCTCGGCCTGCCGGAACTGACCCGCCGCGCCAACGAACTCTCGGTCACCGTCTACCGCCCGCTGGAGATCTATACCATCCTGCTGCTCGAATACCTGGTGCTGGTACTGGTTGTTTCCTGGCTGGTGCGCCGCTTCGAAAAGCGCATGGGCGCCAACGTGCTGCAAGGAGCACACTAGGCGGACGCGGCCTCTCTCTCCGCCGAATGCAGCCAGGTCTCCAATGTAGCGGCAGATGCCGTCGCCAAGCCGTCGCCGAAGCGCCTCGCCTGCGCCCGAAGTCCCGGCACATCGACGCCGGGCGTCGTGGCGATCTCCAGGGTGTGGCCGATGAACCAACGCTCCAGACCTTCTACCGTCGCCTCGATGTGGAACTGGGTCGCCAGAGCGAAGTCGCCGAGGGCGAAGGCTTGGTTTTCGTAGTGCCCGTTCGAGGCCAGCCGCACCGCCCCCTCCGGCAGGTCGAAGGTGTCGCCGTGCCAGTGGAGAACCGCCGCTTCGGCCTCTGCGACCGGCGCCAGGACCCGCCGCCCCGCATCGCTGTAGGTCAGGGTGCCGTAGCCGATCTCCTTCACCCCGCCGGGATAGACCCGCGCGGCGAGGGCGCGAGCCATGAGCTGTGCGCCGAGGCAGACACCGATGGTCGGGCGCTGCCGCGCCAGCCGCTTTTCGATGCTGGCGATCTCATCGCCCAAAAAGGGATAGCTGTCATCTTCATAAGCACCGATGGGACCGCCAAGGACGACCAACAGATCGGCGGCCAGCAGCGCCGGGTCGGCAAGATCGTCGAGACCGGCCTCGCGGTAGCTGACCTCAAAGCCAAGCTGCCGCAGCACGGGCTCAAAGCTGCCGAGATCTTCGAAGGCGACATGGCGGATGGCCACAGCCGTCTTGGTCATACAGTACAGACTCCCTCTTCGCAGCGGCCGTCAAGAGGTTCCGCCACAGACTGCGGCTGCCGCTCCCACGGCGCTGGGTGCTCAGCGAGCAGTCTGCTGACGGCGGCGCCGAGCTGCAAGTCCGGCAAATGACCGAAATGGTGGCGTCTCAGCCGGCCCGCACGGTCCACCAGCAGCAGGCTGGGGGTTCCGCGCAGGCCGTAGCGGGCCATGGTCTCCGGCACCGGGTTGTCTGCCCTCGCGCGGTCAACGGCGATGGGAAAGGTCAAGCGATACTCGTGGATAAAAGCCGCCAGCGCCGCCGGGCCCATGGCCTCGTGATGCTCGAAGACCGTGTGCAAGCCGATGACGGCAAGGTGGTCTTCACAGAAGGTTTCACGTAGTCTCTTCGCCTGCGGCAAGGCCTCGGCGACACAACCCGGGCAGAGCATCTGAAAGCTGAACAGCATCACCACCCTGCCGCGCAGGTCCGAAAGACTAAGCGGTGCTTCGGTGTTGAACCATTGCGAGACCGACCAGTCCGGCAGTAGTGGCCATTCCTCCGCCGCCGGCTCCAAGGTCGCCATCAGAAATCTCCCTCGCGGATGTAGGGATGGCTCCAGAGAATGGTCTGCAGGATGACGGCCTTGGTCCAGGCAGCATACATCTTCTCTACCGTCTCAGGCGCGTGACCCTTGTTCGCAAGGAAGGGTTTCACTGTTGCCGAAATCGGATAGATGAAGGCGACGAGATAACGAAAATGGATGTGATCGACCGAGGGGGCGGCATCGACTTCGTTCTTGCCGATACGGTGGTGGCGGCGGCCGATCTCGTGCTGATAGTCGAGCCAGACCTGGTCGTAGTTGGCCGCCGTGGTGTCGCGAATCCAAAGCGCGAAACGCTGGCGTACCCGGGCAAGGTACTCAGTGTTGGGTGAACCGTCAGCCTTGTTGGTGAAGTAATAGATGAGATGCGGATTGGCGCCGACGAAGCCGTACCACACATCCAGCACCGCCTCGATCTGGTCCGACAAGACCTCACCGGCCAGCCGCAGATGAGTCACGTCGTCCTCAGTGAACAACAAGGTCTTCTTCAGCAGATCGAGGTCGCTCAGAGTGACCGGCGAGCGGGGCAGATCGGTGCTGCCGTAACGGTAACCTGGCGCCTCCTCGGCACCGGCGGAGGCAGGCAAAGCGATAGCGTTCAGGGTAATCGCCGTGGCGGCGATCCCCGCTTTTAAAACGGACATGGGTTTTGCTCCTAAGCTTCTAGGGGTCGTTTTGGGGGGTAACGGCGGACTCCAGAAAACGGCTCCAGTTCAATTCCTGAAGCGGCGGTTCGGCGGCAACATGATCGGAACAGTCGAGGCGCAGTTCCTTCTCACCAAAAGCGGCATCGACGAAGGCACAGTGGTGCGGGCGCAAAGGATCGTCATGAACCCCGGGGCGGAAGTAACGGCAGGTGACGCACATCTGCGAGACCGGGATCTGGCCGCGCTGCTGAAGGTTGCGGATCATCTTCATCAGCGCGCGGTAGAACACCTGCTGTTCGGCGACCTCCAGGTCGTCGACAGCGGCCAGGAGGAAGTCCGGCCAGAGCGATGCTTCCGCTGCCTGACGCCGGCCTTCCGCTGTTAGCTGCAAGGCGACGGCACGGCTGTCCTTGGGGTCCGGTCCCTTCGCCACCAGCCCCTTGCGGACCAGGGTTCCCACCGCCTCGCTGGCTGTCGGCCGGGTGATCCCCAAAGCCTCAGCCACGGCGGCAAGACGCAGGCCCGGCTGATCCGCCTGGATGCCCGCCAGAACGGCGAGAACCTGGCCCTGGGTCGGCGTCAGGCCCTGGCTGCCCGCCCCCTTCCAGGCCTGGCTGCGGATTGCCTGGCCGATTTTGCTGAGACCCAGACCGACCTTGCGGTTCAGGGCATCGCTTTCTTCCTGGAAGGGTTTCGGGCTCATGGTCATCTATTTAGTTCGTAGTCCTAACTAAATAGAAATCCCTGTGCCAGATGTCAAGTGCGGGAGAACAGACAGGATCGGAGAAGGCCGCTTTACCCTTGCGGCCAGGCTCTGCCATAACTTGCGGCCACCGAACTGCTGCACAACGACCAGCCGAAGAGGAAAAGAAGAATCGCATGGGCAAGCCGCTGCAGCTCCACGAAGACCGCCTGTTTCCCGCCGAGGCCGCGCAACGCGCCGTCGCCCGGCGGCTCTATGCCGAGATCAAGGATCTGCCGATCGTCTCGCCGCACGGCCACACCGACCCAGCCTGGTTCGCCGAGGACCGGCCCTTCGGCAACCCCGCCGAACTCTTCATCATCCCCGACCACTATCTCTTCCGCATGCTCTACAGCCAGGGCGTCAATCTGGAGGACCTCGGTGTGCCGCGCTGCGACGGCGGAGCGGTGGAAAGCGGCGGCCGCAAGATCTGGCGGCGCTTCGCCGAGCACTACCACCTTTTTCGCGGCACGCCTTCGCGCCTCTGGTTCGACCACGCGCTCTCGGAGGTGCTGGGCATCGGCGAACAGCTGACAGCGGAATCGGCGGACCGCATTTACGACCAACTCTCAGAGCGGCTGCAGCAAAATGATGCGCGGCCCCGCGCGCTCTTCGACCGTTTCAACATCGAAGTACTGGCGACCACCGAGTCACCCCTCGACGACCTCGCGCATCACAAGACGATCCGCGACAGCAACTGGAACGGACGGGTGATCACGGCCTTCCGGCCCGACCCGGTGGTCGATCCCGATTTCGAGGGCTTCGCCGAAAACCTTGCGGTGCTCGGCAACCTGACCGGCGAAGACACGACGACATGGAACGGCTACCTGGCGGCCTTGCGGCAGCGCCGCGCGTTCTTCGCGGAGATGGGGGCGACCTCGACAGATCATGGCCACCCCAGCGCCGCAACAGCCGATCTCGATCCGGGAGCCTGCGGCGCGCTCTTCGCCAAATGCCTCGAAGGCAGCGGCACGGCCGAAGACAGCGAGTTGTTCCGCGCCCAAATGCTGACGGAAATGGCGGCTATGAGTCTGGACGACGGCCTGGTGATGCAAATCCATCCCGGCTCCTTCCGCAATCACAACGCCGGGCTGTTCGAGCGTTTCGGCCGCGACAAGGGTGCCGATATTCCTTCGGCGACCGATTATGTTTCGGCCTTAAAGCCCCTGCTCGACCGCTTCGGCAACGAGAAACGACTCTCTGTCATCCTCTTCACACTGGATGAAACCAGCTACAGCCGCGAATTGGCGCCGCTGGCCGGTCACTATCCGATCCTGAAGATCGGCCCCGCCTGGTGGTTCTACGACAGCCCCGAAGGCATGCTGCGCTATCGCCGCGCCCTCACCGAAACGGCGGGTTTCTACAACACCGTCGGCTTCAACGACGACACCCGCGCCTTCCTGTCGATCCCCGCCCGCCATGATGTCGCCCGGCGGGTCGACTGCGCCTATCTGGCAGAGCTGGTCTGCAGCCACCGCCTGGACGAAGACGAGGCCCTGGAGGTCGCCCAGGATCTGACCTACCGGCTGGTGAAGCAGGCCTACAAGCTATGACGCCGAAGGGTCCATTGGTCCGATGAAGCGGCTGAGCGACAAGACGCTGACCGCACTGCCGTCGGAGATCAGACGCCCGGCCTACGACCGCAGCACCTGCCGGAGCGGCATCGTCCATCTCGGCATCGGCGCCTTTCATCGCGCCCATCAAGCGGTCTACGGCGACGACCTGTTGGCTGCCGGACATCATAACTGGGCAATCTGCGGGGCGAGCCTGCGCGGGCCCGGCGTCCGCGATCAACTGGCGCCCCAGGACGGTCTCTATACCGAAGCCGTGGCCGGACCGGAGGGCGAAAGCCTGCGCGTCATCGGCGCGGTAAGAGAGGTGTTCTTCGCCGCGGAAGACCCCGGCGCCCTGGTCACACGCTTGGCTGATCCGCAGACCCGCATCGTCTCGCTTACCGTCACCGAAAAAGGGTACTGCCACGACCCAGCCAGCGGCGCGCTGCAGCACGATCACCCGGACATCCGCCACGACCTGCAGCACCCGGAACAGCCGCGCTCGGCTTTGGGATTTCTCCTCGCCGGGCTGCGCAAGCGCTACGAGGAAGGACGAAAGCCCTTCACGCCGCTCTCCTGCGACAACCTGCCCCACAACGGCACCACCCTGCACGGGTTGATGCTCGAAATGGCCGAGGCCGCTGATCCGGCCCTGGCCCGCTGGATCGAAGCCGAAGTGCCTTTCCCGTCGACCATGATCGACCGCATCGTGCCGGCCACCACCGAGGCGGACCGCCGGCGCATCGCCGAGAAGCTCGGCCTGCGCGACGAAGGCGTCGTTGTCTGCGAGCCCTTCCGCCAATGGGTCATCGAAGACCGCTTCGCCGATGGCCGTCCGCCCTGGGAAGAGGCAGGCGCGGAGATGGTCGGGGACGTGGCGCCCTATGAAGAGATGAAACTGCGGCTGCTGAACGGCAGCCACTCCCTGCTCGCCTATCTCGGCTATCTCTGCGGCCACGAGACCATCGCCGATACCATGGCCGATGATACCCTGCGGAACCTCGCCAGGACCTTCATGGACCGAGAGGCCGGTCCCACTTTGAAGCTGCCGCCCGGCGCGGATCTGGAGGGTTACAAAGGTGCTCTGATCGAACGTTTCGCCAATCCCGGCCTGCAACACCGCACCTGGCAGATCGCCATGGACGGCAGCCAGAAGCTGCCGCAACGGCTGCTCGGCACAATCCGCGACCGCCTGCAAGCCGGCCAGCCCATCGATCTCTCGGCCCTGGCTGTTGCCGGCTGGATGCGTTACGTGGCCGGCAAGGATGAGAGCGGGCAGGACATCGACGTCCGCGACCCCTTGGCCGCAAAGCTCGCCCGCGCATTTGCCGAGGGCGAGGGGGATGCGGCGCAGACGGTCACCGCCTTCGTCGCCCTCCAGGAGGTCTTTGATCCCGATCTCGCCGGCAACAGCGCTCTGCGCCAGGCGCTGAGCGAGGCCCTCGGGCGCATTCTCGCTGTCGGCAGCGCCCGGGCCGTCAAAGCAACCCTGGCGCGCATTTCCGCGTAGCGCCGCGACGGCCAGATCGTTCGGATCACGAGTCTCGAAGAAATAATATTACGTGTTGACGGCAATAATCATCCGAAATACACTTTCCAAAACGTTTTGGATCATGAAAAATGACCCTTAAGCGCGTCGCCGAAGACTTAAACCTCTCTATCACAACCGTTTCCAGAGCGCTGAACGGCTACCCTGACGTGAGTGAATCTACGCGCGAAAAGGTGAGAGAGGCCGCTCAGCGGGTCGGCTATGTGCCCAATCGCCTGGCCCAGGCCCTGCAGCGCGGCACCGCCGAGGCCGTCGGCATCATCCTGCCGAGCCAGTTCGGCCACTTCGAGGACCCCTTCTTCCTGGAACTGCTGGTCGGCGTCGGCGAGCGTCTCCACAACGCCAATCTGGATCTTGTGGTCTGCGCGGTGCCGGAGGGTCCGGCGGAACTCGATGCCTACAAACGCCTGGTCGAAGGCCGCCGGGCCGATGCGGTCATCATCGCCCGGACCCGCCGCCATGACGAACGGATCGACTATCTGATCGGGCGCGGCATTCCCTTCGTCGCGCACGGCCGGGCCGAAACAGCCACACCCATCGCCTTCATCGACGCCGACGCGCGCACCGCCTTTCGCCGCAGTACCCGGCGCCTCATCGAACTCGGGCATCGGCATATCGCGCTGATCGGCGCGCCGGAGGAACTCTTTACCGCGGGCGAGCGCCGGGCCGGCTATGAAGATGCCTTGCAGGAGGCCGGCATCGCTTTCGATCCGGATCTCTATGCCGTCACCAAGCTGAACGAACGCGGCGGTACCACCGCTGCCGAACGGCTGCTGGGCGCCGCAAGGCCACCGACGGCTTTGCTCTGCGCCAACGATTCCATTGCCCTCGGCGCCCTGCGCATCGCCCGCCGTCTGGGCATCGCGGTACCGGAGGAACTGTCGATCGTCGGCTTCGACGACCTGCCGATGGCCGCCCAGGCCGAACCGGCCCTCACCACCATGCGCCAGGACATCCGCGGGGCCGGTGCAAGGCTCGCCGACATGGTCTGCGCCCGTCTTGGCGGCGCCGCCATTGCCGATCTGCAGGAACTGCTGGAGGCCCCCTTGATCGAACGCGAGTCGAGCGGGCCCGCTCCCTGAAACCGAATCAAAACCCAAACGAAAAAGAAAAACGAAAAACACAGTGGAGGAAAAGATGAAGACCATGCTCAAGACCGGCCTGTCGGCCGCAGCCGTCTCCACCCTTCTGTTCGCCGGCTATCCCGCTTCGGCTGAAACCATTTTTCTCTCGACCCAGGCGCGACCCATCGAAGAGGCGGAGGCCATGCGCAACACCGTGCTGGGCGCCTTTGACGGCGAGGTCGACTACATCCCGCAGGAAGACGGCCCCTTCCTGAACCGTATTCTCGCCGAAGCCGAGGCCGGCGACGTTTCCATCGGTCTGGTCGGCGCTTTGCACGGCAACTTTCCGGTCCTGGCCGGCGCCGACGCCCTGGCCCCGGTGGACGACATCATGTCGTCGCTGGGCGACCGCAAACTGATCGGCACCTTCGTCGAGCTCGGCAAGCTCGGCACCGACAAGCAGCATTACGTTCCCTGGATGCAGGCCAGCTATGTGATGGCCGCCAATCGCGAAGCCTTGCAGTACCTGCCAGAGGGCGCTGATGTAATGGCGCTGACCTATGACCAACTGGCGGCCTGGAGCGCTAATATCCAAGCCGCCACCGGGGAGCGCAAACTGGGCTTCCCTGCCGGGCGCAAAGGCCTGATGCACCGCTTCTTCCAGGGTTATCTCTATCCCTCCTTCACCGATTCCGTGGTCACCGAGTACCGCGGCGAAAAGGCTTCGGCCATGTGGGCCTCTTTCCGGGATCTCTGGAAAACCGTGAACCCGCGCTCCACCTCCTACGACTTCATGCAGGAACCGCTTCTGGCCGGTGAGGTCTGGGTCGCCTTCGACCATACGGCACGCCTGATGGACGCTTTCAACCAACGCCCCGACGATTTCATCGCCTTCCCCGCCCCCGCCGGCCCCGAAGGACGGGGTTTCATGCCCGTGGTCGCGGGCCTCGCGGTGCCGGCCAACGGACCCGACCGCGCCGCCGCGGCCAAGTTGATCGATTACATGACGCAACCGGAAACCCAGATCGCCACCCTGAAAGCCATCGGCTTCTTCCCGGCGATTGAAATGGAGTTGCCGGACGACCTGCCGCGCGGCGTGCAAATCGCCGGGGCCGCAGTGACGGCACAGTCCGCTTCCGCCGATGCGAACCCCAGCCTGTTACCGGTCGGCCTGGGTGACAAGGGCCGCGAGTTCAACAAGGTCTTCATGGATACCTTCCAACTGATCGTGCTGCGCAATGCCGACATCGACGAAACCCTGGACCGCCAGGCCGGCAACCTGCGCAAGCTGATGGAGGAGACCGGCGCACCCTGCTGGGCCCCGGACGAGCCGAGCGACGGCGCCTGCCCCGTAAAATAGCCGCAGCGGGAAGACCCGTATCTTTGATCGTCCGCTGACGGGAGATCAACGCCTTAAGGCGCCAGATCCCCGTCAGCGGAACGATAAAGGGGGACCGATGATCTCTGAGAAAACGCTGCCCTACTGGCTGCTGGCGCCGAGCCTGGTCTTTCTGATTGCGCTCTTTGCCTATCCCTTCGCCGACGCCTTCATCATCGCCTTTCAAGCGGACGGCCAGTGGACCTTCGAAAATTTCCGGACCATGGCCGACGACATCAACTTCGGTCTGTCGTTCTGGAACACCCTGATTCTGGTGCTGATCGTCGTTCCCCTGCAGCTCGCCATCGCCCTCACCATGGCGATGATGCTGACCAAGATCCGCGCCGGGCGCGACCTCGTGCTTTACGTTTGGACCATCCCTCTGGGCATCTCCGACCTGGCCGCCGGGGTGGTCTGGCTCGCCTTGCTGAGCGAGCGCGGCTATATCAACACGGCCCTCTCGGCCCTCGGCCTGCTGGACGGACCCACGCTCTGGCTCAGCTACGAAACACCGGTGGCGCTCTTCGTCGCCGTTATCTTTGCCGAGGTCTGGCGTGCCACCGCCATCGTCATGGTCATCCTGGTGGCCGGTGTTCAGCTGATCCCCAAGGAATACAACGAAGCCGCGGAAATCTTCGGCGCTTCGGCCTGGCAACGTTTCATCAAGATCACCCTGCCGCTGCTGAAGCCAAGCCTGCAGACGGCGCTGATCCTGCGCACGCTGCTCGCTTTCGAGGTCTTTGCCGTGGTCGTCGCCCTCGGCGGCCGCGACCTGCCGGTCCTGATGGGCGAGGCTTTTCTCTGGCAGTTCGATTACCGGGACAGCGGCGTCGCCTCGGCCTATGCCGTGCTCATCCTGCTCATCTCCATCGCCTTCACCCTCGTCTACCTCCGGGTGCTGCGCGTGAAAGAGGAGCCGCAATGATGACCGACGCGACGCAAGAAGACCTTCAGGACAAACGCAACCTGCTCGACCGCCTGCTGCCGCGCTGGAGCGTTGGACAGTGGCTCTTCGCCACCATCTGCCTGATCCTCTGCCTCTGGGTGCTGTTGCCGATCTACCTGCTGGTGCTCAGCGCTTTCTCGCCGCGTGATGCGGTCTTCGCCTGGCCCAAGGCCTATCTGCCTTTCGACATCTCCACCGATACCATCGCTTTTTTCTTCGGGGTCCGCGGCGTCTTCTCGGCCTTCCTAAATTCGGTAATGGTGGCGGCACTGACCATGGTGATCTCCATCGGTCTCGGCGCCCCGGCCGGCTATGCCCTGGCGCGCTTCCGCTTTCGCGGCAAGGACAGCTTTCGCCTGCTGATCGTCATGACCCGCGCCTTCCCCATCGCGATCCTGGCCCTGCCGCTCACCGTCACCTTCATCAAGCTCGGCCTCTACGACACGGTCTTCGGGGTGGCACTGGTGCATTCGGCGCTGGCCCTGCCCTTCGCCGTGCTGATCAGCTCCAGCCTCTTCATGGGCATTCCCTTTGAGTTGGAAGAAGCCGCCTGGACCATGGGCTGCACCCGCTTTCAGGCCTTTTGGCGCGTCGTCATGCCGATTGCGACGCCCGGCCTCGCGGCCGCGGCGATCTTCGCCTTCGTGATTTCGTGGAACGAGGTTTTCGCAGCGACCATCCTGACCCTGCAGCACCCAACGTTGACCGCCTTTCTGCTGACCACGTTGTCGGAATCGCCGCTCTACTTCCGCTTTGCCGGCGGCTTTTTCCTGGTGGTGCCGGCGCTGGTCTTCATTTTTGCCGTCCGCAAATACCTCTTCAGCATGTGGGGCATTGCCAACCGCTGAGCCAAAACCGAGCGCAGCCAAGACTGCGCGACGACTAGGGAGTAAAACCATGGCCGCTGGTATCTATGTCGACAAGGTTCGAAAAGTCTTCGGCACCTTTGAGGCCCTGAAGTCCGTATCACTGGACGTCCAGCCGGAGGAATTTACCGTTCTCCTCGGACCCTCGGGCTGCGGCAAGACGACCCTGCTGCGCATCATTGCCGGCTTGGAGACGGAAACCTCCGGCGTTTTGAAGATCGGCGACAAACAGGTCAACGGCCTGCCGCCGCGCGACCGCAACATCGCCATGGTCTTTCAGAACTATGCGGTCTTTCCGCATCTGACGATCTTCGAGAACATCGCTTTTGGCCTGCGCATGAAGAAGCTGCTGAACAGCGAGATCGAACCAAGAGTAAAAAAAGCCGCCGGCATGATGCATATCGAACACCTGCTGGAGCGCTATTCCGGTCAGCTTTCCGGCGGCCAGCGCCAGCGGGTCGCCGTGGCCCGCGCCCTGGCGATGGAACCGGAAGTCCTTTTGATGGACGAGCCGCTGTCCAATCTCGATGCGCTGCTGCGCCTGGAGATGCGGGCCGAGCTGAAAGGCCTGCTGGCAGAGAGCCGAACCACGACGATCTATGTGACACACGATCAGGTCGAGGCCATGAGTCTCGCCGATCGCATCGCCGTCATGCATGGTGGCCACATCATCCAGTACGACAGCCCGATCCAGGTCTATCAGAACCCGGCCAACGAGTTCTGCGGCGGCTTCATCGGCAACCCGCCGATGAACTTTCTCCAGGCCGAGCGCCGGAACGGGCATTGTCACATTGCCGGGGCTGCCCTCACGGCACCCAGCCAGGGCAATGGCCGGGTCACCCTGGGGATCAGGCCGGAAGACGTCGTCGTCGCCGAAGCGTCCGCAGCAGATCATTTGAGCGGACATGTCACCGTGGTCGAGCCGCTCGGCCCCCATAACCTGCTCACCCTGTCGGTCGATCAGCAGCTGTTCCGGGTGACGACCGCTGCCGATTCGCCGATCAGAAGCGGTCAGGAAGTGCATCTGGCCCTGGCACCGGGACGACTGCGATGGTTCGACAGCGAAAGCGGCCAGGCGCTACACTGACAACCGCATTCCAATACCTTTGTAAGGCATTCCAAGAAACATGGTTGAGGCTGGAACACCTGGCGCAAGCTGGCGCTTTAGCGACCCGGAAGACTGCACAAAAGAGGCGCAGCGGGTCCTGAGGCAAAACGACAGAGGCGGCTACACCGTACCGACCCCCAACATCTATCCCTTCCAATGGAATTGGGACAGCTGCCTCGTCGCGCTCGGCTGGGTGACCTTTGACGAGACGCGGGCCTGGCAGGAGATCGAAAGCCTCTTCATCGGGCAGTGGCCCGACGGCATGGTCCCGCATATCGTCTTCCACCGAGACGATCCGGGCTACTTTCCGGGCCCGGATATCTGGGGCACGGCCTCACTTTGGGGCGACCGCCTGGCGGTGCCGACCTCCGGCATATCCGATCCGCCACTGGCCGCGACCATCGCCCTGAAGCTTTGGCGCGGCGCCCGCGATCAGCAACAGGCCAAGGCTGCTGTTGAGCGGCTCTACCCAAAGATCGCCGCCTGGCATCGCTGGTTCCACACGGCGCGCGATCCGGCGCAAGACGGTATGGTTGCGATCCTGCATCCCTGGGAGTCCGGCCGCGACAACAGCCAGGACTGGGATGCGGCCCTTTCGCGCGTGCCGACCGATGACCTGCCGCCGTTCCAGCGCCGCGATCTCGACCGGGTCGACGCCGCCCAGCGCCCGCGTAAGGAGCAATACGAGCGCTACCTTTCCCTGATCCTAACCTTCCGGGGAAAAGGCTATGAGCCGAAGGCCATCTACGAGGCCTCGCCGTTCAGGATGGTCGACATCGGCACCGTTGCGATTCTGCTCCGCGCCGACCGCGACCTCAGGGTACTGGCCGAGACCCTGGGCTATCGTGAGGACCTGGTTGAAATCGATCGCTGGATCGCAAGAGGTGAATCGGCGCTCGACCGGCTCTGGGACGAGACGGCCGGCGTCTTTCGCTCTTATGATTTGATTTCGGGCGGCTTCACCGATGCGATCACTTCGGCATCTTTCCTGCCTTTCTATGGCGGCGGCGTGAAGCCCGAGCGCTGCACCAGGATGGTCGAGGTGCTGGAGCGCTGGGGCACACAGAGCAGCTATCCCGTCCCCAGCTTCGATCCGGGCGATCAGCGCTTCGACAGCCTGCGCTACTGGCGCGGGCCGACCTGGGCCATCGTCAACCACATGATCGCCGAAGGGCTGACCGGCTGCGGCCACGAGGGTTGGGCCGCGCGGATTGCGGGCGCCACGGCAAGAGCCATTCGGCAGAGCGGGTTCTGGGAGTATTTCGATCCGATCACAGGGCGCGGCCTCGGCGGCGACGACTTCACCTGGACCGCCGCCATGTGGCTGGCCTGGGCCAGGGACTTTTCACCCCCGAACGACTCCTCCGAAGACGCCGCGTGACTGCGATTCAGCAGCCGGAAATCGGTTCAGGGGCCTTTGGGTGCCATACGCAGAGTCTCGGCAATCGCCAGAAAAAGGTGATAGAGGCTGCTGGCCGGAATCCCCGGGGCGATCACCTTCCCCGCACCATCCAGTTGATCCTGCCAGAGCGCATGATCGAAACTGACGAAGTCTGTGAACATCGACTGAAGCAGGGGGTCGATACCGGCCGCAGCCGTCGGATCGCCACTGCGCTCCCACAAGGCAAGACAGGCTTTCAGGGCCTCCGTCTGAGGCCACAAGCGCTTGCTGCCGCCCTTCAGCACCTGGCCCGCCGGATCGACTTCGTCGTAGGCCCCAAAGACTCCGTTCTCCCGCCGGTCAATGCCGTGGCGCCAGCCCCAGGCGAAGAGCTTTTGCATTATCGGCAGAACCGCGTCCTCTCCGGCAAGCACACCATAGCGATGCAGCAACCAGACCCACTCAAAGTGATGGCCGGGTTCGCGAACGAAAACGCCCTCAACAGGCGTTTCATGCCAATCGTTGTCGAAGAACTCTGTTAGCTGTCCGCTCTGCGGTGAGAAGAAACGCCGCCTGAACAGGTCGAGAATACGACCGGCGCGGTCAAGCCAGCCGCGCTCACCACTCGCCTCGTAGAGGGCAAGCAAAGCTTCGAAGAGATGCATGTGCGGATTCTGCCGGCGCGGCAGCGGCGCAGGTTCATCCGCCGGCACGACGTAATCGGCGTAACCGTCAAAGGCGCCTTCGCGTTCGATCGCCATGGCCCCGTCGAGATAGGCCATGGTCTGCCTGGCCCGGTCGAGAACCTGCGGCGCGCCCGTTGCCCGGTAGAGCCAGGCCATGGCCAGCAACATAAACGCGTGGTCGTAGCAATCCTTGCGTCGGTCCAGCGGACTGCCCTTGCGGCTCAGCCGATGAAACCAGCCGGCTTCTTCGATGTCCCAGGCATTGTCGATCAAAAAGTCGTAGGCACTGCGGGCCAAAACAAGACCCTCGGGGAAAAGGCCCAGAGTCTGCGCATGGGCATAGACGTAAATCTGTCGGGCCTGGACCCTGACGCGCGTATAGTCCTCTTCGCTCGGCCTTGCGGAGAAATCCAGCTTCTCTACAAAGGCGCCGCTTGCAGAATCGAAGCCCTCACTCGCCCAGAACGGTAGAACCTTCGCCCTCAGCCAATCTTCGAGGGCCGGATAAGGAAAGGGCGAAGGGGGAAGGTCCTGTGACATTTTTTCGTTTCCGCAGCGCATCGCGGCGCATGTTAAGCTGCAAGCGAAGGCTCATAACCCTTTGGCTGCGGTGACTCAAGGGGCCAGATATCTGGATTATCAAGCTGAGTCCGGCGTCACGGCCGCCCACTGACGCGATTTCGTTTGCGGCTTACGACCATGAGCCAGTTGCATCCCTTCTTTGTCAGGGTAGTATTGCCCAGGCACATTTCCGCCCGGATCAGCCGATCTGCAGCACTTCGTTTTTGAGACCGGCGATCAGGGAGTTGGCTGGCAGAAGCCGGTTAACAGGGACTGGCCAATGGGAGACGGGGCGGCGAGAATACGAGGGCTTCGGACTTTTTGATGGCTAGGTCTCGCTTCACGGACCGCAAATCGCGGTCGTTGAGAGGGACCCAAAAAAGCAAAGATGGGGTCGATGACAGCCAACCAGCGGCTTTCAGGTGGCACAGGCTACGCGCTTGAGCGGATCGAGATCTTCAAGGGTCTGGAAGCGCGGGAGATCGAACGTCTGTCGCAACGCATGCACTGGCGCAACTATACAGCGCAACAACAGATCATCGGCCACCAGGAGGTTTCCACCGACGTCTACTTCATGGTTTCCGGGACGGTCCGCGTAATTCTCTTTTCGAGCGCCGGGAAAGAGGTTGCCTTTCGCGACATCTCGGCTGGGGAGTGCTTCGGAGAGTTCTCGGCGATCGACGGTGCTCCGCGCTCCGCCAACGTCATCGCCCTGACCGATGTGATGATCGGCTCCGTTCCCGCCGAGGCCTTCCGCGCCATTCTGGAGGAGTATCCGCCGGTCTCCATGGCGATGCTGACCTATCTGACCCGTTTGGTCCGGTCTTTGAGTGAGCGGATCTTCGAGTTCAGCACGCTTGCGGTGAAGAACCGCATTCATTCGGAATTGCTGCGGCTCGCCCGAGACAACGTCGGCGACGACAACACCGCGCACCTCTCACCGGCGCCGACCCACGCCGACATTGCCAGCCGTATTTCGACTCACCGCGAAGCGGTGACCCGGGAACTGAACGATCTGACAAAATCCGGCTTGATCAAACGCGACGGCCGGACGCTGATCGTCAGCGACGTGGCCGAGTTGGAGCGTATGGTCCACGAGGTCTCCGGCGACTAAGGCCGCAAAGCACCTCTCTCGCGGGGCCCGTTCCAAAAGGCCGGTCGGCGCGCCACCTTCCCTCAGACACGAGAAAGCCCCCAGGCATGAGAAAGCCCCGTCCGATGGGCGGCGGACGGGGCTTTGGGCTCACCTAAGGTCCGTCATCGTGGCTTGAGGGAGGACCTCCACAACAACGCCCTGAACATAGGCCGGCGGCGCCAAAGACACTGTGGGATTTGTCACACCCGACGCATAAAAGCGCAAAATCCGCAAAAACGGCTGAATTCCTTACTCTTAGGGCGTAGGAGAGCCTCCGGCGGCCTAAGCCTCAAGTCCCGGTCACTCCTCCCCCTGCTCCCTCGCAGATTCACCAGAGAGCCGTCAGACTCGACGGAATCGCTGCTGCAACCGCACTTTCGGGAGAAAGCACCATGATCAGCGCCCTTCGCAAGTCAACGCCTCTCACCCGGACCTATCGTTCCGCGCTCAAGTGCGCCGGTTCTTCCGCGCTGAAGCGCGCCTGCCTTGCTGTAACAATTGCCGCCGGCACGGCCCTGATGGCGGCCCCCGCTGCCGCCGAGCCGGAGCAATGGAACGTGGTCTGTGGCCAGTCCGCCTGTCTTGCCGACTATCAAGCGCCGGGACTGCAGATCCTGATCGCCCCTGAGCGTGGCAGCCGCCGGTTGCGCGCCATCCTGCGGATCAGTCACCAGGCCGGCACAAACGCGCCCATTGCGGTTCAGCTCGACAGCGGCTGGAAAACCCGCTTGCTGACGAACGCCTGCAATAATCTGTTCTGCCAGGCGGTGATCAGCCTGGAAGCTACCGATCAGGTCCTCGCCCGGTTCCGCAAAGACCTGGAAGGGGTCGCCGCCTATCGCGTGGCGGACAAGACCGTCGTCGCCCGCTTCTCGCTGAAGGGCTTCAGCAATGCGCTCAGCCAGATCCAATAGCGCCCGCAAGCTTGGCGATCCGCGCGACGGACAACGCCAACATGGGATGGTCAAGATCAAGGATTGCCTGCTGCTGGCCGGCGCCTGCCTGACCGCCGGCCTGTTCTGGGCCTCGCTGCCGCTGGTTCCGGCTGCCCACGGCGATGAAATTGCGGAGGGACGCGCTTTGGTTGCCGAGCATTGCCTGCGCTGCCATGCGGGACCGGACGCCCCCTACAGCACGACGGCGGCGCCGACCCTGCGCGAAATGGCCCAGGCGGCCGACTGGTCGACACTGCGGTTTCAGGCCTGGCTGGCGGCGGACCACCCGCCGATGCCCCAGTTCATTCTGACCTCGAGCGAGGTCTATGCCCTGCGCAGCTACCTCTCCTCAATGAAGAGCGACTCGCTGTTGCAACCGGCCTTTTAGGCCCGCCTCCGGCGATGCGCAGCAGTCTCAGCGACTCGAAACGGGCGTCCGCAAAGCGCGGCACTGCCTTGGCTCTCGCGATAATGGCGCCGCTCTTTCTTGGCGGCTGCGTGACCGGCCTCGCCGGGGCCGCCGGCATGGCCTTGAACGCGATCGGTGGTGGCGGTACAGGCGAGACCGGCAGCAGCACGGCGGGCCAAAACGGGCCCTTTGATGCAAACTCCCCCCGGGAGCTGCAGGACGCACTCGCCCAGACCGACGATCGGGCCACACCGCTCTGCCGCCAAAGGCTGCGGGCCTATCAGCGCGCCCAAAACGGCACCCAACACGGCACCCAACACAAAGCTCCGGAAGTCACCCCGACACCCGTCGCAAGTCCACCCTCCCGGCGTTGTGGCCTGCAAGCGCTTTGCCTGCCGGGCGCCGACCGCCCGACAGAGATGATGGTCTGCCGGAACCAGGCAGCCGGCGCTTCACAACCCTCTCCACAACTGCCATCCGAGTAACAAAAACAAAACGGCGGCCGAAGGCCGCCGTTGTTCAGTTCCTTTTTGAAGAACCCCGGAACAGAAACCGGGCTGTGTTTCGTTACTGGCTGGCCGTATCGCCCGCCAGAATCTCGCTGACCTCGTCGGTGCCGTTGTTCTGTGTCTGTGTCGTGGTGCTTTCCGCGTTCTGATCGCCGACCGCATCCTGGCCGATGCTGAGGGCGCCGTCGGAGTTGTTGAGGATGATGCAGGAGGAATTGCCCCGGGCGCCCGCGCTGCCTTCCCCACCGCACACCAGAAAGGTCGTGCTGCCGGTCACCGCTGCGGCTGAGCTGCCGCTGTTGCCGTCCAGCAGCCCGGCTTCGACCTGTTTCATGACGACGGCCATGTTGCCGCCGTTGCGTGCGGCGAACCCCCAAGGCTGCTCATACATCTGGGCCGACGCATCGGCTGCCAGCCGCGTTACCAGCGCCAGGGCAAAGGCCGCATAGACCAGCAGGGTCAAACCATCGATCGTCAAGCGCATCAAAGTCCGTTTCATCTCCACCTCCTGAAAACAAAGCGGCCCCGGTGAGAGAGGGGGATGAGGGAGCAGAATGACTCTGCTCCCTCCCCGGGGTCGGTAGGCTGGTTTAAGGTTAGCTGCCGCCGCCGATTTCAGGCGTGCTGACAGAGATGGACAGGTTGTTGCCAACGGCCGTGGCGACCGATGACACCAGGGGACGGTCCAACTGACCAAGATTGGTGTAGTTGTTGACCTCAACCCCATAGGCCATGCCGCCGCATTCCTGATCGCAGGCGCCGAAACCGACCTGGGACAGGGCTGAGGTGTTGGCATAGGCGAACTGGGTGATGTCGCCCATGACCACGGCGTCATCGGCGACCTTGGCGTCGACGGTGATCGCCTTGTTGTTGGCAACCGCCGTCGCGGCGCTGTCAACCGAAGCGTTGAGGATGTCATCGACCTGCGAAACCGCAGAGATCTCAGACGGCTCGATCACGTTGAAGAGCGCAGCAAAGGTCAGCAGCGCCGCCGCATCGTGGAACTCGTTCCGGTTGTTGCCGAAGTCCGCACCGTCTTCAATCGACGCAAGGCTGATGCCGTCGCCGCCCGGCCCGATCGGCACCGGCGTCGGGCTCGGATCGTCGCCGAACTCGCCCGTGTTGAAGACATACTGGCCTTCGTGGATCTCGACCATCACGTCACTGTCGATGCTGACGTTGTTGGCGATCGCCGTTGCGGTGCTGACCACCTCGGGCAGCTCGGTGAGGGCATCGAAGGAGCCGGTCGGCTCGATTTCGATGTTCTCCACCGGGATGTCCTCGAAGGTCATGACCACGTCCAGATCGTCGGTACCCTCGTCGAGGGTGCCGGAGACATCGGAAGAGGTTCCCATCAGATCGCCGCTCAGATCGGCAACACCGGAAACGGTGCTGGGATCGGTCTCGTCGTCGGTCATGCCGTCCAGGGTGACCGTGAAGTCGACCGTACCGGCACCGACGCCGCCACCTTCGTTCGGCTGGTTGTTGTAAATCCCCCGAACCTGGGATTCGGCCGTCACGTCACCGATGTAGATCTGCAGATCTTCGAGCAGAACCAAACCGACGGGATCGATATCGACATCGATGTCCACATCCTTGGTCACGTGCTCGATGACTTCCAGATCCCAGTGCCAGTCGACCTCATCGAAGGCCGCCGCAGGCGACACGGCAAGACCGAGGGCGGCCACCGCAGCTCCACAGAGCAGTACAGACTTATTCGCTTTCATCGTCTATCTCCTTTAGGTATCCAGCGAAGTGATCGGTCTCCACGAGATCGCAGCCTTGGATCGCGGGCAGACCCAGAAAGTCCGTCATAAGAAGGTAGACACCCATCTCCACGACGGATCTGACGCCAAGTTGCAACGGCTCGTTGCGGATCATTCCAGCGTCAAATTCAATGAGGGTATTGCCGAAGAAGCGGAAGACGTTGGCCTCCACTTCGAAGCCGTAAATCTGCTTTTGCAGCGAGGTCGCATAGGCAACCGAGAAGTTGCGCGCGTTGACCACACGCAGGTCCAGCGCAACGTTGATCACCACCGTGCGCCCGCCGCCGCCAATCCCATTGACGAAGAGGCGCGCACCGCCGGAAGTGATGTTGTAGTTCAGTTCCGTGAGCGCGCCGACGACGATGAAATCGCTGGCCGGCAACTCGTATTCCGTCAGGCCGCGGCCCAGCCGCCCCTGTTCGGAGAGCTTCATCTCCGCCAGGGGAATCCGCAGATCCAGGCGCTCTATGAGCCGCGCCTTGCGGGTTTTCCAAAGGGCGGAAATCATCATCTCGGAAACGCCCTGGCTGAGGGCATGACCGTTGTCGTCGTAGTTCACCTGCCCGGTCTTGTCGGCCACCTCGCCGACCGAGAAGACCGGCAGATTGGCCCCCGGCGTATCGGCCAGGCCGCTGAGGCACTGGCTATAAGGCGTGTGATTGCTGGTAACCGGGAAACTGAAGACCGGCGCCACTCCGGTATCGGGAAACGGTGGTCCGGCACAGGCCGAAAGCGCCATTCCGGCCGCAACTACGTAGGCGCAAGCTCTTGCTCGCATGTTCCATCCCCTATGCATCGATCTGTCTCCATCGATCCGCCCGCCGCTGTCTTGGCGCGGGATCAATGTTCAGGGATGGTACGGAATCTATTTAAATAATAAAGTGAGCGAAGGGATGTATTAAAATAAAACTGAATTAATACTTTCAAAGATGGGTAACTATATAGATATTCGACACCTCTGTATTACCACCCTATACCAAAGTATTACTATGCCTGCGCGAAAGAATGTGGGAAAGCTCCGTGCTAGTCTCCGGGAAATTGTGGCGCAAAGCTCGGGAAAATGGGCAGAGACCGCGCCATGACACGGCATCCTGGAGGTTCACCGCCATGTTCGAACAAAACACTCAACAGATGAAGAGAGGCAGCATGACCGACAACCAACGTTGCGCATTGTTGGCATCGGGCGTCGACACCGCTCCCCTTTTGGAAGCGCTGCGCCGCGTCCCGAACACGCGCGTCGGCGACATCTGCATCTTTCCCTCCAATGGACTGGGCGAGCCGGAAGCCGATTACCTGATCCTGGCGGTGGACGACGGCAACCGGCTCGGGCGTCTGGAGCAACAGATCGGACGTTGGTCGGGAGAAAAGACTCGGGTGCTGCTGGCGGTACCGGAATCCAAATGCGCCCACCTGGGCGATCTGGCGCGGCGGGCAGACGGTCTGATTCTTCTCGAGGCCGGCCTGAAATATCTGGAGGAGAGTCTCTGTCTTGCCCGTGAGGGCTATTCGGTTCTGCCAACCACAAGAGAAGACGGCGGCGGCTCCTACTGTCATCTCGACATGCTGTGCCGCCTCAGCGACGGTGAGCAGGCGATCCTCAAACTGCTGGCCGATGGCGACAGCAACCGCAGCATCGCCGAACAGTTGGGCGAGAGTGAAACCCGCGTGAAGTCGCTGGTCCGCTCCATCCTCGTAAAGCTGGAATGCCGCAACCGGACCGAAGCGGCCGTGCTGGCGGCAACGGTTCTGCTGCCGCTTCAGGAAAGTCTTCAGCAGAAAGCCGCTTTCGGAGAAGACGATACCGTGCCTACCTCCAATGGCGCGCCAGGCCAGGGGCCGGACGACTGGTCCTGAAGCTATAAGGGGGTATTACCTCTTCTGGCGCGTTGAATTGCGCCGCCATTCCCCGAAAGTGATAAGTTACACGCCATAGCGGTCTTCCGCTTGCTCCTTGGACCGGCAAAACGACCGGCCGCCGTGGTGTCCCTTATCGCTCACCATAGGAGTCCGGGAATGGCTTTCCGCCCGCAGTCTCAGAATCGGCAGCTTCGGTCGCCTTATCGATTGGCCCTCCACAGCCTCGGCGCCGCCCTCATCGGTATCGCAACACTGGGCGTTGCGCCGGAGGCCGAAGCGCAGTGGAACAACAGGCCTTTTTCATTCAACAGCGGCGGCGGCGTGGGCATGAGCTTCGCCGGCCGCCAAGCCATCCTGCAGCAGGAGATCCTGGGTCTCACCCCGGACAACCTGCGGCGCGGCGCGAACGGCGCCTTGGTCGACGTCTCGGAAGGACCGGGTTCGACCGCCATCGTCAGTGGTCAGGTCGCTCCCTTTATTCCGGGCGCTGCGGCGCGCGGCAGCAGCTTCCGGCGCAGCCCGGCTGACGGCGCAGGCATCTTCAATCCCTTCTTCGCACCGAAAAGCGGCGGCGGATCCTCCACACCCAGCTTTCTGTCGAGTCTGCGCACCTCCGCCACCATCGCCGCCTGGACCAACATGGTGTCGGCAGGCTCCGGCAGGGGGGCTGTGGTGATCTATCCAGGCAGCGGCAGTTCGATCGACGCCTGGACGGCACAGGTCGGGGGCTAGGGCGTTTTCGACTTGCGTCGAAGCGGTTCCGGCCCGCTCCCCCTCCCGGCCACCCAACGCCAGTATCCTATGGGTGGCCGGGAGGGGGAGCGGGCCGGTGCCGTCAAAATGTGAAGGATTCTAGCATCGGGAAAAAGGACCGGGCCGGAACCCGGGCCCGGCGGAAAAAGGAAACCGACGGTCGGCCGCCACGGGGCCCACCGTCGGTGGAATGGAAGAGGCATCGGCTGCCGGGTCCCAAGGCCCCTCAAAAAGGACCTTGTTTCAAGGGATGCTCCGGCAGGCCCAGAACACCGAAACCTGGTGCCTCAGCCGGTCAGTTGAGAAAGGGCCGGCGCCCCGCTGGCAGCGGGAAACATAGGCTCGGCCCCACCTCCGAAAGGCAGACCCGGGGCCATTCCGTGATTCAGCGCCCAGATTGCCGCCTGCGTCCGGTTGCCTGCCTTGATCTTGCGCAGCAGGCTCTTCATGTGCACCTTCACCGTCGCCTCGGTGATGTCGAGGCGATTGGCAATCACCTTGTTGGCGTCGCCGTAAACAAGGCAGCGCAGAATCTCCTGCTCGCGGTCGGAGAGGCCGTACTCCTCGATGCGCTTGTCGCCGACCGGCGCAACACCCACGGCCCCGTTGATCAGGGCTGTGGCAAGATCCGTCGGCATCACCTTCTGGCCCATCATGGCCAGCTTCAGCGAATGGATCAGCGCCTCCAGAGAAATGTCCTTCAGCAGGAAGGCATCGGCGCCGGCGTTCAGGCAGGCGGCCAATGTCCGCGGGTCTCTCTCGTCGGTGAGAACCACGATGGGCGTATTCGGCAGTTCGTTCTGCAACTGGCGCAGATCGTCAACCAGCAGGGAAACCTCACCGCGCAGTTCGATGAGGATCAGTTCCAGATCCTCCGCATCGGCAACTTCGCCCAGCGCCGAAACGCTGGTCAGCTCGCTGCAAACGTTGAAGGAACTTCCTCTCAACAGGCTCTTCAGCCCTTCGAGGAACAGGCGATTGCGCCCTACCAGTAGCGTATTGACTTCAGACATAACGGTGCTCTCCCTTCCCTTTCGCCCACCAACCCCTCGGCTCGACAAAAGCTTCCCCGGTCCAACGGATCCGCCCCCCCGGGGCGGTCAGGACCAACGTCCGTTAACGAAGAAGCTAAAGCTCATACAAGGAAGGGTCTGTGAGGATTACCACAGAAGGAGAAAATTGAGATTTATTTATCTAAAACAGCACCTTAATGCTCACAATGGCCCCTGAAGGGGGCTGGACATCTGCAAGGATGTGACAAAAAGCGCACCGCCCAGAAGGATCAACAGCGCCGCACCACCGAAACCAAGGAGGCGATAAAGGGTATCGACCAAGTGACTTCGCGGCCCCACCGCCGCGATCGCCAGGCGCTTCGACCAGAGCGTCAGCAAAGCGAGCACCGAGACCGTCAGCGCGGTTCCAAGCGACATCGCCGCGGTGGCGGCGACACCCGCGGCAAAAACATCCTGCGCCAGGGCGAACAACAACACCAGGACGGCCCCGCTGCAGGGCCGCAGACCGACGGCGGTGACGATACCCCAGCCTTTTGACGACAAACCTTGGCGAGACAGCAGTGCCGGGTCCGGTGCGTGGTTGTGTCCGCAACCACCGCAGCCTGCACCGTCATCATTCCCCTTAGCGTCTCTGCCGCGCGTGTATAGGGGCCGCACAAGCGACCAGAGGAGCCAGAAGCCAACCAGGGCGACCAGGGCATAGCTGGCACTCTCCAGCACACCAACCGAAGCGCTTACCCGCAGGCCGCTCATGTCGAGCAGCACCGCCAACAGCCCGACCAGAGCGATCGCCGTAAGGCCCTGGACGAATGACGCAAAGAAAGCCAGGGCTATGCCGCTCCGGACAACGGACTCGTTGGCCAGGAGATAGGTGGAGATCACCGCCTTGCCGTGGCCGGGCCCGACTGCATGGAAAACCCCATAGAGGAAACTGAGCACAATCAGGAAAAGCGCAGCCTCGCCAGCAGCATCCCCTTTTAGGGCACGCACCGCGCCGGCCAGCCGGCGATGCAGGTCACCCTGCACCTGATGGATGTACACCAACAAATCCTGCCAGGGGCCGGACGGCGCCTGTACTCCGGAAGCCTCGGGCGGTGGCACCAACGCGGTTTGAACCCCGGTCGGCGAACCATCCCAAAGGATGATCAAGGTCAGCAACAGCAGGAAGCAGAAGCCGGTCAAACCCAAGGACCTGTAAACCAGAACCTTCATTGGGTAACCGTTCGGCTGCTGCAGTCGAGTGCCGCGCGAGAGGCGAAGCGGGCGGCGATGCTCTGGGCATTGCCGAAAAGTTCGGCATCGGAGAAATTCAAGGTTTCAGTCTCCGCGCCTCTGGTCATCAGCACCGCGCAGACTTCCGGGGCGCCATCAGAAAGCTCGATGGCGTCCTGCCGCCGTGGTTCAATCGAGATGTAGAAACTGGGGTCATAACTGGTGAAGGAAAACTCCGCCTTGCGTGGATCGACAGGCACCGTCAAGGGCAGCACGAAGCGCAAACTGAGAATACCCTCCCCCTCCGCAAAGCTGGAACTGTACTCGCGGACCTCACCATAGGCCGCATCGGCACCGTCGACCGTTACATAGGTAAAGTAGCGGTAGCTTTCCAGGGAAGTGATGTTCAATTCGGCCAAGGGTCTCAGCTCGGCCTCTTCCAGTTTCCCGTCCGCGTTCTTGTCCAGGCCCTCGATGGCAAAGAGGCTGTAGAATTCGTCAAACCGCCAGTCGATCTCCAGTGCGACGACATGATCGTTCCCGTCAAAGATCACGCGCACATAGGAGTCGATCCAAACATGCGGATGCGCCGCGACCGGGCCCGCCATCAAGGGCCAAGCCAGTAACGCCGCCAGCACAGCCGTGAAAACCCTGCGCAGCGGTGCAGCTAGGCGTCTCATCTCATCTTTCTCCAAGGCATCTATGACCCTCGTTGGAGCGTAACACCTCGGAAAACTTGTCGCATAGCGACCTAACGTCACGTTAACGGGATTTTTGTGACCTCTGAGCTTCAGGCAGCACGGATATCCAAGAAACCCTGAGGTGAAAAGCGGCCCAAAGCACTATACCGACAAATTTCGACCCATCCTCGACCACCCAGGGCCAGTTCCCCGGCATAACCGCGGTCAGCCTGCCGAGATCAGCCACAACGCTGACGCCCAGCAGAGCAACCGCGAGCAATGGGGCCAAAACGCCAAATCTGCGCAGAACGCGCCGAAAAGCCAGGATGTAACCAAGGGCGAGAAGTCCATAGAGGGTGAACAAGGCGATGTCCCCCTGCGGAAACCGCAGAGCCAGATTCTCATGCAACATGAATAGATCGTCGAGCATCAACACCGCCGTGAAACCGGCGGCCACCAACAGAAAGACACCGGCCCGCCGGTCGGCGGCGCCGGCGGCCAGACGCAGGCCGGTGAAGGCGCAGACGCTTGCTGTCATGCACCAAAGCAAAACACCGAGATTGGACAGGGAACCCAGGTGTGGCGCGCTCTTTTTACCCATGATGGCGAGGGGGTCCCGGGTCAGATCCGAGAGCGGAATGCGTGTCTGAACGGCCAGCAGCAGCACCAGCAGGACCGCGGCGCCCACCGACAACACAACGATCAGCGTGGTCACGGCCTGCGCCGAAGACGCGGTTAAGCGCCCCGGCCGCCGGCCAAGCGGCAGATCAGATGCGGGCAAAGGAGTCATTGCGGCCCTCCGTATGACGCCCGGATGTCTTTTCCGTTACTGTTTTACGAAGGATAGGAGGATCGCCGCCGCAACAGCAAATGTCCTAATTGAGGCGAATTTCTGCACAGACTCGCACGCATTCCGAATGCTGTGTCCTCCCAACGCCCCGTCGCGTGGCGAACGCTGCGAACACAGGGCAAAGGATCGCTTTCGAGCCCATTGTTTCAATTGTTTCCGGCGTCTTCGCTCCATTAAGGAGCCCCCGCGAACCTCAGCCTCTCTTCCATGACCCAACAGCAAATACTGTAAAGCCTTATCGGAACTTAGGTTTATCACCAGCACTCCAGACCGGGAGTGGCTCCGGCGCTTCAGCCTCGACGTCTTTGCCAGCCGCAACTCCCGCAAGCGCGCCCAGAAGGCCGGCGAACAATTGATACGAAAAACGCCCGACAGAGAAATCCGCGGGAAACAGCCCGGGCCTATATCTGGCAGCCATGTTGATCGGCGACTGCGAGGACAGACGTCGCCGGCCTTCTTGGGCGAACCAGACAACGAATTGCCAGACAACGAATTGATTGAAGAGTTTTCAGGAGCTTGGTGGAGCAATGAGTAATTCAAACTTATTTGGCTCGCCGATGGTTCTGCCCGGCATTCGACCGGCCAGCCCCTTTGGCGCAGCCGTGAAACCTTCCCTTAGAGGCAGGGTTTTGCACAGCTTAAAGGATTTAACAGCACGGACCTTCGGTCCGCTGTTTCGCGATCTTCGGGTCCGCCGGACTGTTTTGGAACTTTCCAAGCTGGACGACCATATGCTGCGCGACATCGGCTTGAACCGCTCGTCTATTGTCAGCAGAGCACAGGCGACCGAAGAGCGGTTGCACGGTCGCAGCGAGAGCATGCGGATCTAAAGAACACACCCGGGTCAGCGCGTTGGGAGCCGCGCTGATCCGGGCAACAACACAGTTGGGGAACGCAAGGGGTGATCTTCACCCAGGGTCAATCTTACCGGGGCGGGTTAAATCGATGGCGGGACCATTACAGCATGGAGCGGCCGTAGAGCTGCGAAAACGCTCGGCATCTGCGGCGCAAACCCCTGATTCCATCGGTTCTTTTCTCTGGTGCGCCCCTCGGCTAACCTGTTTGCCTGCTGATTCTGCGGAAGACCTTCCTAGTGAAGAGGCCCTCCGCCAAGGCGAAAAACAGAACGTCGTCACAGGAGGCCCAGCGATGGCGCGGGCAACACCCGATAGCCATAACGCCCCTGACACGCCCGGCGGCAAGCCTTCTGACTGGGACTTGTCCAACGGGGCCGAACGTCAGTTGCTTGACCTCGTGGCCTCGCGGCACGCCCTGCTTCTTTACCGCGGCCGGCTTGTCGAAAAGCAATTGATCCTCGATTTCGTAGGACCCGGGGCGGAACGGCACTTCGGAAAGCCCGGCGATGCGATCCGCGGATCAGAAACCGCCATCACCGACCTGATACACCCCGACGACCTGGATCAATACCGGACGGCCCTGGCCGATCTCCTTGAGCACCGGGCAGCCAGTGTCGAATACCGAGTTGCGATGGGACCGGAAAACTACGCCTGGCGTCGCGACGAGATGTCCCTCGGCAGCGCCGAAGGACACGATGCTACGGCAGCTTCGATCGTCAACGGCTGCGTCACGCTTATCGACGATAAGACGCCGACAGCAGCAACCGGTCCGGACGAACTTGCCAGCCAGCGCAGCGCCATTATTGATCAGGCCGCCCATCCTATCCTGATCTGCAAGCCCGGCGGCCTGATCACTGAGTTTAACCGCGCTGCCGCCAAGCTGCTTTTTGACGGCGCAACCGACCCCCCCCAAGCCATGCAGGCCGAAGACCTGTTTATCGAGGACAATCGCGGGAGTTTCAGAGAGGCCGTTGAGCGGCTGCTCCAGGGCAAAGGCGAACAGGCCGCTTCCGAGACCCTTACCCTGACGGCGCGGCGAGACAGCGGCAGTCAGCTACCGGTCGAGGTGATGCTGTCGGCCATCGATCTTGGGAAGAGCCGCGCGGTGATCACTGAACTGCGCGACATCAGCGAACGCGTCAGCGCGGAAGCGACCATCAATCATCTCTGGCAACTGCTCCAGGACGCCGTCGAGAGCATCCCCAACGGCTTTGCCATCTATGACGCGGAAGAGAAGCTGGTTCTCTGCAACGCCGCCTTCTCCGAGATCTATGGCAGAACCCCGGAATCCATGGTGGGCAGTTCCACCTATGACAACTACTGCGAAGTGCTGCCGCAGTTGCAGAGCATCAACGGGGAGAGCATCGAAGGTCTGTCCATCACGCCGGAACTATGGATGAGCCATGTCCGCCAGTCCGAAGATGTGCCGGTGGAGTTTCAATTAAGGAACGGCGACTGGAAACAGACCACGACGCACCCCATTCGTGGCGGCGGACGGGTCTATATACGCACCGACATCACAAAACTGAAGCAAGCCCAGATTTCCCTGCGGCAAAGCGAGCAGCAGTTCCGTAGTCTGGTCGAGAACAACCCCTTCCCGCTCTGGCTCACCGACGTCGATTCGGGCATCGTGCTCTATCACAGCCCCGCGGCGGCGGCGCTGCTCGGCTACGACTGGCCGGTGACGGAGCATTACAAGTCGGAGCGCGCCTACGCCGATCCGGCGGACCGGCGGGCCTGCACCGATGAACTGCTTGCGGCAGGCAGGCTGGACGGACGGGAAACCCTGTTCCGCAAGGCCGACGGCACGGTCTTCTGGGGCGCCGTCTTTTCGCGGCTCTGCGAACATGACGGCAAGACCATCGCCATCGGCGGCGTGGTCGACCTGACCGAACAACGCGACAAGGAAGCGCAGATACGCCAGGCGCAGGAAACCCTGCAGGATGCCGTCGAGTCGCTGTCCGAAGGCTTCGCCCTCTACGATGCCGAAGACCGTCTCGTTACATGCAACCAGCGCTACCGCGACTTCAACAAGCTCAGCAACGACGTGCTGAAACCCGGTGTTGCCTGGACGGATTTCATCCGCACCGGCGCCGAACGCGGCCAATATGTCGGGGCGGAAGGACGGGTGGACGCCTGGCTGGAAGAACGCAAGGCGCTACGGCTGCAGTTCGGTACCGAGATGGAATTCCAGCAGGCCGACGGACGCTGGTTCCAGTTCGCCAACCAACCGACGCGCCAGGGCGGCATTGTGGTTACCCGCAGCGACATCACCAACCGCAAGGAAATGGAAAGAGCCCTGCGGGAGAGCGAGAACCTTGTACGCAGCATCCTGGAGGCCTCACCGGTACCTGTCGCCATGACCCGCGTCAGCGACGGCCTCATCATTTACGAGAGCCCGGCCTCGCGGGCGTTGTTCGGACAGATGCAGCAGTCGGGGGAGCCTTCATACATCACCGACCTCTATGTCGACCCCCGGGACCGGCAACGCTACCTGAAACTGCTGCGCGAGAGACGGACCCTGCAGGGATTCGAAGTCGAGCTGCGCAAAGCCGACGGCAAACATGTCTGGGCTTCTCTCACCGCCAGCCTGATCGAATACCAGGGCGAGGAAATGATCGTCGCCAGCGCCTATGACCTGACCGAACGGCGCGCGGTCGAAGCTGAAATGGCCCGTCACCGGGAAGCGCTCTATCAAAGCGAAAAACTGAGCGCCCTCGGCTCGCTCCTCGCCGGCGTCGCCCATGAACTGAACAATCCGCTCTCCGTCGTCGTCGGCCATGCTCAGTTGATGAAGGAAACCGCCGTCGACGTGCGCACAATCGAGCGGGCGACGAAAATCGGCAATGCCGCCGACCGTTGCTCGCGGATCGTGAAATCCTTCCTTGCCATGGCGCGGCAGCGCCCGCCGGAACGCCGGGCCGTCGAGCTTCGCGATATCATCCAGGCGACTTTAGACGTAACCGGCTACTCGCTGCGTACCGCCAACGTCGAGGTGACACTCGATATCGACCCCAAGGTCCCTCCGGTCTGGGCCGATCCCGATCAAATGAACCAGGTGGTGACCAACCTGACCGTTAATGCCCAACAGGCCATGATGGAGGTTCAATCTCCCCGCAAGCTGGACATCACCGCGAGCTACGACGATCATCGTGAAGAAGTCGTTCTTGAGATGACGGATACGGGCCCCGGCATTCCCGAAGACATCCGCAACCGGATATTCGAACCCTTCTTCACCACCAAGGATATCGGCGAGGGCACGGGTATCGGCCTGGCGGTCAGTCACCGCATCGTCGAGGCCCACGACGGACGCATCCGCGCTGAAAGCAGGGTCGGCCAAGGCTCGACCTTTATCGTCAATCTGCCGGCCAGCCGCGAAGAAACACAGCAGGCCACCAAGACGAAGCGAAACGCCCGAGACCGTTCCGGCAAAAGCGCGACGATTCTGATTATCGACGACGAGCCCGAGGTTGCACAGATGCTCGGAGACATCCTGGCTGTCCAGGGGCACAGGGTGGAGACTGCGGATTCAGGCGAAAAAGCGCTGCTCATGCTGGACCGCGACGACTTCGATGTGATCCTGAGCGACGTGCGCATGCCCCGCCTGGACGGGCCCAGCCTCTACGCGGCACTGGAGCGGCGCGACCCCGAACTTCTGAAACGGACGGCTTTCGTTTCCGGCGACACGCTGAGTCCTTCGGCCCGCCTGTTCCTGCAGCGCGTCCATCGGCCGTTTATCGAAAAGCCTTTTGCGCTTGAGGAAGTTCACGATCTTGTCGATCAGATCCTCGGGCGCAATCAGGAAAGCCGCAAGGGTGAGGAAACAGCCGCAACCGAGGCCGATTAGGCCCCGCAAGGCGGAGAACGGAATGAATGCCGGTTAGACCTGTTGAGAGAGCAGTTGAGGGAGCCTTTGAGATGCAGGGGCGGAAGCACATCGTCGTTGTCGACGACGAACCGGGAATCCGGGAAACCATTGAGGAATACCTGGAACTCCACGACTTTCAGGTCACTGCCGTCGGTGGCGGTGAGGGCCTACGCGAGGTCATCGACGACAAGGATGTGGATCTCGTCCTGCTGGATATCCGCATGCCGGGAGAAGACGGCCTCTCCCTGGCGCGCTACCTGCGCGAGAACACGCAGGTCGGCATCATCATGCTGACCGCGGCCGGCGAGGTGGTCGACCGCATTGTCGGCCTGGAAATGGGCGCCGACGACTACTTGGCAAAACCAGTCGATCTGCGCGAGCTGCTGGCACGCATAAAGTCTGTGCTGCGCCGCGCCTCCCAGAAAGAAGAAGCCGCCGCCGGCGGTACGGACAGCGCTGCGCGTGTGGTGCCCTTCGGCGAGTTCACCCTGAACCTGGAATCCCACAAGCTTTTCGAAGCCTCGGGGCTTGAAGTGCCGCTGACCAGCATGGAATTCGACCTGCTGAAAGCCTTTGCGGACAATCCAAACCGTGTGCTTACCCGCGACCAATTGCTGAACCTCGCGCACAACCGTGATTGGGAACCCTTCGACCGCTCGATCGATATCCGTATCGCCCGCATAAGGCGCAAGATCGAAAGCGACCCCGCGAAGCCCCAGGTCATCAAGACCGTGCGCGGCGCCGGCTACATCTTCTCCACCGCCAAGGGCTAGAGAGTTCGTACCTGCGTTTTGCTTTCCAGTCAGGCAAAACCCGCCAAGTAGATGTATTGACTTAAAGGCCTAGGGAATGACGCCGAAGCGTGACTTCGGCGTCACATAGGTGTCATCAGCATCTTGTTAGGCTCTCCCTGTTGATCAAAGAAGATGTCTTTGCGCGAAAGGGCGCCCTGCGGAGAAAACCGCAGCGCCTGCTCAAGGCGGCATAGAGGGTCGCGATCCTAGAGGCGTTGCGTGCGCACATCTGTCCGGGCGAACTCGGCGATGATATGCACAACAGCCGTTAGAATCATCTAGACGACTGGATGTAATTGCCAAGGGCTTTTTTGCCCGCCACGCGAAAGAGAGGGGCGCCGAGGCGCCAGTTACCTTAGGCGTCACTTGGGGGGTTAGGATGTTGGAAATCTCCGCACTTGGTAAGAACTTCGGTAGCGTTGCGGCAGTAGCCGATGTTTCCCTGAAGATACCGGAAGGCCAGATGGTCGGGATCATCGGCCGCTCCGGAGCCGGGAAGTCGACCCTGCTGCGCTTACTCAATCGCCTGCTGGAGCCTTCCGGTGGCGGGATACATTTCAGCGGCACTGATGTCACAAAGCTGAAAGGGCGTGACCTGCTTGCCTGGCGTGCAGACTGCGCGATGATCTTTCAACAGTTCAACCTGGTCAATCGGCTGGACGTCCTGACCAATGTGCTGATCGGCAGGATCAACAGCCGCGGCACCCTATCGTCGCTTGTAAAGCGCTTCACCGAAGAAGAGCGCACTCTGGCCATCACAGCGCTCGACCGCCTCGACCTTGCTGACCAGGCCCTGCAGCGCGCCGACACGCTCTCCGGCGGTCAACAGCAGCGCGTCGCCATCGCCCGCGCCATGTTGCAGCAACCGAAGATCATCCTTGCCGATGAACCGATTGCCTCTTTGGATCCCCGCAACGCAACCCGCGTCATGGAAGCTTTGCGAAGGATCAACCGGGACAGCGGCATCACGGTCGTCTGCAACCTCCATACACTCGACACTGCCCGCAGCTACTGCCACCGCATTGTCGGGATGAAGGCCGGCCGTGTGGTTTTCGACGGCGCGGCGGAGCAGTTGACCCAGACCGTGGTGCGCAAGATTTATGGTGCTGCCGGCGAAGATGACTCGATTTCGGAGACCGTCACCTCCACCGCCTTGCCGAATCTGCCGCTTGATGGAATGCAGCCCGGGAGGCCTGGTACACAGCCTGACACAAATGGCAGGCAGGTCGCGCTCTCGGCGTGAACCGCCGTCGGTCTATTTTCCGCAGATCCATCTCTTCAACTCACCCGCCGAAGGAGACTTGATCCATGTTTCGCAGCCTTTTTCTGGGCAGTGCCGCCCTCGCCGCCACGCTCGTTGCTGGCGCTTCCATTCAACATGCCGTTGCTGGCGAATGGAAATCGGACTTCAAGGAACTTCGCTTCGGAATCCTCTCCGGCGAGAATGAAAAGGACCGCATTCAGCGCTATACCAAGTTCAAGCAGTATCTGGAGAAAGAAACCGGCCTACCGGTGAAGATCTACACTGCGTCTTCCTACGACGGCGTCATTCAGGCCATCGCCGCCGACCAGATCGAATTCGCCTTCTTTGGTTCTTCATCCTATGCCGCAGCCTACAAGGAAACCGAAGGCGGTGTCGAACCACTGGTATCGCGCAAGCAGGCCGACGGCAGCACCGGCTACTACTCCATCGTCACGGTGCGCTGCGACAGCGGCTATGAGAAGATTGAGGACCTGAAGGGCAAGACCCTGGCCTTCGCCGATCCGGACTCCACCTCAGGCTATGCGGTGCCCTATTACAACCTGCTGAAACAGGGTTACGACCCGGAAACCTATTTCGCTGCAACGCCCTTTGCTGGTGCTCACGAAACCGGCGTTTTGGGTGTGACCAATGGCCAGTTCGATGCGGCCGCCACCTATATGACCAACGAAGAATCGGGCATCCCGCAGCGGATGGTCAAGAAGGGCATGATCGATTCCGGCGTCGTCTGCCCGATCTGGAAATCCCCGGAGATTACCTCCGGCCCCTTCACCGCCCGCAAGAACCTGCCCGGCGAGATGAAAGAGCAGATCGCGACCATGCTGATGGAGATTCCGGAAAAAGACCCAGAGGCCTTCGCCGCCATGACCGCCAACCCCAAGCAGGTTGGTTGGATTCGCGTTGACCACGAGCGTTATGAGTGGATCGTCGAAATGCGCGACGAGATTCGCAAGATCCGCCGCAACCGCGGCAGCTGAACCGTAGGTGAATGGCCGCCGCCTCTGACGGGTGCCGGCGGCCATTCACCTCAAGTTTTGCTCCTTAGACAGCAGCCTCCAAACCTTGACCGAGCTCACACTCTCCCCCGACAGCGACGCGGTGTCGCGCTTTCGCCGAAGCTACGCAGCAGCACGGCGGCGTAAACGCCGGATGGACCTGATCTACCTCGTCGTGTTCACAATTTGCCTGGGCATCGCCGTGGTCATCGGCGAGTTCGACCCGGTGAGGATCTGGAACGGCCTGCCGCGATTGCATGAATTCATCGTCAAGATCCTGCCGGTCTTGCGCTGGGAGAGCCTCGCCGCGGATCTGGCGGAATGGTTCCTGCCGTTCCGGCTGTGGTTTAAACTTCTGATCGAAACCGTTCTGATTGCTTTCCTGGCAACGGTCTTCGGCGTTCTCGGCGCCTTTCTGCTGAGCTTCCCCGCGTCGCGCAACCTGATGCCGAACCGCGGCATTCTCTTCTTCTGCCGCCGCCTGCTGGAAATCGCCCGCACGGTACCGGAACTGGTTTACGCCCTGATCTTCGTCTTCTGTTTCGGGATCGGCCCCATGGCCGGCGTGCTGGCCATCGCGGTGCACACGATGGGTGCGCTGGGCAAGCTCTATTCGGAAGTGAACGAGAACATCGATATGAAGGCGCCGGAGGGGCTCCGCGCCGCCGGGGCCAACTGGGTGCAGATGGTCCGCTTTGCCGTGGTTCCGCAGGTTCTGCCCAATCATGTCAGCTACACGCTGCTACGTTTTGAGATCAACGTACGCTCCTCCTCCATCATCGGCTTCGTCGGCGCCGGCGGTTTGGGCCAGGAGATCCGCACCGCGATCTCTTTTCAGTACTACACCGACATTTCCGCGCTCTTTCTAATCATCCTGGTGACGGTCGCCAGCATCGATTTGATCTGTGAGCGTATCCGCCACCGCTTCATCGGCCGCGAGGGGCTTTAGGAAAATCGCAGCATGCGAAACACTCTCGAGATCAGTGCAGAAGAAATCGCGGCCGCCAAGACGCGCCTGCCACGGGCTTTCAGCGAGACTCCACGCCAAAGGCTGACGAAGCTGATCGGCTGGAGTATCTTTATCGGACTGGTCGCCTACACCCTCATTGCCTTCAATTTCTCGCCAGAGCGCATCTGGACCGGGCTCGGTAAACTGGGATTCGTGCTCTCCTTCATGCTGCCGCCCTATGTCTGGCCCAGCTGGGAGCTGTTCATGGAGCCGGTGACCGCCATTGGCGAGACACTTGCCATGGCCTTCCTCGGCACCCTGCTGGCGGGCATCGTGGCGCTGCCGCTGGGTTTCCTCGGCGCCAAGAACATCCTCAAGGTCGAATGGATGCGCTTTGGCGTCCGCCGCGGCTTCGATACCCTGCGGGCCTTTGAGCAACTGGTCCTGGCGCTGATCTTCATTCGGGCCTTCGGTCTCGGTCCCCTGGCCGGCATTTTCGCTATCATGGTCTCCGATATCGGCTCCCTCTCGAAACTCTTCGCCGAAGCCATCGAGAACGTTGAGAACAAGCAGATCGAAGGCGTCAAGGCAACCGGCGCCGGACCGTTGCAGACTCTGCGTTTAGCGGTTCTGCCCCAAGTGCTGCCGGTCATGCTGTCCAACCTGCTCTACTACCTGGAATCCAATACCCGCAGCGCCACCATCCTGGGCGTGGTGGGTGCGGGTGGCGTCGGCTTTTTACTCTACGACCGGATCAGCGCCAATAACTGGGACGAGGTGATGTCCATCGTCATCCTCATCCTCATTACCGTCTATGCCATCGACAGCCTCTCCGGCTGGCTACGCGGCAAGATCATCGGCAAGAACGAATACAGGCCTTAGGGGAGTTCTGCAAAGTGAGCGAAGCTGCCACACCCTTTGACGTTGCACAGCCGCCGAAGAAGGTACTCGGCGCAACGCCGTATATCCACGAATCCGCGAAGGTCGTCGGCTGCACCCTGGGCAGATACACCGAAGTCGGCGCCCGCACAGCGATGATCGATACCGTCTTCGGCGACTACAGCTACATCACTTCCGATGGTCATATTGCAGGCAGCACCATCGGTAAGTTCTGCTCCATCGCCAACCAGACGAGGATCAATCCCGGCAATCATCCGGTCTGGCGGGCCAGCCAGCACCATTTCACCTACCGCAGCAGACAGTACGATCTGGCCGAGGACGATGACGCCGAGGTTTTCGCCTGGCGTGAATCTCACGCGGTCACTTTGGGCCATGATATCTGGATCGGCCACGGCGCCACCGTCCTGGCCGGCGTTACGATAGGAAACGGTGCAGTGGTCGGCGCGGGTGCGGTGGTCAGCAAGGATGTTGCACCTTATTGCATCGTCGCCGGCGTTCCCGCCAAGCCCATCCGGCGGCGCTTCGAAGCGGAGATTACCGACCGCCTTCAGGCGCTCGCTTGGTGGGACTGGCCGCACGAGCGGCTGCGCGATGCCCTGCCCGATTTCCGGACACTGAGGATCGAAGCATTTCTGGAGAGGTACGAGGCCTAGGAGAAATCATAAGTGCGCTTTTTCCGCTGTGCTGAGACCGGGTTTCGCCGGAAACCACTCTTTGTCATAAAACCGTCATATGAATAATGCATCTTGCCGCCAGCAATTCGGGAGAGGGCGAGCAGACATGGACATTGCCGAGAAGCGCGAGATGGACTTCGGTATTCTCACGAATATCGGCCTGGAGCCGGAGAGTTTCGAGGCAAGCCAGACCATCATTGAACAGGATTCAACCGGCCACGAGATGTACCTGGTGCGCAAGGGAAGGGTCGCCATCATCGTCAACGGCGCCCAGGTTGAAGAGGTCGGCGCCGGCGGCGTTTTCGGCGAGATGGGCCTGATCGACGGCTCACCGCGCAGCGCTTCGGTGATGGCCCTGGAAGCCAGCGAAGTAATTCCAGTGACAGAGAAGAGTTTCCTCTACCTCATCCACGAGACGCCGTATTTCGCCCTTGATGTCATGCGCACCCTGGCGGCGCGGGTGCGGCGGATGAATGACAAAGTGCTGACCCTCTAGAGCGAATCCCTATCGCAGCTTTCAAGCTCCAGTGTCATATAAACGCTAAAGGGGTCGAACACGTAGTCGGCAAAGGGCCCGCAGGCTTGGAATCCGAAAGCCTGGTAGAGCGCCCGCGCCGGCGCGAAGGATTCGGGGCTACCGGTTTCCAGGCTGAGATGCCGATAACCGCGGCTCTTGGCTTCTGCGATAATATGCTGCAGCAAACGCCGAGCCACACCTCTGCCGCGGGCGGCGGCGGCGGTGTGCATGGACTTGATCTCTCCGTGACGGCCATCGATCTCCCTCAGAGCACCGCAGCCGAGCAGTTGCCCGTCGTCGTACAGTGTCCAAAAGGTAATCTCCGGCGCCCTGAGGGAGTCGAGATCCAGGGCGTGGACCGATTCCGGCGGCGACGTTGCGCGCATGAGTTCCAGATGCGCACACAGAAGCGCGGCGATCTCCGGTCCGCGCAGGTCGTCTTCGGCAATGATCATCGAAACACCAACAATCGAAGTAAATTGAAGAGCTTGAAGCGAAATCTGCCCCAGGCGCAGGGGCTTCCGCAAGGCAGTTTGTATGGCAGGCCTAGAGCAGATCCGGGTTTGATGGAATCGCTTTAGCGATCCATCCAACCCGGTGAATCTGCTCTAACTCTTTGATGGCGATCGGATTCACATGTTTTGGCGCAACCACGAAGTGGTTCCGTCAAAACATGATCCGATCTAGTGAATCGACCGCTCAGTCGATGGCGAAGGATGGCTTGCTCTGCGTATCGTTCCCGCGCCACAATCCTGGTCATGCCCCAATCCTCGATCATGTCCGGGGACCTTTTACCCCGCAGCGCCGAACGCATCGTTCTGCGCCGCCTTTCGGTCGATGACCTCGCCGATTTCCAGGCCTATCGCTGCGATCCGGATGTCGCCCGCTACCAGGGTTGGGAAGCCACATCGGACTCCGAAGCGCGAGCTTTCTTGGACGCAACCGGTAAGGGCAGGCTGCTGCAAGCGGGCGAGTGGTGCCAAATCGGCATCGCCGCGCGCGCCGATGCGGCATTGATCGGCGATATCGGTATCTGCCTGTCAAAAGACGAGACGGAGGCTGAAATCGGGTTCTCGTTGAACCGGCAGCACCAGGGAAAAGGTTTGGCTGGCGATGCCGTTCGCGCGGCAATTCAGATGGTTTTCGAAGAGACGCCGGCGCACCGGGTCATCGGCATCACCGATACCAGAAACCTGCCTTCCATCCGTCTGCTGGAGCGCCTGGGCTTCCGCAAAATCGACACCCTGCAATCCATCTTTCAGGGTGAGGCCTGCACAGAGTACGTCTTCGCCCTCACCCGTCGGCAGACGGCGCCTTAAGCCACCCTTTTTCCTGCTGCATAAACCGTGCGCACCACGGGATGGTCATCCACCATGCGCACACGCAGCAGATCGGCGCGCTTGCCGACAGCGATCTCGCCGCGGTCGGTCAGGCTCGCCGCCTGGGCTGGCGCTAAGCTCGACATCTTCACCGCCCGGGACAATGAGAGACCCACATCATCCTGAGTCAGGCGCAGGGTGGCGGCAAGCATGGCGATCGGCACGTAGTCGGAAGCCAGAATGTCCAGCAGTCCGGCTCGGGCCAGTTCTATCGCGGAGACGTTGCCGGTCTGGGAACCGCCCTTCACCACGTTGGGCGCACCCATGATGGTGACCATGCCGCATTCACGCGCTGCCTCAGCGGCAACAAGCGTGGTGGGAAACTCCGAGATCGCCATCCCCAGGTGGGCGGCTTCCTCGACGTGTTCCAAAGTCTCGTCGTCATGCGCCGCAACGGATATACCCTTTTCATGCGCCATGCGGCAGATCGCCGCCCGATAGGTGGGCGCAAAGGTGCGCGAGGCCTCGGCATCCCGGCGGAAGCGCTCATCGACCTGGTCTTCCGGCACGTGAAACAGTTTCACCAGCACTTCCCGGTACTTTTCAGCGTCGGGAAACTGACGTTGGCCCACCGTGTGCTCCATGATCGACACCAGCCGCAGCAGCGGGTGATCCATATGGGGGCCGACCTGATCCAGCAGCGTCGGGTCCGTCACTTCGCAGCGCAGATGCAGGAAGTGCTGGCTGCGGAACAAGCCCAGCGCCTCGCCCTTCTCCACCGCCGCCATGATCAGGCCCAACAGGTCCCGGCGCGTCTGGTCCGCGTCGCGCAGGCCAACCACCAGGGAATCGAAAACCGTAGTGATGCCGGCCGAAGCCACCTGGGCGTCGTGGGCGATTGCCGCCTGCAGCGGGTCCCACTGGACGCCGGGCCGCGGCACGGCGTGGCGCTCGCAGTGGTCGGTGTGGAGGTCGACCAGGCCGGGCAGGACCATCTCGCCCCGGCAGTCGACGGCCCCGGTGGGAACCTCACCCCCCTCGCTCACCTCGGCGATGCTGCCGCCGATCACGGTGACGCGGCCGCGGAAATCCGCCTCTGCCGTCACCACCCGGGCATTGGCCAACACCAGGGGTTCCGCCTCGGCAGGCGTTTGAGACGCCTGCTCTTCCACTACCTCTTGCTGCAACATCACATTACCCGCTTTCCATCACGCCACACTGTCAGAAGATGAGGCTTGTCCTCCACCATGGCAACCCGCAGCAGGTCGGCTTTGAGGCCGGCCGCGAGGCGGCCGCGGTCGTCAAGGCCCGCCGCACGCGCCGGATTAGCGGTTACCTTGGCCAGGGCCCGCGGCAGAGCCACATCGTGCGGACCCTGGGTCAGCCGAAAAGCGGCCTGCAGCATGGCCGCCGGGATGTAGTCGGAGGCAAGATTGTCGAGCAGCCCTTCCTCCGCCAGTTCCGCCGCCGAGACATTGCCGGAGTGGGAGCCGCCGCGGATCAGGTTGGGCGCCCCCATGACGACATGCATGCCGTGCGCCCGTGCCTTGCGCGCCGCCGCAAGGGTCGTCGGGAACTCGGAGACCGTAATCCCCATGGCGGCGGCTTCTTCCACATGGGCCTCGGTCTCGTCGTCATGGCTGGCGATCGCCAGCCCCCGCTGCTGCCCGCGTTCAGCCAAGACCGCGCGGTTTTTCGGCGCCACCTCCTCCAATGCACCGGTCAGGCGGTCGATGTGAGCATCCGCCTCGGCCTCGCTGAGACTGAGATTCTTCATGGTGCGTTCGCGGAAGCTTTCGACATCCGGATATTGCCGGTGGCCCGGCGCGTGATCCATCAGCGACATCATGCCGACCGCGGCGTGGTCTGCAACGGAGTCGAAGAGATCGACAACCTCTTCGTCGGTCACCTCGCAGCGCAGATGCACGATGTGATCCGCACGCAGCATGTCTTTCGCGCGCGCTTCCCTTACCGCGTCGATCATCGGGCGGAATATCTGCTTACGCTCCGGATGCTTGATGCTGACCCCGACACAAACGCAATCGTAAGCCGTGGTGACACCGCCTGCGGTCATCTGGGCGTCATGCGCCATGACCGCGGCAACCGGATTCCACTGCGTGCCGGGCCGCGGCAGGACGTGTTTCTCGAAGTGATCGGTGTGCAGGTCGATGAGCCCGGGCAGAACATAGTCTCCGGCCATGTCTTCTGCAGCCGGAACGGCGGTGCCACCGGCCGCGACCTCGGTGATCCGGCCATCCCTGATAACCAGGCTGCCCTGCACGATCTCTTCCTCCAAGACCAGTCGGGCGTTGCTGAGAATCCGTTCTGCTGTCATGCCACCCCTACTCATGCTGCCCAAACTCATGCGGCCAGAGCTCCTGCCTCGACATCGAAGATCCTGTCGGCGACGGCCTCGCGCACCTCGTCGTCATGGAAGATTCCGACCAGGGCCGACCCCCTGGCCTTGGCCTCGCGGATCAGTTCGACCACCACAGCACGGTTACCGGCATCCAAAGAGGCTGTCGGCTCGTCGAGCAGGAGGATCGGATAGTCGACCGCAAAACCCCGGGCGATATTCACGCGCTGCTGCTCGCCGCCGGAGAAAGTGGCCGGCGCCAGATCCCACATCGCCTCGGGGATGTTGAGCCGCTCCAGCAGGACCTCGGCCTTCGCTCGGGCCGCTTCCAGGTCGCGACCCAGAGCGTGCAGCGGCTCGGCGACGATATCGCGGGCTGAAACCCGCGGAATGACCCGCAAAAACTGACTCACATAGCCCATGGTCTCCCGGCGCACTTCCAGCACCCGGTGCGGGGCGGCCGTGGCCATATCCACCCAATCGTCGCCATGACGCACCCAGACGTGACCGCCGCCGGGTTTGTAGTTGGCATAGAGCGAGCGCAGCAGGGTCGACTTTCCGGTACCCGAGGGCCCGTAGAGCGCGACACATTCGCCAGTCGCCACCTCCAGACTGAGATCGGCAAAGACGGGAATGCGCGCATCGCCCTGGACATGAAGCGTGAAGGTCTTGCTGAGGTTTTCGACCCGGATGAGGGGCTGCTGGTTCTGGTTTTCCGTCATGTCACACCTGCAATACCGAGGAGACCAGAAGCTGCGTATAGGGATGATGGGGATCATCCAGCACCTGATCGGTAAGACCGGTTTCCACCACCTTGCCGTCCTTCATCACCATCAGGCGGTCGGCCAGCAGGCGGGCAACCGCCAAGTCGTGGGTAACAATAATCGCAGAGAGTTTCAGTTCGCGGACAAGACCGCGCAAAAGATCGAGCAGACGGGCCTGCACCGAAACGTCGAGACCGCCGGTCGGCTCATCCATGAAAATCAGCCGCGGCTTGGTCACCAGATTGCGGGCAATCTGAAGACGTTGCTGCATACCGCCCGAGAAATGCTTGGGTGCATCATCGATGCGGCCAAGATCCATTTCGACCTTCGACAGCCAGCTCTCCGCCTCGCCGCGGATTTCGCCATAGTGCCGCGCCCCTACGGCCATCAGGCGCTCGCCGACGTTGCCGCCCGCGGAAACACCCATGCGCAGACCGTCGCGCGGGTTCTGCATCACCACACCCCAGTCGGTGCGCAGGAGAAAGCGCCGCTCCGGCTCGGACAGGGCATAGATGTCGGTCAGACCGCGATCGCGCAGATCGTATTCCACGATACCGTTGGTCGGCATCAGTCGCGCCGAGAGGCAATTCAGCAGGGTTGTCTTGCCAGAACCGGATTCGCCGACGACCCCCAGGACTTCGCCGCTGTGCAGTTCGAAGGAAATGTCCGAGCAGGCCAGCAGGTTGCCAAAGGCATGGGAGAGGTTGTTCACCCGCAGCAGGGGAGACGCGCTGTTCATTGCTCACGCTCTCCCCTAACCGCTTGCTCCTGGGCGCCGACAGCCGCGGCGTAGGCAGCGGCCGCCGAGTCTGGCAGGCTGCCACTATGCCCTTCCTCCCGCCGCCGCGCGCAGAAGTGGGAGTCGGAGCAGACGTACATCTTGCCGCCACGGTCATCCAGGATCACCTCGTCCAGGAAGGTCTCCTCAGCCCCGCAGAGGGCGCAATTCTGCTCCCACTGCTGGATCTGAAAAGGGTGATCGTCGAAATCGAGGCTTTTCACCTTCGTGTAAGGCGGGATCGCGTAGATGCGCTTCTCCCGCCCGGCGCCGAAGAGCTGCAAGGCCGGAAAACCGTCCATCTTCGGGTTATCGAACTTGGGGATCGGCGTCGGTGACATGAGATAGCGGTCGTTGACCATCACCGGATAGGAGTAAGACGTCGCGATTTCACCGAAGCGTGCAATGTCTTCATAAAGAGACACCTGCATCAGGCCGTATTCCTTATAGGCATGCATCTTACGGCACTCGATCTCCCGCGGCTCCAGGCTGCGTAGCGGCTCCGGCTGAGGCACCTGGTAGACCAGAATCTGGTCTTCGGTCATGGGATCTTCCGGCACCCGGTGCCGGGTCTGGACGATGCTGGCCTCGTCTGTGACTTCGGTCGTGTCAACCGCGGCGGTGCGGGCAAAGAAACGGCGGATGTTTACCGCGTTTGTGGTGTCGTCGGCGCCCTGGTCGATCACCTTCAGGGTGTCGTCCAGGCCAATGATGCTGGCTGTCACTTGCATGCCGCCCGTGCCCCAGCCGTAAGGCAGCGGCATCTCGCGTCCACCGAAAGGCACCTGGTAGCCCGGCACGGCCACCGCTTTCAGGATGCAGCGGCGGATCATGCGCTTGGTCTGTTCGTCCAGGTAGGCGAAGTTGTAGCCCTCATCCGTCTCTGGGGCTGCCGGTATCTGGTTCTCGGACTTTTGCATTACTCTGCAGCCTCCAGGTGATCCTCGTCATGGCGCCGGCGCAGGCTGCGGATCAATTGCAGTTCCGACTGAAAGTCCACGTAGTGCGGCAGCTTCAAGTGCTGGACGAAACCGGAGGCCTCGACGTTGTCGGAGTGATAGAGCACGAACTCCTCATCCTGGGCGGGATACTCGATCGACTCATCCAGCTCCCGCGCGCGCAGCGCCCGGTCCACCAGGGCCATGGCCATGGTCTTGCGCTCGCAATGGCCGAAGGCGAGCCCGTAGCCGCGGGTGAACTGGGGCGGGCGCTCAGCCGAGCCGGCAAACTGATTGATCATCTGGCATTCGGTGACGGTTACTTCGCCGATCTCAATGGCGAAACCCAGTTCCTCCGGCACAAACTCCACCGCCACCTCGCCGAGGCGGATCTCACCGGCGAAGGGATGATTGCGACCGTAGCCGCGCTGAGTGGAGTACCCGAGCGCCAGAAGAAAGCCCTCGTCACCCCGCGCCAAGTTCTGCAGTCGCATATCTCTGTCAGCCGGAAACTCCATCGGATCACGGGTCAGATCGGCGACCGGCCCGTCGTCGTCGCAGGCGATCTCCTCCTCGATCAGGCCTTCGTGGTTCAGAATGTCAGTAACCCGGGGCATATCCTCGTCCACCGCTTCCTTGGCAACCGTAGCCTGCGGCGCACCCACCCCTTCTTCTGCCGCCAAGGCAAAATCCAGCAGACGGTGGGTGTAGTCGTAGCTCGGCCCCAAAACCTGGCCACCGGGCAGGTCCTTGTAAGCCGCGGAAATGCGCCGCCGCACCGCCATCTTGGCGGTGTCGATGGGTTGGGTTTCCCCGAAGCGGGCGAGCGTGGTGCGGTAGGCCCTGAGAAGAAAAATCGCTTCTACAAGATCGCCTTGAGCCTGCTTGATGGCCAGGGCCGCCAAGTCGCGATCATAAAGCGACCCCTCGGTCATTACCCGATCGACGGCCAGTTGCATCTGCTCTTTGATCTGATCCAGCGACAGTTCAGGCAGCACCGTGTCGCCGCGCCGTTCTTCGGCGATCAGCTTGTGCGCGTTGAGGATCGCTTCCTCGCCACCCTTTACAGCGACATACATAGCTTAAGTCTCCACAACCACGGTTCGCGGCAATCCGACGATCGAACGGCCGGCGGTGAGAAAGAGATCCACACCCAAAGGAAACTGCGCTGCGTTGAGCCGCCAATCGTTCCAGAACCATTCCGGCAAACCGGCAGCACGCAACGACACCTTTTCGGGAATACCGGGACCGCTCAGCATCACCTGAAGGCCTTCGTTCAGGCTTTCGGTTTGAATCACCAAGGTCGCGGAACGATCGGGGTATTGATCCAGGCCCTGAGCGAAAAGCGCGAAGCGCGGCATGTTCGAAGGATCGCTGACCAGGGCGAAGGCAGCATCCTGGCTCCGCTCGACCAAAGGGACACCGCAGTGAAAGGCGAAATACGCCCGCAACGGCGGCGTATCGGCGATCCAGTCGAGCCACAAAGGGGTGTCCTGGTCGCAGAGTGTCAGCAAGGCAGCGGCTGAAGCGACATCCAGAGGCGCCGGCACGTCGAGATCGTGCTCAAGATCGATCACCTTGCCCGGCCGCGCCATGATCTCCAGAAGACTACGGAAAATGCGCTGCGAATCATGAACCGAGTCACCCAGACCGGGTTTAAGGTCCGCGATATCGATGCCAACCGATGTTGTGCCCGTCCTCGTTGTAGCGGTCGTCGCTGCTTGCTCGGCCATCAGTCGTTCTCCCCGCGCACCAGGGTGAAGAAGTTCACTTTTGTCGCGTTGGCTTTCCTGCTGGCCTCCTCACGACGCCCTTTCTGCCGGGCCAGCAGAGGCGCGATCACCTTGGCTTCAAGCTCAACGGTTTTTGCTTCATCCTGAAGAAGCGCATCGAAGATCGCCGCAAGTTCGGCGTGACGCTTTGAGCGGCCTTGTACGTAGCCCAGGCCGGCGTTGCCGTTCTCCAGACGCAGGGCGCAGCGGGTAACGGTCATCTGGCCGAGATTGAACTGGGAGCCGGTCCCGCCGCTGCGGGCGCGTAACATGACCATCCCACTCTGCGGCGCGCGCAGCCAAGCGAAGTCGGGCTTCTCCGGCATCTCGTCCCAGGCGCTTTCCAGTTCCGCAAGACGGGCCTTGGCCAGAACGGACATCCAGCGCTGACGCGCGGCCTGATCCGGGTCCAGCGCCTCTGAACCCTCGCTTGAAGCGGCATCCATTATACAAATTCCATATTTGTCTAGACGTCCATACCTCTTTAAAGTAAGAGAATGGACCAAGATGTGTAAAGCATAACTTCATGAACTTTGCATGACGGGACGCACCATGACACTGCATCGGCAAGCGGGCGTCGCACTCTGGCGACAGATTGCAGAAACACTGCAAAACGACATAAAGGACCGCGTGTTCAAGCCCGGAGAAAAGATGCCGACCGAGGCAGAATTGGCAGAGCGCTTCTCGGTCAACCGCCATACTGTACGCCGGGGCATCGCCCATCTGGAGCAGGAAGGGATCCTCCGCGTCGAACAGGGCCGTGGCACCTTCGTGCAGGAGCGGGTTGTCGATTACAAGCTCGGCAAGCGGACGCGATTTTCAGAGAACATCGAAAAACAATCGCGCATTCCCTCCGGCGAGTTGGTCAGAGCCATGGTGATCTCAGCGGATGCCTACATCGCGAAACAACTACACCTTCGCAAAGGCGCACCGGTGGCGCTGATCGAAAGCATTGGCATGGTCGACGGCCGGGCAATTTCGGTCTCCGCTCACCACTTTCCAGCGCGCCGTTTTCCCGACTTCATCGAAACTTACAAGCGGGGAAACTCTGTCACGAAGGCCCTGAGCCATTACGGTATCGACGATTACACCCGCAAAGAAACCCGCATAACCGCGCGGCTTCCAACGACAAGCGAGACCCGGCTGTTGGCCCTGCCGCGCAGTCAGCCGGTGTTGGTGACAGAGTCCATCAACGTCGATGCGGAAGGCCGCGTCATTGAGTACGGCTGGGGCCGCATGGCCGCCGACCGTGCACAGTTGGTGGTGCAGCCCTGAGTCGCGGCTCTGCAGTGGAATTCCGGCAAAGGTTCGGACAGCTGGACAAATAGACCGCCTCATCCAGCTTTTGTCACTTCAGTATAACTTTCACATCATCCACGCGTCATCGCTCTGCCCTTGGATGGCAGGGAGATAGCAAAGATCCTGGGCAGCTCTTCTTTTGCCTGCCCCTTGTTTGCTATCCGGCTTTCACCAACAAAGGGGCGCGCGAACATGTTGAAAAGAATTATCGGGGCCGCCGGTCTGGCAGCAGCCCTTACTGTAACAGCTGCCACCGCTCACGCAGCCGACGCCATACGCTTTGCCGTGACCGATGTGGAGGGCCTGGAAACGCTGCAGCGCGAGTACGGGCCCTTTGCTGACATTCTAAAGGATGCCAGCGGAATGGATGTCGAACTCTTTCCAGTGACCAGCCGCACAGCGGCTGCCGAAGCGCTGCGCGCGGAGAAGATCGACTTCGTGCTCACCGGCCCCGCGGAATACGTTGTCATGCGGAAGCTGACAAAGGCTTACCCGGTGATTGGCTTCAGCCGGCCGGACTATTTCTCGGCAATCGTCGTCATGGCGGACAGCGGTATCAACGGGCCGGCGGATCTCAAGGGCGAGACCGTTGCATTCAGCGACATCGGTTCCACCTCCGGGCATCTCGGACCAATGCAACTCCTGGCGGACTATGGCCTCGATCCACGCAACGACGTGAAGTCCCTGCACGTTCACCGCAACGTTGGCCATGAAGCACTGAAGCGCGGCGACGTCGCCGGGCTGGGCGTCAATTACCGCAGTTGGACCGACAAAGTACGCGCCAAGGATACGGAGTTCGAGCCTGGCGCCTTCAAGGTGATAGCCCGCGGACCGGACCTGCCGAACGATGTGCTCCTCGCCGGCCCGCACGTCGAATCGGCAGTGGTCGAAAAAGTGCGCGACATCTTCGCGGAAAGGTCAGACGAGCTGGTCACCGCTATTCTGAAAGGCGAGGAGAATCAGAAGTACAAAGGGATGAAGTTCCTGCCCGGTGTCGAGGACAGGGACTATCAGTACATCCGCGATGCCTACGCAACGATCGGCTACCCCCAGTATTCCGACTTTGTGGGGAACTGATGGCGGTCACGTCCCTCGACGCAACCCTTGAAGCGGTCCCGGCGCGCCCCAAAACGGCAGCCGGGGCCTTTCCAGATCTGGCTCTGCGCGGGCTCCGCAAGAGCTTTGGCGGCGTCGAGATTCTCTGTGGCGTGGATCTGGAAATAGCCAAGGGGCGTTCGGTCGCTCTGATAGGCGCCAATGGTTCGGGAAAATCAACGCTGATGCGCTGCTGCCTGCGTTTGCTGGACCCCGACGGGGGCACAATACGCCTGCTTGGCAGCGACATTACAAAGCTCAATGGCCGGGCCCTGCGTCGCCTCAGAGCGAGAGTTGGTTTTGTTTTCCAGAGACACAATCTTGTGCCCCGCCTCTCCGTCCTCAGCAACGTGCTCCACGGAGCGCAGGCGCGGCGCGGTGGGCCAAGCACATGGTTTCAGGGGCTTGCCAGAACCGAAGACCGGGAAGAGGCCATGCATTGCCTTGACTTGGTCGGCCTGGCCGATCAGGCGGCAAAGCGGGCGGACACACTCTCCGGCGGTCAATCGCAGCGCGTCGCCATCGCCAGGGCGCTGATGCAGCGGCCACATATGGTCTTTGCAGACGAACCCGTCGCCAGCCTCGATCCCGCCGCCGGCGAGGACGTCATGGCCCTCTTCGCCAACTTGATGCAGGACCAGAACGTAACACTGTTCTTCACCTCCCATCACCTGAACCACGCCCTCGACTTCGCTGATCACCTGATCGCCCTGCAGAGCGGACGCAAGGTATTGGACGGCGTTAGCGCGGGTCAGAACTTGGCGACCTTGAAGTCGATCTACCAATGAAGCCGCTTTTGCCCGAAACCTGCTCAGGATCAAGCCTATGGTCAATCAACCTCCTGACCAGGCGTTAGGGCAAAGCCCAAACGAGCTCGCCCTGCCGGCGCGTCTCGAGCGTCCCGGCATTCCCGCTTTCCTGGTCTACCTTCTGGCGCTGGGGTTCTTTATCCTCGCGCTGGAAGGTTCGAAAATCTCGATATCCGGGTTTGTTGAGGGGCTGCCCCAGATGGCCGACCTCTTTGCGCGTATGGTGCCGCCGGACATCAGCCGAATCGTGCCGATCGGCAAGGCGCTCCTTGAAACCTTTCAGATGGCTTTGGTCGGGACCGCCTTGGGCGTCGCCTTCAGCCTGCCGCTGGCGGTCTTGGCAACCCGTCGCCTGTCACCGCACCCGGCCATCTACTATCTGTCTAGAGGCCTGATCTCCTGGTTTCGCACTGTCCCCGACCTTGTCTGGGCTCTGTTCTTCGTCGTTACCGTCGGGCTCGGACCCTTTGCCGGCACCTTGGCGTTGATGGTCGATACCATGGGTTTCTGCGGAAAGTTCTTCGCCGAGGCTATGGAAGAAACCGAGCCCGGCCCTCAAGAGGCGCTGACCGCTCTCGGCGCCAGCCCCAGCGGTGTCATCTGCAGCGCCGTCATTCCGGCCTCGATGCCATCCTTTATAAACACCGGGCTGTTCAGTCTCGAGAAGGCGACGCGCTCCTCCGTTGTCCTTGGGCTCGTCGGCGCCGGCGGCATTGGTATTGAGCTGAAAGTGGCCATGGACCTCTTCGAGTACCCGACAGCCGCGACGATCATCGTCTGCATCTTCGTTCTCGTCCTGCTGGTCGAGCGTCTGAGCAGCCGGCTGCGGCACCGCATCATGTGAGCAGGCCGGCGAGAGAGAGCCTTCGCGAAACCCAACCCACGGAGAAGCAGCCATGCAGGAAAGTGCCCTCACCAACCAATCGGCCACCGCTCACGAAGCTTGGGAAAACCGCTGGCAGAGCGAGAGCGGCCGGGCGGATTGGCTCAATCCTGATCCCGACGTCGCCGCAATCGTACCTCTGTTGCATTCAAGAAATTGCCACAGCATTCTTGATCTTGGCTGCGGGGTCGGGCGGCACGCCTGTTACCTCGCCAGCGAGGGTTTTGACGTTCACGCGATGGACGCCAGTCCTTCCGGCCTCGAGTTCGCGGCCAATCAGGCAACAGAGCATGGTCTTGAGATCACTTGCCGACAAGGCTTGATGACGGCCCTACCCTACGACGACGCCAGTTTCGACTATGTACTGTCCTTCAATGTCATCTATCACGGCGACGGCGAGGTGGTGGCGCGCAGCATTGCGGAGATCCACCGCGTATTGAAGCCTGGCGGCCTTTTCCAGGGGACCATGCTGTCGAAACGCAACGCCAACTATGGCATCGGTGTAGAAGTCGCGCCACACACCTTCGTGGTCAGCGACGCGGGCGACGGTGACAAGAACCATCCGCACTATTATTGCAAGGCGGGTGAACTAGTGAATCTGTTCGAAGACTTCGAGCTGCTGTCGCTCGTCGACTGCGAACACGAGCGCCCCGGTTCCTATCACTGGCACCTTGTGGCGGAGCGGCTTTAAGAACCCTCGGCACTGTAAGCACCGGCGATCGCTGCTGCCAGGCGCGCGTTGTTGCGTACCAGAGCGATGTTGGCGGTCAGGCTCGCGCCTTCGGTCAGGGCTTCCAGGCGTCCAAGCAGGAACGGCGTCACGTCCTTCCCTTGAATGCCCTGCGCCGAAGCTTCTTGCAACGCAGTCTGGATGTTCGCTTCCATCGCCGCGGCCGGAATTTCATCCGCAACCGGGATCGGATTGGCGATCACCAGACCACCGCCCAGACCATTATTGGGACCATCCGTGGGACCATCAGCAGGACCGAGCCCCCACTTGACCGCCATGACCGAAGCCACCTGTTCCGCGCTGTCGCAACGCAGTGGCGCGGCAAGGCCACTCTCGCGGCTGTAGAAGGCCGGAAAGGCATCGCTGCCGAAGCCGATGACCGGTACCCCCAGGGTCTCCAGCACCTCCAAAGTCTTGGGCAGGTCGAGGATCGCCTTGGCGCCGGCACAGACCACGGCGACCGGGCTGCGGGACAGTTCCTGAAGGTCGGCGGAAACGTCGAAGCTGAACTCGGCGCCGCGGTGAACACCGCCGATGCCGCCGGTCGCAAAGATACGGATCCCGGCAAGAGCCGCGCAGATCATGGTGGCGGCAACCGTGGTCGAACCCGCCTGACCCGCGGCCAATACCGCCGGAAGGTCGGCACGGCTGACCTTTGCCACCGCCTTCATGTCGGCGAGGCGGCGCAGTTCCGTTTCCTCCAGACCCACCCGGATGCGGCCGTCGAGGATCGCAATGGTCGCCGGTACCGCGCCGCCTGCGCGGATGTCGCTCTCCACCGCCAGCGCGGTTTCCAGATTGCGGGGAAACGGCATGCCGTGCGTGATGATGGTCGATTCCAGCGCCACGACCGCCCGCCCTTCCGCCAGCGCCTCGCTGACCTCGGGATGAACTGCCAAGCGCTCTGAATCTATTGTCATGATGGTCCGGCTCATGCGGTCATGCGCTCCAGTTTTTCCAATGACAGGTCAGGGCAAACGCTCTCGGCGCAATCGACGGTCAACCGCGCAGCGGCGAGGGCTCGCGCCGCAGCCGCCTCCGGCGCGAGGTCCCGCAAACGCGCCTCCAGATAGGCCGCGGCCAGGGCATCACCAGCGCCGGTAACATCCCGCAAAGGCCCGGGAAGACTCTCCAGTCGCTGGCAGGTCTGCGCGCCGGCGACCAAGAGACCTTCTGCACCCAGGGTAATCACGACCTCGCCGACTCCGAGTGCCCGCAGGGCAGCGGCAGCGGCCTCCGGCGTGGCGTCGCCTCCGCTCTCCCCGACCAGCGCCATGGCTTCTTGCAGGTTCACAAAGAGAAAGGCCGTCTCGGAAAGCACTGCTTTACACCGCAGCACCTTGGCCGGCGAAACGCCGTTCACAGCCAGCGGGCAAGACGCACCGGCCTTGGCGGCGATGTAGGCCAGGCTCTCCGGCGGCAGGTTGCAATCGGCGAAGATCGCCTCGGCAGACCAGAGATCATCCGGAAGCTGCTGTAACACAATCGGTTCGATCTCATCATAGATGCGCATGTCCGCCACCGCGACCAGCATCTCGCCTTCCGGCTCCAGGGCAATCAAATGGAAAGCCGTCGGCGATGTGGCCGACCGGCTGAGGTGGCTGTGGTCGATGGGCAGGTTGTCCAGGCTCTCAAGGACGGCCAGGCCCTCGGCATCTTCGCCGATGCGGCTGACAAGCACGGCCCGCACACCCAGGCGGCCCAGATTCTCAGCGACGTTGCGGGCGACGCCGCCAAAACAACTCTCAATCGCCACCGGATTGGATGCCGCGGTCACGAAAGGCCGCGCGGCCTGTGCCTTACGGTCAAGATGGCAGGCCCCAAAGCAAACCACCTTCAAAGGCGGCAGTCCGGACGACGAGGAGGGATTCGATACCATAGTATGCAGAACGACTCTGTCTCTTACGACAAAAGAAAGCGCGACTGTTCCCTTACTGGAAGCAGCCCGACGGCGCCAGAGCGGAGCGGAAACGGCGGCGGCAAAACTTCGCGATAGATTGCCCCTTCCCGGCAGGCTATACCCGAGAGGGGATGAACTTTCAGTTGAACGGACATAGCCCCTCCGAATGGAAGGGGCCGGCCCAGGGTATGCCCAAGGCATCGAAGCAGCAGTGCGGCGTCGCTTGGCAGCGGACCAAGGCCGTGCTGCGCCGCTTCTGCCTCTGCGGCATCATGATCGCGGTAGCGGTCTGCGGCGGACTGATAGCACCCGGCGCCGGTCAGGCCCAGAGTTTGAGCGATCCGGCGCAGATCCGCGAAAGCCGCGACAGGGTGCTGGATTCCGGCAACTACCAGACTGAAAGACCGGCCCCGCCCGAGGTTGAAGAGCGTGGCGAACCCCTGCGATTGCCGCCCTGGGTGATAGAAGCCTTCCTCTGGACCATCGCCGCGATTCTCGTCGTGATGGTGGCGGTCTTTTTGTTCAATGCCCTGCAGAACCGCACCGGCTTCAAACTGAAACGCAAATCGAAACAGCAGCCCTCCGCGACTCTGGTTGAGACGCCGCTTTTCGACATGCAGAAAGCGGTTGTCGACCGCAGCCTGGAAGAAGCCGACGCTCTGGCTGCCCAGGGCCGTTTCGCGGAAGCCATCCACCTTCTGCTTCTGGTTGCCATGGATCGCTTGAGACGAGAACTGGGCGCGCGAATCGCACCGGCCCTTACCGGCCGCGAGGTGCTGCAACTGGCGCCGGTGCCGCCGGCCGTGGTCGAACCTTTGTCCCGCATGGTCTCGCTTTCGGAAATCAAACACTTCGGTGGACGCGATGCGGCCGGCCCGGACTACGATCAATGCCGGCAGGACTTTCTGCAATTCAGCGGACAAGGTGAAGCGGCGCGATGAGCCAGATTCCCGCAAGCAGCGGCGGTCGGCCCGAAGCACCCGGTGAGACAGGGCCGGGTGGTATTGGACCGGGTGGCTCGGGGCCGGGTGGGGGCGTCTTCTCCTTTCAGGCCGTCGCCATTCTTGTGGTGGTCGGCATTCTCTGCTTTGCAACGGCAACGTTGCTTGCCGTTTTTTCCGATCCCCAGAGCGAGCGGACCTTCGGCACCAATGCCTATTCCGATTCGGCCATCGGTCACCGTGCCTGGACCGAAATCCTGAAAGATCTCGAAATTCCCCTTCTCGTCAGCCGCAACGCTTCGGCGGAGAAAGCCGGGGAGTACGGGCTGCTGGTAACCGCACAGCCCCACATCACCAGCGACGCCGTGCAGGCTCTTGAGACCATGCGGGAAGCCTGGACCGTTTTGATCGTCCTGCCGAAGTGGGCCGGACGCCCGGACTTCCCGAACCAGCGCTGGCTTGCGGAGATGCGTCTGCTGAACGATTCAACGCCTGAACAGGTTCTGTCCATGGTCGTGGATGATGCAGAGATCATCCGCAGCGAAACGCCGCAGACCTGGCGCGGCGCCGACTGGGATATCGAACCAAGTATCAGCGAAGCCCAGTTGATGCGGTCCGACGACATCGCCCCAATCGTGGAAAGCGATGAGGGCATTCTGCTCGGTGAAGTGCGCCACCGAGGCACAACCTACTGGATTTTGTCCGACCCCGATGTGATCTCAAACAGCGGCATCGACGAGGGCGACAATGCCCTCTTTGCGGTCGCGCTGATTGAGGCGCTGCTACCGGTCGGCGGCACGGTCGTCTTCGATGAAGCCGTGCACGGCTTCACCACTTCGCCGGATCTATGGCGCAGTCTTCTCAGCTTTCCGCTGAACCTCGCCGCCCTGCAGATGCTGGCCGCGGTCGGCATCCTGGTTTGGGCGGCGGCGGGCCGCTTCGGCGCGCCCTTGCCGACCCCGCCACGGCTGGAAGCCGGCAAGCGTGGATTGATCGACAACACCGCCAGCCTCTTCGAATATGCCGGCAACCTGCCGGACATCCTGCGCCGCTATCACGATGCCTGCCTGCGCGATCTCGGACGCCATATGAACATTCCGCGCGATCTGGATGAACATGATCTCACACGCTGGCTTGACCGGGTCGGCGAGGCGCGCGGCACCAGCCTGCGCTACAGCGAGGTCAGCAGCCGCGCCGCGGCAGCAACCCAACAGCTGAACCCGCCTCTGCAACACTACCTGCGCGCCGCGCGGCGCCTTTACCGATGGAAACAGGAGATGATTCATGGACATAGAGCCGATCCAAACGGTTTGCGCTCGGATACGCGAGCAGGTTCGCAAAACCGTGGTCGGACAGGACGCCGCGCTTGACCTGATGATCGTCGCCCTTCTGTCTGAAGGGCATGTTCTGCTGGAGGGTGTTCCGGGCACCGCCAAAACGCTGCTCGCCCAATCCTTTGCCGCGTCGGTTTCCCTGCAGTTCGGACGGATCCAGTTCACCCCGGACCTGATGCCCGGCGACGTTCTGGGCACCAACATCTTCAATTTCCAGACCAGCGGTTTCGTACTCACCAAGGGACCGATCTTCAGCCAGATCCTCCTGGCGGACGAGATCAACCGGACTCCGCCGAAAACCCAGGCAGCTCTGCTCCAGGCCATGCACGAGCGGGCGGTGACCATCGACGGATCGACACATTCCCTGGGTGAGAATTTCATGGTGATCGCCACCCAGAACCCGATCGAACAGCAGGGAACCTATCCCCTGCCCGAAGCACAACTCGACCGTTTTCTCTTCAAGCATATCCTGGACTATCCCGCGCGCGACGAGGAACGCGCCATCGTCGCCCGCCACGGCCACCGCAGTGTCATGCCGGAGGTATCCGACTTCGGCCTGGAACAGGTCGCCGATCCGGCGACCCTGGGGGCCATGCGGGGCGCTATCTCAGAGCTGCGGCTTTCAGACGACATCGTCGACTATATCGTCGATGTGGTGCGCGCCACCCGCGAACACGAGTCGCTGGAATTCGGCGCCTCACCCCGCTCGGCAAACATGATCGCGACCGCCGCCCGCGCTTACGCTGCCATAAACGGACGCGACTACGTCATTCCCGATGACGTGAAATTCATTGCCCTGCCGGCTCTGCGCCACCGCATTGTCCTGGCGCCGGGTGCCGAGATCGAGGGCTTGCAGCCCGACATTCTGATCCGTCAGATCCTCGACCAGGTGCCCGCCCCGCGATGATCCGCCCGACCTTCCGCGCTGTCACCCTCTTTGCCGCCGGTGTTCCGCTGGCCTTTGGTGTGCTGTTGGCGGAAGAATCGTACTGGCCCTTTGTTGTCGCCTTGCTGTTCCTGTCGGGCTTCGCGCTGCTGACCGACAGCGTTTTGATGCTCTCCCCGGGTCGCCTGGATATCGATCTGAAGATCCCGAAAGTTCTCTTCATCGGAGAGACCGAGACCTTGGGGGTACGCCTGCAGGCGATGACGCAACGCCGGGCGACCATCGAAGCGGTCTGCGATGTGAACGGTCTGATCGAACGCCCCTCGCCTCTGCTGGCACCCCTGAACGCCCAGGGAACCGCCATACTGCCCTTCCCCTTGCAACCCAAACAGCGAGGCACGGCGGTGATCGAGCGGCTCTGGCTGCGCTGGTCCGGCCCTCTCGGGCTGGTGCGCGCCGTTCACGTGGTGCCGATCGACGCAGAACTCTCGGTCACCCCGAACATCCGCGGTGTCCGGCAAACCGCCATCCAATTCTCCGATCCCAACGCTTTTTTCGGCATCAAGGCGCAGCGCCAGCAGGGCGAAGGCTCGGAGTTCGAAGCCCTGCGCGACTATGTTCCCGGTCTCGACCACCGCTCCATCGACTGGAAGCACTCGGCCCGCCACCGCAGCCTGGTCTGCAAGGAGTTCCGAACCGAGCGCAACCATCAGATCGTACTGGCTTTCGATACCGGTCATCTGATGAGCGAGCCGCTGCAAGGCATCAGCAAGCTGGACCACGCCGTCAATGCCAGCCTGCAGCTTGGCTATGTCTCGCTGCGCGCCGGCGACCGTATCGGCGTCTTCGGTTTCGATTCCCGCGTGCGCCTGTTCAGCCAGCCGACGGGCGGGGTCGGAACCTTCTGGCGTCTGCAGAAAGCCGCGTCCGAGCTGAGCTACAGCCCCGATGAGACCAACTTCACCCTCGGTCTTTCGGCCCTGGCCGGGCGCCTCAACCGGCGATCTCTCGTTATCCTCCAGACCGAGTTCGTGGACACCATCACCGCCGAGTTGATGGTGGAGAACATAGAGCGCCTGGCCGCCCGGCACCTCGTGCTCTTCGTCTGCCTGCAGGACTCCACCCTGGATGAAACCGTGGACGGAGACCCCATAAATGTGAATGCCATGTCCAAGTCGGTCATCGCAGACGAATTCCTGCGGGAACGGCGCATCGTGATGGAGCGCCTGCGGCGCATGGGCGTGCATTGCCTGGACGTAAAGGCCGAACAGATCGGCCCGGAGATCATCAATCGCTACCTTGAAATCAAGCGTCTGGAGTTGATCTGATGAACGCGCCCCTGAAGAGCTTCGAGTTTCGGCGCGAACGTGAGGCAAGCTGGCGGGAGCTGGAGAACCTGGTCGGCATTGCCGAGAAAAAAGGCCTGAAATCGCTGCCTGCCGAACAATTGCTCCGGCTGCCGAGCCTTTACCGCGCCGCCCTGTCGTCGCTCTCCGTGGCGCGCAGCATCTCCCTCGACCAGAACGTCGTCGGCTACCTGGAAAGTCTTTGCGCCCGCGCCTACTTCCAGGTCTACGGCGCGCGCTCGAACTTCTTCGAGAGCGTCGGCCAGTTCTTCGCCGTGAGTTTCCCGGCGGCTGTCCGCAGCGCTTTCTGGCCCATCATGATCGCCGGGTTCTGGATGACTCTGGGCCTGACCATCGGCTTCCTTCTGGTTCAAGCCTCGCCGGACTGGTATTACAGCTTTGTGCCCGCCGATCTCGCCGGCGACCGCACCCCCGCAAGCTCGACCGAGAGTCTGCGGCGCACACTCTTTGACGGTGCCGACACGGCGGAGCGCCTCTACGTCTTCGCTACCTTTCTCTTCACTCACAACTCCAAGGTTGCCTTGATGGCCTTTGCCCTAGGCTTTGCCCTGGGAGTCCCGACGATTCTGCTGATGTTCTACAACGGCCTGATTCTCGGCGCCTTCCTGGCGCTCTTCGACGGCCACGGACTGCTAGGCGATCTCGGCGGCTGGCTGTCGGTCCACGGCACGACCGAGATACTGGCCATCATTCTCTGCGGCGGCGGCGGTCTGGTGCTGGCACGCGCGATCATCTTTCCCGATCAGAACAGCCGTCTGGACAGCCTGGCGCGACGCGGCCGTGCCGCCGGCACCCTGGCCGTCGGCGCCGTGATGATGCTGCTCGTCGCCGGACTCTTAGAGGGTTTCGTGCGCCAATTGGTCACAGACACCGCCGTCCGCTATACCATCGGCGGTCTGATGCTGGCCTTCTGGCTGACCTACTTCACGTTTTCCGGGCGGGGCCATAGCGATGGCGACGACTAGTACGCGGGTCACGCCCAATCAACCGGCACCGGCCGCCAGGCCAAAGGGCGAGCGCCGGATCGTAACCCCGGAAGGGGTGCCGCTGACCTTTCAATTGGCCGAACGGGGAGAGCGGGCCGCCGCGGTCCTCATCGATCTCGTGATCATGCTGGTTGCCCTGGGTGCCGTGGTGCTTTCGTTCGTATTCGTCTCCTGGCAACTCGGGTTCTCCGAGATCATCATCGGCGTCACCCTGCTGCTGTTTTTCCTGATCCGCACCTTCTATTTCGTCTACTTCGAACTGCGCTGGCAGGGTGCAACCCCGGGAAAGCGGGCCCTCGGCCTGCGGGTTATCGACCGCAAGGGCGGCTACCTGCGCCCGGATGCGGTTTTTGCCCGGAATATCCTTCGTGAGGTGGAGCTGTTTTTGCCTCTGACCCTGCTCCTGGCCGGACCCGAGCAGGGCAGCAGCGCCTGGGTAAACCTGCTGACCCTCGGTTGGCTATCGGTCTTCATCCTGCTGCCCTTCTTCAACAAGGACCGTCTACGCGCCGGCGACGTAATCGCCGGTACCTGGGTCGTGTCCGCACCGAAGACCCTGCTGCTCTCCGACGTAGCCGCCGGCGCGAAGGCAAAGCAAGGCCCGAACCAAACGGCCGCCCCGGAGTTCCCCTTTAGCCGCAGTCAGTTGGAGATTTACGGCATCTACGAGCTGCAGACCCTGGAGGATGTGCTACGCCAGAAGGGACCGCAGACCCAGGAAACCCTGCGCGAGGTGACACTGCGCGTACAGCGTAAGATCGGTTGGACCGGTGAGGAGAAAGTCGATTACCGCCGTTTCCTTGAGGCCTTCTACGCCGCCTTGCGGGCCCATCTGGAGTCCCGCCTCCTGTTCGGTGAGCGCCGCGAGAACAAGCACGACCGCAAGGGGCCGCCGGGCTCCGCCGACGGCCCAGGTGCGACCGGAAGTTAGTCGAAAACAGCCGCGATCTGTTCGGTATCGACGCCTTCCTTGGCGATGCGCAGGTCGTGGTAGAGCACGGAGACCGCAACGGCCAGCAGAGCGCTCGAGATGGCCGACACGACATAGTTGACGATCATGATCAGGCTGAGGCCAAAGCCCGTGAAGACGGCGACGCCGGCAACAAGGCCGAAAACCGACCCCAGAATCAGCAAAACCACAAAGAGAATCACCAGCACGCCGAGAACCTGCCAGCGGTTGCCCTTGGTCAACTCCATGCTGCGTTTGAAGCTGCCGATGATGCCGGGCTTTTCGACGACATAGGCGGGCACAGTGACGGCAAAGATGACAATCGCGAAAACACCGGGAACGATAAGCAGAACAAGCCCAACACCCATGATCAGCGACGCCAGGATGGCGATGATCAAAACGGGGAAGAACGCCGCCAGACCACTCGAAATCAATTGGCCGATGCCCGCCGGTCGTCCGCGCATATAGGCGACGGTGCCGTAGACCAAGGCAGCCATCAGCACATAGGACAGAACGATCGACACCAGCAGAATCACGGTCCCGCCAAGGTCGAAGTCAGGTTCTGCACCAACCATCAGATCGTCGACAGTGGTCAGGTTGTAGAGCAAAGCGGGAATCTGGAGCACCAAAGCCAAGATGCCAAAGGGCACGAGGTTGGCGAGAAAGACGCTGAAGGTGCGCTTGATCACGGCGCCTACAGAAATCGCCGCCGAAGCGGCCGGGCCGCCGCTCATGCTTGTCGAATCGCTCATCAATGAATCTCCGAATGCATTCAATTAAGGAATTGGGAATGGCAATAGAATATGGCGGAAACCAACCTATGGCTCCGCCTTCGGACCGCTTCCGTCCGCGTTGAACGTCATATGCCTTGCATCCCCTGCACGGCAGCGCGGCGCGGCTCCTGCAAAAAAACAGATCCCCACCGCGCATTCGTCTCACTGAGAGTCGACTATACCGTGATCGTCATCCCGGGGCCATGCCCAGCCAGAACATAGCTGTATTGCTTAGACTGTAGTGAGAGGGCTTATCAAAGCCCAAGATGACTGCTCTAAACCGCCTGGCTGTACCGCGTGCTTTCGCCGAGGTAAGCGTCGAAACAGGCGGCGATGAGGCGCAAGGCCTGTTTGCCTGCCGGGGTCACCTGCAGGCGCAGGCGGCTGCGCTGGACCAACCCATCCTCGATAAAAGGGTCCAAGCGCGCCAGATCTTCGGAGAAATCGAAGCCCGGCAAACCCTGATCCTCGGCGATGGCGGCCAGATCGACGGCGAAATCGCACATCAGCCGTTCGATGACCTTTCGCCGCAGCCGATCCTCCGCCGTGACCGCGATGCCGCGGCAGACCGGAAGCCGGCCCTCTCGCAGGGCCTTGCTGTAAGCCAGCAGGTCCTTTTCATTCTGGGCATAGCCCTGCGGCAGACTGCCGATGGAAGAAACGCCGAGGCCGAGTAGAGCCTCTGCCGGATCGGTGGTGTAGCCCTGGAAGTTGCGCCGCAAACGCCCTTCCGCAGCGGCCTGAAACAGCGGATCGCCGGGCAATGCGAAGTGGTCGAGGCCGACGGCGCGATAGCCCTTCAACGTGAGGATACGCTCGGCGAGTTCCGCCTGGGTCAGGCGCTGCTCGGCACCCGGCAGGGCCGCCGTATCGATCATCTTCTGGTGCTTCTTCATCCAGGGCACATGGGCATAGCCGAAGACGGAAACCCGGTCCGGCTGCAGGTCGGCGGCCAGGGCGGCGGTCTGCTTCACGTCGTCCAGACCCTGGTGCGGCAGGCCGTACATAAGATCGAAGTTGAGGGCCTTGATACCGGCGGCCCGCAGAAGCCCGGCAGTCTGGCGGGTGACGGCAAAGGGCTGCACCCGGTTGATCGCCTCCTGAACGTGGGGATTGACGTCCTGCACCCCCAGGCTGGCCCGGTTGACCCCGGCGGCGGCCAGAGCCTCGGCCTTTTCGCCGTCGAGGTGGCGCGGATCGATCTCTATGGCCACTTCGGCCCCGGGCAGCAGATCGAAAACCTGTCGAAGATCGTCCATCACCGCCATGAAGTCGGCGCCGCTGAGGATCGAGGGTGTGCCGCCGCCCCAGTGGATACCGCTGACCGGCCGTTTGCCGCCCAGGGCCTCGCCCAGCAGCGCGATTTCACGGCGCAGCAGCGCCACATAGGCCGCCACCCGCTTGTAGCCGTTGGCCACCGTCATGTGGCAGCCGCAGTACCAGCAGAGCTGGCGGCAAAAGGGCACATGCAGGTAGAGCGACAGCGGCATCTCCGCCGGCAGTTCCGCCAGCCATTGGCGGTAAAGCGCGCCCTCCACCCCGTCATGGAAGTGCAGGGCGGTCGGATAGCTGGTGTAGCGCGGGGCCCTGGCTTCGGCCAGGCGGAGCGGCAAGCTTGTCATGATGCGAAGCTAGCCGCCTGGGCCTGCGGCGGCATTGATTTCAGTCAAATGGGAAGTCGGCCCATCAAATCGAGGCCTGGCGGTCCTCACGCATCATGACCGCCGCTTTTTCGGCGATCATGATGGCCGGCGCATTGGTGTTGCCGGAGGTGATGGTCGGCATGATCGAGGCATCGGCCACCCGCAGCCCTTGAAGGCCCTGAACGCGGAGGCGCGGGTCGACCACGGCGCCCGCGTCGCTGCCCATCTTGCAGGTGCCCACAGGGTGGAAGATCGTCGTGCCGATATCCCCGGCGGCCTTGGCCAAGTCTTCCTCTGATTCGATGGCCGCGCCCGGCAGAAACTCCTCCGGCTGAAAGCGCTGCAGGGCGGGGGCCGCGCAGATGCGCCGGGTCAGGCGCAGGGCCGCTGCGGCGATGGTCCGGTCGTGGGCTGCGGTCAGGTAATTCGGTTTGATCACCGGCGCCTCGCGGAAATCGGCCGAGCGGATATGGATGGTCCCGCGGCTCTCCGGCCTCAGATTGCAGACCGAGGCGGTGAAAGCGGGGAAGTCATGCAGCGGTTCGCCGAACTTGGGCAGGCTGAGGGGCTGCACGTGGTACTGCAGGTCCGGCGTCTCGCGCGCCGGGTCCGATTTGGCGAAGGCGCCGAGCTGGCTGGGCGCCATCGACAGTGGGCCGCGCCGGAACAAGGCGTATTCCAAGCCCATGAGCGCCTTGCCGAAAAGGCTCTGGACCTGTTTGTTCAGGGTCTTGGTGTTCTGGATCTTGAAGATCATGCGCAGTTGCAGATGGTCCTGCAGGTTCTCACCGACGCCGGGCAGTTCATGGGCCACGTCGATGCCCTGGGCCTGCAGCAGCGCGCCGGGCCCGATGCCGGAAAGCTGCAGCAACTGCGGCGACCCGACGGCACCGGCGCTCAGCACCACCTCGCCGCGTGCCGCGGCGCGGCGCGGCTGGCCGTCCTGTTGGAAGTCGATGCCGGTCACCCGCCTGCCGTCCAGCACCAGTCTTTCCGCTTGGGCCCGGGTCATCACCGTAAGATTGGATCGGCCCTCGATCGGACGCAGGAAGGCCTTGGCCGCACTCCAGCGCACACCCTTGCGCTGGTTCACCTGGAAGTATCCGCAGCCCTCGTTGTCCCCGCGATTGAAATCCGTCGTCGGGGGAATGCCGCTCTCCGCCGCCGCCTCGCGGAAGGCATCCAGGATCTCCCAGGAAAGGCGCTGTTCCTCGACCCTGAGTTCGCCGTCGCCGCCGTGGAAGTCGTCACCGCCCGCAAAGTGATCTTCCGAGCGTTTGAACAGCGGCAGGACATCGCTCCAGGCCCAGCCGGGATTGCCGAACTGACGCCAGTTGTCGTAGTCGCGCGCCTGGCCGCGCATGTAGATCATGCCGTTGATGGAAGAAGATCCGCCCAGCACACGCCCGCGCGGATAATTCAGCGCCCGGCCGTTCAGCCCCGCTTCCGCCTCGGTCTTGAAGCACCAGTCGGTGCGCGGCGTGTTCATGGTGTAGAGGTAACCGACGGGGATATGAATCCAGTGCCAGGAGTCCCTGCCGCCGGCCTCCAGCAACAGCACCGAGACATCCGGATCGGCGGACAGACGGTTGGCGAGACAACAGCCGGCCGAGCCCGCGCCAACGATCACATAGTCGTAAGTTCCGGCGTCCTGCCGCTCAGTCCCCGCCGCCATCGGTGTTCCCCGCCTCGATCTGATCTTCTTGTTGCTTGGCGGGAACTATAACACCGCCGACGGGGGGAAAAAGCCTCTCCTCAACCCCCCTCCCCGGCCGACTCGCGGCGGCGGTTGAGGGCGGCGGTGATGCGCGGGCCGATCATCGGAACGAAGAGCACCACGGCGGCGATGATCAGGATCGACAGGGTCAGGTCACGCTCCCAGAGGAAGGACCAGCTGTCGTTGTTGATCATCAGGGCGCGGCGCAGGTTCTCCTCCATCATGCCGCCGAGGATGAAGCCCAACAGCATGGGCGCCATGGGGAAATCCAGGAGGCGCAACACCACCGCGGCGATGGCGAAGAGCACCATCAGGTGAATGTCAAAGGTGTTGAAGGAGACGAAGTAGACGCCGATCAGCGAGAAGAACACGATCAACGGCAGGAGGATGTTGGAGGGAATCGCCAGAACCCGGGCGATATAGGGAATCAGCGGCAAGTTCAGGATCAGCAGGATCACGTTGCCGATGTACATCGAGATGATGACCGACCAGAAAACCTCCGGATTGTCCTGGAACAGCCGTGGCCCGGGCTGAATGCCGTAAGACAGCAGGGCGCCCAGCATGATCGCGGTGGTGCCGGAGCCGGGAATGCCCAAAGTCAGCAGGGGCACGAAGGACCCGGAAGCAGCGGCATTATTGGCGGTTTCCGGCGCCGAAAGGCCGCGGATCGAGCCCTTGCCGAACTCGGCCCCTTTCTTCGGCCCTGCGATACGCTGTTCCATGCCGTAGGCAAGGAAAGACGCGATGGTCGCACCGGCGCCCGGCAGCACGCCGACGAAGAAACCGAGCACGGAGGAACGGCCGATCACCGGTGCCATCTCCTTCACCTCGGACTTGTCGATCTTCATCGAACCGAGCCGCTTCTGCGCCTCCATTTCTTTCTTGCGGTCCGCATCGGTCTTGGGCCTCAGGATCGACATCAACGCTTCCGACAAGGCGAAGGTCGCCATGGCCAGCAACAGGAAGGAGATGCCGTCGATCAGCGACTGGCTGCCGAAGGTAAAACGCGGCACGCCGACGCCTTTGTCGGTGCCCACGGTGGACAGCATCAAGCCCAGCGCAGTCATCAGCAGCGCCTTGATGACGTTGCCCTTGCCGGCGAAGGCGGCAACAGCGGTGAGACCCAGCACCATGAGGGCAAAATAGTCCGTCGACTGGAAGGCCAGCGACACCGCCGCCAGCGAGGGCGCGGCGATCAGCAGGAACACGGCGGCGATGGTGCCGCCGGAGAAGGAAGAGTAGGCGGCGATCGCCAGCGCCTTGCCGGCCATGCCCTGGCGGGCCATGGGATAGCCGTCAAATGCCGTGGCCACCGTACCGGCAACGCCGGGGGCGTTGATCAGGATTGAGGAGGTCGAGCCGCCGAAGATGGCGCCATAGTAAACCCCGGCCATGAGGATCAGGCCGGTGGCCGGGTCGAAGCCGTAGGTGATGGGGATCATCAGCGCGATGGCGGAGATGGGCCCGAGGCCCGGCAGCATGCCGATGAAGGTGCCGACAAAGCAGCCGGCGGCGACCATCAGCAGGTTGACCGGCGAAGCCGCCGTGGAGAGTCCCTGTAGAATACCTTCCAGCACGGCCTAACCCTCCAGAAACGCGGGCAGCGCCGCGATGTAGACATCCAGCACCTGGGTCATCAGCAGCCAGAACAGCACCACCAGGGGCACCGAGGCCGCGAGAATGATCACGGGGCGGCGCTCGCCCAGAACCCAGAAACCGAACATGAGGAAAAGGCTGGTGGAAATCAGGAAGCCCGCCGGCCGTACCGTCAAACCGTAAGCCACCATGGCAATACAGATCAGGGCCGCCTTGCCCCAGAGAAACCCGGTCACCTGCATCTTCTCGTTGCTGCCAGGCTTGAGCAGCAGGACGAGGGACAAAACGACGCCCATGATCGCCAGAATCTCGGGAATTGTGCGGGCTGTGAAGGCGGCGTTGGCCTGAAACGGCAACACACGGATCTCATCGATCTGCAGCCAGTAGAAAAGGCTGAACGCCAGCATCAGCAGCGCGCCGATGCGATCACGGGTCAACATGACGGGTTCCCCCCAATTTTCGGAACAGTCTGCCAAGCTTCTTCGCCCGGCATCAAGGAAAGAAAGGGGAAGCCGGGGTCCTGGCTTCCCCTTTCGGGAGTTCCTTCAGATCGCTTTCAGGCTACTTGCCTGAGCCAATCACAGGAAGCCCAATTCCTTCATGAGGTCGCCGATCTGCTGTTCCTGGGTTTCCAGGAAACCGACGAACTCCGCATCGGGATTGTAGATGTTCACCCAGCCGTTGCGGGCCCGAACGGTTTCCCATTCCGGGGTGTCGTACATCTTCTGGATCGTCGCGACGTAGGCCGCCTTCTTTTCCTCGGAAAGGCCGGGAGCAGCGAAGAAGCCGCGCCAGTTCACGAACTGGGTGCCTTTGGAGCCGGCTTCGTCGCAGGTCGGAACGTCGGAAGCGGCGTCGAGGCGTGCGGCAGATGTGATGCAGAGAATGCGCACTTCGCCCTGTTTGGCCAATTCGATGGCTTCACCGAAGCCGGTGGAAAGCGCCTTGATCTCGCCGGAGAGCAGGCCGGCCATGGCCTTGCCGCCCGCGTCGTAGGGAATGTACTTCACCGCGGTGGGCTCGGCGCCCGTGCCCTTCATCACCAGGGCGGCAACCAGATGGTCCATACCGCCGGCAACGGAACCGCCGCCGATGGCAACGTTCGTGGGGTCGGCGTTATAGGCTTCAACCAAACCGCCGAAATCCTGAATCGCCGAGTCCTTGTGGACGACCATGGCCGCATAGTCGCCGATGGTCGAAGCGATCGGCGTCAGGTCGCGGAAGGACTGCGGGAAAACACCCTGCAGCGAGCGGATGACGATCGGCGTGGAGTTCACCATCAGGGTGTCGCCCTGCTTGGCCGCGGTCTCGATCAGGTGGGCGATGGCCTTGCCACCGCCGCCACCGGACATGTTCTCGTAGGAAGCTGTACCTACCAGACCCGCCTTGGTCAGCGCCTCGCCGGTGCCGCGGGCGGTCCCGTCCCAGCCACCGCCGGCGCCGCCGGAGATCAGAAAGTGGATTTTATCGAGTTCCTGGGCCTGCGCCGAGGCCATACCCAAAGAGGCAGCCAGAGCTGCGCCGGTAGCCGCCGCAACCAAGGCGCGGCGGGACAAGGGAAACTTTCGCATTCTTTCCTCCCAATGCATTATTGACGGGTCAATTGCCCGTTTTGCCCAAAAATGATCATAGCGCGGCAACCTGACGCCAACCTGTCGCGCCGAATCCCGTGCTTTGGCCCGCGCTATGAGAAGAAAAACGTAAGGAGCCCGGGTTGCGGCTGCTCTTGGTGGAAGACAACGAAGATCTCGGCGATGCCCTGGAACGCCATTTCCGGAGTGGCGGCCATGCCGTCGACTGGGCCCCCAGCGCTCCGGAAGCCGAGGATTTTCTACGCGCCGACACCCAGGGCTATGACTTGGTGATCCTCGATATCATGCTACCGGGCGGCGACGGGCGCGAGATCCTGCAGCGGATCCGCAGCAGCGAAAGCGGCCTGCCGGTGCTGGTGCTGACCGCCCGTTCCCAGATCACCGACCGGGTAAACCTGCTGGATCTGGGTGCCGACGACTACATGACCAAACCTTTCGACGTCGCCGAGTTGGACGCCCGCTGCCGCGCCGTCGTGCGCCGGCGCCACGGACAGGCCCAAAGCCTCATCCAGGTCGGCGCCCTGGAACTGGATGCCGCGTCCTCCAGGGTCATGGCTCAGGGGCGGCCGCTGGATCTGCGCAGCCGTGAACTGCGCCTGCTTGAAGTGCTGATCGCCCAGCCGGGCCAGGTTTTCAGCAAAAGTCAGCTTATGGACAAACTCTTCGGCCTGACCGATGACGCCAGCGAAAACGCCATCGAAGTCTACATCGGCCGCCTGCGCCGCAAGATCCAGGACAGCGGTGTGATCATCGAAACCGTGCGCGGCCTGGGGTATCGGCTGCGCGAGGGCCAACTGGGCGAGAGCCGCGAATGACCGCCGCCCGGTCCTCCTCCGCCCGACCCTCTTCCAACTGGTCGCCGCCGGGCTGGTCTCTGCGCCGCCGCCTGCTCGGCCAGCTGCTGCTGGTCTTCGCCGGTCTGGCGGTGCTGCTCTATCTCTCGGTCCAGGCGGTTGCGGGACGGGCGGCCGATGCGACCCAGGACAACATCCTCGGCGCTTCGGCCATCGCCATTGCCGAACAGGTACGGGTGGTGGAAGGCAGCATCACCGTCGACCTGCCCTATGCGGCGCTGGAGATGCTGGGCCTTGCCGGAGAGGACCGCGTCTTTTATCGCATCGCCGACGGCAAGGGCGCCGTGGTCACCGGCTACGAGGACCTGCCAGCCGGCACGGCACCGGCGAGCGAAGAAGCCCCCCTCTTCTTCACTGCGGTTTACCGCGGCGACACCGTGCGCGTCGCAACCGCGCGCCGTTCCATCCTGGCCAGCGGCGCGCGTCAAACCGTCCTGATTACGGTTGCCCAGACACGCGAAGCCCATGGCGCCCTGACCACCAGTATCGCCCTTTCCGCCGCCGCTGTCGGTGGCGGCTTCCTCGCCCTCGCCGGCCTGCTCGCCTGGATCGCCATCGCCCGCGCCCTGAAACCGGTACAGGAGATCGAACGCGCCATCGCCGCCCGGGCCTCGGACGACTTCTCAACCCTGGAAACCGCCGCCCCGCGGGAGATTCTGCCGCTTGTCGATGCCATCAACGACTTCGTTGAACGCCTGCGCCTGACCCTCGACACCAGTCAACAGTTCATCGCCGAGGCGGCGCATCGCATCCGCACACCCCTGGCGGCGCTGAAGGCCCAGGCCGAGGTCAGCCTGAAGGCCGGGCCGGAAAAGACGAGCGAAGAGAGCCTGCGCCGCATGCTGCGCGCCGCCGACGAGACCTCGCAGTTGACCACCCAGTTGCTGACCCAGGCGATGGTCGCCTACCGGGCCGAGCGCGCCGAGCGTCAGCGCCTCTCCCTCGCCAGCCTGGCGCGCACGGCGGCCCGTGACCTGGAAGTTGCCGCCGAGATGCGCGGCATCGACTTTCGCATGGACCTGGCCGAGGGCGTGGATATCCAGGGCGACGAAATTGCCTTGCTGGAAGCCATCCGCAATCTGCTGGACAATGCCATCAAGTACGGTCCGCCCGACGACTTCGTGCAGATTACGGTCAAAGCCGATCCGGCGCCGGAAATCGCCATCGCCGATCACGGACCGGGCATCCCGCGCAAGGACCGCGACCTGGTCTTCGAAAGGTTCCGCCGTGGCGCCGTCGATCCGCGCTCGCTCGGTTCCGGCCTGGGGCTTTCCATCGTCCGCCAGGTTATGCTGACGCACCGCGGCAGGGTGCGGCTGGAGAACAATGAGCCGCAAGGCCTCGTAGTACGCCTGATCTTTCCGCCAATCCGCGAGACAGCAGGAGACCGGGAATGAACAACGTCACGCGATACCTGGCGTTCGCAGCTCTCGGCTTTGCGATTGCCGGCCCGTCGGCGCAGGGCTTCGAGATCGAAGAGACGCGCAGCTATCCGGCGCTGCGCGACGCTAGCGCCAGCGCCGTTCTGCACATTATCGGGACCACCGATGCCGACACCATGGATGGGCTGATCCGCGCCTATCGGGCGCAGCAGCCCGAGATCGCGGTGATTTATCACCATGCCAGCAGCCGCGACGTCTTCAGCGCCATCGAAGGCCGCGAGACCTTCAACGGTGAGCCCTACGATCTGGCGATTTCGTCGGCCATGGACCTTCAGATCAAGCTGGTGAATGACGGCTATGCCCGCCCGCACCGCTCGGTCGCCACCGCACGGCTACCGCGTTGGGCAAGCTGGCGGGAACGGATCTTCGGCTTCACACGGGAACCGGCGGTAATCGCTTACGACCCCCGAGCCTTCGAGGGGAGGCTGCCACAATCCCGTTTCGAACTGCTGAGCCTGCTGCGCGGATCCGAGGCCCGTTTCGCCGGCCGCGTCGCCACCTACGACCCGAAAGTCAGCGGGCTTGGTTACCTCTTCGCCACCCAGGACAGCCTGCAATCGGACACCTATTGGCGGCTGATGGAGGTCTTCGGCAACCTCTCGGCCAAACTCTCCTGCTGCTCGGGCGAGATGCTCGACCTGCTGGAAGAGGGTGAAATCGCCGTGGCTTACAACGTCCTCGGCTCCTACGCCCAGGCGCGACGCGACGCCGGCGCTCCCATCGCCATCGTCTACCCCGAAGACTACACGCTTTTGATGGTGCGCACGGCGCTGATTCCGAAGACCAGTGACAATCCGGGCATCGCCGGCGGTTTCGTCGACTTCCTGGTTTCGCCGGAGGGTCAGCGCGTGATCGCCGGCGAAGTCAGCCTCGCCCCGGCCCTGCCGGAGGGCGGAACCGGCACCCTGATTCCCGTGCGCCTCGGCCCCGGCCTGCTGGTTTTCCTGGACGGACTGAAACGCCGCGCTTTCCTCTCGGAATGGGAAAACGCCGTGACGGAGCAGCGCTAGATTGGATCTGCTCTAGCGGTATTCCGGGTTCGGATGGTCGAAGCGGCAACCGGCATCCCAGAGGGAGCGCTGATTGCCGTGGACCGGAAAGCCGCCGGCGTCCTTCAGCAAACGCGCCAGATGCATCAGGTTCCAGGTCAGGAAAGTGGTGTTGCGGTTGGTGAAGTCGTTCTCCGGCCCGCCGGAACCGGGATCCAGGTAGGACGGGCCGGGGCCTGCCTCGCCCAACCAGGCGGCATCGGCCTGGGGCGGAATCGAATACCCCAGATGCTGGAGGGAATAGAGGATGTTCATCGAGCAATGCTTGGCGCCGTCTTCATTGCCGGTCACCAGGCATCCCCCAACCTTGCCGTAGTAGGCGTACTGCCCGGCCTCGTTCAGGTCGCCGGAAGAGGAATAAAGCCGTTCGATCACCTTGGTGCAGACCGATGACTTTTCACCCAGCCAGATCGGTGTGGTGATCACCAGGATGTTCGCGGTTTTCACCTTTTGATAGAGCGCCGGCCAGTCGTCCTGCGCCCAGCCGTGCTCGGTCATATCGGGGCTGACACCATAGGCGATCGTGTGATCGACAGGCCGCAGGTCCTCCACCGCCACGCCGTTCTTCTCCATGATAGCCTTTGCGATGTCGATCAAGCCCTGGGTGTGGGATTGGCCGGGACTGCGCTTCAAGGTGCAGTTAAGGAAAAGCGCCTTCAGGTCGCTGAAATCCCACTTGTTTTGCTCACACCAACTTTCCTGAAGTTGATTCAACATGACCGGCGGTCCTCTTTCCATTCTATCGTGACGTAAACGAGGTTGGCGCCTTGGATGACGCGTAAGCTCCTGCGGTTACAAACGGTATCAGACCTTCGCAGGTGCCGATACCGGCGGCGAATGAAGTTGGCGCGCCCAAACTGGCCACCAAAGCCTGTTTCTAATGCCGCGCAGGGGCGTTAGGTTGACGGCAGGCCATTTTTGAAAGACAGAGCAGGGCGTTTTGCACGACAGGCTGACCTCGTTTGAGGCCAACGCGGAAGATGAAGAGCTGCTTGCCGGCTTGCGGGCGGGAAGTGACAGACACGCCGACCGCTTCGTGCGCACCCATATCGGCTGGATGCGCGCGGTTGCGTTGCGCCTGCTGAAAGATGACGGACTTGCCGACGATTGCGTGCAGGAGGCTCTGATCAAGGCACTGCGCAGCATCGGCAAGTTCGAGGGCCGCTCCAAACTGAAAACCTGGCTCCATCGCATCACTGTGAATCAAGCGCTGATGAAGCTGCGCAGCCGCAAACGCCTGGAAGAGGATCTGATCGACCCCCTGCTGCCGGATTTCGACGAAAACGCCTGCCGCATCGAGGCGCCCTGGACCCAGCGGGTCAGTGCCGAGCAGATCTTGAGCACCGCCCAGCAGCGCCGCCTTGTGCTATCAAAGATCAACGAATTGCCGGACAACTATCGTATCATCCTGATGCTGCGAGACATCGAAGAAATGGACACTGCGGAAGTTGCCGATTGCCTTGGCATAGCCGAAGGAAATGTGAAGGTTCGCCTGCACCGCGCCCGGGCGGCGCTGAAGAAGCTGCTGGAGCCGCTTTTGCGAGGGGATGTCCTATGACCGCAGACTATGGCCGCAGACTATGGCGATTCACCAAGGGAGCGATGCTGCGCAACCTGCCCCTGATGATTACCTGCCGGCAGTTCGATGACTTCATGCTCGACTATATCGAGGGGAATCTGCCGGCAAGGCAGCGCAGGGTCTTCGAGTTGCATTTGAGGGTTTGCCGGGAGTGCCGCGACTATCTGGCCGCCTACAAAGAGACCATGACTCTAGGGAAAAGGGTGTTCGGTGATCCGGAATCCGCGCTGCCGGAGGATGTCCCCGACGACCTGATCACCGCGGTTCTGGAGGCAAGGCGCTCCCGGCCTGACTCCCGGGAACCAGGACTCTAGATTAAAAAGCAGGGGAGGACCATGTAACCGTAAGAGCTTTCCGCTCATCAGACACCCATAACGCCGGCCGGCTGGCAAGCAGGCCGCGGCACTGACGAGAAGCCTGAAAAGGGGCCAAGTCGGAGGAATGCACCAGATAACCGCCACGTGGCCCGGCCGCGGGCGCCGATGCATGACTTGGGAGCACAGAGATGACCCCTGAAGAAATCCTCGCCCTGCCCTCGATGCCGCCGGGCAATCCCAGCTACCCGACCGGACCCTACCGCTTCGTCTCGCGGGAATACTTCGTCATCATCTATGAGAGCGATCCGGAGGCAATTCGCCGGCTGGTGCCGGAGCCCCTGGAGCCCGACGGCTCCAACCAGGTTTTCTATGAATGGATCAACATGCCCGACAGTTCGGGCTTTGGGTCTTATGAGGAATCCGGCGTCGTCATCCCCTGCCGCTTCAGGGGAGAAGCCGTGAACTACACGGCGATGATGTTCCTCAACGACGAACCGCCGATCTCCGCCGGCCGGGAAATCTGGGGTTTTCCAAAGCGCTGGGGGGAACCGAAGTTGAGGGTCGAAACCGACACCCTGACCGGCAGCCTGCATTATGCCGGCCAGTTGGTGGCCCTGGGCACCATGGGCTACAAGCATGAAAACCTGATCAAGGACCCGAGCAAGCGCAATGAAGCCCTGAAAAAGACCCAGGTGAACCTGAAGCTCCTGCCCTGCGTCACCGGCAAGCCCCTAGTCGCCCAGTTGGTCGCCTACAACCTGGAAGAAATCGACGTAAAGTTCCACTATGGCGGCCCGGCACGCCTGCACCTTGTGCCCCATGTGAACGCCCCGGTCGCCGACCTGCCGGTGCGGCGCATGGTCGGTGGCCGCCACTACAAAGCGGATCTGACGCTGCCTTTCGGGCGCGTCGTCCACGACTATCTGGCCTGACCACGTAAGACACCGAGGAGACAACACAATGACCCAAGGCAGAAATGCCATCATCACCGGCTCGACCAGCGGCATCGGCCTCGGCATTGCAGAAGCCATGGCCGCCGCCGGCATGAACGTGATGTTGAACGGCTTCGGTGAAGCGGCGGAAATAGAAGAGACGCGCAAAAGGCTGGCGGCGGATCACAGCGTCAAAGTCGCCTACAACGGCGCCGACATGACGAAACCCGAGGAGATCGAGGCGCTGGTTGCCCAGGCAGAACGCGATTTCGGTCAGGTGGACGTGGTGGTCAACAACGCCGGAATCCAGAACGTCCAGCCGGTCGAGGAGTTTCCGGTCGCCAAGTGGGACGCCATCATTGCGATCAATCTGACCAGCTCCTTTCATACCATCCGGCTGACTTTGGGCGGTATGAAGCAGCGTGGCTGGGGCCGGGTGATCAACATCGCCTCCGCCCATGGCCTGGTCGCCTCGCCTTTCAAATCCGCCTATGTCGCGGCCAAGCACGGCATCCTGGGCCTCACCAAAACAGTCGCGCTGGAGGCCGCCGAGCAGGGCGTGACCGTCAACGCGATCTGCCCCGGCTACGTCCTGACACCGCTGGTGGAAAAGCAGATTCCCGACACCGCCAAGGCTCGCGGCATCAGCGAGGAAGAGGTGATTCAGAACGTCATGCTCGGCAACCAGCCGACCAAGCAGTTCGTCACCACCGAACAACTGGGCGGATTGGCCGTCTTCCTCTGCGGCGATGCCGCGGCTTCCATTACCGGGGCCGCCCTGCCCGTCGACGGCGGCTGGACGGCCCAGTGAGCGCCAAAGCCAAAGCGGCCGCACGCGCGATAAACCTGGCGCTCCAGGGCGGCGGCGCCCACGGCGCCTTCACCTGGGGCGTGCTCGACCGCGTCCTCGAGGATGACAGGCTTCACATCGAGGCAATCTCAGGCACCAGCGCCGGGGCAATGAATGCCGCCGTCGTTGCCGACGGGCTGATGCGCGGCGGCGGCGAAGGCGCGCGGCAATGCCTGCGGCGCTTCTGGAAGGCCGTCAGCGATGCGGGCCGGGCCAGCCCGATCCAACGCTCACCCATCGACGTCTTCATGGGTAACTGGAGTCTGGAAACCTCGCCCAGCTATCTTTTCTTCGACCTTTTGGGCCGCCTCACCTCGCCTTACGAACTCAATCCTCTAAACCTGAATCCGCTGCAGAGTCTGTTGGAAGAATTCGTCGACTTCGACCGGGTGCGCAGTTGCGACAAGATGAAGATTTTCGTCTCCGCGACCAACGTGGAAACCGGAAGGGTCAAAGTCTTCGACAGGCGCGAACTGACGGCGGACATGGTCATGGCCTCGGCCTGCCTGCCCTTCCTCTTTCAGGCAGTGGAGATCGACGGCGTGCCCTACTGGGATGGCGGTTACATGGGCAACCCGGTGCTGTTTCCGTTCTTCAGCCACTGCAACTCGGATGATGTTGTGATCGTGCAGTTGAACCCCATCACCCGGAAAGGCGCCCCCAAGTCGGCCCGGGAAATCCTCAACCGGGTGAACGAAATCACCTTCAATTCCAGTCTGCTGCGCGATTTTCGCGCCATCCACTTCGTCACCCGGCTGCTCGACGACGGCAAGCTTGACCCGGATGCCTACAAGAAAGTGCTGATCCACCGTATCGAGGCGGAAGACGAAATCAAGCCGCTGGGCGCTTCCAGCAAACTGAACGCTGAGTGGGCGTTTCTGGAGCATCTCTTCGAGATCGGCTATCGGCGCGCCGACGCCTGGCTGGCTGAGAACTTCGAACACCTCGGCGAAAAGGCAACGGTCGACCTCCACGCCATGTATCAGGGCGAACCCGATCACGCCCGCCAGTAAATGAAGTTGCGCCACGACACGAGGGGGCTCGCATCGTGGCGCAGGGCACCGAGGCCGGAGAGATCGGGGGGTGGCCTCCGGGCCCTTAAAGCAGATCGGTTCTAGCTGTCGGAGTCCTCGTCGACGTCGCGGTCACGTCCCTTGCCGCGTTTGAAGTCTGAGCGGTCAATCACGCCGTCCTCGTTCCGGTCCATGCGCTGAACCATCTGGCCCAGCGGGCGGTTGACCTCCGCCAGGGTGACCTGACCGTCGCCGTCGGCATCAAGCCGCTGGAACCCATCCACCATGCGCTCGCGCATGAAGTCGAGCCAGAGCCCTTCAAACTCGGCCAGGCTGAGGGATTGGCTCTGGTCGCCGTCAAAGGCGGCAAAGCGTTCGTCGCGAACCTGGTCGATTTCCGCCTGACTCACCGCGCCGTCGCCGTCGCTGTCGAAGTACCGCAACATGGTGGCCATGCGCCCGCCGTGACCACCCATTCCGGGCCCACCACCATAACCTTGGCTGCAGTGGGACGATCCACCATGCCCCCGCCAGCGCCCGTCTGCTTGGGCCGCGACCGCCGCGGCGCCGACACCGAGAACCACAACGGCTGCAATTGCGATCTTGGTTGTCTTGTTCATGGAAAACACCTCGTTCATTTATGATTGCTGTCGAGGCTTCCTAGATAGAGAGCCGATGTCGCAAAAGTTCACCAGGATCGGCGGGTCATTGTCTCAAGCTGTCGCCGGACCCAGGGCCTGATACATTTGGTTACACTTTTTCTGGCCGTCGCGACGCAAGCGACCCTATAGATGAGGGGTAGCCGCCCGCCAACAGACGCTCAAAGGCACTATGGATACCAGTCCGCACATTCTGGTCGTCGACGATCACCGCGACATCAGGGACCTGCTTGGCAAATATCTAGCCAAGAACGGTCTGCGGGTCAGCCTCGCCGAGAATGTGGCTGCGGCCCGCCGGCTGATGAAAGCCGCCGCCGTCGATCTTGTCGTCCTGGACATCATGATGCCCGGTGAGGATGGCCTGGCGCTCTGCCGTCAACTCCGCGCCACTTCCGACATTCCGGTCATTCTGGTGACCGCCATGACCGAGGAGACCGATCGCGTGATCGGCCTGGAGGTGGGCGCCGACGACTATGTGACCAAACCGTTCAACCCGCGCGAACTGCTGGCCCGGATCAAAGCGGTCCTCAGGCGCAGTACAGCCGTGCCGCGGCCCCGCGATAGTCTGGAACAGCGGCGTTTGCGTTTCGGCCGCTGGACTCTGGACAGCGAGCGGCGCGAGTTGCTGGACGAAAAGTCCGTTGCCGTCCCGCTGAGCACGGCGGAGTTCAACCTGTTGTCGGCCTTCCTGAAGCGGCCCGGCATCGTGCTCTCCCGCGAGCAGTTGCTGGATCTGACCAGTGGCCGGGCAGCACAGGTCTTCGACCGCAGTATCGACAATCAGGTCAGCCGCCTGCGCAAGAAGATCGAGCTCGATGCCAAGAAGCCGGCGCTCATAAAGACGGTCTGGGGCGGCGGTTATCTCTTTACGCCCGCAGTGGAGGCGGTCGACTGATGCGCCTTCTGCCCCGCAGCCTTGCCGGCCAGCTCATCGCGTTGCTGCTCATCGCGCTGGTACTTTCCCAGGCTGCAACGGTACTGATCTTCGCCGACGAGCGCCGTTTTGCCCTGCGCGCGGCAAACCGCGACCAGGTATTGGCGCGCACCGCCACCCTGGTGCGCCTGCTGGAGGAAACACCCGGCGCCCTGCATCAAAGTATTCTGGACTCCGCCCGCTCGCCGCGGCTCGACTTCACCCTTGCCGCGGAAAGCGCGGTGCCCCGGCCCCCGGCGAATGCCCGGGAACAGGCCCTGGCGATGCGTCTGGGCGAGTTGATTGGGGATGTACGGGAAGCCCGTGTCCAATTGCTTCGGCGCGAATCTTGGGGCCTGCGAAACTGGCACGGCCATAAACATGAAAGCGAGGAGGAGGAAGATGATGACGACCACCCTCCGCCGCATCGGCGCCTGCGTCATCCCGTCAGTTTTCTCGTCTCCGTGCCGCTGACCGACGGCGGCTGGCTGAACGCCGAAACCGCGCTGCCGAAACCTTCGCGCGCCTGGGCCTGGTTCCCGCTGCTCTCCATGGGCCTGATGGCCACCGCGATCCTGGCCATCGTCATCTTCTCGGTTCGCCGCATCACCCGGCCCTTGAGATCGCTGGCCGAAGCCGCCGAGAGGCTGGGCCGCGGCGAAGGCCTGGAACCGCTCGCGGAGAGCGGACCTCAGGAAATACGCCGCACCACCGCCGCCTTCAACGCCATGCAGCAGCGGCTGACCCGTTTCATCCAGGACCGCACCCGAATGCTGGCCGCCATCGGTCATGACCTGCGCACGCCGATCACGGCCCTAAGGCTGCGCGCCGAGTTCGTGGAAGATCCGGAAACCCGCCGAAAGATCCTCGAAACCCTGGACGACATGAGCCGCATGACCGAAGCGGCGGTCAGTCTCGCCAGAGAAGAAGCTACGGCAGAGCCGACGCGGCGGGTCGATCTGACGGCCCTGATTCAGAGTCTGGTCGATGATCTTGCCGATCAGGGCCGTGAAGCGACTTTTTCCGTCGAAGACGGATTGGAGAAGACGAACTATGACTGCCGCCCGGTCGCCCTGCGGCGGGTCCTGCACAACCTGATCGAAAATGCCCTGCGCTATGCCGGGCAGGCCAGAGTCCGGCTGGCGCAGGAGGCCAAGGTTCTGACGATCATCGTCGAAGACGACGGGCCCGGCATTCCCGAGGAACACCTTGAACAGGTTTTTGAGCCTTTTGTGCGCCTGGAGGAGTCGCGCAGCCAGGATACCGGCGGCGTCGGCCTGGGGCTGGCCATCGCCCGCTCCATCGCCCATGCCCATGGCGGCGATCTGCGGCTGGCAAACCGGCCGGAAGGCGGCCTCCGCGCCGTCCTCATGCTGCCGCTGGACGCAACCTATACCGTCGACGAGAAGTAAAGATGCAAAAGAAAGGCAGAAACAGGCCGTCTCAGGACCCCGAACCCGGCGGAACGCTGCAACCGAGGTTGCGCAGACGGCCATCGGTCAAAGCGTAAACCAGGCCGTGCACCTCAAGGTCTTGGCCTCTGCTGAAGGCCTCCTGCACGATCGGTGTTTCCGAGACGCGCCTGACCTGCGCCATGACATTCAACTCGCAAAGCCGGTCCAGGCGCTTCTTCTCGTCGCTTAGGGCATCGAGCTCATGGGCGCAGAGCGCCGCGGTATCGCGGATCGGCTGCAGCCAATGGTCGATGAGACCGTGGCTCCGGGCTTCCACGGCGGCATTGATGCCGCCGCAGCCGTAGTGCCCGCAGACGATGATCTGGCGCACCTGGAGGGATTCGACCGCGTACTGAAGAACCGAGAGACCGTTCAGATCGCCGGGATGCAGCAGATTGGCGACGTTGCGGTGGACGAAGACCTCGCCCGGCTCCAGGCCGGCGATGACGTTGGCCGGCACCCGGCTGTCCGAACAGCCGATCCAGAGATAGCGCGGATTCTGAATCTCACACAGCCGCTTGAAGTAGTCGGGATCCTGTTTGACCCTTTCCGCCGACCAGACGATGTTCCGCTGTATCAAGGTTTGAACCAAGGAGACCCCCTTTGCCGAAGCCGTTTGGCGGCTGTCTGACGTCTGCCCGTGGGCAGTTGGGGGTAGACTAGCTCTTCTGGCCCAGCCGATCCAGCAGTCGCAGGAGGCTGCGCTGCTCTTCCTCATCGAAACCGGCCAGGATTTCCCCGGAGATTGCCGGACCGATGGCCTCCAACTCGTGCGCCAATTCGTGGCCGTCGCGGGTCAGCTGCACCAGGCGGCGGCGGCCGTCGGCAGGATCGGTGCGCACGGCGACCAGACCGCGTTGTGCGAGACGCTGCACCACCCCCAGAACCGTGGCCGGGTCCATGGCGGTGATTTCGCCCAGCTTGGTCTGTGCGACCTCGCGGTTCTTCAGCAGCGTCACCAGCACCGAGAACTGCTGCGGCGTCAGGTTTCGGGCGCCGATCCGGTTCTGAAACACGTCGCTGGCGTATTGGTGGGCGCGGCGCAGCAGAAAGCCGATCTGCGCCTCCAGACGGTAATCCTCATCCACCGCTCCGCCGGCCGGGGGCGGCGCGGGCGCCTTGACCTCCGCCATCAAACCAACTCCGCCAGGGTTTCCGCCGGCGGCGTGTTGCGCGAACGCCGGCAACGGATCACACCGTCGATGATCACCATCGAAATGCCGGGGATGTCGCCCAAGCGCACGGACTCCAGCAGTGTTTTGCCCGCCGTGTGCTGGGCGCGGTCCATGATCACCAGATCGGCGGCGCGGCCGACCTCGATCAGGCCGCAATCCAGATCGCGCATCCGGGCGGTGTTTCCGGTAGCGAAACAGAAAACGGTTTCCGCCGGCATCTCGCCCACCGCCGAAAGCAGGGCGATCATCCGGAGGATACCCAGCGGCTGCACGCCGGAGCCGGCCGGCGAGTCGGTGCCCAGGATAATCCGCTCCGGCTGGCCCAGCTCCATGGACGTCCGCATGGCGAAGAGGCCCGCCAGCTCATTGCCGTTGTGCACGATCTCCACCGCCCGGCTGCAGCTTTCGCAGAGGCAGCGGATCTGATCCAGCGGCAGTGCCGTGTGGCCGCCGTTGATGTGGCCGATCACATCGGCATCGGCCTCCAGCACCACGTCGGCGTCGATGAGGCCCGATCCCGGGATCGACGGGCCGCCGGTGTGGATGGTGCTCTGGATGCCGTACTTGCGGGCCCAGGCAACCATCTTCTTCGCCTCGTCTCCCTGCTTCACCCCGCCCAGGCCGACCTCCCCAAGCAGTTTCACCCCGGCCTCGGAAAGCTCCTTGAAGTCCTGTTCCTCCATGCCCTTTTCGATCACCGGGGCGCCGGCATGGACCTTCACGCCGCCGGGCCGGAGGTTGGAAAAAGACCGCTGGGCGGTGACCGCCAGGGCCTTCAGGCCGACGATGTCCTTGGGACGGCCCGGCAGGTGCACCTCGCCGGCCGAGATCATGGTGGTGACACCGCCGTTCAGAAAGCTGTCGATCCAGGAGATCTGGTTCTGCCGCGGCGTCCAGTCCCCGATGACCGGATGCACATGGCTGTCGATCAGGCCGGGTGCGACGGTGGTACCCTTGGCGTCAACGGTCACGGCGGCATTGCCGGTATCGGCCTCGGCGGCCTTGCCGACCTCGGCGATCCGCCCGTCGACCACCACCAGGCAGTCAGCCTCCAGGATCGGCTGCTCCAGGTCCCCGGAAAGCAGAAGGCCGATGTTCTTGACGACGAGCTTCTCGCCGCTTTGATTTGCACTCATCGCATCATCCGTTCATTCGCGCGTTCTTTCACGTCCCTAGACCGCCAGATACTGTTGGCGTATCTCGGCGTTTTCCTCCAGTTCATGCATCGTGCCGGAAAAGCGGATACGCCCGGTCTCGATCACATAGGCGCGGTCGCTGACCAGCGAGGCGAAATAGAGGTTCTGCTCCGACAGCAGGATCGGCAGGCCCTGCGCCTTGATCTGCTGGATCACCTTGATGATCTGTTCCACCACCACCGGGGCCAAGCCCTCCGAAGGCTCGTCCAACAGGATACAGCCGGGATTACCCATCAGCGTGCGGGCAATGGTCAGCATCTGCTGTTCGCCGCCGCTTAGGGTGCCGGCCAGGCGGTGGCGCGCCTCAGCCAGGTTGGGAAAGAGATCGAAGAGATCGTCGAAACGCCAGCGCGGCGCCCCCTCCCGGGGCGGTTGCTGCCCCGCCTCCAGGTTCTCCTGAACCGTCAGGCGCGTAAAAACCCGACGTTCCTCCGGCACATAGCCGATACCACGGCGGGCGATGCGGTGGGTCGGTTCGCCACGCAGGGCCTCGCCATCAAAGCTGATGTCGCCCTCGGTCACCTTCACCATGCCCATGATCGACTTGATGGTGGTCGACTTGCCGGCGCCGTTGCGGCCGATCAGGACGACGACCTCGCCGGTCGAGAGCGCCAGGGAAACGTCCGTGAGAATATGGGCCTGGCCGTAATAGCTGTGGATCTTCTCGACGCTTAACATCGCCTAACCCTCCTTCCGGCCGTAGATCTGACCTTCGCCGAGGTAGGTCTTCAGTACCAGGGGATTGCTGCGTATCTGCTCCGCCGTGCCTTCGGCGATCAGTTCGCCGCGACTGAGCACGATGATGCGGTCGGCATGGCCGAAGACGATATCCATGTCGTGCTCGGTGAACAAAACGGAGAGGCCGAGGTCGCGCACCAGACGCGCCGCCAGCCCCATCAGTTCGATGCGCTCACGCGGCGCCATACCGGCGGTGGGTTCGTCCATCAACAGGACACTGGGCTCATTACCCAGCGCCACCGCCAACTCGACCCGCTTCAGATCACCGTAGGAAAGCACGCCGCAGGGCCGATCGGCCTGCCCGGTCATGCCGACAAGGTCCAGCAGTTCCAGTGCTTTTTTGCGATGCCGCTGCACCGCTGTCTTCAAAAAAGAAAACAGCTCGTGCCGTTGGCTCATCAGCACCATGGCGACATTCTCCGCCACGGTCATCGAAGGAAAGGTCGCGGTAATCTGGAAGGTCCGTCCGACGCCGCGGCGCCAGATATCGGCGGGGCTGCGGCCGATCAGTTCCGTCCCCGCCAGGCTGACCGAACCGCTGTCGGCGCGGATCTGTCCGTTCAGCATATTGAAGCAGGTGCTCTTGCCCGCCCCGTTGGGCCCGATCAGCGCCAGCAGTTCCCCTTTGCCAAGGTCAAAGCTGACGTCGCGCACCGCCTGCACGCCGCCGAAGGCCTTGCTTAGGTGACGCACTGCAAGACTGGGTGCAGCAGGGTTTGGTTTCACAGCAGCCTCGCTCATGCCTCCCGCACCTCCCGCTTGGTCACCGCCGCGCCGGTGGGCTCCGCCTCCAGCTTCAGATAACGCCCGAGATAGTGTTTGGCCGCGCCCGCCAGGCCCTGAGGAAACAGCAGCACCAGGGCGACGATGGTGAGACCCAGCAAAAGGCGCCAGTATTCGAAGGTGATCAGCTCGTCGTGCAGATAGGTGAAAGCGGCGGCGCCAACGAAGGGACCTGAGAGTGACTCCACGCCGCCGAGCAGCACCATCAGAAGCGCATCGAATGAGCGCGGAATGGACATCTCGTCGGGAAAGACCGAGCCCTTGGAGAAGACGAAAAGTGCCCCGGCCAGCCCGGCCATGGCCCCGGCGAAGACGAAAGCGACCAGTTGCTGGCGCTTGATGTCGATGCCTATGGCCGCCGCCCGCAAGGTGGAGTCCCGCGTCGCCCGCAAGCCATAGCCGAAGGGGGCAAAGATCACCCGGCGGATCAGGAAGATGCCGCCGACCGCAATAACTAGCGCCAGGAAGTAGAAGACCAGGGTGCCGGAAGCCCAGGCCGAGGGCCAGATGCCCAGCAGGCCGTCATCGCCGTTGGTCACGTCGGACCACTGGAAGACGATCGACCAGGCGACCTGCGCAAAGGCCAGGGTCAGCATGGCGAAGTAAACGCCGGAGAGGCGCACGCAGAACCAGCCGATCACCAGGGCCAGCAGCCCGGCGCCCAGCGGCGCCAACAGCAATGCCAGTTCAAAGGGCGTCGCCGCATAGGTCACCAGCAAGGCCGCCGCATAGGCGCCGCCGCCGTAGAAGGCCGCATGTCCGAAGGATACCAGGCCGCCGGTGCTCATGAGGAAATGCAGGGAGGTCGCGAAGAGCGCCAAGACCAGAATGTCGATGACGAGAATCAGATAGAACTCGCCGACCAACACCGGCAGCACCAGAAGCAGTGCCAGAACTGCGGCAATGAAAAGTTTGTAATGCGGGCCGGCGGGGCGCAGCGCCGTCTCGAAGCCGGCTTCGGCCTTGTGGCCGGCGGTCTCAGGGCGGCCAAGCAAACCGGTCGGGCGCACCACCAGAATCACCGCCATCAGGATGAACATCAGCACCAGCGTACCGTCGGGCCAGACCAGAATGCCGAAGGTGTTCAGCAGTGAGATCAAAACCGCCGCCAGGAAGGCGCCGAGGATCGAACCCATGCCGCCGACCACCACGACCACAAACATCTCGGCGAGGATACCGAAGTCCATCAGCAGGTCCGCCCCGCCCTTGGGCAGTTGGATCGCCCCGCCGAGACCGGCCAGCATGGAACCGAGCACGAAGACACCGGTGAAGAGCAGCGATTGGTTGACGCCCAGCGCCGCGACCATCTCGCGGTCCTCGGTGGCGGCACGCACCAGAATGCCCCAGCGGGTGCGGTTGAACAGCAGCCAGAGCGCCGCCAGCACCAGGGGCCCGGCGGCAATCAGGGCGAGGTCATAGACCGGCATCGGCGTACCGAAAATCCGCACAATCCCCGTCAGCCCCGGTGCCCGCGGGCCCAGCAGATCCTCCGCCCCCCAGGCCCAGAGCGCGACATCCTGGACGATCAGGATCACCCCGAAGGTCGCGATGAGTTGGAACAGCTCCGGCGCCTTATAGAGACGGCGCAGGATCACCAGTTCGACCACCAGACCGACGAGCCCGACCGCCAAGGCGGCCAGCAGCAGGGCGAACCAGAACCCGATCCCGCCGCCACCGACTTCGCGCACGAAGGTATAACCGAAGAAGGCACCCAGCATGTAGAAGGAGCCGTGGGCGAAGTTCACCACACGGGTAACGCCGAAGATGATGGAAAGCCCCGAAGCGGCCAGGAAGAGCGCCGAGGCGCTCGCCAGTCCGCTCAGGAACTGTACCAGATAGACACTCATAAAAGACCTATCGCAACTGGTAGGAAAGCGGCCGCCGCCGAAGCCCCGTTCGATTTCGGCGGCGGCACAGGCTTATCGTCAACTGCCGCCGGCGGGGCGCAGTTTGCGCACCTCTTCGTCGCTCGGCAGATAGGCCGCGCCATCGCGATAGCTCCAATCGACCATCACACCTTTGCCGTCCCGGACATCGGTCACACCGACGAAGGCGCCCATGGTGGACTGATGATCGATGGCCCGATAGGTGATCGGCCCGACCGGAGAATCCAGATTAAGGCCCTTGAAGGCATCCACCAGCGCTTCGGTATCGGTAGAGCCGGCCCGCTCCAGCGCCGCAGCAATGGAGAGCATGGCGTTATAGCCGACCAGGGAGCCGATCCGCGGATAGTCGTCGAACTTCGCCTGATAAGCGGAGAGGAAACTGTCGTGCTCCGGCGTGTCGATTTCATACCAGGGATAACCGGTTACGATCCAACCCTTGGGCGCCTCGGCGCCGAGCGGGTCGAGATACTCCGGCTCGCCGGTCAACAGACCCAGAACCGTGCGGCCTTCAAAGAGCTCGCGCAAGGTGCCTTCGCGCACGAGCTTGGTGAGGTCGCTGCCGAAGGTCACGTTGAAAATGCCGTCCGGCTTGGCCGCTTCGAGGGCCTGGGACTCAGCCGCCGCGTCGATCTTGAAGAGCGCCGGCCATTGCTCACCGACGAACTCGACGTCTGGCTTGCGGGCTTTCAGGATTTTCTTGAAGGCGGCCACGGCGTCTTTGCCGTAAGCGTAGTTCGGCGCGATGGTCGCCCAGCGTTTGGCATCGCTTTCCGCCGCCGCTTCGGCCAGCATGGCCACCTGCATGTAGGTGCTGGGGCGCAGGCGGAAGGTATAGCGGTTGCCCTTCTCCCAGACGATGGCATCGGCCAGCGGTTCGGCGGCGAGATAGAGCCGCTTCTTCTGGTCGGCGTAGGCGGCCAGTGCCAAGCCAACATGTGAGAAGAGCGAGCCTGAGATCATCACCACGCCTTCCTTGGCGAAGAGTTCTTCAGCGTAGCGGACGGCTTCGCCGGGTTTGCCCTGGTCGTCACGCGACACCAGTTCAAGCGGCTTGCCGAGCACGCCGCCCGCCGCATTGATCTGCTCGATCGCCAGCTCCGCTCCCTGCTTATAGGGAATGGTGTGGGCCGGCAGACGCTTGTAGCTGTTGATGTCGCCGATGCGAATGGTATCCGCCGCCCCTGCAACACCGCTCACGGCGACACCGCTTACCGCAATGCCGGCGGCAAGTGCCGCAAAGCTAAACAGTTTTCTCAACCCCATCTTGGCCTCCTTGTTTTCCTTCGTTGTTCTTCTCCGGCAAACACTCCCGCCGGTCTTTCTAGTGGGGCACCGCCCGCACGGGCCGCGCCGTCTCCCCGCCGTCCTGACGGTGCAAAGCGTCTTCCAAATCAATCTCTTCTTCGACCATGTCCTTGATCACCCGGCGCAGCAGGTTGGCGCCGCGGTCGATGGCGATGCGTACCGGCGGCTGCCGACGCGGTCGCGCCTCACGCTGCTGGACCGCCTCCAGAATTTCCTTGTCTTCATCAAAGGCGAGGCGGAACTGCGCGTTCATCTGATCGCCCATGGCCTCGTCATCTTGGGCGATGTTGCGCAGATGCATCCAATGGTCGATGGTCCGGGTCTCGCTGACCGGAGTCAGGAAATGCAACGCGAAAAGCCGGACGCCACGGTCGCGCTCGTCCTCTCCGATCTTCAGAGTACTGTCGGCGCTGCCGAAGTCGATCACCGCCACGCAGGGCGCGTGAAAAAGATAGTAGTGCCAGCGGTCGACGTGGCCCTGGAAATTCCCGAAGGCTTTAAAAAAACCGACCGGCGGCGCGTCGCGGATCCAGCGCGAGGTGATCACCGTCTTGTCCTCGCGGTGACTCTCGATCGGCACATCCTCGCTCTCGGGATTGCCCAGGGTTGTCGGGTGAACGAAGCTGACATGGGCGGGGTCGCAAAGATTCTCCGCCACGTTCAGATAGTTGGACTCGATTTCCAGCGCATCGCCGAAGTGCGGCGCCCAGCCCGCCTCGTCAAAGGCCGGAAGATCGAAGATCAAATCCGGATCGGCAGCCTCCGCCTCCCCCATCCAGATCCACAGGATTCCCCGGCGCTCCGCCAGGGGGTAGCTGCGCACGAAGGCGGCCTTGGGAACCGTCGTCTGGCCGGGCACGCGGATACAGTTGCCAAGACAGTCAAAAGTAAGGCCGTGATAGCCGCACTCGACGGCATCGCCCTTCAGCTTCCCTTTGGACAGCGGCAGACGCTTGTGCGGACACTCATCGGCCAGGGCGACGGCCCGCCCATCCTCGGTGCGATAGATGACGATGGCGTCGTCCATGATGGTGAGCGGCGTCAGGGCACGGCCGAAATTCTCGGCCCAACCCGCCACATACCAGGCATTACGTACAAAACTCATCGTCAACTCCTCCTTCGGGAGCGCGCCTTGGTTTCCCGGGGAATGATCAGCGCAGGCCGTCTTCCCCCTTGACTTCATCCGTGGTCAGGCCGCCGACCCGCGGCAGGGGGCGGCCGGAATCCGTCACCGCGATGGCGACCACGATCTCGCCGCGGCGCGGCGCATCCGGCACCCGCACCTCCATGGCATCGAAGTGACTGCGCACATAGGCCGCATCTTTGTGGCCCAGCGGCACGTCGATGACGGTGCCGAGTCCGCCCATCTTCTTCGACGAGGGGACCAGGGCTGCGCCCTTTTCCACAGCTTGACGCAACGGCTTGCCCATGCGCGGGTGCAGGATGGCAGCGGCATGTTCCAGCTCACCACCCTCACCGACGATCGCCGCTTTGCCGTAACTCTCGATGGCGGAAGGGGCGACACCGAGCGCCGCAACGGCCTTCTCGCCCAAGATCCGGCCCAGGTCTTCTCCGGCCTGCATCAGATCTTCGAGGTCTTCCTGATAGGTTCCGGCGAAGGGGTTCTCGATCACCGCCAGTGCTGCGGCCCGGCGGGTCGGCGGTGTAACGGCCTTGCCGATTTCCTTCTCGGTCTCCTCGACGGTCACGACAAACTTGCGAACCTTGATGGTCATCTGAGGCCGTCCTCCCCTTTTACGTCCTCGGCCCGCAGGCCGCCCATGCGGTCATGAATGCGCCCACCGGTCGTCATCACCAGGATCAGCACCAACTCGTTGGGCCGCGGCCCATCGGGAACCCCGACTTCCAGGGCCGAGAAGTGGCCGCGCACGTAAGCGGCGTTGATATGGGTAATCGGCACATCGATCCGGGCGCCGACATCGCCGACCTTCTTGGACGATGGCACGATGGCCTTGGCATCACCCAACAGTTCGCGCATGGCATAGCCGCCCGGCACGTGCCAGAGCGCCCCATGTTCCAATTCCCCCGCCGCGCCGACGATGGTCGCCTTGCCGTAGCCGGAAATCCGTGCTGCATCACCGCCCAGGGCGTCGATCAGACGTTGTGCCATGGCAAGGCCGAAGGGCTTCAATTCTTCCATGAAGGGCTGCAGTTCCTCGACATACTTGCCGGCAAAGGGGTTCTCGATGACAGCCGAAACCGACCCGACAAGCAAAGGTTTGACTGGCGGCGGCCCGCCCTCATGGAGGATTTCTTCCACCGTCGTCTGATACTTGCGCACGTCCACGGACATAAAACTTCCTTATTCTCAAGCCGCTTCCAGCAGGCCGCTGGAGGCGGCAACCACCTCAACTTCGCCGCGCAGAAAGAGCACTGCCGCTTCGATCAATCTGGCCTCGCGCATCTCCCAGGCCTTCGAGACGCCCCGGCCCAGCGCCTCCTTGAGCGCCGTTCGGTTCAGATCACCGACTTCCAGGGTCACCATCTTACCGCTCAGATCGCTTTCCGGGTCGATCTCTTCAGCCCGGCAGCGGCAAACAGCGGGATGGTCCGGCAGATCGACCGCATTGGCCAGCAGCGTCGCCGCAACATCGGCCGCGGCCGCGTCCTTAGCAAAAACCGTGACCGCATCGGCAATGCCGAGAGAGAAACTGCGCCCGCCATTTCCCAGGGTCGCGCGCCCGGAGGTCGCAATACCGCGCACGGGCATCTCGGCGGTAACCAAGGCCCGTCCATTCAGACGCGGCACCTCGACCTCCGCCACCAAACCGCAGGCCAGGCTTTCGCCGGGAGCCAGATGCAAGGCGATGTCGCCGCCGTCGTTCACATAGGCGCGTGACAGCGTGGCTGCAGAGGTCATGGCAGCGAGAACATGATCCGCCACCGCCCCGGCGACCGCCGCCATAGGCGTTACAAAGGCTGGGCGATGGACAGCCGAGGCCCGCAACATGCGCCGGGCGATGCTTCCCTCCACGGCCGGTAGGCTCTCACGCAGGGGAGATCTCAACACCGAAAGCTCACCAACCAACTCCGGCAACACATGCTGGAATGCCTCCGCCGCCGCGGCATAGGCACGACGCACCTCCGCTGTCGCTCCGAAAGCCTCGATGATCAGATCAATCGGCCCTTCCTGAAGATGCAGGCGGCCGTCCGGCAGAAACGCGCTTTGGATCGACGCGCGCATCAGCGGTTTTCTCCGACACGGCTCGGATTCAAAGGCCAGGGGTTTTCCGCTTTCTGCTTGGTCATCTGGATACGTCCGCCACCGCCGTTCTGCTTCAGCACGCTTTCCAAGGGCTGGACGAAATCCATGTGCCCGCCCAGTTCGGCGTAGGTTTCGTAGGGCATGGTGAACTCGATGGGCCCGACGATGGCAGGGGTCGGCACGTAGCCGAAGGCATTGTCCGGCATGGCGAGGGCATCGACCATGATGGTGATCCCGCCGCCGGGCCAGACATAGACCGGCGCGCCGCCGGCGGTCACCCGGGTCAGGGAGTCCTTCACCGAGCGGGTCAGGCGGACCGGGTTCTCCGTCGCCCCTGCCCGCAGGCTGCCCCCGGCGCCGGCCATGAAGAGCACGGAAGACAGCGCCGGTTCGCAGTTCTCGCCGATGCGGTCGACGACGACCTGGATCGGCGGCGGCATCTCCGCCTCGCGCGGTTTCAGGTCCTCGTCCAGTTCGAACCAGGCGGCATGCTCACCGGTGGTGCTGACCATCAACAGGCGCAGGCCGGGCCAGGCCGTCTTGGGATCGATCCGTTCGACAATCGACAGGGGATCGCTGATGTCCGTGCCGCCCCAGCCGGTGCCCGGCTCGGCAACCTGGAAATAGCGGCCCGGGGTTGAGCGCCGTCCGCCGACGCGGATACCGCTGGCCGGCATGTCGAGAAACTTGCCGGCCTGATGTTCGGTCAGGACGCCGGTGATGTGGTCGTCGACCACGATCACCTCGTCCGCATGGCCGAGCCACTGTTGCGCAAAGATACCGATGGTGGCCGAACCGCAGCCGACGCGCATGCGCTCTTCCGTCACCCCGTTGATGACCGGCGCCTTGCCAGCCTGCACTTCCAGTTTGGCGCCGCCGTCGATCTCCAGTTCCACCGCCTGCTTGTTGCAGAGCGACAGCAGCGCCTGGCAGGTGACGTTGCCTTCCTTCTTGCTGCCACCAGTCAGGTGGCGCACGCCGCCGAGGGCCAGCATCTGAGAGCCGTATTCCGCCGTGGTCACATGACCGACCTGCTCGCCCTTGCAACGCACCGCCGCCTGTTCCGGGCCCAGGTGACGGTCGGTATCGATCTTCACCTTGACGCCGCAGTAGCTGAAGATGCCCTCGGTCACCACGGTGACCATGTCGACGCCTTCGGCCTTGGAGGAGACGATAAAAGGCGCCGGCTTGTAATCCGGATAGGTGGTGCCGGCGCCGATACCGGTGACGAAGGCTTCGCCCCCCGACACCAGACTGCCGTCCCACTCCGCCCCCGCCGCCGGGTTGGCCAGGAAGGGCACCATCTCTTCGTCGCGCTCAGCCGCCTGGCGCGCCAGTATGATGGGGTCCATGCGTACCAGGGCGTTATCGAGATTGCCGTAGCGGCCGCAGGCACCGGTCTTGTCCGGCCTGATGCGGCAGAGCACTGGGCAGGCGTCACAGACCACGATGTCGTCGCGGTCGCTGCGCCTTGTTCCTGTCGTGCTTTCGGCTTCGCTCATAACTGCTCGCTCACTAAAATCCGGCTTCGCGCAGGGCCGCGCGCACCCGGTCCGGTGTCGCCGGGGTCTCGCGCAGCCGCACGCCGGTTGCCTGATGGACGCCGCCGAAAATCGCCGGGGCCGTAGCGATCAGCGAATGCTCGCCAACACCCTTGGCGCCGAAAGGGCCCAGCGGTTCCGGGTCCTCGATCAGGATCGAGGTGATCTCCGGCATGTCGCCAAAGGTTGGGATCAGATAGTCGTGCAGGTTCTCGGTGCGACCGGGCAGGTATTCCTCCATTAAGGCCAGGCCCAGGCCCTGGGCGATCCCGCCGTGAATCTGCCCTTCAACCAGGGTCGGATTGATCGCCTTGCCGACGTCATGGGCGGCCACCATGCGCAGGACCTTGATGGTGCCCAGTTCGACATCGACCTCGACCTCGGCCATCTGCGCGGCAAAGCCGTAGGTCGCATAGGGATCGCCCTGGCCATCTTCGTCGAGCGGCGCCGTCGGCGGATCGAAGGTACCGGTTCCGCGGATCACATCACCGTTCTCACCCTGCGGCAGTTCGGTAAGCGCGATACTGCGGACATCAATGTCGTCGTGCACCAGAATGCGGCTGCCTTTCAGTTCCAGGCGCGCGCCCTCCCCGACATTGGCCAGACGCAGGATCTGCTGGCGCAGATCGGCCCCGGCACGCTCCGAGGCCTTGCCGGAGATAAAGGTCTGGCGCGAGGCGGAGGTCTTGCCGGCATCGGCGGTCAAGGCCGTGTCACCCATGACCACCGTGATCACACCGGCAGGCAGACCCGCGGCATCGGCGGCGATCTGGGCCATCACCGTGTTGCTGCCCTGGCCGATATCGACGGCGCCGTTATAGAGCGTCACCTTGCCCTGCCGGTCGATCCCCAGGGAAATGGTCGAAGGATTGGACATCGAGGTGTTACCGCAGCCGTACCAGATGCAGCCGATACCCACGCCGCGGCGCAGCCGGCTGCCATCCGCGTTAAAGTCTTCCGCCGCCCCGCGCCAGGCCTGCCAATACGGGCGCAGGGCGTCGATGCATTGGTCGAGACCGACCGAGGCCTGCAGCACCTGGCCGGTTGCCGTCGCCTGTCCCGCACGGATGGCATTGAGATAGCGGAACTCCAGGGGGTCCATGCCGATCTGCCCGGCCAGTTCGTCCATCAGGCCTTCGTTGGCGAGCGCCGATTGCGGCACGCCGAAACCGCGAAAGGCACCGGACGGCGGTGCGTTGGAGTAGCGCGCTTCTGAGTCCGCCAGCAGGTGCGGCAGGAAGTAAGGCCCGCTGCAATGCACCGGCACCCGGTCGGAAACCGTCGGCCCCCAGGAGGCATAGGCGCCGGTGTCGAAGATGCCGTGGAATTTCAGCGCCGTCAGCTTGCCGTCGCGGCCGCAGCCCAGCTTTGCCGTGATGCGCGAAGGATGACGCTTGGTCGAGGACATCATCGATTCCGGGCGGCTGTATTCGCCGCGCACCGGCCGGTCGAGCAGCCAGGCGGCCAGACCGACCAGCGGCTGTATCGAGATGTCCAACTTACCGCCGAAGCCGCCGCCGCAGGCGGAGGGCACGATCCGCACCTGCTCCTTTTCCAGGCCGAGAACCAGGGCCGTCTCATCGCGGTCCATGTAGGGCGCCTGGGTGGACACCCAGACCTCCAGCTGATCGCCCCGGCGCAGGGCATAGCCGGCTTCCGGCTCAATGTAGGCGTGTTCGATGAAGGGCGTGGCGAAGCTGCCCTCCGCGACCACTTCGGCCGTAGCGAGGGCTGCTTCGGCATCGCCCTTTTTCACATGGCCACGGGCCAGAACATTGTCCTTGTGCTGCGAATGGACCTGACGGCCTTCCGCAACGTCGCGCCAGCAGTCATCCAGAGGCGCCTCGACCTGCCAGGTGATCGGCAGGCCGTCTTCCGGAATTGACCAGAGAACGTTGCGCTCGCCGACCAGGGCCAGAACCGCCTCGCCCCGGTATCGCACGACGCCATCCGCCAGCACCGGCTGGTCCTTCAAGGTCGGATAGACTCCAAAGGCGTTGCCGGGAACATCGGCGGCGGTCAGAACGGTCGTCAAACCGGGGGTATCGTTCACAAGACCTGCGATATCGCCAAGCGAGAAGGTTGCCCTGGCATGAGGCGAGCGGATGACCCGCAGCCAGAGCGCATCCTCCGGCGCCTTGTCGGCGCCGTAGAGTTCGCCGCCGCCGACCTTGGCCGCACCGTCGGTCTTCACCATGCGCGCGCCGACCGCATCGCCAACCGGCGGGGCGACGGCTTTTTTTGAAACGGCAAGAGAACAAACCGCCTCGACGATCTTCTGATAACCGGTGCAGCGGCAGAGAACGCCGCCCAGGGCATCCTGTACCTGCTGCTTGTTCGGCTGCGGTGTCGCCTGCAGCAGGGAAGCCGCCGCCATCAACATGCCGGGCGTACAGATACCGCACTGTGCCGCGCCATGATCGAGGAAGGCTTGCTGCAGTTCGGCCATGAACGGCAGATCAGAAAGCCCTTCGACCGTGGTCACCGCTTTGCCGGAAGCCTGACCGCAGGGCATCAGGCAGGCACAGAGCTGTTCGCCATCCACAAGAACCGTGCAGGCGCCGCAGTCGCCGGCGTTGCAGCCCACCTTGGTCCCGGTCAGGCCCAGACGGTCGCGCAGAGCATCACTGAGGCGTGCGCGCGGATCGACCTCCAGGCGGACCGCCTGCCCGTTCACCGAGAACGCGACCGTTGCCGCCGTGATCTCGCCGTCCCTCATGGCGCACCGCCTGGCGACGTTCCGGCAAGGCGTTCCAGGCTGCGCCGCAGGAGCTGCGCCGCCGCCTCCATCCGGTATTCGGCGCTGCCGCGCACATCGTCGATGGGCGACAAGGGTTGCAGGTGCACAGCATCCACCAAACCGGGCAGCGCATTGTCGAGCGGCTTGCCAAGCAAGGCCTGCTCCAAAGCCGGAAGGCGCTGCGCCTGCGCCGCACAGGAACCGACGGCGAGGCGCGCCGCGGTGATCCGCCCGTCAGCGTCCCGCTCCAGCAGGCTCGCCACCATGACGATCGAAATCACCAGGTATGTCCGGGCGCCGAGCTTCACGAAGTCGCTGCAGACGTCGCCCGCCGGCTTCGGAAGGTAGACCGCCGTCACCAGTTCATCAGGCCGCCGCGCGGTCCGGCGATTGCCGAGAACAAAATCCGCCAGAGGCAGGCGCCGGCTGCCGGTCTGCGACTGCAGTTCAACCTCCGCCGCCAGGGTCAGCAGGGGCGGCACGCCATCCGCAGCGGGCGAAGCATTGCAAAGATTGCCGCAGAGCGTGCCGGCGTTCTGGATCTGCACGCCGCCCACTTCCCGCGCCGCCAGTTTCAGCCCGTCGAACATCGGCGGCAGCGATGCGGCGATCACCTCGCTCCAAGTCGTCAGCGCGCCGATGCGGTAACTGTCGCCAAGCTCGGCAATGCCGCGCAGATCATCGAGGGCCGTGATATCGAGGACCGCCTCGTCCGGGGCACGGCCCACCCGGGCGGGATAAAAATCGGTGCCACCGGCCAGCACGGTGTAGCCGCCGTCCGCCAAGGCGCCGACCGCTTCTTCAAGCCGCTGCGGGCGAAGGTAACACCCCACCTGCCGAACTCCCCGATCCCAGAACGCTTTGTTTTTTGTTTAGTATGCAACATAAAATTTCACTGTCAAGAAAGCCCGGATCACTTGTGCAAACACGATCGGTTTCACGCGATCTGAAAATTACTTTGTATACAAAATAGAAAATAACCTCCCTGTAGCTGCGGCTGCGTTAAGCCTGAACACAGCGTCGCGGAATTTTCTTATTGAACAACGTTCAATTAATGCACAGATAAATGAACAACGTTCAATTTTGAACCTGCGTTGTTCAAACAGGGACCCAGACTTGGCCAGCCGCAAGCTGGCCACCTCTGTGGACAACAGGGGGCCGTGGAAAATAGGGGAATGATCATGTCTCAGTCGATTTTACGCGGCCGCCGGTTTCTGCCGCTTTTCTGCGTCCAGGCCTTTGGCGCCTTCACCGACAACGTGCTGAAGAGCGCCTTTGCTTTCCTGGTCGCCTTTCAGGGCCTCTCGCTCTTCGGGGCACCGCCGGGCGTTTCGCTGATGATCGGCACGGGGGCCTATGTCGTGCCCCTGCTGCTGTTTTCCGGCAGTGCCGGGCGGCTTGCCGATGCCAGCGACAAGGCAAAGATCGTCCGCATCACCCGGATGATCGAGATTCCCCTCGCCCTGCTCGCCGGTGCCGCGTTGATCACCGGCCAGTCCGCACTGGTCCTGCTGGCGATGTTCGCCTATGCGACCCAGTCCGCCTTCTTCGGCCCGGCGAAGTACGCCATTCTGCCCCAGCACTTGCCGGAAGACCATCTGGTGCGGGCCAATGCTCTCATCGAGACCTCAACCTTTGTCGCGATCCTCGCCGGCACGCTTTTCGGCGGCTTTCTGGCGGCCCACGGGATGATCGACGTGGTGATCGGCAGCCTGCTGGCGCTCTCGGTCGCCGGCTATCTGATCGCCCGCCTGGTGCCCGCTGCGCCGGCGGCGGTAGATGCCGCCCCCTATACCTTCGCGCCCCTGAAAAACGCCCTGAACGCCCTTGGCGTCGTGAGCCAGCGGATGACGCTGCTGCGCTCCGCCGTCGGCATCTCCTGGTTCTGGGCCGTCGGCCTGATCGTCATTTCGATCTTTCCCGACGTCGCCAAGCGCGACCTCAACGTCTCAGCCAATGTCGCCAATGCCCTGATCGGCAGCTTCGTCCTCGGCATCGCCGCCGGCACGGCGGCGGTAACCGCCTTGCTGAAGGACCAGGTCTCGGCGCGCCATGTGCCGCTCGGCGCCCTCGGCATGGCGCTCTGCCTGATCGATCTCTCCTTTGCGGTGACGGCCTACAGCGACCTGGTCGCCACCACCACGGAAACCGGCATGGCCGCCTTCTTCTCCTCCTGGCCCGGGCTGCGCATCACCCTGGACATGATCGGCCTGGCTGCCTTCGGCGGTATCTTCACGGTCCCGCTCTATACGCTGCTGCAGGCCCGCTCCCGCCTGCAGACACGCTCTTCCGCCATTGCCGGCAACAACATCCTGAACGGCCTGGTGATGGTCGCTCTGCTGGGCCTCACCACCCTGCTGCTGGCACTCGGCATCAAGGTGGAAACCCTGATGTTCTGGCTAGGTCTCGCCAACCTGTTGGTTGCCGTCTATGTCGTGAAGCTGATCCCCGACGAGGTGATCAAAGCGATCGGCGCCACCCTGCTGCGCCGCTTCTTCGCCGCCCGCGTGATCAATCCGGATAATTACGGCGACGGACGCAGCCCCGCCGTGGTGGTGGCCAATCACAGTTCCTACCTGGATGCGGTTCTGCTGGGCTGCCTGCTGCCCGGCAGGCCGGCCTTCGCCATCAACGCCTTCGTCGCCAAGAAATGGTGGATCCGCCCAGCCTTCCTCTTCTTCGACCTGATTCCGGTCGACCCCACCAGTCCCTTGAGCGTGCGCACCATGGTGAAGCTGGTGAAGGAGGAGAAACGCCGCCTGGTGATCTTTCCCGAGGGCCGCCTGACGGTGACCGGCGCGCTGATGAAGATCTACGACGGACCGGCGATGATCGCCGCCCGCGCCGAAGCGCCGATCATCCCGCTGCGTATCGAGGGCGCGCAGCACACGCTGTTCTCCCGTCTGAAAGGCAAACTGCGCCGCCAGCTCCTGCCGAAGATTACGCTGACGGTGCTGCCGGCGCGATCCATCGAGGTGCCGGAACACCTGCGCGGCCGGGCCGGGCGCGCCCATGCCGGCGCCCGCCTGCACGACATCATGACGGAGATGGTGTTCGAAACCAGCCCGCGGGAAAGAACGCTGATCCAGGGCCTCATCGATGCCCGCAGCCTGCACGGCAAACGCCCGGTGCTGGAAGACATCGAGCGCAACCCCATCGGCTACAGCCGGATTCTCACCGGCGCCTTCGCTCTCGGTGCAAAGTTCAAGGCGGCCGCCAGCGGCGAGAAACGCCTCGGCCTGCTGTTGCCCAACGCCAACGCCGCAGTGGTCAGCTTCTTCGCCTGCCATGCCTGCGGCAAGACCCCGGCGATGCTGAATTTCACCGCCGGCGCCGCCGCCATCCGCGCAGCCCTGACGGCAGCGGAGATCAAGACCGTCATCACCTCCCGACGCTTCGTCGGGCTGGGCAAGCTGGAACCGCTGATCGAGGAGATCGGCAAAGAAGCGAAGATCATCTATCTGGAGGACCTGCGTCCCAAGATCGGCCTCTTCGCCAAGCTGTCGGCCATGGTAAAGGCACGCTTCCCGCGCGCCGCCCTGCGCCTGCAGGGTCTGCACAAGGTCGACCCAAAGGACGAGGCGGTGGTGCTGTTCACCTCCGGATCCGAGGGCCTGCCCAAGGGTGTCGTGCTGAGCCACGTGAACATACAGGCCAACCGCTACCAGGTTTCCGCCATGGTCGACTTCAGCCACGAGGACACGGTGCTGAACGCCTTGCCGATGTTCCATTCCTTCGGCCTGACGGCAGGCACGCTGCTGCCGCTGCTCTCCGGCGTGAAAACCTTCCTCTATCCCTCGCCGCTGCATTACCGCATCGTGCCGGAGGTCGCCTACGACACCAACGCCACCATCATGTTCGGCACCGACACCTTCCTCAGCGGCTATGCCCGCATGGCCCATGCCTATGACTTCTACAGTCTGCGCATGGTCTTTGCCGGCGCCGAACGGCTACGCCCGGAAACCCGCAGCACCTGGGCCGAGAAATTCGGCGTGCGGGTGCTGGAGGGCTACGGCGTCACCGAAACCGCCCCGGTTCTGGCGGTCAATACGCCGATGAAGAACCGCGCCGGCAGTGTCGGACGCCTGCTGCCGGGGATGACCCTGCGCATCGACCCGGTACCGGGCATTGAGGAGGGCGGCCGCCTGCATGTGCGCGGCCCGAATGTGATGATGGGCTATCTACGCGCCGAGAACCCCGGCGTACTGGAGCCGCCGGCGGAAGGCTGGCACGACACCGGCGACATCGTGGTGATCGACGAAAACGGCTTCCTCTCCATCCGCGGGCGCGCCAAGCGCTTTGCCAAGGTCGGCGGCGAGATGGTGTCCCTGGCCGCTATCGAAGCCCTGGCCGGCGAGCTCTGGCCCGGCGTCGTCATGGTCGCCCTGGCCACCCCGCACCCGCGCAAAGGCGAGCAGGTCATCCTGCTGACCGAGGACGCGGACTGTTCCCTGGAGGCCCTGGTCGCCCAAGCCCGCAGCAACGGCTTCAGCGAGATCATGCTGCCCCGGGAAATTCGCCAGGTTGACTCCATCCCGCTTCTCGGCAGCGGCAAGCTTGACTATGCCGCCGCCCAGAAACTGCTGGATGAGCCCGCGGCGGCCTAGACCGTGTTCTGCAACGCCGCTGCCGCCTCCAGCAGCAAATCGCGGCAGCGGCGCTGGTGGCCGAGGGTGAACTGCGCCGCCAGCCCGGAAAGACACAGCGCCCCCAACAACCGCCCGGTGCCATCAAGCAACGGGACCGCAACAGCGGCAATGTTGGGGTCGCGCTCCCCCAACGACAAAGCATAGCCGTCGCGCCGCACCCGGCGCAGTGTTTCGTCCGCTTCATCTGCGTAGGCCCTCAGCACCTTGCCGGCGGCGCCCAGCGCCAGCGGCAGGCGGGCGCCTTCCTCCAGGTGATGGCGCAGCTCGCGAACCGAGTTCTCCCGATAGAGGCAGGTCCGGGTCAATCCGCTGCCGACATAGAACGACGCCGTCTCGCCGCTGTCGTCGCGGAGCCGCCGCAGCGCGGGACGCAGGATCGGCTCCAGATTTCTTTCGTCGCGGTAGAGAACACCGAGCCGGGCGAGACTGGGGCCCAGCCGGTAGCGCCCAGCCGGCGTGCGCAGGATGTAGCCGAAACGCTCCAGCGACGCGATCAGACGCAGAATGGTGCTCTTGTAAAACCCCGTCCGTGCCGCCAGCTCAGCCAGCGATAACTCACCGGCGCCCTCGGCAAAAGCCTCCAGGATGGTCAGGGCCCGCTCGACCGCCGCGACCCGGTCATCCGCCATGTTCTCTCCAAAATTCTGACAGACAGAACGAATCTGATACTAAATGGATTTTTCGTTGCGTCATAGAGAACATATAGCGCAAACATCTCCTGCGAAAGGCCGAGGAAATCCGACCCATGCAGACTTGCCTCAAAGGAATCCGGGTACTGGACCTGACCAATGTCCTGGCCGGACCGTTCTGTTGTCATCAGCTGGCCCATATGGGGGCGGAGGTGATCAAGGTGGAGGTGCCCGGCAGCGGCGATCTCGCCCGTCAGCTGGGGGCCGATGCCGATCTCAACGCCGGGCTCATGGGCGTCTCTTTTCTGGCGCAGAATGCCGGCAAGCGTTCTCTCACCCTCAACCTAAAAAACAAAAAGGGTAAAGCGCTGTTCCGCCGTCTGGTGGCAAGCGCCGAGGTGGTGGTGGAGAACTTCCGGCCCGGTGTCATGGATCGCCTCGGTCTCGGTTTCGACACGCTGAAACAGGACCGGCCGGATCTCGTCTATTGCGCCATCTCCGGTTTCGGCCAGGAGGGCCCGCTGAGCGACCTGCCGGCCTATGACCAGATCATCCAGGGCATGTCCGGCGTGATGTCGATCACCGGCGATGCGGAAACCGCCCCCTACCGCGTCGGCTATCCCGTCGCCGACACCATCGGCGGGATGACCGCCGCCTTCGCCATCGCAGCCACCCTGGCGCGTCGCGGAGGGGCCAAGCGGGAGGCCTGCTTCATTGATGTCTCTATGCTGGAGGCGACCCTGGCCACCATGGGCTGGGTGGTCTCCAACTTCCTCATCGCTGGCCGCCCCCCCGCAGCCATGGGCAACGAGAACATGACCGCCAGCCCCTCCGGCACCTTCCGCACTGGTGACGGCCTGCTGAACATTGCCGCCAACAAGCAGGAGCAGTTCGAGGCTGTCTGCCGGGTGGTTGGCCGCGGCGAACTCGCCGCGGACCCGCGCTTTGCGACAAGACAGGAACGCCTCACCCGCCGCGGGGAACTGAAAGTCATCCTGGAAGAAGCGCTGAATTCCCGAAGCGCCGCCGATTGGCAGCAAGCGCTGAACGATCAGGGCGTCCCGGCAGGGCGCGTCCTGACGGTCCCCGAAGCGTTGACCGAGCCGCAGGTCCGCGACCGCGGCATGGTTGCGGTCTTCGATGATGTGCCGGGGGTGGGGCGGGCTGTCCGGGTGGTGCGGACCGGCTTCAAGGTGAACGGCGCGGCCCCGTCTGTCCACCAGCCACCGCCGCAGCTTGGCGCGCATACCGCCGAAATCCTTTCCGAGCTCGGCCTTTCCGAGACCGAGATCGAAACGCTGGCCGAGGAGAGCGTTGTATGACCAAGGAAACCGAAGAGCAGGCCGAGGCGGCCTGGTGGTCGACGTCGATCATCGAGATGGAGCCCGGCGTGATCCGTTACCGCGGCTACCCCATCGAGGAGCTGATCGGTCAGGCCAGCTTCGCGCAAACCCTCTGGCTGCTGCTGCGCGGTGAGTTGCCAAGCGAGGACGAAGCGGCCCTGCTGGACACGGCCCTGATGTCCGCCGTCGATCACGGGCCCCAGGCCCCCTCCATCGCCATCGCCCGCATGGCCGCGACCTGCGGCGTCGGCCTCAACAACGCCATGGCATCCGGCGTCAATGCACTGGGCGACGTCCATGGCGGGACCGGCGAACAGGCCCTTGCCTTCTATCAGGAAATCGACGGACTGATGGACGATGGCGCTGAGATGAAGAGCGCCACCACAGAGGCGCTCGACCGCTTCACCGCGTCGGGCGGACGCTATCTTCCCGGCTTCGGGCACCGTTTTCACCCGGTCGACCCCCGGGCGCCGCGCCTCTTGGCACTGGTCGACCAATACGCCGAGAAGGATGTGGTGAGCGGCCGTTTCGCCGCTATTGCCCGCTGTGTTGAAGCAACCCTCGCTGCCCGCAAAGGCAAGAACATCCCGATGAATATCGACGGCGCGACGGCGGTGATCTATGGCGAACTGGGGTTCCCGGCACCGCTGGCCCGCGGCCTCTTTTGTCTGTCCCGTTCGGTCGGCATCCTGGCCCACGCCTGGGAGGAGATGCAATCCGGCCAGCGCAATAAAGGCCCCCTGCCCCGCGAACGCCTCTGGCGCTATGACGGAGCGGGTAAGCGCTCAATGTGAATGTCTGTAATGCCGGAACGGCCGCTGTCAGCCGATCAACGCGCTAAAACAGCCGCCCCCGGAGAAGCTCAGAAAACGGCGACAACAACCATCAGGGCGGCCCAGAAGGCCAGGCCGGCCAGGAAGTGATCCACTGAGACCCGCGTCGCCGTTTCGTTCATCTGTCCAGACATGGCTCTCGTCCGCTGCATTCTGTGTTCCATGACAGGGTATATAGGGACGCGGCGGCGAAACCGTTGTGCTCTTTGTCACAGGTTTCGCCTCAAACTGCCCGGATTTTGCCCTTTTTGTCGCCCGGCAATCCCCAAAACCAGCACAAGCCGTTGATTCAAAAGCTCAAGAGACTGTGTTCAAGTGTGAATCGCCCAGAGGCCGCTGAGGCCGCATTTCTCTCTTCGAGACTTTTTTCTTAGAGAAAGGCCTAACAATGCGCCTGCGCCGCCCTGCTTTTCTGGTCCTGTTCCTAGCATTCAGCATTTTTCTCACCACCGGATTGCCGGGCGAAGCCGAGGCCCAATCTGGCGAAGCCGGGGCCCAACCGGGCGAAGCCGGAATCGAACTGGATGAAGATATGCTGCGGCGCAGTCTGGCGCTGTTTTCCGGCAACAAGGACCTACAGCTCGAAGCCATCGAGGAAATCCGTCAAAGCGGCCGCAAAGACGCGATTGCATCCCTGATTCAGGCCCGCCGTTTCCTGGGCGCCGTGCCGCAGATTGAAAAAGCCCTCATTGAACTGACCGGCGAAGAAAACGCCGATTCCTGGCACGAGTGGATGCTCTGGCAGGAGGCCCATCCAGAGATCGAACCCTTCGAAGGCTTCGATGCTTTCAAATCCATCGTCTTCCAGCGCATCGACCTGAACTTCGGTCTCTTCCTGCAACCCGGCGTCGCGCACGACATCCGTCTGGAAGAGATCGTCTGGGGCGGCGTGATCAAGGACGGCATCCCCGCGCTCACAAATCCGGACCTGGTCGGCACGGAGTCCGCCGGTTATCTGACCGACGACGAACTGGTTTTCGGCGTGAAGATCAATGGCGACACCCGGGCCTATCCATTGCGCATCATGGATTGGCACGAGATGTTCAACGATGTCGTCGGCGGCGTCCCGGTCAGTCTCGCGTACTGCACACTCTGCGGTTCCGGCATTCTCTTCGAGACCGAAATCGAAGGGCGTGCCGCGCCCCTGATCTTCGGGTCCTCCGGATTCCTCTATCGCTCCAACAAGCTGATGTACGATCACGAGACCCACTCGCTGTGGAATCAGTTCACCGGCAAACCAGTGGTCGGGCCGCTGACCGGCTCCGGCATCGAACTGAAGACCCGGCCCGTCGCCATCACCACCTGGCAGGCCTGGCGCGAAGCCAACCCGGACACCAAGGTGTTGTCCATCGAGACCGGGCATTTGCGCGACTACCGCCCCGGCGCCCCTTACGGCAGCTACTTCTCCAGCCCCGACCTGATGTTCCCGGCGCTGGTGAAAAAGGAAGAGCTGCAGGCAAAGGATTACGTCTTCGCGCTGCGATCCAGCGGCACCGAAAAAGCCTGGCCGCTGACCCGCTTCGCCGGAGGCAAGGTGATCAATGACACAGCCGGCATTCTCGATCTGGTTCTGATCGGTGACACCGCAACACGCACGGTGCGCGCCTACCGCCGCAACGGACAGACCTTTGAACAGAGCGAAGACCTGAGTGAACTACGCGCCGGCGAAGCCGTCTGGAAGGTTACCGAAGAGGCCCTCATCGGCCCCGACGGCGCGCAATTGGCCCGTCTGCCCGGCCACATCGCCTATTGGTTCGCCTGGGCCGGCTATCTCGGCGACGAAGGAGAGGTGGCGACGCAGTGATGCTGCAAGCGATGAAGTCGCTATGGCAACCGCTCCTGATATCCCCGAAAGGGTGACGCCGCCGCCTCACCCTGATGTGTCCAGAAGCGCAGGGTCTGGTCAAAACTGCCGGAGACCACGAGATCGCCGCCGGGGACGAAGGCGACACTGTTGACCCCAAGCGCGTGGCCCTCGAAAGCCGGAGCGGCGGGGGTGCCTTCAAGCGTCCAGAGACGGATCGTATCGTCCCGGCCGCCGGAAATGACGTGATCGCCGTCAGGACTGAAGGCGACGCTGTTGATTCCTCCTCTATGCCCAAGGAACGGTTCCGCCGCAGGTTGGCCCTCAAGGGTCCAGAGGCGGATCGTGGCATCGCTGCCGCCGGAGACGATTCGATCACCTGCGGGGTTGAAGGCGAGACTGTTGACCCCGCCACGGTGCCCCTGAAATGGTTGACCGGCGTGCTCGCCCTCAAGAGTCCAGAGACGGACGGTGCCATCCGTGCCACCCGAGGCGATACGGTTTCCATCCGGGCTGAAGGCGAGGCTGTAGACCCAGCCCTTGTGCCCCCGGAAGGGCGCGGTGGCCGGCGCTCCTTCCAGAGGCCAGAGGCGAACCGTACCGTCTTCACCGCCGGAGGCAACGCGGTCGCCTTTGGGACTGAACGCAACGCTGAAAACCCTGCCTTCGTGGCCACGAAACGGCGTCGCGACCGGACGGCCCTCAAGTGCCCAAAGGCGAAGGGTTCCGTCCCTCCCGCCTGAGACGATACGATTGCCGTCGGGGCTGAAGGCGGCGGCGGTCGCCTTGGCCTCAAGCGAGCGAAGCACAACGGGGCTTTCAGGGTCGGCGATGTCCAAGATGTCGATGCGGCCGCTTTTATTGACGACCAGGAGTGTTTTGGAATCGCCCGGCCGAAAGGCCAGCGTCACCGGCTCAAACGTCGTCAGCCCGTGGGGAGGTTCGGAGCTGCGGTCTTCAGCAAGGACTGCCCCTGCTGCGGAGAGGAGAAATGCGGCCCCGGTGACGGCGCAGAACACACCGCGAAGCACGGTTCACGCGACCCGGCTCAGATAACCCATGTTCGAAAGCGGCAAGAGGACCGCCAAAGTCACCGCACAAACGAGAGCGAAGATCATCGATCGTTTCGCCAGGACCGACTCTCTGTCCTTCCGATAGACGACCACAGCGATAACCAGGCCGAGAACGGCGGCTGTCAAAGCCAGGGCGTTGGCCAGCGGAAGGGTCAGGGCCGTGGCATAGGTCGGGTCGATCCGGTTGTGAATGACGGCGCCGAGCATCAAGGCGACCGAGCCCAGCGACAAAAGCATCGCGATCACAATACCAAGCATAGGATGCCTCTCCAGCAACGTGATGCCTTGGCCCGACTAGCGAACGGCGCCATAACGCGCCGCCGGCTTACCGACAAAGGAAAGATAAGGCTATCTTCTGGTCGTAATCTGCACCGCAGGGGTTCAAAATTCGGTACAGATTCGCGCAGCAATCGCCGGGCCGAAGGCCTCAGCCTGCGGCGCAGGCGGCACATCGGCCATGCAGTTCCACGGTCATGTGACTGGTCTCGAAGCCGTTTGCACCCGCAACCGACTTCAGCCCTTTCTCGCTCGCGGGAAAGGAGAATTCGGTAACCTCACCGCAGTCGTCGCAAATGGCAAAGCCCGCGGCCGCTTGATGATCATGAGAGCAGCAGGCGATGAAGGCATTGAGGCTTTCGATGCGATGGATCAGGCCCTGCTGTCCGAGAGTCTCCAGCGCACGGTAGACCTGAACTGGTGCGCGCAGGCCCTCGTCACGCAACTGATCCAAAAGATCGTAGGCCGTCAGGGCGGCACTGCTGCTGGTCAGGCGATCAAGCACCAACTGCTGGTTGCGGGTCAGTTTGCGGCCGGTCATGGCAACCTCTCGATTTCCCGGCCGCGCCATCTGAAACTCTGGCTCAGGAGCGAGAGCAGAAAGATGACGAGGGCGGCAACGACAACCGATGGGCCAGACGGCGTGTCGAAGTGAAGCGACCCGAAGAGGCCCATTATCACGGCGAGGGCGCCCAAGCCGGCGGCTGTGAGCGCCATGGATTCCGGCGCGCCGGCGAAACGCCGCGCCGTGGCCGCCGGAATGATCAGAAGAGAGGTGATCAGCAGGATGCCGACGATCTTCATCGCGATGGCAATCACCGCCGCCATCAGGATCATGAAGATCAGCCGCGCCCGCTCCGGGTTCAGGGCTTCCGCCGCGGCCAGTTCCTCACTCACCGTGCCGGCCAGCAGCGGCCGCCAGATTATCGCCAGCAGGCAGAGCACGGCGAAGCCGCCGCCGTAGATCAGCGCAATGTCGAGAATCGAAACAGCCAGCAGGTCGCCGAAGAGGTAGCTCAGCAGATCAATCCGAAGCCAAGCCATGAAGGAAACCAGCACCAGGCCCAGCGCCAGCGTGGAGTGAGACAGAATGCCAAGCAATGCATCGGTCGGCAAAACCGCCTGGCGCTGCAGCAGAACCAGCGCCAGGGCGGCGGCGGCGGCAATGGCGAAGACCCCAAGGATCACGTTGACCTCCAGGAACAACGCCAGAGCAACGCCCAGCAGAGCGGAGTGAGCCATGGTATCCCCGAAGTAGGCCATACGCCGCCACACGATGAAACACCCCAGCGGCCCCGCGACCAGGGCCACCCCAATACCGCCGACGAGCGCCCGGATGAAGAAATCATCCAGCATCGAACTCTTCCTTGCTCACTTTCCGTTCATGACCGTCGTGACGATGATCATGACCATCGTCATGCCCCACCACGCTGCCGTCGGCAAGATGAACATGATCGTGGTCGTGACGGTAGATCGCCAGCGCCGAAGCCGCCCGCGTCCCGAAGAGGGCGCGGTATTCCGGGCTGGCGGTCACCACCTGCGGCGTGCCCGAACAGCAGACGTGACCGTTCAGGCAGATCACCGTGTCGGTCTGGCCCATGACGATGTGCAGGTCGTGGGAGATCATCAAAATGGCGCAGCCCAGGCGCTCGCGAATGTCGTGGATCAGTTCATAGAGTTCGATCTCGCCGGCAAAATCGACGCCCTGCACCGGCTCGTCGAGCACGAGAAGCTGCGGCCGCCGTATCAAAGCCCGCGCCAGCAGTGCACGCTGAAACTCCCCGCCCGAGAGTTGCTGCACCGGTCGGCTGGACAGATGGGCAATACCGACGTCGCTGAGGGCGGTATCGATCTCGGCGCCGCTGTGGCGACCTGTCAGGGTCATCAGGCGCCGCACGGTGAGCGGCATGGTGCGGTCGATGGAGAGTCTCTGCGGTACATAACCGATGCGGAGATCGTTGCGCCGCTGCACCCGGCCCTCCGCCGTATCCATGATCCCCAACAAGGCCTTGACGGTCGTGCTTTTGCCGCTGCCGTTGGGACCGATCAGGGTAACGATCTCGCCTGGATGAATGGTCAGATCGACGCCACGCACAAGCCAGAGCCCGCCACGGCGCACACCCAGCCCCTTGGCCTCCACGAGTGGTTCCTCGGCAGTTGCCGAACGGACTTCAGGCCGGCTCGCCCCCTGGTCGTCAAGCTCCATCATGTTCGCCATGAACTCTTGTAAGACTCCGGTTGCGCGGTGAAAAGACTAACGTTATATCATTACATCCTATAGCCGAGATCAACAAGGATCCCCATCGTGCGCAAATCAGCTCTCGCCCTGGCTTTCACCACCGCGCTCTGGACGCTCAATCCGCTGACAGCCGCTGCCGAGACCCCCGTTGTAGTCACCAGCATCAAGCCGGTCCACTCCCTAGTCGCGGGTATCATGAAGGGCGTTGGAGAGCCGCATTTGATCGTCAAGGCGGGCGGGTCGCCACATAGCTATGCGCTGAAACCCTCTGATGCCGCGGCCCTGGAAAGGGCGAAGCTTGTCTTCTGGGTGGGCGACGAGCTGGAGGTCTTTCTGGAAGACTCAATAAGGAGCTTAGCCGACGGCGCAAAGGTCCTCTCTCTTGCCGAAGCACCGGGCGTTGATCTGCTCCCCTTCCGGGAGGGTGGTCCCTGGGGCGACCACGGGCACGAAGAACATTCAGACCATGGTCACGCTCATGATGAGCATGACCATGAGGAACATGCTCACGACGAACATGACCATGACAAGCATGCTCACGATGAACATGCCCACGACGAACATGATCATGACAAGCACGATCACGGGGAGCATGCCCACGACGAACATGATCATGATAAGCACGCTCACGAGGAACATGCCCACGACGAACATGATCATGATAAGCACGCTCACGAGGAACATGCGCATGAAGAACATGGGCACGACGATCATGCGCATGGCGAAAACGACATGCATATCTGGCTCGACCCGGAGAACGCCAAAGCCATGGTCGCTGCAGTGGCAAAGGCGCTGACCGAGGCCGATCCGGATAACAGCGGCATCTATTTGGCCAACAGCCGCTTCATGGAACGCCAGCTCGACCAACTGAACACCGAGATGGCTGCCGGCCTGGAAAGCGTGAAAGACAAACCTTTCGTTGTTTTCCATGACGCTTATCAATACATGGAACGTCGCTTCGGCCTGAACACGGTCGGCTCCATCACCGTCAGTCCGGAACGCCAGCCTGGCGCCGCGCGGCTGAGCGAGATCCGGAGCAAGATCACGGAGCTGGGCGCGCGCTGTATCTTCAGTGAACCGCAGTTCGAGCCTCGGCTGGTCAGTGTGGTGGCGGAAGGAACCGAAGCCCGAACCGGCAGCCTTGATCCTTTGGGCGCGGCGCTGGAAGACGGCCCGGAACTCTATTTCGAACTGATGCGCGGCAACGCCGAAGCGCTGCGCAACTGCCTCAGCGAAGGCAGCTGAACGCTTTCACCAGGATATGCTCCAGATCGCCTGACCACCCGCTCCCGTAGGTCGATGACGTCATTTTATGTGTCGTGTGACCTTGCCGGTGACCTAAGGCGACGCAGGCACGGGCGGCGGGACTGAATTGAGGACCATGGCGTGTTGACCCTATCTGACATGAAGCCCCGGGCATCCGGTACACCTGGGCAGTCCGCTACACTAATGACGGGCATTGAGACCTGCGCGACGTCAGCCGGCCTCGCCGCCATCAAGAAGCCCGGTACGGAACTCGTGATCTGGCAGCGCGACTTCCCGAAGCGTTTCCAGGACTGGCTCGACCGATTGGATGCCGCGACTCTTCCCGATTTTCGAATCCTCGTTGAGCCTCGCGACCTTCGCCGCGCGATCGATCCGTTGCTCGACGCCTGTGATATGCCCGCTTGTGACATGCGTGACCTGCTCGTCGAAGACATTGATGACCTAGTTCGCAGGTTCGCTGAAATTGCCCGCAGCGAATCCGTCGACCTACGGCTGCAACGGGTCGACCATGATGCCTGCTGGAAGTTCCATCGCGACAATGTCGAAGCCCGGCTGTTGACGACGTATCGCGGGCCAACGACCGAGTGGGTTCAGATGGCCTATGCCGATCG